>NZ_BCRO01000023.1 GCF_001552635.1 Actinomadura hibisca NBRC 15177 | reverse complement strand
ACCCCGGAAACCCGCTCATGCCGTGGCCCTCATGCGCTGGCCTTCTCCGCCGCCGAGACCGCCAGCGACGACACCGCCCGGCAGCCCGCCACCACGCCCCACGCCAGGTCCGCGCCCGAGGTGTGGCCCGCCGCCAGCAGCCGCCGCGCGGCCGGTCCCGGGGCCTCCTGCCCGGCCACCGCGCGCAGCGCCGCGCCGACCTCCGCGCCCGCCGCGCCCGCCGCCGCGCAGTGCAGCAGCGTCGCCGCCAGCGCCGTGGTGCGGGTCTCGGCGTCGGCGGTCACCGCCGCGCCCAGCCAGTCCGCCAGCCAGACCGCGCGGCCCCCGGCGGGGACGGCCGCGCCGAACAGCCGCAACGTCACCAGCAGCCCGGCCAGGATGTCGTCGCCGCTGGGCGTCAGGCCCGGCCCCAGGCCGACGATGCGCTCCGCCGCCTCCACCGCGCCCGCCAGGTCTCCGTCCGCGCAACGCTCCGCCAGGATCGGCGGGTCAGGATGCCCGGCCAGACCGCCCGCCGCGCCGTCGAGCGCGGCCTCCAGAGCGCGGGTGCCCCGAACCAGCGCGGCGGGCTGGACGGCCCCGAGCGCGGGCGCGGGGTCCCACCAGCGGCGCACCCGCACGCGCAGCCCCTCGGCCTCCACCACGCCGTCGCCCACCACCGCCTCGCCGCCCTCGCGCACCGCGCGGAACGGGCGCTCGCGGCCGGTCGCCGCCAGCACGATCGCGTTCGGCAGCCGCACCGCGTCCGCGCCGACCACCGCCAGCACGCGGGGCTCGGCGCGCCGCCGCGCCGGGCCGCGCACCTCCAGGTAGACCGCGGTGGGGAACACCGCCAGCACGCGGGCGGGACGGCGCGGGGCCTCCAGCGCGGACCGCAGCGCGAGGCTCGCCGCCCCGGCCGGGGGGCACCGGCCGGACAGCGGGACCGGGTCGCGCACGAGGGTGGTCACAGATCCTCCCGGGGCCGGTGGCGACGGCGCGACGGCGACGGTGCCGATCGGCCGCCGGAGGACGCGCACCCCGCTCCCGGCGGGCGGCGCGGCCTCCTCCGGGGACCGTAGACCGGCCCCCGGCGGGCGACGTATGGAGAAAGCTGCCAAGACTGGTTGTCATCGTTCGTCTTTGTTGTCAGGGTTGATCAGGAAGCGGTAGCGATCACGCCGTATCGGGCGATGTACGCACCAAAAGGCGAGGTGACCCCTGGCATGAGCTACACCCCCGCCGCGGACCCGGGCCCACCGGCCCTGCGGCTCGCGAGCACCGGAACACTGACCCGCGGCCTGCCGGTCGGCGAGGTCCTCGGCGTGTCCACCCTGGCCGGAGCGCGGCTCATCGCCGGGCGCTCGGGCCTCGGCCGCGTCGTGCAGCGCCTCAACGTCATGGAGGTGCCCGACATCCTGGCCTGGGTCAAGCCGCACGAGCTGCTGCTGACCACCGGCTACCCGCTGCGCGGCACCCCGCAACCGCTGGACCGGCTGGTCGCCGACCTGGACGAGCGGGGCCTCGCGGCCCTGGCGATCAAGCCCGGCCGCTACCTGGAGGCGCTGCCGCCGGAGATGATCGAGCAGGCCGACCGGCTCGGCTTCCCGCTGATCCTGCTGCCCGACGACGTCGGCTTCGACGACATCCTCAACCAGGTGCTCACCGACATCCTGAACCGCCAGGCCGCCGTGCTCGCCCGCACCGAGGAGGTGCACCGGGCGCTGGTGCAGATCGTGCTGTGCGGCGGCGGGCTCCAGGAGGTGGTGGACGAGGTCGCCGCGCTGCTGGAGGTCGCGGTCCTGGTCGTGGACGGCGAGCAGCGCGTGGTCGCGGGCGCGGGCACCGACGAGCAGCTGCGCGCGGTGCGCGAGCTGGACGCCGCCCACCAGCGCGCCGACCGGCGCGCCGCGCGCGGCGACCACCTGGTGGTCCCGGTGATGGCCGGGGGCTTCGACCACGGCCGCATCGTCGCCTACAGCCCGAGCGGCGCGCTGCACGAGACCGACCTCGGCATCCTGGAGCGGGCCGCGACCGTGGCCGCGCTGGTGGTGACCAAGCAGCAGGCCGTGGCGGCGGTGGAGAGCAAGTACCGCGCCGACTTCCTGCGCGACGTGCTGGCCGGGCGCGCCGGCGACGACGACCGCGTGGTCGCGCACTGCGCCGGGTTCGGCTGGGACCTGGACCGGCCCGCGATGGTGGTGGTCGCCGAGCTGGACGGCCGCCCGCGCGGCGACGGCGACGGCCGGGCGCGCGGGGCCGAGGAGCGCTCGGCCCAGGAGCGGCTGGCCGCCGCGTGGACGGCCGCGGTGCGCCGCCACGACCGCAACGCGGCGGTGGCGAGCTTCGCGCACGAGGTCGTCGCGGTGATCGGGGCGACCGGCGACGACGCGGCCGCCCTGGACGCCGGGCCGCTCCAGACGATGGTCAAGGAGGCCGCCGCGATGTTCGCCGAGCACCACGGCGTGCGCCGCACCTTCTCCACCGGCGTGAGCCGCACCGTCGCCTCGACCGCCGCGCTGCCGGAGGCGTACGAGCAGGCCGTCAAGGCGGTGCGGGTGGGCCGCCAGCTGCACGGCGACGGGGCCCGCGCGCACTTCGACCAGCTCGGCGTCTACCGGCTGCTGAGCCTGGTGTCGGACCCGGCCGAGCTGCACGCGTTCGTGCGCGAGACGCTGGGCGAGCTGGCCGCCGACGACGAGCCGGAGCTGGCCGACCTGCGGCGGACGCTGCACGTGCTGCTGGAGACGAATCTCAACGTGGCCGAAACCGCCCGGCGGCTCCACTTCCACTACAACACTCTGAGGTACCGCATCGGGAAGCTGGAGCGGATGCTCGGTCCGTTCACCGAGGACGCGCACCTGCGCCTCAACCTGACCCTCGCCCTGCACGTGTTGCGGATGCGGGGGATCTGACGCAGAACTGACGCAGAACGTGTGATCTGGGCCACTTCCGGCTCCCAAACGGCGCCCCGGGCTTTGGCAGATGTCGCCGATGCCCGCTCACCAGGGTAGATCTACCTTGCCCGCATGAGCTGAACGTCTTGAGGAGAGCGCCGATGGCCATCGGTTGGAAGCTGCACGGCGACGGGAGGACCCCGCCGCCCGGTGAGGTCGTCGGACCCGACGAACGGCTCAGCTGGCCCCGCACCGCCGGGATCGGGGCCCAGCACGTGGTGGCGATGTTCGGCGCCACGTTCGTGTTCCCGGTCGTGATGGGGCTGGACCCCAACCTGTCGATCATGATGTCTGGGGTCGCCACGATCCTGTTCCTGCTGATCGTGGGCGGCCAGGTGCCGAGCTACCTCGGCTCCAGCGCCTCGTTCGTCGGCGCGGTCGCGGCGATCCGCGCGGCCGGGGGCGACAGCGCCACCGTCACCGGCGCGATCCTGGTGGCCGGGCTGGTGCTGGTCGCGGTCGGGGTGGCGATCCACGTGCTGGGCGGCGAGGTGATCCACCGGCTGTTCCCGCCGGTGGTGACCGGCGCGGTGGTGATGCTGATCGGCTTCAACCTCGCGCCGGTGGTGGCCACGGTGTACTGGCCGCAGGACCAGTGGACGGCGCTCGCCACGCTGGTGTTCGCCGTGCTCGCCTCGGTGCTGCTGCGCGGCTTCTGGTCGCGGATCTCGATCCTGCTGGCGCTGGTGTTCGGCTTCGCGCTGTCGTGGCTGCTCGACACCACCGCAGGGAAGATCACCTCGGTGCTGCCCGGCCAGAACCTCCTGGGCGCGACCGGCCAGCCGTGCGCCGCCGAGGGCCCCTACTGCGTCGCGACGGCGTTCCCGCACGACCGCGTGAACCTGTCGGCGGTGAAGGAGGCCGCCTGGTTCGGCTTCCCCGACCTGCACGCGCCCGACTTCAAGACCTCGGCGATCCTGCTGGCGCTGCCGCCGGTGATCGCGCTGATCGCCGAGAACACCGGGCACGTCAAGGCCGTGGCCGCGATGACCGGCAAGGACCTGGACCCGGTGCTCGGCCGCGCCATCGCCGCCGACGGCGTCGGCACCGTGCTGGCCACCGGCGTCGGCGGCTCGCCCACCACCACCTACGCCGAGAACATCGGCGTCATGGCCGCGACCCGTGTCTACTCCACAGCCGCCTACTACGTGGCGGCGATCGTCGCGGTGGCGTTCGGGTTGTGCCCCAAGTTCGGCGCGCTGGTGGCCGCCACCCCCGGCGGCGTGCTCGGCGGCATCACCGTCGTGCTGTACGGGATGATCGGCCTGCTCGGCGCGAAGATCTGGGTGGAGAACCGGATCGACTTCGGCGATCCGGTCAACCTGGTGCCGGTCGCCGCCGCGATCATCCTGGCGATCGGCAACGTCACGCTGGACATCACGGGCGACTTCCCGCTCCAGGGCATCGCGCTCGGCACGATCGCGGTGCTGCTCGGCTACCACGCGCTGAACGCCGCCAGCCGGACGCGGCGAGGTCCCGAGGGCAGCGGCGGCGGCGTGATCGCGCCCGGCGAGCGCGAGATCGGCGGCCCGGTCCGCCCGCCCACCACCGGCGGTGACTGACGCTCCATGAAACCTCCCCCCTTCGGCTACCGCGCGCCCCGCACCCTCGACGAGGCCGTGACGGCGCTCGCCGACGCCGACGGGGGGAAGGTCCTGGCGGGCGGCCAGAGCCTCGTCCCGCTGCTGAACATGCGGCTGGCCGCCCCCGCCGAGCTGATCGACGTCAACCACGTCGCGGAGCTGGACACCCTGGAGGCCGACGGGGCGGGCGTGCGGGTCGGCGCGCTCGCCCGGCACGCGCGGGTGGAGCGCTCGGCCACCGCCGCCCGCGTCCAGCCGCTGCTGCGCCGCGCGCTGCGGCACGTCGCGCACCCGGTGATCCGCAACCGGGGCACCGTCGTCGGCAGCCTCGCGCACGCCGACCCGGCCGCCGAGCTGCCCGCCGTGCTGGCGCTGCTGGGCGGCCACGTGGAGGCCGTCTCGGTGCGCGGGCGGCGCGTCGTCGCCGCCCGCGACCTGTTCGTCGGGCCGCTGGAGACCGCGCTGGCCGACGACGAGCTGGCGGTCGCGGCCTTCTTCCCGGCCGCGCCGCCGCGCACCGGCACCGCCTTCGCCGAGATCGCCCGGCGGCACGGCGACTTCGCGCTGGCCGGGGTCGCCGCCACCGTCACCGTGGACGGCGACGGGCAGGCCGAGGCCGTGCGCGCCGCGTTCCTGGGCGTCGCCGAAGTGCCGCTGGTGCTGGACCTGACCGAGGCCGCCGCGTCCGGACGGCTCGCCGAGCACGTCCGCGAACGGATCGACCCCGAGTCCGACATCCACGCGAGCGCCGACTACCGCCGCCACCTGGCGGGCGTGCTGGCCCAACGCGCCCTCGCCAAAGCCACCGCCGACGCCCTCGCCCGGGAGGCCCCGTGACCGAGCAGGCCCACCGCATCGAGCTGACCGTCAACGGCACCCTCCACGTCGCCGACGCGCCCGCCCGGCGGCTGCTGTCGGACTTCCTGCGCCACGACCTCGGCCTGACCGGCACCCACGTCGGCTGCGAGCACGGCGTGTGCGGCTGCTGCACCGTCCTGCTGGACGGTGAGCCGGTGCGGTCGTGCCTGACGTTCGCGGTGACCGTGACCGGCCGCGCCGTCACCACCGTGGAGGGGCTGGCCGCGCCCGACGGCACGATGTCGCCGGTACAGCGGGCGTTCCAGAAGTGCCACGCGCTCCAGTGCGGCTTCTGCACCCCGGGCTTCCTCTGCACGGTGACGGCGCTGCTGCGCGACACCCCGCACCCCACCGAAGAAGAGGTGATCGAGGGCATCTCGGGCAATCTGTGCCGCTGCACCGGCTACCAGAACATCGTGAAAGCCGTGCACCGCGCCGCCGCCCTGATCGCCGAGGAGGCCCGGTGAGCACCCGGATCTTCGGCGAGGGCATCGCGCGGCGCGAGGACCCCCGGCTGCTGACCGGCCAAGGCCGCTACCTGGACGACCTGGGCCGCGACGCGCTCGCCGCCGCGTTCGTCCGCTCCCCGCACGCGCACGCCCGCATCATCGACATCGACGTGACCGGCGCGCTGGACGTCGAGGGCCTGGTCGCCGTCTACACCTGGGAGGACCTGCCCGGCCGCGTCGCCGAGCCGCTGCCGCTGCTGATCCCGCACCCGGCCCTCACCCACGGCCGCACCGGGTACGCGCTGGCCCGCGACACCGTCCGGCACGTGGGCGAGCCGGTCGTGATGGTGGTCGCCCGCGACCGCTACCTGGCCGAGGACGCCGCCGAGCGCGTCCGCGTCGAGTACGAGACGCTGCCGCCCGTCGTCGGCGTCGAGGCCGCCGAGCGCGCCGAGCACCTGGTGCACGACGACGTGCCCGGCAACGTCGGCGCGGTCCTGCGGCAGGAGACCGGCGACGTGGAGGCGGCCCTCGCCGCCGCGCCGCACGTGCTGGAGTTCCGGCTCGACATCGAGCGCAGCGCGGCCACGCCGCTGGAGGGACGCGGCGTCCACGCCCGCTGGGACGCCGACGACGGATCGTTGCGCGTGCACTCCTCCACCCAGACGGCCACCAGCGTGCGCGCCGCCATCGCCGTCAAGCTCGGCCTGCCGCAGGGCAAGGTCGAGGTGGTCGCGCCCGACGTCGGCGGCGGTTTCGGCGTGAAGATCGTGCACCCGTGGCCCGAGGAGGTCCTCGTCCCCTGGGCGGCGCGGCTGCTGGGACGCGAGGTCAAGTGGACCGAGGACCGGCGCGAGCACTTCGTGGCCGCCGCCCACGAGCGCGCCCAGGTGCAGCACGTGCGGGTCGGCTTCGACGGCGCGGGCCGCGTGCTGGCGCTGGACGTGCGCATCCTGCACGACCACGGCGCCTACACCCCCTACGGCGTCATCATCCCGATCGTCACCTCCACGCAGCTCCTGGGCCCCTACAAGATCGGCGTGTACCGGGCCGAGGTGGTCAGCCTCTACACCACCACCCTGATCGTCACCCCCTACCGGGGCGCGGGCCGCCCGCAGGGCGTGTTCTGCATGGAGCGCACCATGGACCGGATCGCCGCCCACCTGGGCCGCGACCGCGCCGGGGTCCGCGCCGCCAACCTCATCGGCCCCGACGAGTTCCCCTACGACCAGGGCCTGACCTTCCAGGACGGCCGCCCCCTCATCTACGACTCGGGCGACTACCCGGCGCTGCTGGCCAAGGTGACCGACCTCATCGGCTGGGACGGGTTCCCCGCCCTGAAGGAGGCGGCTGCCGCCGAGGGCCGCCGGATCGGGATCGGCCTCGCCTGCTACGTGGAGGGCACCGGCGTCGGCCCGTACGAGGGCGGCCACGTGGAGATCGACTCTTCCGGCCGGGTGCACGTCGCGACCGGCCTGACCTCGCAGGGCCAGGGCCACCAGACGGTCTTCGCGCAGATCGCCGCCGCCGAACTGGGCGTCCCGGTCGAGGACGTGCACGTCGTCACCGGCGACACCCGGCGCTTCGGCTACGCGGTGGGCACGTTCGCGTCGCGCGCGGCGGTGATGAGCGGCAACGCGATCGCGCTGGCGTGCCGTCGCGTGCGCGCGAAGGCGCTGCGCATCGCGGGGGAGGCGCTGGAGGCCGACCCGTCCGACCTGGACATCACCGACGGCGTCGTGCACGTGCGCGGCGACCGGTCCTCGGGCATCCCGCTGCGCACGGTCTCGGTGTTGTCCAACCCGCTGCGCTACGCCTTCGACGAGCAGACCGCGCTCGCGACCCAGTTCGCGGTCGGCGGCCCCGACACCGAACCGCCGGTGCCGCACGGCGAGGAACCCGGGCTGGAGGGCCGCGACTACTATTCGCCGGTGCGCTCGACGTTCGCCGCCGGGATGCACGCCGCGATCGTGGAGACCGACCCGGACACCGCCGAGATCCGCGTGCTGCGCTACGCGGTCGTGCACGACTGCGGCCGTCTCATCAACCCGCTGGTCGTGGAGGGCCAGATCCATGGGGGAGTGGCGCAGGGCATCGGCGGCGCGCTGTACGAGCGCATGGCCTACGACGAGTCCGGTCAACTCCTCAACGCCTCGTTCATGGACTTCCTGATGCCCTACGCGACCGAGGTCCCCCGCGTCGAGACCGACCACCTGGAGACGCCGTCGCCGCTGAACCCGCTCGGCATCAAGGGCGCGGGCGAGGCGGGGGTGATCCCGGTGTCCGCGGTGATCGCCGCCGCCGTGGAGGACGCCGAGGGCATCGCGATCACCGCGATGCCCCTGTCCCCCGACGCCCTGTTCCGCCTCCGCCGGACTCAGCCGGGCGCGTTGCCGCCCAGCGACGTGGGCAGGTAGTTCTCCACCGCCGCAGGACGGAAGCCCTGCTCGCGGATCCAGCCCAGGATCGTCTGGAACTGCTGCGCCAAGCCCTTGCGGTAGTGCATCAGGATGATGTCGCCCGGCTTGAAGCCCTTGCCCGCGCCGTCGCCGCGCGCGAAGCCGTTGAAGCCGACGCCGGGACCGGAGGTGCCGTTGTAGAACTCCGCCGACCACAACATGATCGACTTGATGCCGCACTCCTTGGCCATCTTGCGGGTGGTCTCGTTGTAGCTGCCGAAGGGCGGGCGGAAGATCTGCGGGCGGCGGCCGTACTGCTTGGTGATGGTCTCCTGCGCGTCGCAGATCTCGCGGCGCTGCGTCTCGGGGGCCTGGATCGCCATGTTCTTGTGGCTGACGGTGTGGTTCTCCATCTGCGACCCGGCGTTCCGCATCGCCAGGAAGTACTGCCCCTGGCCCCGCACGTACTGCGTGGTCAGGAAGGTCAGGATCGGCACCTTCTCGCGGCGCACCAGGTTGACGAACTCGGCGTCGTACTCGTAGCCGTCGTCGATGGTCAGGAAGACCACCTTCTCCTGGGTGTTGACGGACCGCACGATCGGCGGCAGGCCGCTGGCCTCCGGCTTGTCGGGCGTCCAGCTACCGGGCTTCGGGGTGGCCCACTGCTTGTCGCCCAGCACGGCGCTGAGCTGCGTCCGCATCGAGGGCCCGGTCTCGGCGGCGGGCGCGTCCCGCACGGAGGGCCACGCGCCCGCGGTCACGCCGACCAGCCCGGCCGCCACCGTGGCGATCACCGGCATCTTCCCTCGCATCGGTGTGCTTCCCCCGTCTCATGAGTCGATCGTGTCGCAACGGTTGACGCGTCGCGGGGCATCCGGGTTCGGAACCCCCGAGGGAGACTTTCCCCCACATGCCTGATCATGTGTAGACCATGGCGGGCACAACTCCCCAATCCGGCGCGCCCGCTCGGCAGGAGTTGCCCTTCGATCGGCGCTTGCGGCGGCTTAGGGTCGGTTCATGAAGGTGACCGGCAGTGCCGAGGTGGCCGCGTCCCGTCCCCGGGTCTGGGACGCGTTGCAGGACCCGGGCGTGCTCGCCCGGACGATCCCGGGCTGCCGGTCCATGAACGCGACGGGCCCCGACTCCTACGCCGTGCTCGTGTCGGCGGGCGTCGCGTCCATCAAGGGCACCTACAGCGGAACGGTCGACCTGAGCGACCTCGACCCGCCCCAGGCGTTCACGCTGCGGGCGCGCGGGCAGGGCGTGCCGGGCTCGGTGGACGCCGTCGTCCGGGTCGAGCTCACCGAGGAGGGCGACGGCACGCGCGTGGACTACACGGCCGAAGCGGTGGTGGGCGGCATGGTCGGCGGCGTCGGGCAGCGGCTGCTCGCCGGGGTGGCGAAGAAGACGGCGGGGGAGTTCTTCGCCGCCGTCGAGCGGGAACTGACCGGGCGCGCCCCCGTGCCTGAATCCGTGCCCGCGCCCGGCCCCGGGCTCCGGCTCGCCGCCGACGTGCTGCCTCCGAAAGGGCGCATAGCGCCTCCGCACATGCCGCCGTTTCCCGCCCAACGCGCGCCTCTCAGCGCGTTCGCGGCGGGTGCGGCGACGGCGCTCGCGGGCGTCGTGCTCGGCTACGCGCTGGGGAGGCGGCGGTGAGGGCCTTCGTCGCGGCGGCCGTGCAGTTCGCGCCCGCCCCCGGACCGCTCACCGCCGCGTCGGTGCGCGCCAACCTCGACGCGGCCGAACGGTGGACGCGGCGCTGCGCCGAAGGCGCGGGCGCGGAGCTGATCGTGCTGCCCGAGTCGTGCACCACCGGCTTCACCCCCGGCGTCCCGGCGGCCGAGCTGTGGAACCTCGTCTCGGCCATCCCCGGACCCGTCACCGAACCGCTCCAGGAGACCGCCCGCGACCTGGGCGTCCACCTCTGCTTCGGCACCTACGAGCGCGGCGCGGACGGGCGGGTCCACAACGCGGCGGTGCTGGTCGGACCGCGCGGCGACGTGCTGGGCGTCTACCGCAAGACCCACCCGTTCCGGGGCGAGGACGCCCGTGAGGGCGGCTGGACCACCCCCGGCGGCGAGGTGTGCGTCGTGGAGACCGCGCTCGGCCGCATCGGCATGGCGATCTGCTTCGACGGCGACTTCCCCGAGTTGTGGCGCATCCAGGCCGTGCGCGGCGCGCAGATCGTCTGCCGCCCCTCGGCGCTGCTGCGGTCGGCCGACATCTGGGAGCTGACGTGCCGGGCCCGCGCCTACGACAACCACGTCTACGTCGTCGGGGCCAACGCGGTCGGCGCCGACCCCGGCGGCACGCTCTACTTCGGCAACTCGATGATCGTGTCGCCGGTCGCCGAGGTCGTCGCGCGGGCCGCCACCCACGAGGGCTGGGCCGCCGCGCGGCTCGACCCGGACGCGGCGATGGCGGCGCTCACGCCCGGCTCGTCGGTGCCGCACTCCTTCGACCACCTGGCCGAACGCAACCGGGAGTTGTACGAGAAGCACGCCGCCGACCTCTTCGGCCCGGCGGCCACCGGCTTCCCTCACTGATCCCGCCTCGGCGTCAGGCGTCCCTCTCCTGGAACAGCACCAGCGCGGCGGCCAGCGCGACGGCGGTGTAGAGGGCGAACACGGCCAGGCCCGTCCAGGGCGGCAGCACGCTGTCGCCCGGCTGCGGCTCCAGGATGGCGCTCCCGGCGTTGGACGGCAGGTACTTGGCCACCGTCGCGCCCCACTCGCCGGGCAGGAACCCGCCCACGATGCCGAGCACGAACAGCAGCACGAACACCACCACCACCGACCCGGCGGTGTGCCGCAGGATCACCCCGACGCCCAGCGCCATCAGCGCGATGAGCATCAGGAAGACGCCGCCCCCGGCGACCGCGCGCAACACCCCCGGGTCGCCCAGCGAGCCGCCGAGGTCCTTGGTGGACAGGATCGCCTGGCCGACGAAGAACGACGCGAACGACACCACCATGCCCGCCACCAGCACCACCAGCGCCAGCACCACCGCCTTGGCGGCCAGGTAGCGGGCGCGGTTGGGCACGGCGGTCAGCGCGGTGCGGATCATCCCGGTGGCGTACTCGCCGGTGATGACCAGCACGCCCAGCACCCCGAAGATCACCATGCCGAAGTAGAAGGCGATCTGCATCGGCGTGGTCGGCCCGAGGCTTGCCCGGTCGGCTGGGGAGAGCTGGTCGTAGGAGGCGGTGAACAGCAGCGCCCAGAGCGCCGAGAAGCCGATCACCACCACGGCCCCGGCCAGCAGGGTCCAGAAGGTGGACCGCACCGTGCGGATCTTGGTCCACTCCGCGGTCAGCGTCTGGCCGAAGGTGCCGTGCCGGGGCGCGTCGGAGGCGGTGGTCGGCGGGCTCGCGTGGCTCATGGGCGTCCTTCGGGGTTGGGCGGCTGGCTGGGCGGGACGGCCGGGCCGGGCGCGCCGCCCGGCGGGCCCCCGGGCGGGACGGCGGGTTGTCCGCCGGGCGGGACGGCGGGTGCCGCCGCGCCCGGAACGCCCGCGTGGTACTCGACGGTGTCGCCGGTGAGCTGCATGAACGCCTCCTCCAGCGACGGCTGGACCAGCGCCAGCTCGTGCAGCGCCAGCCCGTTCGCGGCGGCCAGGTCGCCGATCGGCGCGGGCCCGGCGCCGAACACGCGCAGCCCGTCCCCGTCCCCGGCCTCCACCCGCCAGCCCCGCTCGGCCAGCAGCGGCGCGAGGCGGTCGAGCCGCGGCGAGCGCACCCGCACGTGGCTGGTGGCGTTGGCGTCGATGAACTCGCGCACCCCGGTCTCGGCGAGGATGCGGCCCCGGCCGATCACCACCAGGTGGTCGGCGGTCAGCGCCATCTCGCTCATCAGGTGGCTGGAGACGAAGACCGTGCGGCCCTCGTCGGCCAGCCGCCGCATCAGGTTGCGGATCCACAGGATGCCCTCGGGGTCCAGCCCGTTGACCGGCTCGTCGAACATCAGGGTGCCGGGGTCGCCCAGCAGCGCCGCGGCGATGCCCAGCCGCTGGCCCATGCCCAGCGAGAAGCCCCGGAACGGCTTGCCGGCCACGCTCTGCAACCCGACCAGGCCGATGACCTCGTCCACGCGCGCGGCGGGGATGCCGTTGCTCTGGGCCAGGCACAGCAGGTGGTGGTAGGCGCTGCGACCGCCGTGCACGGCCTTGGCGTCCAGCAGCGCCCCGACCTCGCGCAGCGGCGCGCGCAGGCGGCGGTAGTCCCGGCCGTTGACGGTGACGTGCCCGCCGGTGGGCCGGTCCAGGCCGAGGATCATGCGCATCGTGGTGGACTTGCCCGCCCCGTTGGGGCCGAGGAACCCGGTGACCCGGCCGGGGCGGACGGTGAAGTCGGCGTGGTCGACGGCCGTCTTGTCCCCGTACCGCTTGGTGAGCCCGCGCGCCTCGATCATGTGGGGTTCGATACCGAACACCGCCGGTCCCAAAACGGCGGCGGCGGGCGACCGGGAGAAGACTTTCCCTCCCGATTGCCCGCCGTTCACGCGCGCCGCGAGGGCGCGCGGGGGGTCTACCTCACGCTGGGTCTACTTCACGTCGACGAGGTCCACCACGAAGATCAGCGTCTCGCCCGCCTTGATGCGCGGGCTCGGGCTGCGGTCGCCGTAGGCGAGGTGCGCCGGGATGACCAGCTTGCGCCGGCCGCCGACCCTCATGCCGGGGATCCCCATGTCCCAGCCCTTGATCACGCGGCCCTCGCCGATGCGGAAGTCGAAGGTCTGGCCGCGGTTCCAGGAGGCGTCGAACTCCTCGCCGGTGGAGAAGGACACGCCCACGTAGTGCATCGAGACGGTGGAGCCCTTGGTGGCCTCCGCGCCGTCGCCCACCGTGATGTCGGTGATGTCGAGGTAGGCGGGGGGCTGTCCCTCGGGGAAGTCGATCTCGGGCCGTTCAAGCGCCATTGCCGGGCTCCAGCAGGTCGTCAGGGTTGTCGGACGCCGCTCAGCGTAGCCGCCGCGCGGGGCCGCCCGAGCACGAACCGGCCCGTTGCCGGGACGCGGGGGTTCCCACGGCGGCCGGGCGCGGGTAGACCGGAGGGCATGGCGCGGCGGTTGCGGATCGGCATCGACACCGGCGGGACCTTCACCGACGTGGTGGCGCTGGACGAGGACACCGGCGAGATCACCACCTCCAAGGTGCCCTCCACCCCCCACGACCCGGCCCGCGCGTTCGCGGCCGTCCTGGAGGAGACCCTCGCCCGTCTGGCGGACGGGGCCGGGGAGCCCGGCGTCGCCATGCTCGCGCACGGCACCACCGTGGCCACCAACCGGCTGCTGGAGGACCGCGTCGGCGACCTGGGCCTGATCACCACCGAGGGGTTCGGGGACCTGCTGGAGATCGCCCGGCAGAGCGTGCCCGACGGCTACGGCAACAGCTACTTCTGGGGGAAACCGCCCCGCCTCGTGCCGGTGCGCCGGGTGCGCACGGTCGGCGGGCGGCTCGACCACACCGGCGCGGAGCTGCGGCCCTTCGACGAGGCCGGGGCGGTGGCGGCGGCCCGCTGGTTCCGCGAGCGCGGGATCGACGCCATCGGGGTGTGCTTCCTGCACTCCTACGCCGACCCGGCGCACGAGCTGGCGATGCGCGAGGTGTTGCGGCGCGAGCACCCCGGCGCGGCGGTGTCGTTGTCGTGCGAGGTGCTGCGCGAGTACCGCGAGTACGAGCGGGCGGTCACCACGCTGGTGGACGCGGCCGTCAAGCCCGCCGTGGGCCGCTACCTGGCGCGCGTCGCCGCCGCGTCGGCCGGGACGGGCGCGCCGCTGCTGGTGATGAAGAGCAACGGCGGCGTCGTGTCGGCGAGGGAGGCGGCGCGCCGGCCGATCACCACCGTGCTGTCGGGCCCGGCCGCCGGGGCGCTGGGCGCGGCGTTCGTGGCCGGGTGCGCGGGCCACCGCTCGGTCGTCACGCTGGACGGCGGCGGCACCTCCACCGACGTGGCGGTGGTGCGGGACGGCGCGCCCGCGCCGACCACCGAGGGCGCGGTCGGGCGGCACCCGGTGCGCGTCCCGATGATCGACATCGTGACGGTCGGCGCGGGCGGCGGCTCGGTCGCCTGGTTGTCACCGGAAGGCACGCCGAAGGTGGGGCCGCGCAGCGCCGGGGCCGACCCGGGGCCGATCTGCTACGGCCGCGACGGCGTCGAGGTCACCGTCACCGACGCGCACGCGGTCCTCGGCCGCATCCCGCCCTACCTGCTGGGCGGCCGGGTGCCCCTGGACGTGCTGGCCGCGCACCTCGGCGTGGAGGGCCTGGCGCGCAGGCTGGGCATGGCGGCCGAGCGCGCCGCCGCCGGGGTGCTGGAGATCTCCGCGTGGAACCAGGCCAACGCAATCCGCCAGGTCACCGTCGGGCGGGGCCTGGACGTGCGCGACCTGCCGCTGGTCGCGTTCGGCGGGTCCGGGCCGCTGCTGGCCTGCCGCCTGCTGGACGTGCTCGACCTGCCCGCCGCCATCGTCCCCGACAATCCCGGCAACCTGTCGGCGTTCGGCCTGCTGACGGTGGACGTGCGCGACGACCACGTGCGCACCCGCATCGTGCGCGACGGCGACGACGCCCCCGCCGCCATGGACGCGGTCTTCGCCGAGCTGACCGCGCAGGCCGCCGACGCGCTCGACCGCGAGGGCTTCCCCGCCGGGTCGCGCCGCTTCGAGCGCAGCGCCGACCTGCGCTACCACGGGCAGGCGTTCGAGGTGCGGGTCCCGGTGCCGGACGGCCCGGACTTCCGCGCCGAGACCGTGCGGCGCTTCCACGACGCGCACGAGGCCCTCTACGGCTACTGCCACCGCGACGATCCCGGCCGTCACCCCGTCGAGTGGGTCAACCTGCGCGTCACCGGCGTCGGCCCCATCACCCGCCCGGCCCCGCGTGAACGCCCGCCCGGGGACGGCGACCCGTCGCGCGCCCGCACCGGCTCGCGCGACGTCTACTTCGACGACTGGACCGAGACGCCGATCTACCGCCGCGAGAAGCTCGCCCCCGGCGACGTGCTGGAAGGCCCCGCCGTGATCGAGGAGTACGGCTCGACGTTGCCGCTGCACCCGGGCTTCCGGGCCCGCGTGGACGGCCACGGCAACCTGGTGGTGACGGCGGCCAAGGAGGAACGGTCATGAACGGCGCGGACCCCGTCCTGGTGGAGATCGTCGAGGGCACGCTCGCCTCGGTGGAGCGCGAGGTGGAGACCGCCATCGCGCGCACCGCCCGCTCCCCGATGATCCGCGACGCGCACGACTTCCGCGCGGGCGTCCACGACCGGCGGATGCGCAAGCTGACCGGCCGCTCCTACTCGGCGCTGGTGCAGCCGGTCGTCCGCGACTTCCCGCTCGACACCATGCGGCCGGGCGACGTGTTCTTCCACAACGACGTCTACCTGTCCGAGGGCGGCATCGGCCACCTGCCCGACCTGTGCGTCACCGTCCCGGTGTTCTGCGACGGCGAGGTGGTCGCGTTCGTGCAGGCGTTCGGCCACCACGACGACATCGGCGGCACCGTGCCCGGCTCCATGCCGAGCCACGCGCGCAGCGCCTTCGAGGAGGGCCTGATGGTGCCGCCCATCAAGCTCTGGGACCAGGGCGTGCCCAACCGGGCCGCGCTGCGCATCATGACCCGCAACTCCCGGATGCCCGACTCGCTCGCCGGGGACCTGGACGCCGAGTGCGCGGCCTGCCTGATGGGCGCGCGGCGGCTCGGCGGCCTGTTCGACCGCTACGGCCGCGCCGCCGTCGAGGCGTGCTTCGACGCGATCATCGACAACACCACCCGCACCTTCCGCCGCGAGCTGCTCGCCAAGATCCCCGACGGGACGTTCGTGTGGGAGGACTACGCCGAGCACGACGGCGTGGACCCGCCCCGCCTGCACGCCCAGCGCATCACGCTCACGGTGGACAAGGCCGCCGACCCGCCGCTGCTCATCGACTTCACCGGCACCTCGCCGCAGGCCAGGGGACCCATCAACCACGCGGGCGACTACGCCGACGGCGTCTTCCTGAAGAAGTGGCTCGCCCCGATCCTGCGCAACCTCGCCGACACCCCCGAACGCGCCGCCGAGCTGGACGTCAACGAGGGCGTGGTGCCGCTGATCGGGATGCGGTTCCCCGCGAAGGGCACCCTGCTCACGCCGGTGTTCCCCGCCCCGACCAACGCGCGCACGTTCGTCATCCTGCGCCTGCTCGGCGTGCTCGCCGGGGTACTGGCCAAGGCCACCGGCGGCCGGATGCCCGCCGACCAGGAGACCATCTGCTACACCGGCGTGTACGGCGAGGACGACCGCGGCCCCTACCTGATGCGCGAGGTGCTGGGCGGCGGCTCCGGCGGCCGCTACCACGCCGACGGCGAGGACACCGTCCACGTGGTGCCCGACTCCCGCAACATCCCCGCCGAGTTCGCCGAGGCGCGCTGGCCGCTGATCGTGGAGCGGCTGGGCCTCGCCGCCGACTCGGGCGGCCCGGGGGAGCACCGGGGCGGCCTCGGCTACGACAAGCACGTCCGCATGTTGCGCGACGCCCGCTACATGTCGATCGCCGACCGGTCGATCCTGTCGTGCTGGGGCGTGAACGGCGGCCGCGCCGGACGCCCGTTCCGCGTGGACATCGACGGCGCGGAGATGGACGGCCTGGTGGACGGCCACCCGGTGCGCGCGGGCCAGGTCATCCGCATCCGCACCACCGGGGGAGGGGGCTGGGGCGACCCGTTCGACCGCGACCCGGCGCGGGTGGCGGCCGACGTGCGCGACGGCAAGGTGACCGCACGCGGCGCCCGCGACGACTACGGCGTGGTGCTGGCGAACACGTCGAACGGCCCGAACGGCGTACCTGACGCGTCCGGCGCGGGCGGCGCGGGCGGCGCGTCCGAGGTGAACGACCTGCCCGAGGTGGACGAAGCGGCCACCGAGGCACTACGCGAACGCCTGCGCACCGAACGCGGCCCCGCCCCCTTCTTCGACCGCGGCCCCGGCTACCCGCGCCTGTCAGGCGGCCGGGCCGCCGCCGAGACCGACACCTGAAACCTCCTCGAACCCGGCGTGATGGGGGACGGCCCTCACCAGGGAACCCAGCGGATCTCGTAGGGGCCGAGGTCGAGGGCGCGCCCGTTGATGGTCGACCTGGCGGGCTTGCCGCCGGTGTTGACCGCGACCATCTGCCGAGGCTGCGCCAGCACGTGCACCGCCGGGTTCGAGGAGGTCACCGCCGCCAGCGGCGTGCCGGGCGGGAACCAGCGGGTGAAGTTCTGCAACATCGCCAGCGTCGGGGTGCCGCGGTTGCCCGCCGCCGTCCCCGACCACAGGCAGCCGACGCAGTCGCGGGTGGTCGTGGTCTGCGGGCTCCAGTAGAACGCCGCCGAGGCCCCGCCCCGCACGAACTCGATCATCACGGCGGTCTGCATCGCGCCGAGCCGCTCGTCGGACCAGGTGACGCCCTTGGGCTGGATGTACCACTCGGCCCACCACACCGGCAGGTCGTCGCCGCTCTGGGCGCGCAACCATTTGGTGACCGCCGAGAACTTCGCCAGGGCCGTCACCGGGTTCACGGCGGCGTCGGGCGCGCCCGGGTCGCCGGGCTCGCCGGGCAGCGACGCGCCGTCCACGACCAGGAAGTCCGCGCCCGCCTTGTTCTTCAGCCAGTACCGCATGGAGGCGAGCACGCGCGGATCGACGCTGCCCCACGTCCCCGTCAGCTCGCTGGGCGGCCCCTGACCAGGCGGGTTGCTGTCCATCGGCAGGTAGGGACCGCCGACGCGGGCCTTCGGGTTGGCCTTCTTCACCGCCGCGTACACCTTGTTGTAGAGGCTGGTGTAGGCGACGTGGTCCCAGGCGTTGGCGCGCTGGTTCCAGAACCCCTTGAACTCGTTCCAGACCAGGAAGTGCCGCACGTCCGGATAGCGGGCGGCGACCCGGCCCGCCAGCGCCGCGAAGTCGTCGTAGTGGGCGGCGGTCGGCGCGGTCTCGATGGACGTCCAGTCGGTCTGCCCGGCCGTGCCGCCCTTCATCCAGTCGGGCGCGCAGCACAACGTGATGACCGGCGTGCCCTTGGTGTCGCGGATCAGCTGGACGCGCTGGTCCAGCGACCGGAAGTCGAAGCGGCCGGGGGAGGGCTCGGGGTTGGACGCGCCCCACCCCATGACGGCCTGGTTCTGCGCGATGGGCTGCCCGGCCAGCGCCGCGCGCTGCGGAGCGGCGTCGCCGTCGGGCGGCACCGTGTTCTGGGTGTGGGTCATGCCCCACGAGGGCCAGGCGGCCGTGGCGCCCCCGCCGCCGACGACGGGCCCGCTGCGCGCCGAACCCGGCGCGGCGTTGCGGGCGGGCGCGCCCCAGTCGACGAACGTGACGGCGGCCGGAACGGCCACCAGCAGCACCGCGCCCAGCGCCGCCAGCAGGATCAGGCCGCGTTGCCGCGGCGGCGGCCGTCGTCCTGGGCCGTCGGGCCCGATCGGGTGGAACTCCCCGGTCTGCTCGCTGTCGTGGACTCTCCCCATGAGATCCCCCGGTGGGTGACCGGCTCGGCACCGGTCGTCACCACGAGCGTGCGCTCCGGGGCTGGACGTTCCTTGGGGCGTCCCTGAGAGTTGCCTCCCGGTTTTTGGAACGCGCCATGAACGTCGGCTTGAGGACTACACGACTACACCGCCGAGCTGTCCTGCTTCCACTTGTTCCAGGGCATCTCCCAGAACGACCAGCCGTTGTTCCATTCCACGTCGCGGCGGGTGCCCTTCACCACGATGACGTCGCCGGGCTGCACCGTCCGGTAGAACCAGCGGGCGTCGGAGGCGGGCTGCCGCACGCAGCCGTGGCTGCAGTTGTCCTTGCCGAGGCAGTACTCCTCGCCGCTGGTCTGGTGCAGGTACTCGCCGCTGTTGGAGAACCGCACCGCGTAGTTGATCAGCAGGTCGTAGTAGCCAGGGTCGCCCTTCTTGCGGCCCGGCGAGATCATCCGGGTGGGGTTGTCCTTCTCCATCGCCAGGTGCACGCCGCTGGTGGTGGTGAACTCCCGCGTGCTGCCGTTGCCGCCGCTGACCGGGACCTTGCGCACCTGGCGGCCGTCCACCTTCACCGTCATCCTGTGCTTCTTGAGGTCGATGGTGGAGATCCGGGACGCGCCGATCTGGAAGGAGCGCGTGAGGTCCTTGGTCCCGTACACGTCCTTGGCGGCCCGCACCCCGGCCAGGTGCGCGGTGAGCGTGACCTTCTGGTGGGCGGGCCAGTACGACTTGGTGCGGTAGACGACCTGCTGGTCGTCGACCCAGCGCCAGGCCCCCTCGACGGGCTTGGCCGCCTTCACCTCCAGCGCCTTCTCGACCTGCTCCTTGTTGCGCACCTCGCGGTCGAAGTTGAGGACGATCGGCGTCCCGACCCCGTACTTCCTGCCCTGGTTGCCCTCCAGGATCCAGTCCAGCGACGCCTGGACGGTCTCCTCCGGCTTGAGCGTCTTGAAGGTGCTGGCCGCCTGCGCCGGGGTGCCGGAGGGGTTCTTGGCGGTGGCGTTCACCTGGTACTCGGTCGACGGCGCGAGCGTCCACTTGGACCGCCACTCGGTGCGCTGGGCGTTGAACGCGCCCACGATCTCCTTGCCCTTGGCGGTGACGCGCACGGTGTCGAGCGTGCCGCCCGCCGCCTTCACGACGACGCCCTTGTCCGGCCGCACCTTCGTGGCGTTCTGGGCCGGTGTGATCGCGACCTGCGCGGGCGGTACCGGGGCGGGCGCGTCACCACCACCGGCCTTGTTGGAGGAGTCGCCCGTGCAGGCCGTGGCGGTCAACCCGACCGCCAGCAGGACTCCGACGGCGTACCGACGATCGCTACCGCGCACTGTGCCCACCCTGCGAGAAGCCCGGGACCCGAGGCCCGCCGAGCTAGATGATGTTGGTGGCAAGGTACCCGCCGGGAGGGCATCTGATGCGGGCCGATTCCGGGATCTTCGCCGGTCAGGCGGCCAAGATCGTCGATCAGGCGTCGGTGATCGGCTCGCCCAGCAGCTCGGCCGCGACGTGCGCGACGCGGCGGCGGCCGCTGCGCGCCTCGCGGCGCAAGCGCTCGAACGCCTCCCCGGCGTCCACGCCCCGGTCGGCCATCAGGAAGCCGATCGCCCGCTCGATCATGACCCGGCTGTGCAGCGCGTGTTCGAGCTGGCGGGCCAGCGCCCCGGTGTGCTCGGCGGCCAGCGACGCCGCGATGGTCTGCTCGATCAGCTCGGCGTAGGCCGCCAGGGCGTGCCGGTCGGCGTCGTGCCGGCCGGGGGAGCGGCGGTCGGCGCCGTCCCACGGCCGCGGCTCGGTCGCGTACAGGTTGAGGCAGCCGACGGGCGTGCCGGCCAGCCGCACCGGCGCGGCCAGCACCCCGCGCACCCGGGCCGCGCCGTTCAGCCGGCGCGCCAGCACCGGCCAGCGCCGGTCCCCGGTCAGGTCGTCGCAGCTCACCACCCGGGCCCGCAGGTAGGCCTCCACGCAGGGCCCCTCGCCCAGCTCGGCCTGCACGACCTCCAGGCCGCGGCCCAGCTCGTCGGTGGCGGTGACGTAGCGCAGCGCGCCGGAGGGGTCGGTGAACATCAGTCCCGCGCCGTCGCACCCGAAGATCCGTTGAACGGCCTGCACGACCGTGCCGAGGGCGCGCTCCAGGTCGGGTTCGCGCGGCGCGTGGCGTAGCGCGCGGAGGCTGGCGTCCAGCGCCTCCGGGTCGATGTGCATGATGGGGGCCTTCCTGATCGCCGTGGCGGAGAGTCGTCGGGGGCTTCCGGAACGCGAGCGTCAGGGGGTTACCCCGGGAAGGGAGGCCGACACCGGGGCGCGCTGGGCCGCCAGCAGGAAGAGCATGTCGGCCATGACGTCGGCGAGCCCGCGCGCGGTGCCGATCTGGCGGCGCGACCAGGGATGCGGCCGGTGGTCGTACAGGTCCAGCGAGCCCGAGACCAGGCCGCGGACGCGGATCGGCACCGACAACACCGCGTGCACCGGCCCGGTGTAGGGGGCCAGTTCGGGGTGGCCGTCGGGGTACCCGGTGGGCAGGTCGCACACCGCGACCGGCTTGCCGCCGACCATGCAGCGGAAGGCGGGACCCGATCCCAGGGCGATCTGCGCGCGCTCCAGGCGCGCGGCGTCCACGTCGCTGCCGCCGATGGCGTGCGGGGCGTCGCCGTTGAGCAGGATCAGCCCGGTGCCCGTGACCCCGGCCGCCCGCGCGCTGGACCGCAACGCGCCCGCCACGACGTCCGCGCTCATCGTCCTGCGATGGGCTCGGCTATAGGGGAACACCTGCGGAGACCTCCGCTGCCAGCGACCCGCAGGGGCAGGGCGGAATCGGGTGCGCACTCACAGTAGCCTGCCCGCCTCGTCCGCGTGGGGGATTCTCGCGCGGAACCCGTCGGCTTCGGCGGTGGTGCCGTCCACGACGAGATCGGCCCGCTCGGCGGTCCGGTCGGCGGCGAAGTGGCGGGCCTCGCGGTCGGCCCATCCGTCCCAGGCCCCGGCCCAGTCCGCGCCGTCGCGGGCCAGCGCGCGGGCGCGGCGCACGGCGCGCGGCGCGTCGACCCAGATCCGGTAGGCGGCCGGCGACCCGCGCCAGGCCGCGCCGACGCCCTCCAGGACCAGCACCGGGGCCGGCGCCGGGGCCATGGGGATCTCCTCGGGCGGGCCGTAGGCGTCGGCCCGCCAGTCGTAGCGGCGCAGCCGGCCCGGACGCCCGGCGGCCAGCGGGTCCAGCACGGCGGCGCGCAGCGGCTCCCACCAGGTGAGCGGGTCGGCGTCCCACGGCACGCGGAAGTCGTCGGAGCGCACCAGCGGCGCGTCCCCCAGCGCGGCGGCCAGGCGGGGCGCGAACGTGGACTTGCCCGCCGCGCTCGGCCCGTCGACCGCCACCACCCGCACCGGCCCGCAGGACGGCGGCAGGCCCCGCACATGATCGGCGAGGGCCGGGTGGGTCAGCGTCAGGTAAGCCACCGAAGGCATACTTCCAGGAGGAAACGCCTCCCGGTCCCGGCCTTTGCCGGGCGCTGCCCGCTAAGGAGCATGTCCTTGCCCGGTCCGCTCGACGACGTCCTGGTGGTCGACCTCAGCCGGGTGGTGGCCGGCCCGCACGCGACGATGGCGCTGGCCGACCTCGGCGCCCGCGTCATCAAGATCGAACGGCCGGGGACCGGCGACGAGACGCGCGGCTGGGGCCCGCCGTTCGCCGGGCCCGAGCAGGTCTCCACCTACTACCTGTCGGTCAACCGCGGCAAGGAGTCGGTGGAGCTGGACCTGAAGACCGAGCACGGCCGCGCGGTGCTGGCCCGGCTGGTGGAGCGCGCCGACGTGCTGGTGGAGAACTTCCGCACCGGCGTGATGGACCGGCTCGGCCTCGGCGTGGAGCGGCTGCACGAGATCAACCCGCGCCTGGTGGTGTTGTCGATCACCGGGTTCGGGCACGACGGGCCCGAGGGCGGGCGGCCCGGCTACGACGCGATCGTGCAGGGCGAGGCCGGGATCATGAGCGTCACCGGGCCGCCCGGCACGCCCAGCAAGGTGGGGTTGTCCATCGCCGACATCCTGGCCGCCCAGAACGGCGTCGCCGGGGTGCTGGCCGCCCTCTACGAGCGCACCCGCACCGGCCGGGGCCGCGTGGTGCGGACCTCGCTGCTGGCCTCGGTGGTGGGCGCGCACATGTTCCAGGGCACCCGCTGGACCGTCGCCAAGGACGTCCCGGAGTCGGTCGGCAACGACCACCCCTCGATCGCGCCCTACGGCACCTTCCGCTGCGCCGACGGGCAGATCCAGATCGGCGTGGCCAACCAGAGTTTGTGGCGGAGGTTCGCGCCGCTGGTCGGCCTGGACCCCGACGACCCCCGCTACGCCACCATCCCCGACCGGGCGCGGCGGCGGGCGGAGCTGACCGCCGACGTCGAGCGGGCCCTGGCGGACGGCACCCGCGCCGAGTGGCTGGCCCGGCTCGACGCCGCCGGGGTGCCCGCCGGGTCGATCCGCCGCATCGACGAGGTGTACGAATGGGCGCAGACCCGCTCGCAGGGGCTCGTCGTGGAGGTGGACCACCCCCAGCTCGGCCGGATCGAGCTGCCCGGCCCGCCGCTGCGCTTCGACGGCGAGCCCCCGCGCGAGCACACCGCCCCGCCGCTGCTCGGCGAGCACACCGACGCCGTGCTGGCGTGGCTGGACGACCAGGAGGGGAACGCGTGATGGATCTGCTCGGCACCACGGCCGACGACCGGGGGGACGCCCTGCGCGTCGCCGGGCGCGCCCTGTCGCGCGCCGACCTGATGGCGCGGGCGGGCGCGGTCGCCGCCGAGATCGCGGGCGCGCCCGCCGTCGCGGTGCACGCCACCGCGACCCTCGAAACGGTCGTCGCGGTGGTCGGCGGCCTGCTGGCCGGGGTGCCGGTCGTCCCGCTGCCGCCCGACTCCGGCCCTGACGAGCGCGGCCACATCCTCGGCGACTCCGGCGCGGCCCTGCTGCTGGCCGCGCGCGGCGCGTACGAGGCGGCCGACGGCGAACCGCCCGTCGTGCCGGTGGATGACCTGACCAGCGGAAACACGCCCACCGCCGCCTCGCCCTCCGGCGACGCCGCCGCGCTGATCCTCTACACCAGCGGCACCACCGGCGCGCCCAAGGGCGTGCCGGTCACCCGCGCCGCCATCGCCGCCGGGCTCGACGCGCTCGCCGAGGCGTGGGCCTGGACGCCCGGCGACGTGCTGGTGCACGGCCTGCCGCTGTTCCACGTGCACGGCCTGGTCCTCGGCGTGCTCGGCCCGCTGCGCGTCGGCTCGCCGCTGGTCCACACCGGCCGCCCCAAGCCCGAGCTGTACGCGGCGGCGGGCGGGTCGCTCTACTTCGGCGTGCCCACCGTCTGGTCGCGGATCGCCGCCGACCCCGCCGCCGCCGAGGCGCTGCGCGGCACGCGGCTGCTGGTGTCGGGCAGCGCGCCGCTGCCCGTCCCGGTGTTCGAGCGGCTGGCCGCGCTGACCGGGCACCGCCCCGTCGAGCGGTACGGCATGACCGAGACCCTCATCACCGTCAGCGCCCGCGCCGACGGCGACCGGCGCCCCGGACAGGTCGGCCTGCCGCTGCCGGGCGTGGAAACACGGCTGGTCGCCGAGGACGGCGGCGCGGTCCCCGCCGACGGCGAGACGCCCGGCGAGCTGCACGTGCGCGCGCCGATGGTGTTCTCCGGCTACCTGGGCCGCCCCGAGGCCACCGCCGCCGCCTTCACCGCCGACGGCTGGTTCCGCACCGGCGACATCGCCACCGTCGCCCCCGACGGCTGGCACCGCATCGTCGGCCGCGCCTCCACCGACCTCATCAAGAGCGGCGGCTACCGGATCGGCGCGGGCGAGGTGGAGGACGCGCTGCTGGCGCACCCGGCCGTCCGCGAGGCCGCCGTCGTCGGCACCCCGCACGCCGACCTCGGCGAGCAGGTCACCGCCTACGTGGTGGCCGAGGGCGCGACCGGCCCGGAGCTGACCGACTTCGTCGCGGCCCGGCTGTCGGCGCACAAGCGGCCGCGCACGGTGCACCTGGTGGGGGAGCTGCCGCGCAACGCCATGGGCAAGGTCGTCAAGACCCGGCTTCCCGGGGCACGACCGGGACCGGCACCCGCAGGGTGACGTCCGCGCCCCGCACCACGATCTCCACCTGGCCGCGCAGCCGCGCGGCGATCCGCGCGGGCACCGCCGCCTCGGCGGCGGTGTGCAGCCGGCACACCAGCGCCGCCTGCTGCGGCCACACCAGCACCGCCGCGCCGTAGCGCGTCATCCCGTGCCCCATCAGGTGCGCGGCGACCTCCCCGGCCGCCACCACCAGCAGCGCCGCCCGGTTGCCGAACACGCCGTGCCGGGCGGCCTGCGCCGCCACGAACTCGCACACCGCCGTCAGGTCGCCGCCGAACTCCAGGGCCGGGGTGCCGGGCGGGGGAACGGCGTCCCCGGCGCTGTCCCCGGCGGCGTCCCCGGCGGCGCTCCCCGCCCGGGTGTGTGCCCTCATCGCCCGCGGCCCCCTTCCCCGTCTGCTCCCCCGAGGCTACCGAGGGTGTTCGGGAACGTGGCCCCATTCGCCTATCTCGCGCGTCGCCCCGCGCCGACCTGCGCAAATAGCCGACCTCGGGGGAAGTGCCGGACGCGTCGGCCGCTATCGTGATGATCGATGTCAACCTCACCCACGGCCGCGCCCGCCGGCGGCGACGCCGCGCACTCCCTGGAGCCGGTGCCCGACGGCGCCCGCCGCTCCGGCGCCCTCAGCCAGTTCTGGATCTGGTCGGGCGCCAACATCGCCCCCATCAACTGGGTGCTCGGCGCGCTCGGCATCAAGCTCGGGCTGAGCCTGGCCGACACGATCACGGTGCTGGTGCTCGGCAACCTGATCGGCATGTCGGTGTTCGGGCTGTTCGTCCTGATGGGGCAGCGCACCGCCGTCACCCAGATGGTGCTGGCCCGCTCGGCGTTCGGCCGCCGCGGCGCCTACCTCCCGGCCGCCCTCCAGGGGGTCATGTCGGCGGGCTGGTGCGCGGTGAACACCTGGATCGTGCTGGACCTGGTGATGGCGCTGCTGGGCCAGCTCGGCGTCGACGGCGGCACCGGCGTGAAGATCGTCGTGGTGCTGGTGATCATGGGGTTGCAGGTGTGGATCGCCGCCTCCGGCTTCGGCGCGATCGCCGCGTTCGAGAAGTGGACCGTTCCGATCACGCTGGTCGTGCTCGCCGCCATGACCGTCGTCGCCTGGACCAAGACCGGCGTGCGCTGGGACTTCGCGGGCGAGGGGTTGACCGGCTCGAAGCGGCTGTCGGCGATGACGACCGTCATGACCGCGATCGGCGTCGGCTGGGGCATCACCTGGTTCGCCTACGCCTCGGACTACTCGCGGTTCGTGCCGCGCTCGGTGCCGCGCGCCCGGCTCTACGCCGCCAGCGTGCTCGGCCAGTTCCTGCCGGTGGTGTGGCTCGGTGTGCTCGGCGCGTCGCTGGCCACCGTCAGCCGGACCACCGACCCCGGCAAGCTCATCGTGGACTCCTTCGGCGCGCTGGCCATCCCGGTGCTGCTGCTGGTGGTGCACGGCCCGATCGCCACCAACATCCTGAACGTCTACTCCTGCTCGCTCTGCGCCCAGACGCTGGACTGGAAGGTGTCGCGGCGCGCGGTCTCCTACGCCGTCGGCGCGTTCGCCACCGTGTTCACGATCCTGCTGATCTTCCAGGAGGACTTCGCGCACACCCTGGACGCCTGGCTGGCGGGCCTGGTCACCTGGGTGGTGCCGTGGGCGGCGGTGATGGCCGTGCACTTCTACGTCGTCAAGCGGCAGGACGTGGACATCGCCGCGCTCTACGACCCGCCCGGCCGCTCGCGGCTCGGCGACTTCCGCTGGGACGCGCTCGTGTCGTTCCTGCTGGGCGCGTTCGCCACCTGGTGTTTCCAGTACGGCGTGCCCGCCGCCCTCAAGGGCCCCGCCGCCTCCGCCCTCGGCGGCGTCGACCTGTCCTGGCTGGCCGGGTCGGTGGTCGCCGGGGGCCTGTACCTGCTGCTGTCGCGCCGGAAGGGGACCCCTCGTGAAGCTGCTGCGTAACGCCCGCCTGTACGGCCGCGAGGGCGTCCACGACGTCGAGATCGACGGCGCGCGCTTCGGGCGCGTGCTGCCCGCCGGGCAGGGGAAGGGGGAGACCTTCCTCGACGCCGCGGACGCGCTGGTCAGCCCGCCGTTCGTGGAGCCGCACGTCCACCTGGACACCACCCTCACCGCCGGGGAGCCGCGCTGGAACGCCTCCGGCTCGTTGTGGGAGGGCATCGCGGTCTGGAGCGAGCGCAAGGCGACCCTGACCCGCGACGACGTGGTCTCCCGCGCGTCGGAGGTGCTGCGCTGGTACGCCGCCAACGGCGTGCTGCACGTGCGCAGCCACGTGGACGTCACCGACCCCGGGCTGGTCGCGCTGGACGCGATGATCGAGGTCCGCGAGCAGGTCCGCGACGTCATCGACCTCCAGCTCGTCGCCTTCCCGCAGGAAGGGATCGTCTCCTTCGAGAACGGCCCGGAGCTGCTGGAGGAGGCCGCCCGGCGCGGTGTGGACGTCATCGGCGCGATCCCGCACTTCGAGGACACCCGTGAGGACGGCGTGCGCTCGCTGGAGATCGCCTTCGACGTCGCCCAGCGGCACGGCCTGCTGCTGGACACGCACTGCGACGAGATCGACGACGAGCAGTCCCGCTTCGTGGAGGTCCTGGCGACCCTCGCCCGGCGCGGCGGCCTCGGCTCCCGCGCCACCGCCTCCCACACCACCGCGATGGGCTCCTACAACGGCGCCTACTCCTACAAGCTCCAGCGCGTCCTGGCCCGCTCCGGCATCAACCTGGTGTGCAACCCCCTCGCCAACCTGTGCCTCCAGGGCCGCTTCGACGACTACCCCAAGCGGCGCGGCCTCACCCAGGTCAAGGAGATGCTCGGCGCGGGCGTCAACGTGGCGTTCGGCCACGACGATGTCATGGACCCCTGGTTCCCGCTCGGCACCGCCTTCCCCCTCCAGGTCGCGCTGACCGGGATCGCCGCCGCGCAGCTCACCGGGGCCGCCGAGATCGCCGAGGCGTACGCGATGGTGACCGAGCGCGCCGCCCGCGTGTTGTCGCTGGGCGACCGGTACGGGATCGAGCCGGGGCGGCCCGCGTCGTTCGTGGTGCTGCCCGCGTCGTCGCCGTTCGACGCCGTCCGCCGCCAGACCCGGCCCAGCCATGTCGTCGCGCACGGCCGCCTGATCGCCGAGACGCCGCCCGCGCCGACCCGGCTGTCGTGGCCCGGCCGCGCTCCGGAGGACATCGACTTCGTACGGGAACGCGACCGCGCCTAGTTTTCGGCTGGCCGTCTAGCCCGGACGGCGGCCGACACCCGCGAGCAGCCGGAACGACGACCCCGCACCGCCGCCGGACGGCACGGCCCGCCAGTCCAGCACGTCCGCCAGCCCGGGACCGAGCAGGTCGAACCCGGCGAACAGGGCCCGGATCCACGCCGGGTCGCGATCGACGAGCGGCGCCGTCGCCGCGCGCCGGTAGGCGTTGCGGGCCGCCGCGTCGGCGACGGGGTCGGGCCCGCCGCTCCAGTGCGAGATCACCAGGCGGCTGCCGGGGGCCAGATCCCGGGTGAAGGCGGCGACGATCCCGGCGGGGTCGTCCTCGTCGGGCACGAAGTGCAGGCAGGCCGCCAGCAGGACGGCGACCGGGCGGTCGAAGTCGATGCGCCGCGCCAGTTCGGTGTCGGACAGGAGCGCGCCGGGCCGCCGCAGATCCGCCTCGATCACGGTGACGCCCTCGTCGGCCTGTAACAGGGCGCGGGCGTGGCTGACCACCATGGGGTCGTGGTCGACGTAGACCACCGAGGCCGCCGGACGCCGCCGCCGCGCGATCTCGTGCACGTTCTCCTTGACGGGCAGGCCGGCCCCGAGATCGAGGAACTGGGTGACGCCGGCAGCAGCCGCCTCCGCGACGGCGCGGCCCACGAAGGCGCGGTTGGCGCGGGCCGCCCGCCGGACGTCGGGGAGGACGGCGGCGAGCCTGTCGACCAGCGCGCGGTCCGCCTCGAAATTGTCCTTGCCGCCGAGGAGATAGTCATAGACCCGGGCCGGACTGGCTTTCAACGTGTCAATTCCGGACCGGACTCGACCTTCGGCCATCGGCTCACCCCTACCGGACGGCTTGACTGGGAAGACTCGGCGTGTCAGCCGTCCCCGCAAACGGAAGGCCCATTCTGCACTCGCCCGAATGGGGCGACAAGTGCTACTGGCAGGGGTACCCCCAGCAGTAGCACCCGCCGGTAAGCCCTACGGGCAAGGCGTTCCAGGTCAGCGGGGTCGAAGGCAAAGCGGCCGATCGCTGAGTTCAGCATGGCTCCGCCGGAGGCCCCGGCGGCGGCTTCGGCGACCTGACGGAATTGGTCTGAGAATCTCACCCCGCGCTTGAATCGGGCCGAAAAGGTACACCATACTGAGGGCCACCACGACCTGGAGGAAATTTTGGCCATCCTTCGCGCCAACGGCCGCGACCTGTCCTATTCGGACAGCGGCGGCGACGGTCCCGCAATTGTCCTCGCCCACGGTTACTTCCTGGACGGCACCATGTTCCAGGGCCAGGCGGACGGCCTCGCCCCCGGCCACCGGGTGGTCACCTGGGACGCCCGCGGGCACGGCGGCACCCCCGACGACGGCGTCCCGTTCACCTACTGGGACTCCGCCCGGGACCTGCTGGGGCTGATGGACGCGCTGGACATCGCGACCGCGACCGTCGGCGGCGTCTCGCAGGGCGGCTTCATCTCGTTGCGGGCGGCGCTCCTGGCCCCCGAGCGCATCGACCGGCTGGTCCTGTTCGACACCGAGTCGCACCCCTGCGACCCCGGCGACAAGGTCGCCTACCAGGGGCTGTTCGACGCGCTCGCCGCCAACGGCCCGGTCGAGGAGCTCGTCACCGGCCTGGCCGCGCAGCTCATCGGCGACCACCCGGCCGCCGCGGACTGGGTGCGTAAGTGGCAGGCGGCCCCGCACCTGCCCCTCGGCACGCCGGTGGCCTGCCTGCTGGAGCGGGACGACGTCACCGGCCAGTTGGCGGAGATCACCTGCCCCGCGCTCCTGGTGCGGGGCTCGGAGGACCGGTCGATCCCGGCGGAGCGCATGCGGGCGCTGCGCGAGGGACTGCCCGGAGCCACCGACGTCCAGATCGTGGAGGGGGCCGCGCACTCGCCGCCGATCACCCACCCCAAGGAGGTCAACGACCTGCTGGCGCGCTTCCTGGCGGGCGAGCTGACCTGAGGCCGCCGCCTGGGCTCAGGGCCGCCTCTCGGTCCTGATGCCGAGGAACATCTGGACGGCCTGCGTCGGGTCCGGCCACGCGTAGACCTGGGCGAGCAGCCGCACGTCCCGGCCCTGGTCCAGGTCGCGCAGCAACATGTAGGGCGAGTGCCGCCCCATGAAGATGTCGCGGTCCAGCCACATCCGGGTGAACTCGGGATTGCGCGACAGCTCCTCCAGCAGCTCGCCGAACCGCGCGTCACCGGCCCGGCGGACCATCAGGGCCCGGAACCAGGCGACGGTCAGCCGGGCCTCGGAGTCCCACTCGACCATGATCGAGCGGGACTCCGGGACCTCGAAGAACCAGCGCAGGACGTTGCCCGCCTTGGTGATGTGCCGGAACATCCGGGCGTACTCGTCGTTGCAGTACAGGACGTTCCACAGGTCGTCGATGTACCCGCACAACTGCGGCAGGAGGTTGTCGGCGGCCTCCTCCATCACCGGCGTGATGGGCGTGCCCGCCGCGCGGTCGGCGGCGGCCTGCTGCGACGGCCGGTAGAGCGCCAGGTCGTGCAGGTGCCGGCGCTGCACCGCGCTGACGCCCAGCGTCTCGGCGAGCCGCTCCACCGCCTCCGGCGACGGATTCTCCGCCGTGCCCTGTTCGAGCTTGATGACATAACCGACGCTCAGAAACGCGCCCGCGGCCACCTCGGTACGGCTGAGGCGGCCGCCTTTCGCCTCACTCGCGGGGGAGTGCGCGCGCAGATGCCGGAGGTAGTCACCGAACGACGGAACGGGCAGAGCGGCCATGGCCGGAAAGCTTAGGGGAAATGGCCGGAGAGTTCGGCCGTTTCCATTCCTTCGCCCTTTTCCCTTACCGCTAGTACCAGGGGTAGGGCGACCAGTCCGGGTCGCGCTTCTCCAGGAAGGAGTCGCGCCCTTCGGCGGCCTCGTCGGTGCCGTAGGCCAGGCGGGTGGTCTCCCCGGCGAACACCTGCTGGCCGACCAGCCCGTCGTCGATCATGTTGAAGGCGAACTTGAGCATGCGCTGGGCGGTGGGGCTCTTGCCGTTGATCTTGCGGGCCCACTCCAGTGCGGTGGCCTCCAGCTCGGCGTGCGGGACGACGGCGTTGACCATGCCCATGCGGTGGGCGTCGTCGGCGCTGTAGGTGTCGCCGAGGAAGAAGATCTCGCGGGCGAACTTCTGGCCCACCTGGCGGGCCAGGTACGCCGAGCCGAAACCGCCGTCGAAGCTGGCCACGTCGGCGTCGGTCTGCTTGAAGCGGGCGTGCTCGCGGCTGGCGAGCGTGAGGTCGGCGACCACGTGCAGGCTGTGCCCGCCACCGGCGGCCCAGCCGGGCACCACGCAGATGACGACCTTGCCCATGAAGCGGATCAGGCGCTGCACCTCCAGGATGTGCAGGCGTCCGGCGCGGGCGGGGTCGATGGTCTCGGCCGTCTCGCCCTCGGCGTACTTGTAGCCGTCCTTGCCGCGGATGCGCTGGTCGCCGCCGGAGCAGAAGGCCCAGCCGCCGTCGCGGGGGGAGGGGCCGTTGCCGGTGAGGATGACGCAGCCGACGTCGCCGGTGAGGCGGGCGTGGTCGAGGGCGCGGTAGAGCTCGTCCACGGTGTGGGGGCGGAAGGCGTTGCGGACCTCGGGCCGGTTGAAGGCGATGCGCACCGTGCCGTGCTCGATGGCCCGGTGGTAGGTGATGTCGGTGAAGTCGAAGCCCTCGACTTCCTTCCACGCCGCCGCGTCGAACAGCTCAGAAACCATGGTCAACCTTCCGTGAGGGAACCCCGACATTAAAGCGCACGCCCGTCATGGCGCGGGAATCGGCGGGTCCGGAGAATGGACATGTCCACTCCCGGTAAATGACGTCCTTACCACGGCAAACGTCGCTGTTCTGAAACGCGGGCGCGCGGGGGACGGCGTTCACCGGCCCATGATCGGACCCGTGCGGTATCGGTCGCGCCACCGTATGTAACGATCTTATTTGACGCCGCCCGCTCCGCCGCGGGCGGGTCAGGTGCTCGCGGACAGGTCTTGGGGGACGCCATGCGGAGCGGGAACACCGGGCGAGGAGCGGACGGCGGGCCGTCCGGGGGCGGCGGGCGGCCGGGTGCCGGGCCGTCCGGGGGCGACGGACGCACCGGGGAGTTGAGCCGCAGCCTCTCGCTGCGCGACCTCATCGTCTACGGGTTGTTGTTCATCGGGCCGCTGGCCCCGGTCGGCGTGTACGGCGTGCTGGACGCCAAGAGCGTCGGCGCGGTCGCGGCCGTCTACGTCATTGCCACCATCGCGATGGGCTTCACCGCCTACTCCTACGCCGCGATGTCGCGGGAGATCCCGCACGCCGGGTCGGTGTTCGCCTACGCCAGCGCCGGGCTCGGCCGTCCCGCCGGGTTCCTGGCGGGCTGGCTGGCGATGCTGGACTACCTGCTGATCCCGTCGGTGGCCTACCTGTTCTGCGGGATCGCGCTGCACTCGGTGGTGCCGTCGGTCCCGGCGTGGGTGTTCACCGTGGTCGCGTTCGCGATCACCACGGCGGTCAACCTGGCCGGGGTGCGGATCGCCGCGCGCGTCGGCTTCGTGGTGATCGTGGTGGAGGTCGTGCTGCTGGTGGTGTTCGTGGTCGCCTCGCTCGTCGCGCTGGCGGTGGAGGGCCCGGCGCGGCCGTGGGACGCGCCGTTCCTCGGCACGGGCGGCTCCTCGCTCACGCTGGTGATGGGCGCGGTGTCGGTGGCGGTGCTGTCCTACCTGGGCTTCGACGCGATCGCCTCGTTCGCCGAGGAGAACGCGGGCGACTCCCGGCAGGTCGGGCGCGCGATCCTGTTCTGCCTGGTGCTGGCGGGCCTGCTGTTCGTGGTGCAGACCTACCTGGCCGGGCTGCTCATGCCGATGACGCCGCAGGAGCTGGCCGCCCGGCCCGCCAACCAGGGCACCGCGTTCTACACGATGACGGACGCGGCGATCGGGCCGTGGCTCTCCAAGGCGTTCGCGGTCGTCAAGGGGATCGGCCCGGCGTTCTCGGCGATGACGGCCGTGGCCGCCGCCTCCCGCCTGCTGTACGGCATGGCGCGCGACCGGGGCCTGCCCGGCGCGTTGTCGAAGGTGGACGAACGCTCGCGCGTGCCGCGCACCGCGCTGCTCACCACCGCCGCGCTCACCCTGGTGGTGTCGGTGTGGGCGGCGCGCCGCGACGACGGCCTGGACGTGCTGGTGTCGATCGTGGACATCGGCGCGCTGGCGGCCTTCACCATGCTGCACGCCTCGGTGGTCGGCTACTTCGTGCGGCGCAAGGGCAGCCGGGCGTGGTCGCGGCACCTGGCCGTGCCGGTGCTGGGCGCGGCCGTGGCGATCTGGATCATCGTGCTGGCGAGTCCGCTGGCCAAGGTCGTCGGGCTGGTGTGGCTGGTGCTCGGCGTGGTGTTCCTGCTGGTCCAGCGGGTGCGCCGCCCCGCCGTCTAGCCCGTCGACGGCAGGTGCAGCGCGGGCAGCAGCGCGTCCACCAGGTCGGCGGCCACCGACTCGGGCACGTCCGGCCCGTCGGGACCGGCCGTGAAGTAGTGCAGGAAGCCCTGCTGGAAGCAGGCCCCCATCAGCAGCGCCGCCAGCGCCTCCGGATCGGCGGCGGCCCCGATCCGGCCCAGCTCGCGCTCGCCGCTGAGGTAGGCGGCGAGGAAGCGGACCGGGTGCTTCGGCCCGGCGTCGTACCGGCTCATCCGGTCGCGCGCCGCCTCCATCAGGCTGGGCTGCGCGACCATCGACGCCATCATGGGGAACGACCGCTGGTAGAAGCGCAGCGCGCCATGCGCGATCGTGGTCAGGTTGCCCGCCACGGTGCCGGTGCCCGGGGCCATGCCCTCCTCGAAGGAGGGCAGCCGCTCGCGCATGACGTGCTTGAGCAGCTCCTCCTTGTCGCGGAAGTGTTTGTAGAGGAGGGCTTCGGAGCAGCCGGCGGCGCGGGCGATCTCCTTGGTGGTCGCGTGCGCCACGCCCCTGGTGCGCATGGTCTCGGCCGCCGCGTCGAGGATGCGTTCGCGGGCGTTGCCGGTCGTGGGTGCGGTCATCGGTGCGGTCGCCGTCTCCCTTGACAGTGCGGGTGCCTCTCCGCATTCTAGGGGTGAGTGAACATTTACTCACCCCCTCGGGAGGCACTCATGCGACTCACCGTCTTCGGCGCCACGGGCGGCACCGGACTGCACGTCCTGCGGCAGGCGCTCGCGGCCGGGCACACCGTCACCGCCGTGGTGCGCGACCCCGCCCGGCTCCCGGCCGACCTGCGCGGACTGGCCGAGGTGGTCCGGGCCGACGTCATGGACCCCGCCGCGATCGAGCCCGCCGTCAAGGGACGCGACGCCGTCATCACCGCGATGGGCAGCCGCGAGGGCAACCGGCCCACCACCGTCTGCGCCGACAGCGTGCGGTCGATCATGGCGGCGATGGAGGCGGCCGGGACGCGGCGGTTGCTGATGGTCAGCGCCAGCGGCCTCGCCACCGACGCCGGGGACGGCCCGCTCACCCGGTACGTGGTCAAGCCGCTGATCGTGCAGAAGCTGCTGAAGCACGCGTTCGCCGACATGACCGAGGCCGAGCGGCGGGTGCGCGCGGGCGGCCTGGACTGGACGATCGTGCGGCCGCCGCAGCTCATCGACAAGCCCGCCAAGGGGACCTACCGGCGCGCGACCGACCTCAACGTACGCGGCGGCCTCCGCATCACCCGCGCCGACCTGGCCACCGCGCTGCTGGACCTGCTCGCCGAGGACGCCTCGGTCGGGCACGTCGTCTCGGTGGCCGACTGATCGGTGGCCGACTGAGCCCCGTCGGGCCTGGGGATCAGAGCACGTCGCGGCGGCGGTGCTCCAGCGACGGCAGCACCTTGCGCACCCGCGCGGCGGCGTCGGGGTCCAGCTCGACCACCCGGACGCCGGGGAACGGCCCGAGGTCGGCCAGCACCACGCCCATCGGGTCGATGAGCTGGCTGCGGCCGACCCCGCCGGGCAGGCCCTTGGGCGGCGCGGTGCGGTCGGGGGCCTTGTCCACGGCCACCACCCAGGTGGTGTTCTCGATCGCGCGGGCCCGGACCAGGGTCGTCCAGTGCTCCTCCTTGAACACGCCCTGGCCCCAGGCGGCCGGGATCACCAGGACCTGCGCGCCGCCGTCCACCAGCGCCCGCGCCAGCTCCGGGAACCGGACGTCGTAGCAGGTCACGATGCCGATCCGGGTACCGGCCAGGTCGAGCACGACCGGGCGGTCGCCGGGCGCGACCATCGCCGACTCCCGGTCGCCGAACGCGTCGTAGAGGTGCAGCTTGCGGTAGGACCCGGCGAGTTCGCCGTCCGCGCCGACGCCCACGACGGTGTTGAAGACGCGGCCCTCGTCGGCGGGCTCGAACATGCCCGCGACGACGGCGGTGCCGTGCGCGCGGGCGGCGTCGCGCAGCGCGGTGACGAAGGGGCCGTCCAGCGGCTCGGCGACGGCGGCCAGGTCGTTGCCGAACCGGAGCTGCGCGGCCTCGGGGAGCACCGCGAGATCGACGCCGCCGGGCGTCGCGGCGGCCTCGGCGATCGCGTCGGTGATCCGCCGCAGGTTCTCCTTGGGGTCGTCGCCGACCTCGATCTGGCACAGGGCTACGCGCATGGCGCCCAGTCTGCCCGATGCCCCGCGCGGCGACGACCCCGAGACGATCAGCCGCCGCCGGGCGGGTTGGTGGTGTCGGCGGCGACGTAGAAGTCCCAGCCCGCGGCCACGTGGCCCTTGCTGGCGGGGGCGTTCGGCGAGGCGCAGAAGCCCTTGTTGCCGTTGGGCTCGTTGTTCCAGAAGAGGCTGAAGCAGTTCCGGCAGAACCGCCAGTGCTCCTGCCAGGCGTTGACCTTGTTGGGGATCGGTGCGGGCATGTGTGGCCTCCTCGCCCTGTCCTGCGGGAACGGTGGCCCAACGCTAGGCCGCGGGGCGTCGCCGGGCCTCCCGTCGCTGGCGTAGACGGGCCACGCCATGCGCTCTAGGCGGTACTGGGCGTGACCTTGGTGGACGTGCCTGGGGAGGTTCCGGGAGGCGTGGGGGAGAGAAGGGGAGACGCAAGAGGAGACACGGGGAGACGCAAGAGGAGACATGGGGAGGCACAGGGGGAGGCGCGGGGAGGCGCGGCATGACGTCTGTCATGTCGCGGGGCTGACAGGCGTCGCCGGAAGCGGTGACGGCCGCTTCTACCGGCCCGGGGGCGTGCCGGGCGAGGCTGTAGCCATGATCGACGCACCCGATATCCAGGTGACGGACCTGCGCCAGCGCTACGGGGACCACGAGGCGGTCGCCGGGATCTCCTTCGAGGTCCGCGCGGGCGAGCTGTACGCCCTGCTCGGCACCAACGGCGCGGGCAAGACCACCACGCTGGAGACCCTCGAAGGCCACCGCCGCGCCCACTCGGGCACCGTCCGCGTGCTGGGCCACGACCCTTACCAGCAGCGCGCCGCCGTCCGGCCGCGCATGGGGATCATGTTGCAGGAGGGCGGCTTCTTCGGTGACCTCACCGTCGCCGAGACCGTGACGCACTGGCGCGGCTTCACGCCCGCGCCGCGCCCGGCCGCGCAGGTCCTCGACCTGGTCGGGCTGGCCGAGCAGGCGGGGGTGCGCACGCGGCAGCTGTCGGGCGGCCAGAAGCGGCGGCTCGACCTGGCGCTCGCGCTGCTGGGCCGTCCCGCCGTGTTGTTCCTGGACGAGCCCACCACCGGCATGGACCCCGAGGCGCGCCACGCCACCTGGAAGGTGGTGCGCGACCTGGTCGCGGACGGCACCACCGTGCTGCTGACCACGCACTACCTGGAGGAGGCCGAGCACCTCGCGGACCGGCTGGCCATCATGCACCGGGGCCGCATCCAGGTCACGGGGACGGTCGCGGAGGTGCTGGCGGGGCACGGCGACCGGATCAGCTTCCGGGTGCCCGACCGCGTGCCGGTTGCCGAGCTGCCCGCGCTGGCGGGGAACGTCGCCGACATCGCGGTGGAGGGCGGCCGGGCCGTGGCGACCTACACCGTCCCGGACACCGGGCTTCAGGCGGGCTTGTACGCGTTGTTGCGGTGGGCGGACGAGCACGGTTTGGCGCTGGAGGGGTTGCAGGCGCGCAGCGCTTCCCTCGAAGACGTTTTCCTGCGGACTGCTGAAGGAGTTGGCCGATGAGCTTGCGGACTGCCACTGCCCCTGCTGAGACCGCCGAGGTCGCGGGTGCGCCCTCCGCCGTCACGGGGGTGCTGCGCGTCGCCCGTCTCGACCTGACGTTGTTGTGGCGCAACCGGACCGCGCTGTTCACCGTCGCCGGGCTGCCGTTGTTGTTCGTCGGCCTGCTGGTCCCGATGCGGGGCCAGACGATGGACGACGGCGTCAACCTGGCTCTCTACCAGGGCACCGGCCATCTCGGCTTCTTCCTGATCTTCGCGGTGTTCATGAACCTGGTGAACGTGTTCACGGCCCGCCGCGAGGACCTCACCCTCAAGCGGCTGCGCGGCACCGCCCTGTCGGACGCGCAGATCCTGGCGGGCAGCACCGTCACCGCCGCCGGGATGTACCTGGTGCAGGCGGTCGCGCTGCTGGTGGCGCTGGGCGTGGCGTTCGGCGGCCGCTTTCCGGCCGACCCGCTGATGTTGCTGGCCGGGCTGGTGGGCGGCGGCGCGGTGTTCGCGCTGCTGGCGTTCGCGGTCTCGGGCGTCACGCCCAACGCCGACATGGCCCAGCTCACCGTGCTGCCGATCCTGTTCGCGTGCATGGCGGCGGCGGGCGTGATGTTCCCGCTGGAGGCGCTGCCCCCGGCCGTGCAGGAGGCGACGCGCTGGTTGCCGCTCAGCCCCGTCGTGGAGATCACCCGTACGGCGTACTTCGGGCAGGACTACTTCTCGCACGGCGCGCACCCTGGTGTCGGGTTCTTCGAGGGGTGGGGCACGGTCGCCCGCTCGTTCCTGGTGCTGGCGGTGTGGCTCGTGGCCGGCCGCATGCTGGCCAGGCGCTGGTTCCGCTGGGAGCCCCGGCGCGGCTGATCGCTACGCTGACCGGAAGGAGGGACCTGTTGCCCATGGACGTCGCCACCACCGCCGGGCTGGAAGAACTCGACAGCCGACGGCTGGAGAACTACCAGCGGATCACCGATCGTTCCTTCGTGTTCGCGGGGGCTGGGATATTGCTGCCCGCGATGGTCATCACCATCGTGGAGCACTTCGACGGCAAGAACAACGCGGTGTGGACGGTCCCGGCGGCGGTCGGCGCGGCGCTGCTGGCCTTCTGGTTCTACGTGCGGCTGGTACGGGCGGGGCTGGGCGGCGGGGCGTCCCGCCGCGAGCTGGCGCTCGCGGGCGCGGCGACCGTGCCGGCCGCGCTGATGATGTTCGTGCATCCGGTCTGGGCGGCGGTGCCGATCGGGATGGCGTCGGCGGTGGCGCTGTCGCCGATGACGCGGCGCGGGCTGGTGGTGCTGAGCGTGGGCACCGGTGTCGTCACCGGCGTCCTCGCGACCTTGGCCGCGCGGTACCTGTACGACGGGGACAGGCCGTTCCGCTGGTACCTGGGGGTGCTGCTCATCGTCGTGCTGACGGCCGTCGCCGGGGCGGTGGTGTTCGTCAACCGCTACCAGCGGCGGATGTGGGAGCTGCACCAGCAGGCCCACTCGGCGCGCGAGGCGCTGGCACGCGTCGCGGTGACCGAGGAGCGGATGCGGTTCTCGCGGGACCTGCACGACCTGCTGGGGCACAGCCTGTCGCTGATCGCGGTGAAGAGCGAGCTGGCGATCCGGATGGCGGACGCCGACCCGGAGCGGGCGAAGGCGGAGATGGCCGACGTACGGCGCGCGGCCCGCGACTCGCTGCGCGAGGTGCGGGCGGCGGTGCGGGGGTACCGGGCGGTGGAGCTGGACGCGGAGCTGGCGGGGGTGCGGGCGGTGCTGGAGGCGGCGGGGGTGCGCTGCGAGGCGACGGTGCCGCCGGCGGACCTGCCCGCCGACGTGCGGGCGGTGCTGGCGTGGGTGATCCGCGAGGGCGCGACCAACATCATCAAGCACAGCGAGGCCCGGCGCTGCGAGATCACGCTGTCGCTCTACGGTGGGTCCGTGGTGCTGGAGATGAGCAATGACGGGGCGCGGGTGGCGTCGGTGGAGGCGGACGGGTTGGGGCTGGCGGCGTCGGCGGCGGCGGACGGGCCTGGGTCGGGGTTGGCGGGGCTGAGCGAGCGGATCGAGGTGGTGGGGGGCACCTTCGCGGCTGGTCCGCAGGGGCGGGATGGGTTCCTGCTGCGTGCGGTGGTTCCGATGCCGCGTGGTGATGTAGCTGGGGCTGCCGAGGCCGCTGGGACCGCAGGGGCTGCCGAGACCGTCGATCCGGATGGGACGAGCAAGGCGAGCGGGGCGAGTGGGGTCACGACGTGATCCGTATCTTGCTGGCCGATGACGAGCACCTGATCCGTGGCGCGGTGGCGGCGCTGCTTGGCCTGGAGCCGGATCTGGAGGTGGTCGTCGAAGTCGGCCGGGGCGACGAGGTGGCGGCGGCGGTGGCCGAGCATGATCCGGACGTGGCTGTGCTGGATATCGATATGCCGGGCGCTGATGGGCTGACCGTGGCTGAGCGGCTGAACGAGGCGGGGGCGCGCTGCGCGGTGTGCATGCTGACGAGCTTGGGGCGGCCGGGCTATCTGCGTCGTGCGATGGCGGCGGGGGTGCGGGGGTTCATCGCGAAGGACGCGCCGACGGAGGAGCTGGCGGCGGCGATTCGGAAAGTGCACGCGGGCGGTAGGTATTTGGACGCTGAGCTGGCGGCCAGCGCTATGGCGGCAGGGGACAACCCGCTGACTGAGCGGGAACGGGAGATTCTGCGGCTGCTGGGGGCGGGGACGGAGACGGCGCGCATTGCGTCGTTGCTGCATCTGTCGGAGGGCACGGTGCGGAACTACTTGTCGTCGGCGATGGCGAAGCTGGGGGAGTCGAACCGGGTGGCGGTGGTGCGGACGGCGCAGGAGATGGGCTGGATTTAGGGACGACTTGCTGCCTGCTGGTGCTGCCCACTGCCGCCGCCCGCCGCCTATCACTCGCCACCGCCTACCATCTGCCGCCCACCTACCGCCTGCCGGTGTCGCGCCCGGCTCGCGCAGCGAGCCGGGCGCGACACCGGCAGGCGTGGTTCTCACCTCAGGTCGCGCTATGCCGCGCATAACGGGCTGGGCTTGTTGGGCACGTGGAGAAACCCCGTGTGAGCTGGGGTGGTTGGGCCAGTGCACAAACCCGCGCGGGCTGGGGTTATTGGTTGGGTGCGGGGCTCGGGGCTGAGGTGGGTGCTCTGGTGCGGAAAACCCGCACGGGCTGGGGTCGCTGGGTATCTGCACCAACCCCGCGCGGGATAGGGGTTGTTGGTCGGGTGCAGAAACCCGCGCGGGGCCGGGGTCGCTGGTCAGGCGAGGGGCGCGGGGCTGAGCTGGGCGGTCGGCTGTAGA
>NZ_BCRO01000022.1 GCF_001552635.1 Actinomadura hibisca NBRC 15177 | reverse complement strand
ACTCGTCTAGGGTGATGTTGTAACGGCCGTGAGTTCGACGTCCCGGATGAGGTGCGGTCTTGCTCTCAGCCACGACTCCGATCGGTGACGCTTCCATGGGTACTCCGACCGGCCCGCTCGTCCCGCGCACCCTGCTGGGCCGCAGGTTGCGCGAGCTGCGCGACGCGGCGGGCTACACCAGGGCCGACGCGGGCAAGGCCGTGGGCGCCTCGTCGTCCAAGATCGGCCGGCTGGAGCGGGGCGGCTCCGGCGTCGACGGCGAACTGCTGCTGGCGCTGCTGCTCCTGTACGGCCTGGACGACGAGACCGAGCGCGCCCGCCTGCTCGCCCTGGCCGCCAGGACGGACGTGCCGGGCTGGTGGGCCGGGTTCCACGACGTGCTGCCGCCGTGGACGCACCGGTACCTGGGCGCCGAGCAGTCGGCGCAGCTGGTGCGGACGTTCGACGCGCAGATGGTGCCGACGCTGCTCCAGACGCCCGGCTACGCGCGGTGCATCGTCCGCGCCCGGCACCCGCGGATCTCCGAGCGGGAGCTGGACCGCCGCGTCGAGGTCCGGATGCGGCGCCGGCAGATCCTGCGCCGCCGCCCGCGCCCGACGAACCTGTGGGCGGTGGTGGACGAGGCGGTGCTGCACCGCCGGGTGGGCGAGCGTGCCGTCATGGTGGAGCAGCTGGAGTTCCTGCTGAAGGAGTGCCAGCGGCCCAACATCACGTTGCAGGTGGTGGGGTTCGAGACCGGCGGCCTGGCGGCGGCGACGAGCGGACCGCTGACGCTGGTGCGGTTCCTGGACTGGGGCCTGCCGGACCTGCTCTACCTGGAACGGCTGGACGGCGCCGTCTACCCGAGCGACCGGGCGGAGATCGAACGCCACTGGCACGTGTTCAACACGCTGGTCACCGAGGCGAAGCGGCCGGAGTTCACGCCCAACATCATCAAGCGGGCCCTGCACGGCATGTGAGGACGTCACCAGAACACGCCGGACGCACGCGGCCGCTCCTCAACGACCGCCCCAGGCCGCCGCCTTAGACCACCCAGCACGACCAGCATCATCAGAGCGGGCAGGACCAGCGGCACAGCGGCCAGCGGAACAGCAGTAACGATCTCCAACGCTTCCCCGCGAACGATCCCGGCGACACCAAGATTGTCCCCCTGCTTCCCGGCCCCAACAGAAAGCGCGACAAGCCCGGCCACCACACCAACCACGGCCGCAGGCATGGCAACCCACCGACGCCGAAGAAAGAACGCCAGCCCAACTCCCGCCACCCCCACCAGGGGAAGAAGCGCAACCGCACCCCAACGCAACGGCTGCGGCCTCATAACAACGCGCAACTCCGGAGCAGGCTCACCTCCCCGCAACCGCCAAGCGAACTCGCCCAACGTGTGCACCCTGGGGGAGGTCTGAACCTCCACAGGCACGGACGGCACCCAGAGCCGGAACCCGCCCTCACTAAAACCCTGCGCAGCAAGAAGCCGCCAAACCCCAGCAGTACCGATCCGCAACCGCACAAGGCGACCCGTCCGATAAGCACGCTCAACCTGAACACGGAAGAAACGCCGCCCGGCCCCGGCCTCCTCCACACGCAACGCCCCAGCCTGCGGAAACACAGCCAAAGCAACGTCCCGCGCCAGAGCCCGAACCTGCTCTACCGAACTACTCAGCCGCGCCCCGTAGAAATCGACCTGCGCATCCCCATCGGCCAGAAGGGCGACCTCAACCCAGGCTCCAGGCTTGCGCTGCTCCTGCTGCCCGCCACAACCGGCGAGAAGAAGGAGCACCAGCCCGCACAAGACGATCCGCCGACGCACCCTGGCCTCCACCGCTGGACGTCACCCGCCTACAGCATCAGCCCCGAAGGTCGCACTGCCATCTCATTCAGATCCCGGCTCACGCCGAGCGAGCAGACGACGCTTGAGGTTGGGAAGATCCCGCTGCTCCAAAACAGCGAACCCATCCGAAAGCAGTGCAGCAGGCTCCCCGTCCCCCAGACACCACCGAAGAGGCAACCCAGGCCGAACCTCCCGAGCCCCAACAGTGAACGCCTCCCACCCCAACAACCCACCCGGCTCCAACGCCTCCAGAGCCGCATCAAAAACCGCCCGCTCCCAAAACCCAGTGCACAAAACAAGAGCGAAGCCACACGGAGGCCGCCACACTGCAAGATCGCTGTGCACAAGCGAGACGAGCCCGTCGACCCCACGCCGCCGAGCCTCTCCCACCAGCAGCTCAAGCGCGACCTCAGAAACATCCACAGCCGTAACCCGCCGCCCAGCCTCAGCAGCCAGCAAGGCACTACCCGAAGGCCCAGAAGCAAGATCGAGCACAGGCCCGTCCGGCAACCCCTCAGCCAGCGCCCTGACAGCCAAGGGATGAGGAGAGAAAGAGGTGTTGCCCCCATCCAGGTACTTGGCGTTCCAGCGAAGCCGATCAGGATGTTGCGACAGCTCAGACGAAACGTCGGACACGAGCAACCCCTCCACAACGCGATGCGCCCCATCCTGACAGGCGGCCAAACAACCCACCCGACAGCGCTGGGCCAGGTCGAGCAGCACCAGGCATGACCGCCCATCCGACGAGGAAGGGATAGACGTGCGGCAAGGCGATCTTCCGGAAGGCTTCCGGCGCACGCGCAACGACCTGACGCCTCGTTTCACCAGCAGAGACCCGCTGCGTAAGCTCCTGCTCACGACCCAGGCGTGGAGCACCTGCGCAGACCACTTCCAAGCTACGAGCCGGTACCCAGGTACGTCCGGTAGAGCATCGGACTTCTAATACGAGGGTCTACAGAGAGAAGGACCCCACCAACGCACGCGGCGTCTGAAGTCCTTCCCTTCCCCTCCTTCATCGGGTGGTCACGAGGAGCCTCACCAGGTCGATGACGCGGTCCAGTGGTGTGACGCCGTGGATGGAGATGTAGACGGAGCCTTCGGCGATGATGCGGCGGTACTCGTGGCGGACCGGTTCATTGCGCGCCACCTGCGCGTAAGGCCGCCCGTTCTTCGGCGTCCGCAGGATGGCCTGGACGCCCTCGTGCCGTCGCAGACCCCGGATGAGCGAGACCAGCGCCAGGGACTCGGCGACCTCCCGATCAAGCACCGGCCGTCTCCAGGACGACGAAGACGACCTTCCCGCCATCCGTGTGATTCCAGCCGAGCGTCCGAGTGAGCTCTTTCAGGACGGCGAGACCTCTGCCGCTCTCGGCGGCGAGGTCGAGCGGACGCACCACGGGCAGGACCGGACTGGAGTCCGTCACCTCCAGGCAGATGCCGCGTTCGCACGGGTAGGCGCGCACGGTTGTCTCGTGATCGCCGACGTGACGCCGGACGTTCCCGATCAGCTCGGTGACCACGAGCTTGCCGACGTAGGAATCGGCTTCCCATGCGGCAAAGGTCTTCTCGACCCACTGACGCGCGTCGTGCAGTCGAGCGGGGTCGGTCTGGGTCACAAGGATTGCGGGCTCCGCCATGTCGATCACCTCACTCTACGAATGTGACACGTGACACATTGCGCTCGGCGGGGTAGCGTCCACCAGGCAAGCCCTCATTCGTAAGCGGAGTACTTAACTCTGGTGGCACTCCGCTTAACATCCGGTGGAGGTTCTCGTGGCCACACGCAAGCCCTCGCCCGCCCTCAAAGCCTTCGGAGGGGAAGTCACCAGGCTTCGTGAGCTGGGAGGTCTGTCCCGGGCCGAACTGGCCCGTGTGGCAACCGTCAGCCGGTCCTACATCAGTCAGGTGGAGGGCGGGAGCACCAGATGCCGTCGAGATTTCGCAGAGCGCCTTGACGGGGCACTCGACAGCGGGACGGCACTTGCTGACGCATGGGACGATCTGCTCAAGAGTGCTCCCTATCCGCAGTTCTTTGCCGACTTCCCGCAGGCTGAAGGGGCCGCTGTCCTGCTGCGCTCCTACCAGGAGACGTTCGCTTACGGCTTGTTTCAGGTGGAGGCGTACGCGCGGGTGCTACTGCCCAAGGACACCGACTTTGAAGGTCGGATGCGTCGGCAAGCCGTCTTGAAGAATCCGACCCCGCCCGTGATCAGCCTCGTCGTCGGAGAGTCGGCCCTACTTCGGGAGGTCGGTGGGCCCGAGGTCATGCGCCAACAGCTTGAACGCCTCCTCGAGGTGTCGTACTGGGAGAACGTGACGCTCCAGGTGGCGCGTACCGCCTACTACCGGGGGATCTCGGGGTCATTCACCCTTGCGACCCAGGAGAACGGGAACGAACTCCTCTACCAGGAGACGTCCACAGGGGGTGTGACGTCGAACGAGCGGGCAGATATCTTGCACGTCGTGAAGGCGTTCACGGCCCTTCAAGGGAGGGCCTTGAGCGTCGCTGACTCCCGCGAGTTCATAGGGAAGGTTGCGTCGGACCGATGGATGAGAACGTGACTTGGCGCAAGGCCCGGCGGAGCAACGATCAGGGTGGCGACTGCGTTGAACTGGGAGACCTTGGTACGGCCATTGGCGTCAGAGACTCGAAGAACCCCGACGGCGGGCACCTGGTGGTTGAGCGGACCGTCCTCAAGGCCCTGATGGGGCGCATCAAGTATTCCTAGGGCTTCGAACGAAGCGGCCCAATCTTCCTTGGCGAGGGCCGGAAGCGCATCCGAAGGGTGATCGGCGGGACATGGATATGAGCAAGATCGCCTGGCGGAAGGCTTCCCGGTCCAACGACACGGGCGGCGCGTGCGTGGAGCTCGCCGACCTCGGCGCTTCCGTGGGCGTGCGGGACAGTCGGGCCCCGGAAGCCGGGCACCTCACCATTGACCGCGAAATCCTGCGTGTGCTGGTGGGACGCTTGAAGGCCGACTAGACCTCCGGCAGTAGAGCCCCGGCTCTCAGGGGCCGGGGCTCTGCTTTGCTCTCAATGCTTCTCGTGCTCGTCGCCTTCCTGGCTGGGGGTGCCTCTCTTCAGTGCGGGGATGATGTGGTGGTCGCGTTGGGCTACCAGGTTGTGCAGGTCGGCGGCCGCGATCGCGCGTAGTGTCGGGAGTTCCGCCGCCGCCTGTTCGGGGGTGAAGACGTTCAGCGGCCACTGGCCCACTGTGCCGCCTTGCAGGTGCGGGTGGTGGAACCCTGCCCCGTAGAAGGCGTGCAATCGGATCGCGCCGATTCTGGCTGCTCGCTGCTCGGGCCAGGACAGTTCCCACAGCGCCTCCCAGCCCCGCTCGCCCGTGCGGCGTGCGCCGGACGCGGCGATCTCGCCGGTGTCCGCGAGCAGGGAACCGTTCAGCTCCTCCAACGCCTGGCGGGCGAAGGGGTCCAGGAGTGGCACCGCTCGTAGGAAGAGCACGTCCTTGCCTGGACGGTCGCGTGCCGCCGCGGCGGGGGCGTGGCCGTGTGTGCCGTCGCGCAGGTCGGCGAAGTGCCGCAGCAGCGCCGCGACGCTCATCGCAGGACGACGGGGGCGACGGCGGCGGCCATGGCGGCGTAGCCCGCCGCGTTGGGGTGCTTGTGGTCGCCGCTGTCGTAGCGGGGGGCGATCCGCTGCGGGTCGCTCGGGTCGGCGACGGCTTTGTTGAAGTCCACGACGCCGTCGTACTCGCCGGAGGTCCGGATCCACTGGTTCAGCTGCGCGATCTTGGCGGCGGCACGCGGCGTGTAGTAGTCGGCGCCCTTCATCGGCAGCAGCGTGCCGCCGATCACCTTGACGCCCTTGGCGTGCGCGCGGCGGATCAGGTCGCGGTGCCCGGCGATCAGCTCGGCGACGCTGCGGTCCGGGTTCGGCTTGAAGGACGGGACGTCGATCTCGCTGAAGCCGATGTCGTTGAGCCCGGCCAGCACGATCATGGTGCCGACCCGGGGGTTGTCCAGCACGTCGCGCCGCAGCCGCGTCCCGGCGCGCTCGCCGTACCAGGCCGAGTCCGACAACACCATGCCGCCGCCGATCCCGGCGTTCAGGACCGGACGCGGCCGGCCCGCGGCGGCCAGGCGGTTCGCGAGCTGGTCGGGGTAGCGGGTGTTGCTGTCGTTGACGGCGCCGAACCCGTCGGTGATCGAGTCGCCGAGCGCCACGACGGTGTCGCGCCGCGCCGGAGCGCCGGTCACCTCCACGCCCGACAGGTAGTACCAGGAGTGCGTGGTGGCGGTGAACGCCGATCCGGTGGCGTCGGCCCGGCGGTCCCCGGCGGCCCGGTACGAGGTGGCGTAGCCTTGGAGGTGGGCGGTGGCCGGGCCGGTGGTCTCGGGCAGGTAGAGGGTCACCGTCACCGACTCCAGCGGCTTGACCTTCAGGTCGACGGCGTCGCTGGTCGCCTGCCCGCCCGCCGGGATCACCGTCGAGGCGGCGCGCCCGAACGACAGCTGTCGCAACGAGCCGGGGCTGACCGCCGCGCCCTTGCCGGTGCGCGCGATCGTCGCGCCCGCCACCTTCAGCGGCGAGCCGCCGTACTGGTTGGACAGCCGGATGCGCGCGCCCTTCCCACCGGCGGTCACGCGCACCACCTGGCGGACGGTCTGGTGGGAGAAACCCGCTTCCGACCAGTTCGGCTCGAAGCCCGCGCTGGGCCGCTGCATCGCCGCCGCCCAGCCCAGCGTCCAGCCACCGGTGTGGGACGGGGCGGCGCTCGGCGGCTGGGCGGCGGCGACGGTGCCGGTGGCCCCCAAGGTCAGCGCCAGGGCGGGCAGGAGCAGGACGGTGCGGCGCTTGGTGGCCTTCATCACGATGGTTCCTTCACGGAGGGGGTCGCTTTTTGGACACCTCCACAATCCGTGGTCGAGAATGACCGGAACAAGAACGATGTGGGACAGGACCGGTGAGCCGGACTCACCGGTGAGAGGGCGGGCGCGTGGAACGGCACGAGATCGAGACGTTCCTGACGCTCGCGGAGGAGCTGCACTTCCGGCGCACCGCCGACCGTCTCGGCCTGGCCCAGGGCCGCGTCAGCCAGATCGTCAAGAAGCTGGAGCGCCAGATCGGCGCCTCCCTCTTCGACCGCACCAGCCGCCACGTCGCCCTCACCCCGATCGGACGCCAGCTCCGCGACGGCCTGCTCCCGGCCCAGCAGCAGATTCAGCGCGCCCTCGACCAGGCCCGCACCGCCGCGCGCGGCTTCGCCGGTCCGATCCGCGTGGGCTTCTCCGGCTCGTGGTCGGGCGAGGCCGTCATCGCCGCCGCCGACCTGTTCCGGGGACGCCATCCCGACGCCGAGGTCCACATCAGGGAGGTGCAGCTCAACGATCCCCTCGGCCCGATGCGTGTCGACGAGGTCGATCTCCAGCTCACCGAGTTCCCGATCCGCGAACCCGACATCGCCGTCGGGCCCGTGGTCTTCGCCGAGCCGCGCGGGCTCATGGTCCCGGCGCGGCACCCGTTCGCCGCACGCGCCTCGGTGTCGGTCGAGGACCTCGCCGAGACGACCCTGATCCCCATGGCGGGCGCGGCCATCCCGCAGTACTGGCTGGACGCCCTCTACCCGCGCAGCACCCCGTCCGGGCAGCCCGTCCCGCATGGCCCCGGCGTGACGTACTGGCAGGAGGCGGTCTCGCTGGTCGGCTCGGGCAAGGGCGTCTCGCCCGCGGCCGTCCGGGCCGCGCGGTACTACTCGCATCCGGGCGTCGTGATGGTGCCCTTCCACGACGCGCCGACGATCGACTACGGCCTGCTCTGGCCGGCCGCCCGCGAGACCGCCCGGGTCCGCGCGTTCGCCGAACTCGTCCGGCAGGCCGCCGACCGGCAACGATGAGCGAGGCTCACCGATCGTTGCCCCGAGACGGGACCGGGCCGACCCCGGGGGGTGGGTCGGCCCGGCCGTTCTGGGATCAGGCCAGGTCGAAGCGGTCCAGGTTCATCACCTTGTCCCACGCCGCGACGAAGTCCCGCACGAACTTCTCCTTCGCGTCATCGCCGGCGTAGACCTCCGCCAGCGCGCGCAGCTCCGAGTTCGCGCCGAAGACCAGGTCGACGCGGCTCCCGGTCCACTTCACCTCGCCCGTCTCCTTGTCGTGCGCCTCGAACGCGGTCTCGTCCTCCGACGTCGCCTTCCACCGGATGCCCAGGTCGAGCAGGTTGACGAAGAAGTCGTTGGTCAGCGTGCCCGGGGCCGTGGTGAGCACGCCGAGCCGCGACTTCTGGTAGGTCGCGCCCAGCACGCGCAGGCCGCCGACCAGCACCGTCATCTCGGGGGCGCTCAGCGTCAGCAGGTTCGCCCGGTCGATCAGCAGGAACTCGGCCGGGAGGCGGTCGCCCTTGCCCACGTAGTTGCGGAAACCGTCGGAGGTCGGTTCGAGCGCGGTGAACGACTCCACGTCGGTCTGCTCCAGCGACGCGTCGGCGCGGCCCGGCGTGAAGGGCACCTCGACGTCGTACCCGGCGTCCTTGGCCGCCTTCTCGACGGCCGCGCTCCCGGCCAGCACGATCAGGTCGGCGAGCGAGATCTGCTTGCCGCCCTGGGCCGAGTTGAACGACTCCCGGATGTCCTCCAGGACGCGCAGCACCGCCGCCAGCTCGTCGGGCTCGTTGACCTCCCAGCCGTTCTGCGGTTCGAGGCGGATGCGCGCGCCGTTCGCGCCGCCGCGCTTGTCGCCGCCGCGGAACGTCGAGGCCGACGCCCACGCGGTCGTGACGAGCTGGGCGACCGTCAGGCCCGAGGACAGGACCTGCGTCTTGAGGGACGCGACGTCGGCGGCGTCGACCAGCTCGTGCGTCACCTCCGGGATCGGGTCCTGCCACACCAGCGTCTCGCCCGGGACCTCCGGGCCGAGGTAGCGCACGACCGGGCCCATGTCGCGGTGGGTCAGCTTGAACCAGGCGCGCGCGAAGGCGTCGGCGAACTCGGCCGGGTTCTCGTGGAAGCGCCGCGAGATCGGCTCGTAGACCGGGTCGAAGCGCAACGACAGGTCGGTCGTCAGCATCGTCGGGTGGGTGGTCTTGTCCGGGTCGTGCGCGTCGGGCACGGTGCCCGCGCCGGCGCCGTCCTTCGGCCGCCACTGGTGCGCCCCGGCCGGGCTCTTGAACAGCTCCCACTCGTAGCCGAACAAGATCTCGAAGAAGCTGTTGTCCCAGGTCGTGGGGGTGTTGGTCCAGGTGCCCTCCAGACCGCTGGTGATCGTGTCACCACCCTTGCCGGTGCCGTAGGTGTTGTTCCAGCCCATGCCCTGCTGTTCGAGCGGCGCGGCCTCGGGGTCGGGGCCGACGCTGTCGGCCGGGCCCGCGCCGTGGGTCTTGCCGAAGGTGTGGCCGCCCGCGATGAGCGCGACGGTCTCCTCGTCGTTCATGGCCATCCGGCGGAAGGTCTCCCGGATGTCGCGCGCGGCGGCGAGCGGGTCGGGGTTGCCGTTCGGGCCCTCGGGGTTGACGTAGATCAGGCCCATCTGGACGGCGGCGAGCGGGTTCTCCAGCTCGCGGTCGCCGCTGTAGCGCTGGTCGTCCAGCCACGCCTGCTCCGGGCCCCAGTAGACGTCCTCGTCGGGCTCCCACACGTCCTCGCGGCCGCCCGCGTAACCGAACGTCTGGAAGCCCATCGACTCCAGCGCCACGTTCCCCGACAGGATCAGCAGGTCGGCCCAGGACAGTGCCTGGCCGTACTTCTTCTTGACCGGCCACAGCAGGCGGCGGGCCTTGTCGAGGTTGGCGTTGTCGGGCCAGCTGTTGAGGGGCGCGAAGCGCTGCTGCCCGGCCCCGGCGCCGCCGCGGCCGTCGCTGATCCGGTAGGTGCCGGCGCTGTGCCAGGCCATGCGGATGATGAACGGGCCGTAGTGCCCGAAGTCGGCGGGCCACCAGTCCTGCGAGGTCGTCAGCGCCTCGGCGATGTCCCGCTTGACGGCCGGCAGGTCCAGGCCGGTGAACGCGGCGGCGTAGTCGAAGTCGGCGCCGAGCGGGTTGGCGACGGCGGGGTTCTTGGCGAGGACCTTCAGGTTGAGGCGCTCGGGCCACCACTGGCGGTTGCCGCCGCCCTGGGTGGGGTGCGGGGCGCGGTCGTGGGCGACCGGGCAGCCCTCGGCGCTCTGGTCCTTGGCGTCGGTGACGATCGCGTCATGGTTTTCGGACATGGGAATCCTTCCGGACCGGGGGGATCGCGATGCTCAGGAACTTCGCTGGGTGGAGCAGCCGGGGCACAGGCCCCAGTAGACGACCTCGGCCTCGTCGATCGAGAAGCCGCGGTCGTCGGAGGCGGCCAGGCAGGGCGCCTCGCCGACGGCGCAGTCGACGTCGGCGATGGCCCCGCAGGACCGGCACACGATGTGGTGGTGGTTGTCCCCGACCCGTGACTCGTAGCGCGCCACGAACCCGGAGGGCTGGATGCGCCGCACCAGACCCGCCGCCGTCATGACGTGCAGCGAGTCGTAAACGGCCTGGTGGGACACCTTCGGAAGCTCCCGGCGCACGGCGTGGAGGATCGTTTCCGTGTCGGCGTGCGGGTGCGCGTGCACGGCGCCCAGCACCGCCACCCGGGGCCGCGTGACGCGCAGTGCGGCCCCGCGCAACATCTGCTGGAAGTCCGCGGGTGTGACCACGGACACAGGCTGGCCCACTTTCTGGAATGAGTCAAGAATCTATTTCGCGTATCACGCCTTTCCGCAGCTGACGGGACGAAAGTCGTTCGGTGCCGGGCGGGCCGTGGCCCATGCGGGCCAAGCCCGCGTCCAGCGACGCCGGGCGGTCGTGGAGATCCGCGCGGGTGGCGCGAACCCCCTGGCGCGCGGTAAGGGTGGCCGGAGATCGTCGGCCCGGAGGAGACCAGCATGACCACGACCCTCGACCTGTCCGAGCTGAGCAGGAGCCTCGGCGGCTCCGCCCGGCTGGGCGGGCGGCTCGCCGTCCCGGAGACCCCGGGCCCCTGGCCCGGGGTGGTCGCCGTGCACGAGATCTTCGGCGTGGACGACGTCATGGTCCGGCAGGCCGAGCGGCTGGCGGCGGCGGGCTACCTGGTGCTCATGCCGGATCTGTTCAGCGACGGCGGGGCGCGGCGCTGCCTCGTCTCGACCCTGCGCGCGGCCCTGTCCGGCAAGGGCCGCGCCTACGCCGACATCGAGGCGGCCCGCCGCACCCTGGTCGCGCATCCCGACTGCACGGGCGAGGTGGGCCTGATCGGCTTCTGCATGGGCGGCGCGTTCGCCCTGGTGGCGGCGGGTCAGGGCGGGTACGGGGCCGTGTCCGCCAACTACGGCGTCCTGCCCCGGAAGATCGACCGCGCGCTGGCCGACGCCTGCCCGGTCGTCGGCAGCTACGGCGGCCGCGACCGGACCCTGCCGAAGGCGGCCGCCAAGCTGGAGGCGGCGCTGACGCGGGCGGGCGTCCCGCACGACGTGAAGGAGTATCCGCAGGCGGGCCACTCCTTCCTGAACGACGCCGAGAACGCCCCGAAGATGGTGCTCCCGCTGACCCGCATAGCGAACATCGGCCCCGACCCGGAAGCGGCCGCCGACGCGTGGAAGCGGATAGAGGAGTTCTTCGCCCGGTATCTGAAACCCATCAACTGACCTCCGTGGTGAGGGATCTGGTGCGCGGTTGGTGCCAGATCTGGAGCAGGCAACCGGAAGCACCGGTGTGGAAGCGGAGCCGGTAGTCGCCGTGCCCGGCGGGGAGGGGCGGCAGGTCCAGGGCGGGGCCGCCGAGCTGGCGGAGGGCGACGTGCCCGGTGGCGAAGCGGCAACTGATCTCGGCGTACCGGTCGTGGGAGGGATCGGGGCCCGGATCGGCCGTGGAGATCTGCACGGGCAGGTGGAGGTCGCCGTCCTCGACGGGAGCCCAGAACAGCACGGCGTCGGGGACGGCGTCCATCAAGTCGGCGGACTCGGCGTACGGCGGGACGGGCACGATCTCGCCCAGCGAGCGATGCCGCCCCATCAGCGCGAACTGCCATGCCCGCACCTGCACGCGCAGGTCGAGCCGTTGCGGGGTGGCCGTCGCGCGCCGGTCAGGGGCGAAGTCGGCGGGGACGCCGCCGGAGTAGCCGCATTCGGCCAGGTAGGCGGCGTACTCCTGGTCTGTCAGACGCAACGCGCGTTCGGCGACGCCGGGGACGTCTCCGGGGTCGGGCGGTTCCAGAGTGCCTACGGCGATGAAGGTCTGAGCCTCTGCGGACGGTTCGGGGGGACGCCAGCGGGTCACCTCGACCGTCCCGCACCGGAGGCAGGGATTTCGGCGGACGTTGACGGTCTCCCCGGTGGGGTCGGTCTCGGTTCCGGTAGGCGTCAGTCCTGCGTCGGACGGGAAGTCGTGGTCCCCGCCGCACTCGCGGACGATCAGCGCCGCCGCGGCGTCGTCGCGGCTGGGGAACGGGCTCATCCGTCTCATCGGCATCGGTCTCATCGGTCACCTCGCGGGGTCGCCAGCAGCCGGTGGCCGCGTTCGGGCGTGAGCGTCCGGGCCAGCAGCGGTTCGGCCAGCAGCACGATGGGGGCGATATGGGCGGCGGACCTGGGCCGCCAGTGCGGCAGGGCGTCGAGCACCGCCTCCCACAATGCGTCGGGATCGGCGGCGTGCTGCTCCAGGGCCTCCCGCACGGGGGCGTCGAACTCGGGATTGCCGTAGTTCAGGCGATGGTCGCCGCGCCGTAGGCGGGCCTGGTGGCGGGCCACCGGGAGCAGGAGGTCGGGGCGGTCGCTGGTCAGCGCCGATTGCAGGAGCGAGTTGTGGCCGACCGAGGCGTTCCGGGCGTGCTGGACGAACAGCAGCGGCAGGATCTCCTCGGCGAACAAGGATCCCTCGAACAGCCCCTCGGCGACGAGGGAGGAGTACAACAACCGGCCCAGCAACATCTCGGTTTCGTACGAGCGGTCCTGGAAGAACAGGAGTTGGACGCGCAGGAGGGTGGCGAGCTCGGAACCGAACTCCTCGGCTTGCGCCAGCCGGGCTCCGGCGTCGTCGGCCGCGCCCGCCAGGGCGTCGATCCGCGCCTGCTCGACGGAGGCGTCCGTGGCGTCGCGCGTCTCGCCCTCGGGACGGCGCATCTGGTGGAACTCGGCGTACAGGCTCTCCATCAGCGCAGTGAAGGACTGGAAACGGACCGGCGGCGCGGCATGCCAGGAGAACAGGCTGTAGGCGGCCCACTCGCCCTGGTCGTCGACATCGCCCGGATCGAGGAACAGCACGCCCGCGTCGGTTTCCAGGGAGATCATCAGACCCCGGGTGAACCGGTTCTCGCCAGAAGGAGTGGCGTTCTCGTAGCCCAGGTCCTCCCATTCCTCCCAGTACGGCTCGACGTCGCGCAGCCAGGCCAGGTTGCCGGTGTCGCGCATCCGCCACACGAACATCCCGGCGTCGCGCCAGCCGTCCGTCGTCAGCAGGAACTCCCGGTAGGACGGCGGCAGCACCACGCCGAGCCGCGCCTCCGCCGCGGCGACGGCCTCGGGGGCCGCCGGGGCGAAACCGAGCCAGCGGTCGCACAGGACGTCCGGGTCCAGCTCGTCCGGCTCCGAGCTGCGGACCCATTCCTCGCTCCAGCGCCTCAGCCAGGGTTCCCAGTCCATGGGAACACTGTGCCGGACGCCTACGACATTCCACCGGCCCTAAAAATGATCATGAAATCGGCTTTGCGGTCTAAAGAGATCGTTCGGGGCGTTGGGCGGATCATGCGCACGGGAAAGGCAATTTCGACAGAACGGGAGTAAGGGCGAGTCCGACCGGATCGGCTCGTGATTCGATCGGAGAACCCTTCACCATGCGAACAAAGATCGCCGCGCTGCTGGCGGGCCTGCTGGCGATGGTCGTGTGCCTCACGCCCGTCGCGCGGGCGGAACCCGACCCCGCCATCCCCACCGGCCCGCGCGACGCGCCGGGCTTCTTCACCGACGCGCAGATCACCAGCCTGGGCTCGGGCCTCACCGTCACCGGCGCCTACGACGGACCTGACGACATGGACCCGCTCACCGGCTACCCGTCCTCGCTGCCCGCCGGCTCGACGCCCCACGGCAGCACCTACGCGGGAACGATGGTGATCACCGACCAGGGCCCGAGCGGGAAGACCGCCGAGGCGTACTGCATCGACCTGAACACCGACACCCGGGTAGGCGTGAACTACAAGCTCGGCGACTGGAACAGCTCGCACGTGCCCAACCTCGGATACGTCGGCTACATCCTGCACAACTACTTCCCGACCACCAACGAACCGGCGGGCGCGGCCGACGACAGGACCCGGGCCGCGGCGGTGCAGCTGGCGATCTGGTTCCTCACCGACAAGCTGGTGCTCGCGCCGTCCGACCCGCACTACGGCCTGGTGTCGCAGATCGTCGCCGACGCGCTGGCGAACGGACCGGCCAAGGAACCGTCCACGCCCGAGCTGTCGGTGAAGCCGACCACCATGCGCGCGCCCTCGACCGGCGACCTGGTCGGGCCGTTCACGGTCTCCGGCGACGGCCCGGCGACGATCCAGCTGCGCGGCGTCGAGGTGTTCGCCGACGCCGAAGGCAAGAAGCGCCTGGCCGAGGGGGACACCGTCCGCCCCGGCGACCGGCTGTGGGTGCGCAGCAGCTCCGAGACCGATCCGCAGGGCTTCGTGCTCAACCGGACCGTTGAAATCGGCGAAAGCGCGGTCTATCTCTACGACGGCACCAATCCGGGCATGGACACCGCGCAGAAACTCATCCTGGCGAAAACGCAGCAGCTGACCGCACGCGCGGGCGCGCGCATCACCCGCTACGACGCCGGGAGCCTCGTCATCCAGAAGTCCGTGCAGGGAAGCGGCGCAGGACTCCAGGGTCAGGTCACTCTCAGGGTCACTTGCACCGACCCGCAAGGCAAGGTGACCCGCTACACGCGCACGCTCAAGGCGGGAGCATCGGGAGGCCGCCACTCCTTGCGGATCGGAGGGATACCAACCGGAAGCGTGTGCACCGTCGAAGAAACGTCGGCGGGCGACAACGGCCGTGTGAAGGTCAGGTCGGTCGTCATCACCCCGCAACGGGTCACCATCCCGACCGACGGGACGGTCACGGTCCGGGTCACCGACACCTACGACCGGGCGACCGGCGGGTTGCAGGTCACCAAGACGATCGCCGGTACCGGCGCCGGACGGCAGGGGCGCGTCACCATCAAGGTGAGCTGCGCCTATCCGTCGGGCGGCAAGCTCGTCCGCGAGTACAACCTGTCGGCCAAGAAGCGGCGGGGGACCTACCCGGTGGCCAGGATCAGCGGCCTGCCGACCGGGACGACCTGCACGGTCACCGAGCCCGACCGTGGCAAGAACCGCAAGGTCCGCGTCAAGAAGGTGCGCATCGATCCCGGCACCGTGACGGTCACCGAGGACACCACCCACGCGGTGCGGATGACGAACACCTACGGCCGCATCCCCGGCCAGGTGAAGTGACGGAAGGGTCCGGGCGGCCGACCGGCTGCCCGGACCCTTCAGCGGCGCGCCGCACGGGGCCGTCCTACCGACCCGGCGGCGCGCCGGGGCTTGTCGGGCACACTCCCGATCGCGACCGAGCCCAGCAGCACGAGCGCGGCAACGGCCGTCACCCGGCTCTCGCCCACCGTGGACAGGTCCGCTTTGGAGCCGCCGACCGGCGCGAAGCGTCCGCGGGGGTCGATGACGAGCCGCATGGTGTCGCCGCGCTCGGACCCTTCGCAGTTGGTGGCGAGTTCACGCGGAATGGGAGTGCCATCAGAAAGGCGCAACGTGCAGTGATGGATATCGGAGCTGCGGCTTTGTGTAGTCCAGGCCCGCTCGACGACGGCTTCGGCATCGACACCGACCCACGTCATCGCGATGTCCCGCACGGCCACGACACCGACGAGATTGAGGCAGAACAGCGCCAGGACGCCGAAGGCCAGCGGCACACCCTTGAACCGAAGCGGCCGCCGCGACCTGTACAACCACCCCAACGCGACCAGCGCAACGATCAGCCCAGGAACAAGGATCAGCGCCGCACCGCTCGTGTCCCACCAGAGGTAACCGGCCGCCGCGAACGCGAACCCGAGCACGGCCACGCCGAACACCACGCCACCGCGCAGCACGGCGGACCCGACGACCGACATCCATCCCCCACACGCGACCAAACCGGACGTCAGAGCGTAACCGGAGCCGGAGCAGGGCCCGAATGTGTCGTGCACGACCGCATCAGGGTTGGGCGCCGGGGCAGAACCACGTCTCGATGATGTCGCTGAAAGAACGCAGATGGTTGGCGTAGATCCCGCCGTCGAGGAGGATCGAGTCGGTACTGCTCCTGGAACGCCCGGACAGCCATGTGGTGCAGACCTCCTCGGCGGTCTGGAAGGCCCAGCCGGAAGGCGCCCGGATACCGGCGTTCTCATAGTCGTCCACGAACGACCCGGAAGGGACCTCGGGGAGTTCACGGTCGCGGTAGATGTGCTTCTCGATGGTCTTGGTGACGGTCGGCGTGGGTTTCGCGGTGACGGTCCGGGTGGCGGTCGGCGCCGGTGCGGCCGGTGAGGTGGCGGCCGCCGGAGTGGCCCGGTTCTGCGTCACTCCACCACAACCCGCCAGGACGGCGAGCGACAACGACAACGACCATATGACGGTATGCGTTTTCTTGACATTCATCGCCCTTTCCCTTCTTTCCCTTTTCAGCTCACCATCCGCTGTTCCCAAGTCCGGCCAAAGCGCGGCAATGAAGGCATGAAGCTTAGGCGCTGTCGTGCGGCGTCAGGAGAGGGCAGTGGGACGGCCGGGTTCCGGCGGCGTCAGTCCCGGTGGTTGAAAAGCGCTTCACCGAGGTTGGCGGGCTGTCAGTACTCGATGTCGTCTGTTGGCCCACGGCGGGGAACGGACCGTTCGACTCCGACGGGGCGAGCGTCTGGAACCCCGGAAGTTCCGCGAGTGCGTCCGCCAGCGCGGGGATGTCCACAAACGTCGGCGGGCCGCCGAGCGGCCATATGGGCGAAGGGGGAACGCGGCGCTGGGCGTTCGCGGTGTGTTCGCGAATGCCCTGGTCAGACGTGGCGCGCCCGGCAGGATTCGAACCCGCGACCCTCGGATTAGAAGTCCGACGCTCTATCCAACTGAGCTACGGGCGCCTATTGGGTCATGAGTGTAGAGCGCGGTCGGCGGTCTTCGCACGGGCGTATCGGCGTGGCGTGGCTCCGCAGGTCAGCGGGCGAAGAGGCGGCGGGCGATCTTGGCTGGGTCGGCGCACGGTTCGTACAGGCGGCGTTGCACGCCGTTGGCCGGGAACGCCGTCCACCAGCCGTCCGATTCGGCGTAGAACGAGCCCAGCAGCCGTCCGTCCGCGGCGTGCACGAGGTAGATGCCGTCGCGTGTCCGGGACAGCTCCAAGCGGTGACCGGTCACGCGCTCACCGTAGCCGGTGTCCGTGGGTTGGCTCACCGGTATCCGGAAGTCCGCAATGGGGCGGGCGGTTGACCGGATGCGGTCGGGGCGGTCGGCTAGAGGCCATATCGTCTAGGGCTGTGGGCGTGAACGTAGAAGTGCCGCTCTCCGGCGGGGATGTCACGGAGGGGGTCGTGCGGGTCGGCGACACGGTGCGGAGGCCCGTTCGGGACCACACTCCCGCCGTGCACGGGCTGCTCCGGCACCTGGAACGGGTCGGGTTCGATGGGGCTCCCCGGGTGCTGGGGATTGATGATCGCGGGCGTGAGATCCTGTCGTGGGTTGCGGGGGAGACGCCGCATCGGCCTATGCCTGGGTATGCCGTTACCGACGATGCGTTAGAAGGCGTTGCTCGGTTGGTGCGGCGGTATCACGATGCCGTCTCTACTTATGAGCCGCCTGCTGATGCGCCCTGGGACAGCGAGGCTTCTAATCTCGACGGTCCGCCTGAGTTGATCGGGCACTGTGACGTCACGCCTGAGAACGTTGTTTTTCGAGGTGGGATGCCGGTTGCGTTGATCGACTTTGATCTTGCTCGGCCTACGACGCGGCTGTACGACGTTGTGACTACGTTGCGGCACTGGGCGCCTATCGCTGATCCGGCCGATCGTGACGGGCTCCTGTACGGGGCCGACGTTGGGCGGCGGATGCGGTTGTTCTGCGACGCCTACGGGCTGGATCGTGACGCTCGGCGTGAGGTCCTTCCGGCGGCCCGGGTCCGGTTCGATCGCTCTTACAAGGCGATGCGGTCGCGTGCTGAGCGGCTGGGGGGCGGGTGGGCCCGCATCTGGCACGGGGGAGCCGGGCCCCGTATCCGGCGTGCTCAGGACTGGCTCGAACGGCACTGGGACGAGCTCGATGCGCGCCTCGACTGACGGCCGGGCCGCTGGGCTGCTGCTCGGTGTTGCCCTGGATGTTGTCTTCGCTGATCCGCGTCGGGGGCATCCTGTGGCTGCTTTTGGGCGGGTTGCTGGGGCGTTGGAGCGTCGTGTTTATGCCGACTCTCGGGGGCGTGGGGTTGTTTTCACGGCTTTGTTGGTGAGTGGCGTTGGGACTTTGGGGTGGGCTGCTGAGCGGGCTGTTCGGGGGCCTGTTGCCAGGGTTGGGGTTACGGCGCTTGCCACGTGGGCTGTGCTTGGGGGCACTTCGCTGGGGCGTGAGGGGCGGTTGATGGCCCAGGCGCTTGAAGCGGGGGAGTTGGACGCTGCGCGGGCGCGGTTGTCTCATCTGTGCGCTCGTGATCCGGCTGGGTTGGACGCTGACGCCTTGGCGCGGGCCACTACCGAGTCGGTGGCGGAGAATACGTCGGACGCCTCTATTGCTCCGTTGGTGTGGGGGGCTGTTGCGGGGGTGCCGGGGCTGCTTGCTTATCGGGCTGTGAACACGTTGGACGCGATGGTCGGCTATCGGAATCCGCGTTATGAGAACTTTGGGTGGGCCTCGGCTCGGCTCGATGACCTTGCTAACTGGGTTCCGGCTCGGGTGACCGGGGTACTCGTGATTGCCTGCGCGGCTGATAGGGCGGGTGCCTGGCGGGTGTTGCGGCGGGATGGGGGTTCTCATCCCAGTCCTAACGCGGGGCGGTGCGAGGCCGCTTTTGCCGGGGCCCTGGGTGTTCGGCTGGGTGGCAGTAACTCGTATGGCGGGCGCGTTGAGCGGCGGCCTGAGTTGGGGGACGGGCGGTCGCCGCAGGTTGCCGACATTCGGCGTGCTGTGCGGCTGTCGGCGATGGTGACGGCAAGTGCGGCGGTTGCGGCTGCTCTGGTGGCTAGGTGGAGACGATGAGCGGTGCGCTTCTGGTGGCCGGCACTACCTCTGACGCGGGCAAGAGTGTCCTGACGGCTGGGATTTGCCGCTGGCTCGCGCGGCAGGGGGTGAAGGTTGCTCCTTTCAAGGCGCAGAACATGTCGCTCAACTCCATGGTCACGGCCGACGGTGCCGAGATCGGGCGCGCCCAGTACATGCAGGCGCAGGCCGCGGGGGTCGAGCCACGGGCCATCATGAACCCGGTGCTGCTCAAGCCTGGCAGTGATCGGCGTAGTCAGGTTGTTGTTCTGGGCCGTCCTGTTGCTGAGGTGGACGCTCTTCAGTACGGCGCGCACAAGGAGCGGTTGCGGCAGGTTGTGGGGGAGAGCCTGGCCGAGTTGCGCGCCTCGCATGACGTGGTGGTGTGCGAGGGCGCCGGTAGTCCCGCCGAGATCAACCTGCGCGCCGGGGACATCGTCAACATGGGGCTCGCGCGGGCCGCGAACCTGCCGGTGATCGTGGTCGGCGACATCGACCGGGGTGGGGTCTTCGCCTCCCTGTACGGGACGGTCGGGCTGCTGGAGCCGGAAGACCAGGCGCTCATCGCCGGGTTCGTTATCAACAAGTTCCGGGGCGCTAGTGAGTTGCTGGCTCCGGGGCTTGAGCAGTTGAAGGCGTTGACGGGGCGGCCCACGCTGGGAGTGCTGCCATGGACGTTGGGGCTCTACCTCGATTCTGAAGACACGCTCGCGCTTGACGGGCCTCGGCCTGATGCCCAGGCTCCGTATGGCAACGAGACCTTGCGTGTCGCGGTCGTGCGGTTTCCTCGCATTTCTAACTTCACTGACCTGGACGCGCTCAATTGTGAGCCCGGGGTCGTTGTTCGTTATGCCGCCAGTCCCGGGGATCTGGTGGACGCTGATCTCGTTGTCCTGCCTGGTAGTCGGGCCACTGTCAACGATCTGAAGTGGTTGCGCGAGCGTGGCATGGCCGATGAGGTCCTTCGGCGGGCCCGGGACGGGCGGCCTGTGCTCGGTATCTGTGGCGGTTACCAGATGCTCGGTGAAGAGATTTGGGACGAGGTGGAGTCCGGGGCGGGTGTCGTTTCCGGACTTGGGTTGCTGCCCACTCGTGTCGAGTTCGCCAAGGACAAGGTCCTTGGGCGGCCTGAGGGCGCTGCTTATGGGCAGGCTGTCGCCGCTTACGAGATCCATCACGGTGTCGTGACCGTCGACGGCGGCGAGCCCTTTCTTGATGGTTGCCGCCAAGGCTCCGTCTGGGGCACCACCTGGCACGGCGCGATGGAGAACGACGGCTTCCGCCGCGCCTTCCTCGCCGACGTCGCCCACGCCGCCGGACGCGACTTCACCCCTGCCCCGGATGTCTCCTTCGCCGCCCTCCGCGAAGCCACGATGGACACCCTCGGCGACCTGGTCGCCGACCATCTCGACACCGACGCCCTGTGGCGGCTCATCGAGCATGGAGCCCCGGCGGGACTGCCCGTCGTCGCGCCCGGTGGAGCGCCGAAAGTGCCTGCTGACAAGTAAGTGATCCATGGCTAAGATCACCCTGTTCTGAGCGGGATTCATGTTTGGGCGGGGTGGCGCCGGTGCGGCGAATGACGATCATGACCGGCGTGTTGCTGGCGGCGCTGCTGCCCGCGGTTCCGGCGCAGGCGGGCGGGGCACTGGACGTCGCCGCTCAGCAGGCCGCGCAGGGGTGCGATCCCATCGACCCCGCCGGTTGTCTCGTCCCGTTCCCCAACGACTGGTACACGGTCAAGGACGCCTCCACCGTCACCGGGCGGCGCGTCGCCTTCAAGCCCGGCGCGATGCCCCGCAACCTGTTCGGCAAGGGGATCGATCCGGCTGAGTTCAACCGCAACGACGGTTTCTCGCCGGGGACTCCGATCCTGATCCGTGTCCCTGGGCTCGACCCCGCGCGGTCCGGTCTCGCTCCGAGCACCGACATCGGCCGCTCGTTGCGTGCTGATGCTCCATTGGCCTTGGTCAACGCCCGCACCGGCAAGCGCCAGCCCTACTGGACCGAGCTCGACGCCCAGGACCCGCAGCACCGGACGTTGATCGTCCGGCCTGCTGTTCGGCTGGACGAAGGGGCTCGCTACCTCGTCGCCGTTCGCGGGCTGCGCGACGCCCAGGGCAAGGCCATCCCGGCCGGGGAAGTCTTCACCGCGCTCGCCAAGCCCGCTGCTCCGACGGATAAGCGTCTCAAGCCCCGCTGGCAGGCCCTCCAGACCACGTTGCAGGACCTCCGCCGCGTCGGCGTCCCCACCGGCGGCCTCAACCTCGCCTGGGACTTCACCACCGCCTCCGCCCGCAGCCTCACCGGCCGCGCCGTCGCCATGCGCGACACCGCCTTCAAGCAGCTCGGCGCCAAGGCCCCCAAGGTCCGCATCACCTCCGTCAAGGACGGCGGCGACGACCCCCGCATCGCCAAGCGCGTCCAGGGCCTCATCGAGGTGCCCAGCTTCCTCGACCCCACCGGCACCAAGCTCACCTACGCCAAGGACAAGCCCGGCCCCTACGACCCGCCGACCGCACCTACGTGGCGCACCTACCACGCCCCGTTCCAGTGCAACGTGCCGCGCACCGCCCTCAAGACCCCCGCGCGCCCCGTCCTCTACGGCCACGGCCTGTTCGGTGACTACAGCGTCGTCGACTCCGACGCTTCCACCGCCTTCTCCGCCGAGCACAACCTCATGCTCTGCGCCACCAACTGGATGGGCATCTCCGGCCCCGACAAGCCCTACCTCGCGCTGCTGGCCGACCTCAGCAACTTCCGGCTCGTCCCCGACCGCATGCAGCAGTCCTACCTCAACACCCTCTTCCTCGGCCGCTGGATGATCCACGACAAGGGCGCGCGGCAGGCGCTCGGCCCCGTCCTGGACCCCAAGGCCAAGCTCACCTACGCGGGCGTCAGCCACGGCGGCATCCAGGGCGCCGCCCTCACCGCGCTCGCCCAGGACTTCACCACCTCGGTCCTGAGCGTCCCCGGCATGGGCTTCTCGACGTTGCTCAACCGCAGCTCCTCCTTCGCCTCCGTTCAGCAGGTCATCGACCTGCCCTACCCCGACAAGGCCGAGCAGCAGGTCGGGTTCGCGCTGATGCAGATGCTCTGGGACCGCGGCGAGGCCAACGGGTACGCCGCGCACCTGGTCAAGGACCCGCTGCCGGGCACGCCCGCCCACCGGGTGCTGCTGCACGAGGCGTTCGGCGACGACGCCGTCTCCAACGTCACGACCGAGGTCGAGGCCCGCAGCCTCGGCATCCCCGTCAAGCAGCCCGCCCTGCGGCCCGGACGCAGCGCCGACGTGACGCCACTGTGGGGCATCCCCGCCATCCCGAGCTTTCCCTACACCGGGTCCGCGCTGGTCATGTGGGACAGCGGCAGCCCCGCCGCGCCGCCCGGCAACGTCCCGCCGCACCCCGACCCCAGCCCCCACGACAGCACCGTTCGCAACCCCCTCGCCCGCGCGCAGGCCGCGCACTTCCTGAAGACCGGCGGGCAGGTCGTGGACGTGTGCGGCGGCGGGCCGTGCGTCATCGCCCCGAGGTGACGGCTCACCCACCGCGACGTCCGGAACACGTAACGAGATGACGGGGTTCCGGCGTCCGCCCGCGCGCCCCCGGTAGGGTGATCCACTGCTGACCGCACAGGCCCTCAGGAGGATCGTCCCGTGACCGAACCGCGGACCAGTCTCATCGTCCCGCTGTTGAAGGCGCGGGTGCCGGCCGAGGTGCAGCTCGAATTCCCGCTGCCGCCCGACGAGGAGCCGGTCCGCGAGCCGCTGGCGGGCGACCTGTACGTCACCTACGCGCTGGAGCTGGCCGACGAACAGGGCCGGGGCCGCCGCCACGAGCACGTGGCCCGGCGGCACTGCGCCGACCTCGGCGTCGAGCCCGGCGACCTGCGCCGCCTCGCCGCCGTCAACCTGCACGACCGCCGCACCGACCTGGCGCTGAACTGGTACCCCGACGCGCGCGCCGTCACCGTCTCGCTCGGCGAGGGCGGCCTGGAGTCGGGGCTGCTGCTGGACGACGGCTTCCTCGACAAGCTCGCCCAGGACGTCGAGGGCGACCTGGTGGCGGCGGTCCCGGGCCGCGACGTGTTCGTGGCCACCGGCACCGGCCACCCCGAGGGCGTGGAGAAGTTGCGCTGGGCCGTCGCGCGCGTCTGGTCCGAGGAGGGCGCCCCGCCGGAGGGCGACGGCGCGGAGCACGACGCGGCCGACCCCGACTGGGACGTGCCCGCCGGGCAACTCCTCACCCGGGATCTTTTGGTCCGTCGGGACGGGGCCTGGACGGTGCTGGCCGAGTAGTCCAACGGCCCGGCCCGCCCCGTAGGTATGACCTAATCGCACGTTCCTTCAGACCGAAATACCGCGAACCCGCCGTGTCGGTATGCCTACCCGGCGTAGCCTCCGCTTGGTGTCCCCAGGCAGGAGGAGCTCCGCTATGGAAGGCAATCTCGCGGACGTGCTGGCCCGCCGCGCCGATACCTACGGATGGCGCGACCGGCCGCTGTTCCACGCGGGCGAGGCGGTTTTCAGTCACGGTGAGGTGCACGACGCGGCCGCCCGCGCGGCCGGGGTCCTGCACGCGGTCGGGATACGGCCCGGCCACCGCGTGCTGCTCGCGCTGCCCGATTCGGTGGCGTTCGTCACGGCCCTGCTCGGTACGTTGCGGCTCGGCGCGGTCGCGGTGCTGGCCGGGCCCGAGCAGTCCGAGGCCGAGCACGCCCACCTGCTGGCCGACGCCGACCCGCAGGCGGTGGTGTGCGCGCCGGAACTGGTGGGCCGGTTTCCCGCCGTGCACGCGGTCACCGGCGAGGACCTGACCGACGAGCCCGCCATGGTGCCCGAGCCCGTCGCGGTGGAGCCCGGCGCGCCCGCGTACGTGCAGTACACCTCCGGCACCACCGGCCCGCCGAAGGGCGTGGTGCACCGGCACTCCGACCCGCTGGTGTACCTGCGCGCGCTGGGGATCGGCGCGCTGGGGGTGCGGTCCGACGACGTCGTCTTCTCGCTGTCCAAGGCGTGCTACCCGTTCGGGCTGGGGGCGTCGGTGTTCTTCCCGATGCTGGCCGGGTGCTCGGCGGTGTTGTGGGAGCGGCAGCCGAGCGTGGCGGGGGCCGTCGAGCAGGCCCGGCGGCACCGGCCGACGCTGCTGTTCACGGTGCCGACCTGGTACGCGCGCCTGGTGGGCGCGCCCGACGCCGCGGCGCCGGTGCGCGCCGCGTTCTCCTCGCTGCGCGCGGCGCTGTCGGCGGGCGAGCCGCTGCTGCCGTCGCTGGCCGACCGCATCGAGGAGGTGCTGGGCTGCCCGGTGCTGGACGGGCTGGGCAGCACGGAGGTGGGGCACACGTTCGTCTCCAACACCGTCACCCGCCGCAGGCGGGGGACGCTGGGGACGGTGCTGGACCCCTTCGAGATCGCGGTGCGGGTCGAGCACGGGCAGGGCGGGGGCCCGCCCGTTCCGGCCCGCACCGGCGAGACCGGCGTGTTGTACGTGCGGGGCCCGTCGGTGATGCGCGAGTACCTCGGCAGGCCCGAGCAAACCGCCGAGGTGCTCTCGCCGGACGGCTGGTTGCGCACGGGCGACCTGGTGCACGTGGACGAGGAGGGCTTCGTCCACCACCACGGGCGGCTGCTGGACCAGGTCACGCTGGCGGGGCACCGGGTGACGCCGCTGAAGGTGGAGCGCGTGCTCGGCCAGCACCCGGCGGTGGTGGAGGTCGTGGTGGTGCCCGGCCCGGGGGACGTGCCGGGGGCGGAGGGCGTGCTGCGGGCGTTCGCGGTGCTGGAGGAGTGCGCGGTGCGGGAGGAGCGGGCGCTGCCGCTGCCGGACCTGGCGGAGGACCTGCTGGCGTTCGCGCGCGAGCGGCTCCCGGCGCACGAGGTGCCGCAGTCGGTGACGTTCCTGGCCGAGCTGCCGCGCACCGCCACCGGCAAGATCAGGCGCAGCGCGCTGGGTCGTGATCGTTGACGGGGTGCCGAATCGGGCGCAGGGGACGTTTGCGGCTATAGTCGCTTGTTGCGAATCGGTTGCAACAAGGAGTCTCATGCGCAAGTCCGCCCTCGTCATCGGGACCGTCGCCGCCGCGACCGGTCTGCTGGCCACCGGCTGCGGCTCCGGCGGCGACGCCGGGTCGGGCAAGTCCGGCGGCACCTTCACCTACGCGATCGGCGACGAGCCGGAGACGCTCAACCCGGCGCTCCAGGACGAGCACACCGACCCGGTCACCGAGCTGGTGTTCTGCGGCCTGACCAGGCACGACGCCGCCAACAAGGTGGTGCCGGGCCTGGCCGAGTCCTGGCAGGTCGGCAAGGGCGGCACGGAATACACCTTCAAGCTGCGCTCCGGCCTGACCTGGCACGACGGCAAGCCGATCACGTCCAAGGACGTCAAGTTCACCGTGGACGCGGTCAAGCAGGCCGCCGCCGACGCGCCGCTGTCGCGCAACTTCGCCGCCGTCAAGGCCGTGGAGACGCCCGACCAGAGCACGGTGAGGTTCGTGCTGAGCAAGCCGTTCGCGCCGCTGTTGGACGCGGTGTCGATGGGCCTGCTGCCCGAGCACGCGCTGGCCGGGAAGAAGCTGACCGACGCCGGATTCGGGCAGAGCCCGGTCGGCAGCGGCCCGTTCAAGCTGACGACCTTCAAGCCCGGCCAGTACGCCGAGCTGGAGTCGTTCGGCGGCTACTACGAGGGCAAGCCCAAGCTGCCCAAGATCGTGATCAAGTACGTGCCGGACGACACCGCGCGGCTGATCCAGCTCAAGAACGGCGAGGTGGACGGCGCGCACGTCCAGCCGCAGCAGGTCGCCAAGGTGAAGGACGACGGGAAGGTCCGGCTGGAGACCTACCCGACCGCCGACTACCGCGCGCTCATGTTCAACTTCAAGCGGCCCGTCTTCGCCGACAAGGCGATCCGGCAGGCGATGAACTACGCCGTCGACCGCGACGCGATCGTCAAGAGCGTGCTGGCCGGACAGGGCTCCCCGGCGACCGGCCCGCTCGACCAGAGCCCGTACAAGAGCGACGCCGCCCCCTTCACGTTCGACCCGGCGAAGGTCGAGGAGCTGATGAAGGGCGCCGGATACGCCAAGAACGGCCAGGGCCTGTGGGAGAAGGGCGGCAAGACCGTCCGGTTCGAGCTGTCCACCTTCGCCGAGGACTCGGCCCGCGTGGCGATCCTCAACGTGGCGGCGACCCAGCTCAAGCAGCAGGGCTTCGACATCGTCCCGAACCCGCGCCCCAAGGACTGGGTGCGCAAGCACTGGGGCGACCTGGAGGCGTTCGTCGTCGGCTGGGGCACCCCCTACGACGCCGACTCCTCGGTGTTCGGGCCGTTCCACTCCTCGCAGGCGCTCGACAAGGGCGGCTCCAACTACGGCACCTACAACAACCCGCAGGTGGACAAGGCCCTGGAGGCGGGCCGCGACACCATGGACGAGGGCGAGCGCAAGGCCGCCTACGCCGACTTCCAGAAGGCGCTGGCCGAGGACCCGCCGTTCGTGTGGATCGCCTACCTCGACACCAACAACGCGGTGCCGAAGAACCTGACCGGCCCCGCCAAGCGGACGCTGGGCCACCACGGCTACGGCTTCTTCTGGAACGCCGAGAAGTGGGCCTGGTCCTAGTCCGTTGAAGCGCTTCCTGGTCCGCCGGGCGGCGACGGCCCTCGCGGTCGTCGTCGCCCTGTCGGCGCTCTGCTTCGCGCTGCTGGACCTGGCGCCGGGCAGCCCTGCCGCCAGCGTCCTGGAGGCGCGCAGCGGCGGCCGCCCGCCGAGCGCCGCCGACGTGGCGCGGCTGGAGCGCGAGATGGGGTTGGACGACCCGTTGCCCGTCCGGTACGGGCGCTGGGTCGCGGACGCCGTGCGGGGCGACTTCGGCGTCTCCTACGGCAGCGGCCGCCCGGTCAGCGAGATCATCGCCGAGACCGCGCCGTGGACCGCGCTGTTGACCGCCGTCGCGATGGTGTTCAGCGTGGCCGGGGCGATCGCCGTCGGGCTGGCGGCGGCGCTGACGCGGCGCGCGTGGGCGCGGCGGGCGATCGAGACGGCGCTGTTCGCGCTCGGCGGGATGCCGGGCTTCGTGACGGCGCTGCTGCTGTTGTGGATCTTCGCGGCGTGGCTCCAGGTCCTGCCGTCGGGCGGGCTGAACCGGCCGGGCGAGCCGATCACGGCCGGGGTCCTGATCCCGCACCTGATCCTGCCCGCCCTGGCGTTGTCGTTCGGGCACCACTTCGGGACCTACGCGCGGCTCGTGCAGACCGGCGTCGGGCGGTTGCGCGGCGCGCCGCACGTGGCGAACGCGCGGGCGCGCGGGCTGGCCCGCCGGACGGTGACGGCGCGGCACCTGCTGCGGCCGGGCCTGGTGCCGTTCGCGGCGCGGCTCGGCGTGGGGGTGGGCGGCCTGATCGCCGGGGCCTACGCCACCGAGATGATCTTCTCCTGGCCGGGGGTGGGACGGCAGACGATCCTGGCCGCGCAGAAGGAGGACTACCCGGTGCTGGCGGCGCTGGTGCTGGTCGCCGGGGTGGTCGTGGTCGCGGCGAACCTGCTGGGCGACCTGGCGGTGGCGTGGCTGGACCCGCGCGTCCGCTTGAGCGGCGCGGCCCCGGGGTCGCCGCCCGGCGGGACGCCCGGGTCGCCGCCTGGCGGCGGGGTGCCTGAGACTGCGGCGACGCCGTCTGGGCCCGTCTCTTCTGGGAAGGCCGCCGATGCCCTCCACTGACCGCCTGACCACATCACCCACCACAGACACCGGCGCCCCGGCCTCGGGGGACGGGGCGCCGGGCAAGACCGTCGCGGGCGCGCGGCCCGGCTTCTACGCGCTGCGGCTGCCCGTGCGGCGGCCCGGCGTGTGGGCCGTCGCGGCCGTGCTCGCGCTGCTCGCGCTCGCGGCGCTCTGCGCGCCGCTGCTCACCCCCTACGACCCGCTCGCCACCAACACCGACGCCACCGGCCTGCCGCCCGGCTCGCCCGGCCACCCCCTGGGCACCGACCTGCTGGGCCACGACCTGCTGGCGCGGTTGTTGTACGGCGCGCGCACCTCGTTGCTGGTCGGCCTGATCGCCGCCGTGATCACCGTGCTGGCCGGGGTGTTGCTGGGCGGGCTCGCCGCCGCCGGGCCGCGCTGGCTGGACGGCCTGGTCGCGCGGGTCGCCGACGTGCTGCTGTCGTTGCCGATGCTGATCGTGGTGACGGCGCTGGCCGCCCTGCTCGGCCGCTCGCTGGGCACGGTCGTGCTCGCGGTGGCGGTGACGAGCTGGATGCCCGTCGCCCTGGTCGCCCGCGCCGAGCTGATCAGCCAGCGCGAGCGGCTCTACGTGCGCGCCGCCCACGCCCTCGGCCTGTCGCGCGGCCAGGTGCTGGTCCGGCACCTGCTGCCGGGCGCGCTGCCGCCGATCGCGTCGATCGCCGCGTTCGAGGTCGGGCACGCGATCCTGACCGAGTCCACGCTGAGCTTCTTCGGCCTCGGCATCCCGCCGAACCGGCCGAGCTGGGGCAATCTGCTCACCGAGGCCCAGGCCCACCTGCTGACCGGCGAGTGGTACACCGTGGCGTTCCCGGCCGCCTGCATCGTGGTGACGATCCTGGCGGTCAACGTGCTGGCGTCGGCGGTCGCGAGCGGCGAGGGGCGGGCCTGGTGAGCGACGCCCTGAAGATCGAGGACCTGACCGTCGCGGTCCCCGGCCGCACCGTCGTGGACGGCCTGTCGCTGGCGGTCGCGCCCGGCCGGGTCGTGGCGCTGGTCGGGCCGAGCGGCAGCGGCAAGAGCCTCACCGCCCGTTCGGTGCTCCGGCTGCACGACCCCGAGCACCGCGTGACCGTCACCGGCCGCATCTTGATCGGCGGCACCGACGTGCTGGCCCTGGGACGGCGAGCGCTGCGCGAGGTGCGGGGCCGCCGCGTCGGCTACGCGTTCCAGGACGCCGCCGCCAGCCTCAACCCGACCGTCACCGTCGGCCGCCACTTCACCGAGACCGTCCGCGCGCACGACGCGGGCGACCCGCGTGAGCTGGGCGCGGCGGCGTTGCAGCGGTGCGGGCTGGAAGCGGGGCAGGTGTGGGACGCGCGCCCCTACGAGCTGTCGGGCGGGCAGGCGCAGCGCGTCGCGCTGGCGCTGGCCACCGTCCTGGAGCCGGACCTGCTGATCGCCGACGAGGTCACCACCGCGCTGGACCCGGTCACCCAGGCCGAGGTGCTGGACACCGTCCGGGCGCAGGCCGCCGAGCGGGGCCGCGCGGTGCTGCTGATCACGCATGACCTGGCCGTGGCGGGCCGCTGGGCCGACGAGGTCGCGGTGTTGTCGGGCGGCCGGATCGTCGAGCAGGGGCCGAGCGCGGAGGTGCTGGCCGCGCCGCGCGCCGCGTTCACCCGCGAGCTGGTCGCCGCCGCCCGCCTGGACACCGCGCTGGAAGCTCCCGCCGAAGTCCCTGATGGCGGGCCGCTGCTGGAGACGCGGGACGTGCGGCGCGTGCTCCGAGGTAAGGGCCGTGTCACCCGGGCGCTGGACGGCGTGGACTTCGCCGTCCGCCCCGGCGAGTCGGTCGCGGTCGTGGGCCGCAGCGGCTCGGGCAAGTCCACCCTGGTCGGCGTGCTGGCCGCGCTGGACCGGCCCGACGCCGGGCAGGTCGTGGCCGCCGGGCGCGACGTGTGGGGGCTGCGCGACCGCGAGCGGCGCGAGCTGCGGCGCGGCTCGGGGCTGGTGTTCCAGGACGCGCTGGCCTCCTTCGACCCCCGCTACACCGTCGGCAAGGTCGTCGCGGAGGCGCTGGGCCGCCGCGCGTCCAAGGGGACGGACGTCGGCGAGCTGCTGGAACGCGTCGGCCTCGATCCGGCGATGGCGGACCGCCGCCCGGCGTCGTTGTCGGGCGGCGAGCGCCAGCGCGTCGCGCTCGCCCGCGCGCTGGCCGCCGGGCCGCGCGTCCTGATCGCCGACGAGCCCACCACCGGCCTGGACGTCCTGGCCCAGGAACGCGTCCTGGCGCTGCTGGCGGAGCTGCGCCGCGACACCGGCCTCGCGATCGTGTTCGTCACCCACGACCTGCGGGTGGCGCGGCGGATCGCCGACCGCGCGGTGGTGCTGGCCGCCGGGCGGATCGCCGAAGAACTGCCCGTCACGGCGCTGGCGGGTGCCCGGCACCCCGAGACCCGCGCGCTGCTGGCCGCGACGCCCGCGATGGCAACCGGAGTGCAATAACGCGGTGATCGTCCGGCAGGACGCGTCCGCCGCCCCCGCCCTCACCCCCTCTCACCTGCGACGTTGGAGATCCCGGCGGTTCGGTCCAGGGACGGGGTGTGCGGTGGGCGTGGCGAAGGCGACCGTGGGCGCGACGGTCGGAGCGGTGCTGGTGGCGGGCGTGGTGCGCGGCTGCGGGTTGTGGGGCGCGGAGACCGTCCCCCGGGCCCTGCCGTCCCACGACGCGGCCCCGGAGGCCGGCGCCGCCGAGGCGGCCGAGCGGCGGCCCGCCCTCATCGGCGACGGCTCCACCTCGTTCACCGGGAGCCAGCCCGGCGCGGTCCGCGCCGAGCGGATGCGGCCCGGCCAGCGGCCCCCGCAGTTCGTGGTGTTCTCCTGGGACGGCGCGGGCGAGGACTCCAACCGGCTGTTCTCGCGCTTCCGCGAGCTGGGCGCGGAGCTGGGCGCGACGCAGACCTTCTTCCTCAGCGGCCTCTACGTGCTGCCCGAGTCCGAGCGGATGCGCTACCGGCCGCCGGGCCACCCGCGCGGCGCGTCGGCGATCAGCTACCTGTCCGACGACGCGGTGCGCCGCACGGTGGGCGAGATCGGCCGCGCCTGGAAGAGCGGCAACGAGATCGGCACCCACTTCAACGGCCACTTCTGCGGCCCCACCGGCGTGAACTCCTGGACGCCCGCGCAGTGGCGCTCGGAGATCACCCAGGCCAAGTGGTTCGTCAAGAACTGGAAGACCACGACCGGCTGGACGGACCGGCCGCCGCTGCCGTTCGACTACGACAAGGAGCTGATCGGCGGCCGCACGCCCTGCCTGGAGGGCCGCGCCAACCTGCGCAAGGCCGCCCGCGGCCTCGGCTTCCGCTACGACTCCAGCGGCAACGGCATGCAGGTCTGGCCCAAGCGGCGCGACGGGTTGTGGGACATCCCGCTCCAGCAGGTGCCGTTGCCCGGCCGCGGCAGCGAGGTCCTGGCGATGGACTACAACTACATGGCCAACGGCGCGGGCGGCGCGGCGATGCGCGCGAGCCTGATGAAGGGCTTCGACCGCGCCTACCACGGCAACCGCGCCCCGCTGATCGTCGGCAACCACTTCGAGCAGTGGCGGGGCGGCTCCTACATGGAGGCCGTCGCCGACGTCATGCGCGCGGTGTGCACCAGGTCCGAGGTGCGGTGCGTGTCGTTCCGCACGCTGGTGGACTGGCTGGACGCGCAGGACCCCGTCGTGCTGGCCCGGCTGCGGGAGCTGAACGTGGGGGAGCGCCCGGCCGGCGGCTGGCCCGGCCCGGACCGCCGCGTGCTGGGCGCGCCCTGACCACGCCCTCGCTCACACCTTGAGGGACAGCGTCTCCAGCGCGTCCACCAGCGCCTTCATGTCGGGCTGCGCGGCGGCCTCGTCCAGCGCGTTCTGGAGCGCGGTGTTGGCGGTGCGGTAGCGGCCGGTAAATCGGTGTCGGCGCCCGCGGGGCGCTGCGTAGTGTGCGGATCCATGATCTCGCTCGGGCAGTTGCTCGCCTTCTCCGCGATGGCGGTCGCCATCATCCTCGTCCCCGGCCCCACGATCCTGTTCGTGGTCGGCCGGGCGCTCGCCCAGGGCCGCCGCGCCGCGCTGACCAGCGTGGTCGGCAACACCCTGGGCGCGCTGACGCTCAGCACGGCGGTGGCGCTGGGCGTCGGCTCGGTCGTGGCGCGCTCGGCGCCGGTGTTCGTCGCCGTGAAGCTGGTGGGCGCGGCCTACCTGATCTACCTGGGCGTGCAGGCGTTCCGGCACCGGCGGTCGTTGCGGGAGGCGCTGGGCGCGCCGGTGGAGCGGCGCGGGCGGGCGCTGCGGCAGGGCTTCGTCGTCGGGCTCACCAACCCGAAGACGACGGTGTTCTTCGCGGCCGTGCTGCCGCAGTTCGTGGTGCCGGAGCAGGGGCGCGTGCCGGTGCAGATGATGGTGTTCGGGCTGGTCTTCTGCGCGATCGCGCTGCTGTGCGACAGCATGTGGGGCGTGGCGGCGGGGACGGCGCGCGAGTGGTTCGCCCGGTCGCCGCGCCGGTTGTCGGCCGTGGGCGGGACGGGCGGGATGATGATGATCGGGCTGGGTGTCACCGTGGCCGCCACGGGCCGCAAGGACTGAGCCTTCCGGGTCAGCCGGTGGTGTCGGAGACCTTGTCGCCCGACCCGGCGTCGATGCTGATGGAGCGCTTGCCGCCGTCGGTCGTCTGGACGTCGGCCTCCCAGACGGTGCGGCCCTGGTGGCCGTCGAGGTTCAGTTCGGTGACGTGGCCGCCGCCCGCGATCTGGAGGACCTTGTCGGCGGCGGCCTTGTAGTCGAGCTTGGCGGCCTTGACGCGGTCCCGGTGCTTGGTCTTGTCGGCGGCGCCCTCCTGCTTGGGGGTGTCGCTGAGGACCTTGCCGTCGGCGGCGTCCACCACGACCTCGTGCTCGGTGCCGTCGCTGGTGACGGTCTGGACTTCCCAGCGAGACTCGTTGTCCTCGGTCTCGATGGAGATGACCGTGCTGCCGGGCACCTTGGCGAGGGCGGCCTTGGCGGCGCGCTCCAGGCTGGCCTGGTCGGGCGGCGCGGGAGCGGTGAGCGTGACACCGGACGCGGACGGCGTGGCGGCGGCGCTGGTGCTGGCGGCGGCGCTCGGGGACGCGGAGGACGAGGACGAGTCGCCGTCCCCGCAGGCCCCCAGCGCCACGACGGTGGCGCAGGCGACGGCGGACACGCGCAGGACCAGGGACGAGTTGACCGGCATAAGCGCACGTTAGGCCGCGTTCAGCCCCGGACCGCCGCCGTTTGCCAGAAGATCCACAACTCTTGTGCCCGTTTTGGAGCCGGGACGGCACCGGGGCGGTGCGGGTGCCCGCCGCTACCGGTCCTGGGGGAGCACCTCGACGTGGGTCACCGGCGGCTTGCGGCCGAAGCGTTTGCGCAGCGGGTAGGCCGCCGCCACCGCCAGCAGGCTCACCAGGGACGCGACGAGCTGGGAGCGCAGGTCCGGCATCACCGCCATCGACACCAGCACCGCGCCCAGGGCGACGACCACCAGCCAGGACAGGTACGGGTAGCCCCACATCCGGTAGGTGAGGCTCGCCGGGTCCTCGTGTTCCAGGCGGGCGCGCAGGCGGAGCTGGGAGAACATGATGGCCAGGTAGACGAAGGCCAGGATGACGCCGATCGAGTTCATCAGGAACTTGAACACCGCGTCGGGGGAGACGTAGGAGGCGATCACCGCGCCCCAGGCGGCGACGGTGCCCAGCAGGATCGCGCGCACCGGCACGCCGTTGCGGTTCAGCTTCACCAGGCCCGCCGGGGCGTCGCCGTCGCGGGTGAGGACGTACAACATCCGGGACGAGACGTAGATCGCCGAGTTCAGCACCGACAACACCGCGGTGAGGATGACCGCCTGCATCACGGTCCCGGCCGCCGGGACGCCGATCCGCTCCAGCGCGCTGACGAACGGGCTGGTCAGCACCTCGGCGTCGTTCCACGGCAGGATCGCCACCACCAGGAAGATCGACAGCACGTAGAACAGGCCGACCCGCCACAACACGTTGCTGGTGGCGCGGGCCACCGCGCGGCCGGGCTCGGAACTCTCGGCGGCGGCGATGGTGACGATCTCGGTGCCGCCGAAGGCGAACATCACCGCCACGATCGCGGTGAAGATCGAGGTGACGCCGTTGGGCACCAGCCCGCCGTGCGCGGTGAGGTTGCCCAGCCCGCCTGGCGCGTCGGGCCACAGGCCGAGCACGTACAGGATGCCGAGCACGGCGAAGACCAGGATCGCGGCGACCTTGATCGAGGCGAACCAGAACTCGAACTCGCCGAACGACTTCACCGACACCAGGTTGACGGCCGTCATCACCACCAGCAGCGCCGCCGCCAGCACCCACTGCGGCAGGTCGATCCAGGCCGCCAGGATCGCCGCCCCGGCCACCGCCTCGGCGCCGACCAGGATCACGTACAGGTACCAGTAGAGCCAGCCGATCGTGAACCCGGCCACCGGGCCCAGCGCCATCCGGGCGTACTCGGCCAGCGACCCGGCCACCGGGCGGGCCACCACCATCTCGCCGAGCGCGCGCAACACGCACAACACGAGCAGGCCCGCCGCCGCGTACGACACGATCGCGGCCGGGCCCGCCGTCCGGATCACGTTGCCGCTGCCGACGAACAGGCCCGCGCCGACCGCGCCGCCGATGGCGAGCATGGTCATGTGGCGGCGGCGCAGCCCCGCCTGCAAGCCGTTCTGCTGGTTTTCGGACATCCTCGACCTTCTGCTGAGCGCGCGTTCTGGGCAGGGCTTTACCCTAGATGGCCTGCGGTGATGCTTACGCTCGTACCGAGGATGGCCGCTTTTCGGTCGGTCGGATCGTCGGTTGTCCGATTTTTGGGATCATGGCGCCGGGAGGCCCTACGCTGGCCCCATGGACGTGAGCGTGGACGTGCTGGGGCCGGAGTACGAGGCGATCGAGCTGCCGCTGGGCGAGGACGCCGAGGGGCCCGTCGTCGCGACCCTGGTGCGCCGCCGCGCCACCGACCCCGGTCGCCGCGCCGTGCTGTACGTGCACGGCTTCATCGACTACTTCTTCCAGAAGCACCTCGCCGACCACTACCTGGACCGGGGCTTCGACTTCTACGCCCTGGACCTGCGCAAGTACGGCCGCTCGCTCCGCCCGCACCAGACGCCCAACTTCGTCGGCAGCCTCACCGACTACTTCCCCGAGATCGACGAGGCCGTGCGGATCGTCCGCGAGGAGGACGGCCACGACGTCGTGCTGCTGAACGGCCACTCCACCGGCGGCCTGGTCGCCGCGCTGTGGGCCGACCGCGTGCAGGGCCGGGGCCTGGTCGACGGGCTGTTCCTCAACAGCCCGTTCCTGGACATCAACGCGCCCCTGGTCACCCGCAAGGTCGGCGCGGTCGTGGCGGGCGCGCTGCGCGGCCGGTTCCCCAAGGCGACGCTGCCCGCCGCCGTCTCGGAGGCGTACCCGCGCTCCCTGCACCGCGACCACGACGGCGAGTGGGACTTCGACCTGGCCTGGAAGCCGATCGAGGGCTTCCCGGTGCGCGCCGCGTGGCTGGCGGCCGTCCGGCGCGGGCAGCGGCGCGTGCACGCCGGGCTCGACATCGACGTGCCGGTGCTGGTGATGTCGTCGGACCGCACCGTCAAGCCCAAAGCGGGCGTGCTGGACGTCTCCGGCGGCGACGCCGTCCTGGACGTCGAGCACATGGCCCGCTGGGCGCCGCGCCTCGGCCGCGCCGTCACGCTGGTGCGGATCGAGGGCGGGCTGCACGACCTGGTGTTGTCGGCCGCGCCCGCCCGCGACCGGGTGTTCGCCGAACTGGACCGCTGGACGCGCGGCTACCTGCCCGCCTAATCGTTGATCTTCGCGACGCCGTAGTCGTCGAAGTCGGCGACGACTTCCTGCGCGGCGTTGCCGCCCCGGTTCACCAGCAGGCCCACCGACGAGCCGGTCAGCGCGCCGTCCTTGTCGGTCTCGTCGAGCACCTGGTCACCGTTGACCCACAACCGGAGCCGCGCCGCCTTGCCGCCGTCCTCCGACTCGCAGGCGATCTGGAGCTTGTTGGGCTTGTTGGCCTTGAACCCGGGCACCGAGTCGGGCACCGCGATCTCCTTGGTGCCCTGCTCGCCCGACCACCTGCGCAGCGCCGCGCCCTTGCCGTCGTTGCGCACCAGGAAGACGTAGGCGCGCTCCTTCTTGTCGTCGGAGTCGTCGGTGGCCATGCACAACAACCCGTACTGGCCGTCCGGCGCGACCTGCGTCGGGGTGACGGTGGCGGTGATCAGCGCCCGCTTGGGCAGCTCGGACTTGACCGGCGCGTACCGCCAGCGCAGCGGGGCGTTGGCGCCCTGCGTCTGGAGCCGGTACTTGTTGCCGATGTAGCCCGACTCGCTGCTGCTGGGGTTGAACTCGCCGCCCTCCCAGCCGGAGTTGGTGGTGGAGAAGTCGTCGTTGAAGATGCTGGCGGTGTTGTCCGGCGGCCCGCCGCCCAGCAGCGAGTACAGGCCGAACCCGACCACCAGCACCCCGGCGACGGCCGCCGCGCCGATCAGCAGTGGCTTGCGGGGCAGGTCGCCGCCCCCGGCGGGCGGCGCGGCGGCCGCGTCCTGCCGGGTCGGGCCGTCGCCCAGCAGCGCCGTGGCGGCGGGGCGCTGCGACGGCGGCGGCGTCTGCGGCGGCTGCCAGGCGGGGGCCTGCGCCTCGGCGGGCGGCTGCCACGCGGACTGCGGCGCGCCGTTCGCCGGGCCGTGCCACTGCGCCTGGACGGTCTCGGCGAGCTGCGCCGGGTTCGGCTCGGCCGTCCCCACCAGCCGGGCCAGCAGCTCCTGCACCGACGGCCGGTTGCGCGGGTCCTTGTCCAGCGCCGCGCCGACCAACGCGCGCAGCGACGGGTCCAGGTCGTCCAGCTTCGGCGGCTCGTGCGCCACCCGGTAGAAGATCTCCGGGACGGTGTTGCCCGCGAATGGCGCGCGCCCCGTCCCCGCGTAGCCGACCACGCAGCCCCAGGAGAACACGTCGGAGGCCGGGGTGATCGGCTCGCCGCGCAGCAGCTCGGGCGGCAGGTAGTTGGGGGTGCCGACCAGCTGCCCGGTGCGGGTGGGGCCCTCGGCGGCGTCCAGCGCGCGGGCGATCCCGAAGTCGATCACGCGCGGGCCGGTCGCCGACAGCAGCACGTTGGCGGGCTTGAGGTCGCGGTGCACGATCCCCGCGCCGTGGATGGCCGCCAGCGCCGTCGCCACGCCGACCGCCAGGCCCTCCAGGTCCGAGCCGGGCAGCGGGCCACGTTCGGCCACCGCGCGCTCCAGGCTCGGCCCCTCGATGTACTCGGTGACCACGTACAGCGGCTCGTTCTCCAGCTCGGCGTCCAGCACCGGCGCGGTGCAGAACCGGCGCACCTGCCGCGCGGCGGTCACCTCGCGCTCGAACCGGTCGCGGAACGCGGCCTCGCCGGCCAGCTCCCGGTTGATCACCTTCACCGCCACCTGACGGCCGCCGGAGTCCCGGGCCAGGAACACCGTGCCCATGCCGCCGCGGCCGAGCCGGGACAGCAGCCGGTACGGTCCCAGCTCCCGGGGGTCCTCCGGCCGGAGGGCGTCGTTGTCTCCTGAGTGCGTGGTCATCGTGGTCCTGGAGGGTCGGGGGGCCGATGTGCCTGAAACCCTACAGACTGCCAGACACGCCCGACGGGTCAGTAAAGCTCCCTGGCCGGAATCACGTCTCTTGGCCTCGCGGGTACCTGGTCCTGTTCGCCGAATCCGATGGCAGGACAGGGATACGTGCTGTTCCCCTGCGCGCACGTATGGTAGTCGCCAGTGTGTTCGAGATGAAGTTAGTGGTGCAGGTGAAGTTGGAGCCGACGCCCGAGCAGGCGGCGGTGCTGGCGGCGACCTTGCATGCGACGAACCAGGCCGCGAACTGGGTGTCCGAGACAGCTTTCGCCACCGGCGTCAAGCGTGAGTACGCGCTGCGCAAACTCACCTACGCGGCCTTGAAGGAGCAGGGCCTGGGAGCCCAAGCGGCACAGCACGTCATCAAGAAGGTCTGTGACGCCTACGCCGCCTTGGCCGCCCACATCCGCACCGGCCGCCTGCGCGGCCGACGTCGCCGCAACGCCCAGTCAAGACCGAGCGTGCGGATACATGGACAAGCGCAACCGGGTGGCGCAGGCCCGGTTCGTGTGTCGGAGTTGTGGGCTCGCCTGCCACGCAGACCTCAACGCTTCCCGCAACATCGCCGCCCTCGGCGAGATCGCGTGGAACGCGGGGCGTTCGTCAGGCGTCCCAACCGCCCCGCACTAGCGGGAAGGTTCAGACGCGGCGGGCGGCTCCACAGCCGGTGGAGCGCTCAGCAGCAAGCCCGGCAGTCCGCTGCCTGGTCAATCTGACATCCAGTCGCGCATCGTCTCGCGGGCGAGCGCCACGCACTTCTCCACCCGCGCCGCGACGATCGCCGGGTCCCAGATGTCGTGGCGGGCGCAGTCCTCGAAGGCGACGCGGGTGGCGCCGGTGTGGAAGGCCACCACGATCTGCGGGCGCAGGTCGGTCTCGGGGTCCACGCCCTGGCGGCGGGCGATCTCGGCGGCCAGCGTCTTGGCGACGGCGCCGTGCCGGGCCATCTGCGCGGCGATCAGCGCGGGTGTGCTCTCGATCACCATGCGGGCGCGGCGGAAACGGTCGATGTTCTCCGGGGCGCCGTCGGCGAGGGCGCGCAGCATCACCCGCAGCGCCTCGAACAGGGCGGTGAACGGCGGCTCGCCGGGCGGGCGCGCGGCCAGCGCGCGCGCCATCACCGCGTCGTACTCGGCGAACAGGCCGGTGACCACGTCCTCCTTGGCGGCGAAGTAGCGGAAGAAGGTGCGCTGGGACACCTCGACGGCCGCGACGATCTCGTCGATGGTGGTGGCCTCGTAGCCCTGCGCCAGGAACAGCTCCAGCGCGGCGTCGATGAGCGCCAGCCGGGTGAGGCGCTTCTTCTGCTCGCGCAGCCCGGTGCCCTCGTGCCCGGAGGGGGCGGTCATCGGCGTTCTCCTTCGGTGGTCGCGTCCGGCGGCCTCCCGGGGGACCGGGCGTACCTAAGTATGGCCCGTCGCGGGGTCGGTATCCGGCGCGCGGCCGGGTGCGGGAAATAGGTCGGCCCACTCTCCCCGATTGGCTGCGCTGATCATTTGTTCCGGGCCATCCTGGGGAGTAGTTACCAATTGTCGTCGTTCGGGCGCTGCAGGTCACCGGACGGACGGCGGCCCTGTTCCGGTTGAGGCGGCTGATCGCGGTGTCTGTTGTGGGTGCGCGGGAGATCTCCGAGGTGCGGCGGCACCACCTGGCCCTGCTGGCCCACGAGGCCGAGGCGCGCGGCCTGCGCTGGCGGCTGGCGGGCCCGGAGGAGTCGGTGCTGAGCCTGGTGGGCCCGTACTCGCGGCGGCAGGTGATGGTGGTCGCGACGCCGGTGGGCGGCGGCTGGTCGTACCTGTGGCCGGGCGGCGGCATGGCGGACGTGTCCCAGGTGACCGACGTCGCCGACCAGATCCAGCGCATGCTGGGCTGACCCCGCGACCTCGCAAAAGGGGGTTTCCGGACAAAGATCGCCCCACCTTGCGGCCCGCACGGGGGCTTCCCTAGACTCGGTTGCGAACGTATGTTCGAGCCAGGGCCGCATGCCTTCCCCCGTGCGGTGAAACGCACCACGCACAGGGCGGGGGAGGCAGATGACGCGCGTGTTCGGCGATCCGGTCCAGGTCTGGTCGGCGCAGGGGCGTCCGGTCCGGTTCGCCTGGCGGGGGCGGCTCTACACCGTGCGGCGGGTGCTGGAGCACTGGGTCGCCACCCGCGACTGGTGGCGCGAGCAGCTCCCGGACGAGCAGGACCTGCCCGACGCCGTGGGGGAGCGGGAGTACTGGCGGGTGGAGGCCACCCCGGAGCGGGAGATCGGCGTGTACGAGCTGCGGTACGACGCCGCCACCGGGGCCTGGACGTTGTCGCGGGTGTGGGACTGAGGCCGCATGTCGCCTCCGGCGGCGTCGGCACGGCGGGCGGCCGGGCTGGGCGTGGACGTGCTGGCGCTGGCCGATGGGGCGCTCAGTCCGCGACGGGCTCGCGCGCCACCTGCAAGCGTGTGATCTCGAACACGCCCGCCATGCACAGCGCCGCCGCCAGCGCCTGGCAGGCCGCCGCCGCGACCCCCACGTGCACCGCGAACCGCGCCTCCGCCAGCGTCTGCGCCGACCCCACCGAGAACGCGCGGGCCAGCACCGCCCCCAGCAGCGCGCAGAACCACCACGCCGCCACCAGCAGCCCGGCCGTCTGCCGCTCGGCGATCCGGTACCGGCCGCTGTTGACCCAGATCTCGTGCACCATGCGCGGTGGCAACCACAGGTTGACCACCGGCGTGACCCACCCCAGCACCACCCACGCCCGGTGGTACCGGTGCGGGCCGGGCGACTGGCCGTAGGCGCGCCACAACCACACTAGGTAGAGCAGGCCCGTCGCGCCCGCCAGCACCGCGCTGATCACGAACACGTCGGCGTAGGGGCCGAGCGCGCGTTCGGTCGCGGCGGCGTCGAAGGTGTCGGAGGTGGCCCCGTGCAGCGGCCGCAACAACCGCAGCAGGCTGATGCCCGAGCCCAGCGCGATGAAGGCGTTGAAGCCCAGCAGCATGAACACCGCGACGCCCAGCGCGCGGAAGTCTCGCCGCCGCGACCACGCGCCGCAGCCGGGGCAACGGGCCACCTCGGTCGGGACGATGTCGCCGCACAGCGCACACGGCATGGGTTCACCTCCGGCGGCTTTGCGCTCCCCTGACTCGGATACTACGTACCTTTGACCGCTGCCGCGTCCGCCGGGTTCACCGGGAACGCGTCCGATTCGTCCGGACCGCGCCCTAGGATCGCGAACTGATCACTTAGGGAACGACGGAGGAGCCCCGTGAGCCGTATGGAACCGCTCGTCCTGGCCGAAGCGCTGCTCGCCGACCGGGCGATCGACCTCCGGCAGCCGCTCGACGTCGAGACCCTGGCCGTCTGCACCGGCCCGGACGGCGGCCGCCACACGCTGGCGCGGCTCTTCCACCCTCGCGACGTCCCCAACCCCAAGGGCCTGGCGGGCACCGGCACCCACCTGGTGACCCGCTACGACCCCGACGGCAAGCCCCTCGCGCAGGCCGCCTTCGACAGCCTGCCCGCCGCCACCGCGCTGTGGAGCGGCATCCCGCAGGCCGCGATGAGCGTGCTGGCGGACGGCCGGCTCCTGGTGTCCGGCAAGGGCTACTCCGGCAACATCGGCGAGCTGTACCTGCTCGACGCCGCCCTCACCTCGGCCAAGCTGATCTCTGCCGACGGGACCTTTGACGCCCGCCCGACCCCCTCCGGGCGGCTGCTGTGCCTGGTGGAGGAGACGGGCGTGGCGATCACCCGGGAGCCCATGGACGGCGACGCCCTGCCCCCGCTGGACCCGATCACCCTGCTGATGCCCCGGCGGCGGCACGCCGTCCAGCGCCCCGTCCTGCCCGCCTTCCCCCTCACCGGCGACGGCCCGCCCACCGAGCTGCGCGGGCTGGTGGAGGCCGTCCCCGACCTGGAGCGGGAGGCGTACTGGCTGGACTGGTTGTGGGGCGCGGTGCCGGTCCGCGACGACCTGTACGCGGTCGCGGCCCTGGGCCGGAAGAAGTGGAGCGGCCAGCGCGGCGCCCATTTCGTGTTCGCGCTGATGGACGGCGCGGGCGCGCTGCGCGGCCACCTCGATCTCGCCGCCCACCGCGAGGGCCCCGGCCGCGGCCACCGCTACGACCTGGCCGTCGACCCGCGGCACCGCCGGATCGTGCACCTCAACACGACCGGCCTGTACGTCTTCGACGAGGACGGCGCGCGCCTCGCCGAGCTGCCGGTCGCCGAGAAGGAGTACAAGCCGCTCGCCCACTTCAAGCTCCGCGGTTGCGACGCGTCCGGCGACCTGCTGCTGGTCCACGACAAGCAGCACCTGCTGCTGACCGTCCCGCTCCCCGACGACCTGGCCGACCTCCCGGCGGCCGTCACCGGCGCCCTCAGCGCCTTCCGCAAGGGCCGCACCCGCCTGAAGAAGATCCTCCAGCCGGAGGACTACCACTGGACGGCGGCCGTCCCCCTGACCAGGCTTTGAGCGCTCACAACACCAGGCGTGTCCCGACGACGGCAGCGGCGGCGGCCAACACCAGCCACGCCGCCAGCCGGACCATCCCGCCCGTCACCAGCAGCCGTTCGGGCCGGAACCCGGTGACCGCCAGCAGCGCCCACCACTCGGCGGTCAGCGCGATCAGCCCGGGAAGCGAGCCGTAACCGAGGATCGCGAACGTCGCCAGCAGCGCGGGCAGCGTCAGCACGTGCCCGAAAAGCACCGGCCCGCGCGCGTCCCCGCGCACGCCCCGCCGCAGCGTGACCACCAGGACCAGCCAGCCCAGCCCCGCCAGCGTCCAGACGGCCACCGCACCGGCCGGGAGCCCGCCCAGCGACTCGGGAACGGGCACGAGCGCGGCCGTCACCGCATCAGGCCCGATTCCCAGGCCCACGCGGCGACCTCGCCCCGGTTCCGGGCCGCCAGCTTGCGCTGCACGCTGCCGAGGTGCGTCTTGACGGTGGACAACGACACGAACAGCTCGCCCGCGATCTCCTCGTTGGTGCGCCCCCGCGCCACCAGCTTCACCACGTCCAGCTCCCGGTCGGTGAGCTGCTCACGCGGCGGGCGCGGCGCGGCGGCGGGCTCGGCGAGGTTGGCCAGCAGCCGGACGGTGATCGACGGCGACACCAGCGCCTCGCCGTTGTAGGCCGCCCGCACCGCCTCCACCAGCAGCGCCGGGCCGCTGTCCTTGAGCAGGAACCCGGCCGCGCCGCCGCGCAGCGCGCCGTAGACGTACTCGTCCATGTCGAAGGTGGTGACGATCACGATCCGCAGCGGGTCGGGCACCCCGGGACCGGCCAGCAGCCGGGTCGCCTCCACCCCGTCCATGCGGGGCATCCGGATGTCGAACAGGCACACGTCCGGCCGCAGGCGGCGGGCCAGCTCGACGGCCTCCGCGCCGTCGCGGGCCTCGCCCACCACCGCCATGTCGGCCTGCGAATCGATGATCATCCGGAACCCGGTCCGGACCATCTCCTGGTCGTCGGCGATCAGCACGCGGATGGTCACGCCGACGATTGTCGCAGGCTCGCGGCCACCGGCAGCACCGCCACCACCTCCCAGCCGCCCTCCGGGCGCGGCCCGGCGCGCAGCGCGCCGCCGAGCGCCTCGACCCGCTCGTCCAGCCCGGCCAGCCCGAACCCGCTGGACGGCAGCCGCCGCCCCCGGCCCTGCCCGTCGTCGCGGACGGTCACCTCGACGTCGCCGCCGGGCAGCCGCCCGACCGCGACCCGCACCACCGACGCGTCGGCGGCGTGCTTGCGGACGTTGGTGAGCGCCTCCTGCACCACCCGGTGCACCGACGTCGCGACCTCCGGCGGCAGCGCGCCGAGCCCGGGGTCCAGCGCGAGCGTGGCGGGCGGGTCGGTGAACCGCTCGATCAGCTCCTGCACCTGGGCGAGATCGGCGACCGGCCGGGTGGCGGCCCCGTCCCCGGACCGGCCGCCCGGTTCCTGGGCCTCGCGCAGCAGGCCGACGATGCGGCGCATCGACGTCAGCGCCTCGGTTCCGGCGCTCTCGATCCCGGCGAACATCGTGTCGAGCTGCTCGGGGCTCTGCCCCGCCCCCGACTGCGCGGCGAACCGGGCCGCCTGCGCCTGCACCACGATGCCGGTCACGTGGTGGGCGACGAAGTCGTGCAGGTCGCGGGCCAGCTCCAGCCGCTCGTCCCGGCGCGCCCCGGCCAGCGCGCGGGCCCGCCGCGCGTCCAGGGCCCGCAGGTAGAGGCCCGCGCCGACGGCGATCGCCACCAGCACGGCCATCGGCGCGGAGAACAGCAGCGCCGACACCGGCGAGGCGCGGAAGGGCATGGCCACCACCGCGCCGCCGACCAGCACCGCCACCGGGACCAGTCGGCTGCGCGGCACCTGCCACACCACCCGGGCGGTCAGCACCAGCAGCCCGGTCGCCTCCACCGCGACGGCGGGGCTGCGCAGCGTCGGCTCGGCCACGGCGATCAGCACGGTCATCAGCAACGACGCCGCCGCCGTCCCGACCGCCCAGCGCTCCATCCCGCGCCGGATCAGCGCCCCGACCGCCGCGGCGGCGGCCACCACGTGCAGGCCCACGTCGAACGGCGTCCCGATCGTCTGCACCGCCGACAGCAGCAGGTACAGCCCGGCCAGCGACCACCCGACGCCCTTGACCAGGCAACCCCCCACCGAGTGGACGCGGTCCAGCGGACCCCCCGATTCGTTCATCAACCTTCCTTAGCTGTGAAAACCCCGCACTCGAACAGATGAGAACAGGGTGGATTCCTGCGTTTTCATGCAGGCCGATGCAACAGCGCATTACTTTTTGCGTATGCCCCGTTACCGACTTGCCCCCACTGTTGAACAGGAGACCGTGCTGGTGGGGCACTGCGCGCATGCGCGGTTCGTGTGGAACCTGGCGGTCGAGCAGCAGGCATGCTGGCGACTAGGGCGTAGGACGGCTCCCGGGTATGTGGAGCAGGCGCGGCAGCTCACTGAGGCGCGGCGGGAGTTCGCGTGGTTGGCGGCGGGGTCGGTGACGGTACAGCAGCAGGCATTGCGTGACTTCGCCCAGGCGATGGCCGGCTTCTTCGCCGGGACGCATTGGCGTCCCACCTGGCGTAAGGCCGGACGGCACGAAGGTTTCCGGCAGGTCGGCCTCAAGCCCGGTCATGTGCGCAAGGTGTCGCGACGGTGGGCGCAGGTATGGGTGCCCAAAGCCGGGTGGGTGCGGTTCCGCCTGACCCGGCCGGTGCCCGACGGCGTTAGGTCTTACCGGGTCACCAGGGACGCCTCTGGCCGGTGGCACATCGCGTTCGCGCATATTCCTGGTCCGGTGCCGGCGCCCGGAAACGGTCGGGCGGCGGGGGTCGATCGCGGGGTGGTGGTGTCGGCGGCGCTGTCCACCGGCGAGTTGCTGCATATTCCCGGTCTCACCGCGGCCGAGGCGCGCCGGTTCCGGTTGCTGGAACGCAAGCTCGCCCGTGCCCGCAAAGGGTCCCGCCGCCGTGCGGCTGTGAAGCGGGCGCTGAATCGGCTGCGGGCGCGCCTGACCGACCGCCGCAAGGACTGGATCGAGAAGACCACCACCGCGCTGGCGGCGGGGTTCGATGTGATCGGGCTGGAAGACCTCAAGATCAAGTCCATGACGGCCTCGGCGCGCGGCACTCGGGCCGAGCCGGGTCGTGGGGTGGCGGCCAAGGCCGGGCTGAACCGGGCGATCCTGGCCTCGGGCTGGGGGCAGTTGGCCACCCGGCTGGAGCACAAGGCCCCCGGCCGGGTGGTCAAGGTCGACCCGGCGTACACCTCCCAGCGTTGCTCGGCGTGCGGGATCCGGGATGCGAGGGCGCGCGAGAGCCAAGCCGTCTTCGCCTGCCGGTCCTGCTCCCACACCGGGCACGCGGATGTGAACGCCGCCCGCAACATCCAGCAGATGGCAAGAGCTTGCGCGGCAGGGCATGCCGTGCCTGCGCGGGAAGGGCCACGCACCAGTAGGCCGACGCACCGCGAACCCCATCCTGGTCGCCTCCCTTCCGGAGCGGGTCAGAGTGGAATCCCCGTCCGTTAGGGACGGGGGGATGTCAATCCAGGGAGGCTACGACCCGCAGCCGATGGCGGGATCGACCATTCGGCCGATCCGGGAGGTTCCGGGACCGAACCTGTGTCCGATGTGGCGAGACGGTCGGTTCGCAGACGATGAAGACATGAACGCCATGTATCTCATCTACGTCCCGGTCGCCGTCTTCTTTGTGGTCTTCGTCGCCTATGCCGGGCTGGTCATGCCCGCCAAGGAGATCACCGAGTCGCTGCGCGGCGATGCCCACGACCGTGACGACGGAGACGTCGTCGAGTTCCCCGCCCGCGACGAGGAGCGCGAGCGGGTCGCCGCGTGAGCGAGATCGTCCTGGCCGGGTCCGGGCTGGTCAAGCGGTTCGGGCCCACCGTCGCCCTGAACGGGGTGGACCTCGCGGTGGGCCGCGCCGAGACCGTCGCGATCATGGGGCCGAGCGGGTCGGGCAAGTCCACGCTGCTGCACTGCCTGGCCGGGATCGTCCGGCCCGACGCGGGCGCGGTGCACCTGCTGGGGCAGCGCATCGACGACCTGGGCGAGCGGCGGCGCAGCGCGCTGCGCCGCACCCGGTTCGGGTTCGTGTTCCAGCACGGCGAGCTGCTGCCCGAGCTGCCCGCCGAGGAGAACGTCGCGCTGCCGCTGATGCTGGGCGGCACCGCCCGCCGCGCGGCCGTCGCGGCGGCGCGCACCTGGTTCGGGCCGCTCGGCCTGGCCGGGATGGAGGGGCGGCGGCCCGGCGAGTTGTCGGGCGGCCAGGCGCAGCGGGTGGCGATCGCCCGCGCCCTGGCGACGCGGCCCGCCGTCGTGTTCGCCGACGAGCCGACCGGCGCGCTCGACCAGCAGACCGGGCACGACACGATGAGGCTGCTGGTGGAGGCGACCCGGCACAACGACGCGTCGCTGGTGGTGGTCACCCACGATCCCAACGTGGCGGCGTGGTGCGACCGGACCGTGGAGGTCCGCGACGGCCGCCTGCTGGCGCCCTCCGGAGCGGCGTGATGCGCACGACGTTCGAGCTGGCCTGGCGGCTGCTGCGCGGCGGCGGTCGCCGGGGGCTGCTGGGCTCGCTGCTGACGATGGCGGCTGTGGCGGTGTCCACGGGGCTGCTGCTGTTCGCGGTGGGCGGCAATCACGCGTTCATGCAGCGCGCCGACGCCGACGCGTGGCGGCACCCGTCCGCCGCGAAGGGCGCGGCGACGGCCGTGGAGGCGCTGTCCACCGACTACGTGCGCGGCAGGCAGCTCACGGTGGTGGACCTGGCCGCGCTGGACGCCAAGGCTCCGGTGCCGCCCGGCATGGCGCGCTTCCCCAAGCCGGGTGAGACCTGGGTGTCGCCCGCGCTGGCGGACCTGATGCGCGCGCTGCCCGCCGACCAGCTGGCGAACCGCTTCCCGGGCGGAAAGCCCGCCGGGACGCTGGCCGACGACGCCCTCGTCCATCCGGACGAGCTGGTCGCCGTGGTGGGCCGTTCGGCGGACGACCCGGCGGTGACGGCGGCCCGCAGCGCCGACCTCGCGGACGTGTCCGCCACCCCCACCAAGATCAACTCTTATGCGACCGGGAACGTCTCCTCGGTCCCGCAGATCTACCAGGCGCTGGCCGCCATCGCGTCGGTGCTGATGGTGGTGCCGCTGCTGGTGTTCGGCGGCGCGGCGGCCCGGCTGACGGTGGCGCGCCGCGACCGGCGGCTGGCCGCGCTGCGGCTGGTGGGCGCGACGCCCGGCCAGGTCGTCATGATCACCGTGGTGGAGGCCGTGCTGACCGCGCTGGCCGGGGCCGTCGCCGGGGCGCTGCTGTACGCGCCGGCCGTGCCCGCCCTGGCGCGGATCACGATCGGCGGGGGCGGCTGGTTCGCCGCCGACCTGTGGCCGCCGCTGCCGTGGCTCGCCGGGGTGCTGGCGGCGGTGCCGCTGCTGGTCGGCGTGAGCGCGGTCGTGGGGTTGCGGCGCGTGGTGGTGAGCCCGCTCGGCGTGGCGCGGCGGCAGACGCCGCCGGGCATGAAGGCGGTGCGGCTGCTGGTGTTCGTGGCGATCGTCGTCGCGTTCGGCCTGGTCGGCGGCAGTCTCGGCGGGCTCCGGGAAGTGGGCCTGGTCGTGCTGCTGGCGTTCCTGGCGCTGGCGTTCCTCGGCATCAACCTGGTCGGCCCGTGGGTGGTGGCGCTGATCGGCCGGATCGCCGCCGGAACGGCACGGAAACCGGCCCGGCTGCTGGCCGGGCGGCGGCTGCTGGACGACCCGCGCGCGGCGTGGCGGACGGTGGCCGGGGTGGCGCTGACGGGGTTCGTGGCGGGGTTCCTGTCGTTGCTGAACCCGTCGGCGATGTCGCAGGAGCGTCCCGCCGACCGGCTGGAGTTGGTCGTCCCGCACGCCCGGTCCGCCGCCGTGGCCGAGCAGGTGAAACGTCTGGCGGGCCTCCCCGCCACCATCAAGATCAGCGAGACGGGTGGCCGCGAGCGGAACGACGCCGTGACGGCCACCGTGCCGGGTGGCGAGGCCGCCGTGGACAAGGCGCGGACGGCGCTGACCGGCGTCGTTCCCGGCAAGGTCGCGACCACCCCGGCCGACGCCGACATCGCCGCCGGGTACCTCATGGCCGACCTCCGCACCGGCGCGATGATCGTGCTGGCGGTGTCGTTCCTGATCGCGGTGACCAGCGCGGGCGTCACCGGCGCGTCGGCGGTGCTGGACCGCCGCCAGACCTACGCGATGTTGCGGCTGGCCGGGACGCCGCTGGGGGTGCTGGACCGGGCGCGGCGGCAGGAGGTGCTGATCCCGCTGGCGGTGATGGGCGGCGGCTCGGTGCTGACGGGCCTGTTCTTCGCGCTGCCGTTCGCGGCGGGGTTCGGCGCGGCGGGCGCGGTGACGCTGCTGGCCTTCGTGGTGCTGGGCTTCGCCGGGATCATGGGCGCGAGCGCGCTGAGCCGCCCGCTCCTGCGCGCGGTGACCGCCGACCCGGCGCCCCGCCCCGACTAGACGGAGAGGACACGGCGTTCACCAGGGCCGGGCGCGGCGGAAGCCGCCGCCCGGCCCTTGCGCGTCCGGAGGCCAGGTGCCTGCCTTGACCGCCTGGCTGTCGCGAGCAGCGCAACCAGAGTCCGAAAGCGCAGGCTGACGGGCCGCGCCCACGAAAGGTCGCGGGCCCATGTCACAAGGCGGCAGGGGTCATCCGTCCTTGCTGACATGACGAACTCTTCTGCTTCGATCACCGTCGTCGGGGGCGGCCTGGCCGGGCTCACCGCCGCCATCGCCGCCGCCGAGACCGGCGCGCCCGTCACCCTCCACGAGGCCCACCGCACGCTCGGCGGACGCGGACGGGCTACGCCCCCGCCCTACGTCGCCCACGACGGCGCGCACGTGTTCTACGCGGACGGTCCTGACTACCGCTGGCTGGCCGAGCGCGGGTTCGTCAAGGGGTTGGGCTGGCCCGCGCCGGCCGCGCTCGCGGGCCTGGGGTTCCGCGTCGGCGGGCGGGTGCGCCGCCTGCCGCCCATCGGGATGTTGCGCGCCCAGGCCCGCTTCCGGCTGACCGCCCCCGTGGACCAGGACTTCCACACCTGGGCGTCCGGCCGCTGGGGCGAGGCCACCGCGCGGCACATGGCCAACGCCATCAGCGTGGTCACCTACGACGCCGACACCGGACGGCTGTCCGCCGCGTTCGTGTGGGACCTGTGCCAGCGGGTGTTCGGGCTGCGTCCGCCCGCCGTGCGCTGGGTGCGCGGCGGCTGGCAGACCGTCCTGGACCGCATGGCCGCCCGCGCGGCCGAGCTGGGCGTGCGGATCGAGACCGGCGCGCGCGTCGACGCGCTGCCCGAGAACGGCCCCGTCATCGTCGCCACCGACCTGGCCTCGGCGGGCAGGCTGCTGGGCGTCGACGACCTGAGCTGGACCAGCGGGCACTGCGCCCTGCTCGACATCGCCGTCCGCTCCCGGCGCGGGGACCGGACGGTGGTCTTCGACCTCGACGAGGGCGGCTTCCACGAGAGCTACACCATGCAGGACGACTCGATCGCGCCTGCGGGCGAGTCGCTCTACCAGCTCCAGATGCCCGTCCGCAGCGGCGAGCCCCACGCCCAGGCGCACCAGCGTCTCAGCGCCTTCGCCGACCTGCTGCTGCCCGGCTGGACGGACCGCGTCACCTTCCAGCGCACCGCCGTCGCCAAGGGACGGACCGGCGCGCTCGACCTGCCGGGCCAGACCTGGCGGGACCGTCCGGCCATCGACCGCGGCGACGGCGTCTACCTGGTCGGGGACATGGTCGCGGCCCCGGGGATGCGCGGCGAGATCTCCATCAACAGCGCCGTGGCGGCCACCCGGCTCGCCACCCGCGCGGCGGGCCGGGTCGGGCAGCGGTCCTGACGCCGGGCTCAGGCGGGGAGCGACGGTGCGGCGTCGGGGCTCATCGGCCGGTCCTCGGTCCAGTCGACGTGCAGGTCCCGGGACGCGAAGAGCCACCGGCCGTCCTGCCGGGCGAAGGCGTCGAGGTAGCGGATCGCCATCACGTACATGCGGGGGCCGTCGGGGGTGTCGTAGATGTGGTGCGCCGCCGGTCGGCTCCTGCGGCGTAGCGGTCGACCAGCTCACGTAGGGCGGCGCGGGTGTTGTGGCTCCTTGCCAGATCCGTCAGTCGGTCGTGCCGAAGAGCTGGTCGGCCATCCGCGACGACGCGTCCACGGTGTCGAAGCCGCGCGGGAGCATGACGCGCTCGTAGGCGGCGACCGTCTCCATGAGCGACCGGCCGTCGCGCGCGGCAGCGCGAGCTGGTGCCGCCGGGGACGCCGCTGCCCGAGCAACTGCGCCGGTACGCGATGGAGGCGCTGCACAACCCTGACGGGGCGCGCCTGCTCGCGTGGAACGGGTTGCAGTAACCGGCCCGGAGGACGATCCCGATCAGGCCCCGCGCCGGACGCGGGGCCCTCGCGACCGCTTAGTCGTCGTCCGTGCGGCCGCCGAAGCGCCAGGGGAGGACTTCGACGTTCTCGTACATCCCGGCCTTGCCGAAGGGGCTGTTCGGCAGCACGGCCTCGGCGGCGGCGCGGTCGGGCAGCTCGATCGTCAGGGCGGTGCCCGTCCAGTCGGTGCCGTCTTCGGACAGCAGCGAGCCGCCGACGATGAGGCGGTCGCGGTAGTCGCCTTCGAGCAGGTAGGCGCGCTGCTCGGCGTCCAGGGTCGGGTCCACAGTGGCCGTCCCGGGCTTGCCGTGGCCGAGGAGGAGGAAGCGCTCGTACTCGGCGACCGCGCCGGTGAAGTCCCACATCGTGCGGTCGGTCAGGCCGCTCCAGCGGCGGACGAGCACCTCGTCGTAGATGCCGCGCCGGTAGTTCGGCTCCTCGAACGCGAAGACGCGCGCGGCCTCGGCGTCCGGCAGGTCGGCGACGTGCATGCTGCCGGTCGTCGTCTCGTCCGGGTTCAGCGTGGGGCCGCGCGCGATCAGCACCTCGTCGTACCGGTCCATGAACGCCCAGTGGTCGTCGTTGAACTCGACCCGCAGCGGCCAGGTGCCCGGCCGGTCGCGGCAGTAGAAGAAGTACTCCACGTGGAATCCCCAGATCAGCGCCGTTCCCCGCCCGGTTCTCGGGGCGGGGAGGCAGATCATACGCTTTCGGGATCTTCCGGGTGGCGCGGTGGTGGGCCGGTGTCAGCCGCCCATCTCCGTCACCGCCGTGTCCAGGGCCTGGGCGACCCGCGCCAGGTCGTCCGGCGAGGGACGGCCGCCACCGAGCCGGTCCAGCACCTCCTGCCGGTCGGCGACCACCAGACCGCCCGGGTCCGCGCCCTCCGGCACGACCTCGGCCCGGCCGCCGACGACGACCAGCGCGGCCCCGGAACCCTCGGCGGCCAGCAGCCGCTCGACGTCCTGCACCGTGATCACTTCGCCCCGCCCTTCTCCGCGCGACACCAGGCGGCGATGAAGGCGGCCTCGGCGACGCCGTCCAGCAGGTAGGTCCAGCGGATGCGGCCGCGCGGGGCGTGGATCAGATCGATGGTCAGCAGCGTCGCCGCGACGCCCAGGCCGACGCGGCGGGCGTGGTCGCGTCCCTCCGGCGTGCCGACGGCCCGCACCTGCGACCACCCGGACATGATCATCAGACCGCCGACGGTTTGCTGCATCCAGTGTTCGCGCTTGGGGCCGAAGAACCACTCGAAACTGCGCCTGCTGACGATGGGCCAGGCCCCGCCCACCATGTTGAAGACGCCCTGGAGAAGTGCCAGGGAGTCACGGTCCTGCGCGGCCGCCTTCGCCGCCCGCTGCTTAGCTGACAAAGCCTTCTCCTCATCCGGCCGCCGGAGCGGCCTCCCCCGAGGCCGTCGTGCGCTCAGCGCACGATCGGCCCGGCATCTTCGTGGCGGCCCGGCCGTGTCCCGGCGCGCGTCATTCGGACGTCAGGTCCTCGCGGCTGACCCCGGCCTCCGACATGGCCTCTTCCAGCTCCTGCGCCATCTGGGTCCGGTTGTCCGGCTTCTTCTTCGGATCGGCCGGGGTGGAGTCGGCCAGGACCTGGTCGGTGTCGTGGGTCTTGGGGGCGCTCTCTTCGGGCGTGGTCATACCGCTCCAATCAGGCGTTGTCTGATGAGCCTTCCTTGCGTGGCCTGCCCTGGTTCTTTTGCTCCCATGCGTTTGCGCAGGTCAAGTTCGTTCCTGCTGCTTTCGGGCGGCCGTGCCGTCAGGGGGGGAGGGGAACGCGAGCTTCGTGCGGCGTTGGAGGGATCGCTAGGTTTTGGGCATGGCCGTTGAAGGGCACCTGGCGATCGTGGACGGGTTGCTCGCGCTTCCCCTCGCCGAGGGCGACGGATTCGGCCACCACGTCAGGGTTCTCCAGGCCACCCAGGACTTCTGGGACGACCGGAGCCCCGAGGCCGTCGAGGCCGCCGAGGAGCAGATCGACGCGTCCCTCCAGGCGCTGGCGGACGTCCTGACGGCGCGGTGGGGAGCGCCCGAGCGCGTCGATCTCGATCCGTACCTGTGGGGCGAGGAACCGGCACCCGAGCCGATGGCGGAGTTGTGCCAGCTCAGCAGCGTGATGCTGGTCTGGTGGCCGCCGACGGGCGGGCGATGGGTGGCGCTGTCCGTCGGGCAGGCCGATCCGGAGTTTCCCGTTGAGCTGCGGGTGGCGATGTCCGACGTGCCGCTCCACGGATCGGCGTAAGGGGCCGCCGCCATGGAGTCTTACGTCGAGCGTTCGCCGTTGCCGGAGCTGGCGGGGCGGTGCGGACGGTCTGGATCCAGCGCACCGGCGCGGCGGCGTACGTGCAGCGGCACCTGCCCACGGGCGGGGTCGAGATCCACTTCCCGCTTGGCGGCCGTGCCCAGTTGCTCGGGCCGTTGACCGGGCCGGAGATCGAGGTCATTCCGGCGCGCACCACCGTCGTGGGCGTGCGGTTCTGGCCGGGAACGCCGCCGCGCCTCCCGACGGGGCTCAACGATCTGGTGGACCAGCGCCTTGACCTGACGGAACTGTGGGGGAGCCGGGCGGACCGCCTCGTGGAGGCGCTGGCCTTGGCCGGGACGCCCGAGCGGGCGCTCATGTTCTTGCAGGGTCACCTTCTCCAGGAGTTCCGGAGCGCGGGGCGTGTAGATCAGCTGGTGAGTGAGGCGGTGAGTGCGCTGATGCCCTGGCATCCGGTCAACATCGACGCTCTGGCCGCCCACCTGGCCCTTTCTGCGAGCCAGCTGCGTCGCCGCTGCCTGCACGCGGTCGGTGTGAGCCCCAAGGTCCTCCAGCGGACGTTGCGTTTCCAGGGTTTCCTCGCGTTGGCGCAGGCCGGGGCGAAAGGGCGGCGCGGCACGGCGGGACTGGCGATCGACACGGGGTACGCCGACCAGGCGCATCTCAGCCGGGAGTGCCTGCGCCTGACCGGGCTCACTCCGCGCGGTCTCCTGGGCGGCAGCGTCGACCGGTGCACCTGCGGCCACGACCACTCGGCGTCCTACAGGCCGTTCCTCGCGGGCCGGAACCGCAAGACTGATCTTGCTCGATTCGTTCAAGAACCGGCGGCGCGGCGCTCATAGGTTCGACTTCCCGGCCAACCGCGGAGGAGAGCCATGAGCAAGGTCTTCAGCGCCCACGCCGTCTCGGTCGACGGCTATATCAGCGGGCGGACACCGGACGGGGGCGAGGAGTTCGGGCGCGGTCTGGGCGACGCGCCCATGTTGTTCGACTGGTACATGGACGGGGACACGCCGAGCCGGCTGTTCGACGGGTTCAAGCTGAGCGAGCCGAGCGCCCGGTTCTTCGACACCGCCGCCGCGCGGGTGGGCGCGACGATCTCGGGGCGCACGACCTACGAGCACTCGGGCCACTGGGGAGGGGGAGCCCCGCACCCGACCGCGCCGCTGTTCGTCCTCAGCCACCGGCCCGCGCCCGAGATCAGCGAGACGCAGACGCTCATCACCACGGGCGTGGAGGACGCGATCGCGGCGGCGCGGAAGGTGGCCGGGGACAAGGACGTCGCGCTGATGGGCGGCGGCGTGCTGACCTCGGCGCTGGCGGCGGGCCTGGTGGACGAGGTGATCCTGCACCAGGTGCCCGTGCTGCTGGGCGGTGGTCACAACTTCTTCCGGGAGTTGCCGGAACACGTGCGCCTGCGGCTGCTGGAGGCCGTCCCGGCGCCGGGCGTGATCCACCTGCGCTACGAGGTGGTCCGATGATCCTCGTGACCGGAGGGCTGGGCATGATCGGCGCCCACACGGCCCGCGCGCTGGTCGACCTGGGACATGAGGTCGTGGTGACCGCGTACCACCGGGCCGAGGTGCCGTCGTTCCTCGCCGGGCGGGTGACGGTGGAGCGGCTCGACGTCACCGACCGGGACGCGTTCCTGGCCCTCGCCGACCGCCACGAGATCAGCGACATCGTGCACCTGGCGGGCAGCATCCCCGGCGAGGACCCGGTCCGCTACTTCCGGACGGACACGGCGGGCCTGCTCAACGCGCTCGACGCGGCCCGCACGTGGGGTGTCCGCAGGTTCGCCGTCGCGAGCAGCCTCGGGGTGTACATAGGCCGGACCGAAATCCCTTGGCACGAGGAACTCCCGCTACCCACCGCGGACCTGCCGCACCTGATCGTCGCGTTCAAGAAGGCCGTCGAACCGCTGACGACGCACAGTCTGCAAGGCAGCGGCGTGCAGCCGGTCGTGTTGCGGATCGGGACCATCTGGGGGCCGCTGGTCGATCCGGAATCGCCGTTCTTCTATGTGCCGCCGTACATCAGCGCCGTGCTGCGCGGCGAGGAACCGCAACCGCTGCACGCCGACGACGGCGGGGACCAGTGCTACGCGCCCGACGCGGGACGGGCGATCGCGCTGCTGATGGACACGGGGACGCTGCGGCACGACACCTACAACGTGTCCAGCGGCCGCCCGTTCACCAACCAGGAGTTCGCGGACGCCCTAGAAGCGATCACCCCCGACCTGCGCCTCAACCTCCTACCTGGCCGGAAGAACGGCCCCGGCGAGGACCCACACCTGGACATCACACGCCTCACCAGCGACACCGGCTTCACCCCGAACTTCGACGTCTCCGCAGCGGTCGCCGACTACGTGAAGTGGCGCACCGAAAACCCCCGCTGAAACCGAAACCCCGCCCAAACAAGGCCACGGCCGAGAAATTCAGTCGCCTGCATCGGAACCGCACAGCATGATCCCTTCATGCGGAAGGAAAATGTAACCGATCGAATGCGGGGCCGACTGCTGGCGTCGTACGAGTCGTACGGCGAAAAGCGGGTCGCGGACATGACGGGCTGGTGGGGACGCGCCGACGTCCTGTCGGATCTGGGCCCCGCCTTGGCCGGATTACATCAGGGCGAGCGCCCGACCACGGTGATGGGGCCGGAGTCGATGGGGTTCCTGTTAGGGCCGTTGGTGGCGATCGCGACGGGGACGGGCTTCGTCCAGATGCGGAAGGACATGCCGGAGGACCAGATCGCTGATCAGGTCCTGGTGCGCAACACGCCGCCGGACTACAACAACCGGACGTTGCGCTGGAGCGTCCGCCGCCGGAATCTGCGGACGGGCCAGAGGGTGCTGTTCGTGGACGACTGGGTGGAAACGGCGGCAACGGCCCAGACCGCACGCCGCCTGGTGGAGGCGGGGAACGCCGTATGGGTGGGCGCGGTGGCGATCGTTGACGCCACCGAGGGCCAGGAAAGGCGTGACCTGGGCCTGCGCTCCCTGCTGCGGGGCCGGGAGTTATGGTGAGCAGCGCCCGCCCGGCTGAGTTTCCGAAGAATCCCTAGCCACGAGGAAGTTTCCGAGCACGGGGACCGCCCGCTGCATGACGGCCGTGGGCTTCTTGCCGTAGAGCACGCACCAGCGTCATCAGCGCGATGCCCAGGGACAGGCCGAGGACGAAGAAGGTCAGCGCCGTCATCGCCTGCACTGCGGACGGCCAGTCCATCACCGGCTTCGGTGCGAGGGGCGGACGGGCAGCGGGGAGGCGACCTTGGCGGCCAGTTCGTCCTGGCGGATCTGCATGGCCATCAGCTCATCCTCGGTGGGAGCGATGAGGACACGCAGCAGGCCGGCTTCCTGCTCCCAGGGCGTGAGCTTGCGGCGCAGCTCGACACGCCACATCGAGTCGCCGGAGCGATAGGGCTCCCGCCACCGCCCCGGCAAGCTGTCTTGCCTGTCTTGCCACTGCGTTGCCCGTGTGTCGCGCTCGCTCATGTCGATCACCCGCCGTTTCTAGGGTTGCGGCTTCTCAAGACAAGCGTCACGCTCTGGAATTAGCCTGCCGCGTATTGCAAGTCATCCAAGACGCTTGGAGTGCGCGATGTCCCTCCGCGAATCGCTCGACCCCGACTCCTCCATGTGGCACTGGATCGCCGTTGACCTGCACTTTTATCGGGTCAAGCACGGCCTCTCGTGCGCGCAGTTGGGGCGCGTCCTCAACTGCGCGCGGCAAACTGTCTCGAACATCGAGGCCGGGCGGCCCGGCTACCGGCTGGACGACGAGCAGGCGGCGGCCCTCGACCGGCTCTGGGATCTGAACGGCCACTTCCAGCGGTTGCTGCGTTATGCGCGCGCGGGGCACGACCCCGACTGGTTCAAGCACCACGTGGGATACGAAGAGCGGGCGCGGGTGATCCGGCAGTACTCCGGGATGGTCGTGCCCGGCCTGTTGCAGACCGAGGCTTACGCCCGAGCCTGGTTGCGTTGCGGAATCGGCGCGATCGACGTCGAGGCCGCGCTCGCCGTACGGCTGGGACGCCAGAAGATCCTGACGGCGCAACACCCGCCGCTGCTCCGCTTCCTGCTGGACGAGGCGCTCTTGATCCGTCCGCTGGGCGGTGTGGACGTGATGCGCGGCCAGCTCGTCCACCTGCTACAGGCTGCGGAATTGGACAACGTCAGTATTCGGGTGGTCCCCCTGTCGGCAGGTGGTCATCTCGGACTGGAAGGGCCATTCATCCTCACCACCGTGGAGGAGGGGGACGTGGCATATCTGGAGGCGTGCGCCGGTGGCAGACTGGCGGTAGATCGTGCGGAAGTGCGTGGTTTTGCGATCCGGTACGAACAGATCGGTGACCTGGCCCTTCCGGTGGGGGCCTCACGAGACCTGATAGTCGACGCTGTGGAGTGCATGAAGTGAGAGCAGGGTGGCGCAAGAGCAGCTACAGCGACGCGCACGGCAACGAGTGCGTCGAGATCGCCAGCCTTGCTGATGGCATCGGTGTCAGGGACAGCAAACAGCCCGGCCAGGGGCACATCCTTCTGCGTCGGGCGAGGCTGGCGGCTGTCCTCTCCGACATCAAAGCCGCCAAGTACGACCTTTGAGTCACCCGTACGGCCCCCGCCTCGGTGGGGGTCTTCGGCGTTCGGCTGGATGACGTCGGCACCTGCGGATCCGTGGGTGGGATGTGCGGTTGGGGCGGGATGGTCGATGATGGCGCGGTGGAGTCTGGAAAGTGACCAGACCCCGGCGACAGGAGGGCGAGCTACTTCCATGCGGATGACGTCCGGAATCATCGTGTCCGCGATCGTCGAGCAGGACGGTCATCTGCTGATGGTCCGCGAGCAGCATCCCGGCCACCCTCCGCAGTGGGTGCTGCCCGGCGGGCTCTCCGAGCGCGGCGAGCTCGTCCACCAGGCGTTCGTCCGGGAAGTGCGCGAGGAGACCGGGCTGATCGTCGCTGCCCCCACCGAGCTCGCGTTCGTCGCCCAGTACACCATCACCGGTGAACCCGGCTGGGACGGCGAGTGGACGGTCTTCGCCTTCGCGGCCGGGCCTCCCGTGGGACGGATCGACGTCGCCGATCCCGACGGGCTGGTGCTCGAAGCCGCGTGGGTCCCCTTCGAGGACGCCGTCGCCCGACTCGCCGAGCACCACTTCAAGCCTCGCCGCGACCCGCTCCTCGCCTACCTGACCGAGGAAGTCGCACCGGGTGCCCTCTGGCTCTGGCCCGACGGTGTGCACGCCGCCCCGTTCATCGTTCAGTCTTCCTTGTCGGCCCTCTGAGGGGCGGACGGAAAACCGGTCGCGCTTCCCGCGCGGACCACGCCATGCTGGGCGGCATGAAGATCAGAACGGCCACCGCGGCCGATTGGGCCGCCATCTGGCCGTTCCAGCGCGAGATCGTCGCCGCCGGGGAGACCTTCTCCTGGCCGCGCGACGTCAGTGAAGAGCAGGCCAGGCAATTCTGGATGGTGCCGCCTCCCGGGCGCACCGTCGTCGCCGTGGACGATGACGGCACTGTCCTCGGTACCGCCAACCTCGTCGCCAACCACATGGGGCCCGCCTCGCACATCGCCAGCGCGAGCTTCATGGTCGACCCGGCGCACGCCGGACGCGGCGTGGGGCGCGCCCTGGGCGAGCACATCTTCCAGCAGGCGCGCGCCGACGGCTACCGCGCGATGCAGTTCAACGCGGTCGTGGAGACCAACGAGCGGGCGGTCCACCTGTGGCGCTCGCTCGGCATGGAGATCGTCGCCACCCTCCCCGAGGGGTTTCGGCACCCCGTCCACGGCTATATCGGACTGCACATCATGTACCGCCTGCTCTGACGCCGGAAAATGTCAGAGGCGGTGCATACGTTGTTCTCGTGACGTGGGAGACGTCACGAAATACGCGTCGAACCGGGGAGCTTGTTCGATGCGTACCACCGGGTACGTCCGGCCGGCGCGACCGGACTGCCGGATGACGAAAGGGGAGCGGCCAATGCACGCCACGTTCCACCTCACCCACCCGAACCTGCACGGCCCCGCCGAGCGCACCCTGGTCCAGCCCTGGATCGGCGAGCTGACCGGCCTGGCCCTCAACGCCTACACCGACGAGCCGCACCCGGCCCCCGGCGCCCTCACCGGCGTGGACACCATGAGCGTCCCGCTGGCGGTGACGGGTTCCCGGGTCGCGCTCGCGGCCTGACGCAGTTTTCAACGCCCGTGGGGAAGCCATGCTTCCCTACGGGCTTTTGCGTTCCGCACGGCTTTTTCCAGCGCGGCGATGCCGTCGGCCAATGTGCGGTGGCCGCGCGAGACCGCTGCGATCAACACATCTTGGTCCGGGCCCGTGACGCGGCCGAAGCTGTTGACCGTCCACGCGCCTTTCTCGGCGTCGCGGGGCATCCAGCCGTTCTTGAGCGCAACGGCATCGCCCGGTTCGGCGGCTGCGCTGATGCCCCAATGTTGGTCGGGCCGCACTTGCGACATCAGTGTCCACACGTACGACCGGTGTTCTTCCGGCAGGTCGGGTGAGGCCAGTGCTTGCAGCAGGCGTATCCGGTCGGCGGCTGTTGTCGTCGTCTTTCCCCAGGCCGGGTTCGGGGTCGTCTCCCGCAGGTCCAGTTCCTTTAGGGCGCGGGCCAGGCCCGGTGCACCGCCGAGTTTGGTCCAGAAGGTCGTGGCCGCCTCGTTGTCGCTGGTCTGGATCATGCGTGCGGCCGCGTCCTGTTCGGCGGGGGAGAGCGGCCCGGCGCGCAGGAGTGCGACGAGGATGTCCACCTTGACGGTGCTGGCCGCCGCCACCTCCAGCGTCCCGCCCGACATGCGGGTCTCGCCGGTGCGCAGGTCGTGCACAACAACGCTTGTCTCATATAGCAAGATTCACTTCTCAATCTATGAGAAAGCGGTCTAGGGTCGGGAGCACGGCACCATCCCCCTCAACCGAGAGGTGATCCCGATGTCCTCCTACACTCACGGCCACCACCAGACCGTCCTGAGCTCCCACCAGTGGCGCACCGTCGAGAACTCCGCCGCCTACCTGATTCCCTATCTGCAACCCGGCGCCGCCGTCCTGGACGTCGGTTGCGGACCCGGCACCATCACCGCCGGGCTGGCCGAACGCGTCGCGCCCGGCCCCGTCACCGCCGTGGACGCCGCCGAATCCGTCCTGGCCGAAGCCGCCAAGGCCACCGCCCACCTGGACAACGTCACCTTCGCCACCGCCGACGTCCACGCCTTGGACTTTCCCGACGCCGCCTTCGACATCGTCCACGCCCACCAGGTCCTGCAACACGTCGCCGATCCCGTCCAGGCCCTGCGCGAGATGCGCCGCGTCTGCAAGCCCGGCGGTGTCGTCGCCGCGCGCGAGGCCGACTTCGGCGGCATGGTCTGGTACCCCAGCCCGCCCGGTATGGATGACTGGCGGCCCATCTACTACAACGTGGCGCGCGGTAACGGCGGCGAGCCCGACGCCGGGCGGCGGTTGTCCTCCTGGGCGCGCGCGGCCGGGTTCTCCGACGTCACGTCGTCGGCGTCCGTCTGGTGTTACAGCACGCCCGAGGAGCGCGAATGGTGGAGCGAGTCGTGGGGCGGCCGGCTGGTCCGCTCGTCGGTCGCCGAGCACGCCGTGTCCGGCGGCCACGCGACGCGCGCGGACCTGGAGCGCTGCTACGCGGGCTGGAAGGCGTGGGCGGCGGCCGACGACGGCTGGTTCTCCGTCCTGCACGGCGAGATCGTCTGCCGCGCCTGACGATTCCGCTGTCAGCGTGCGGGGGTGCCGGTCCGGGACGGCGGCGGGCAGAGTCGGCGGTATGAGACTTCTGATCTTGGGTGGTACCGAGTTCGTCGGGCGGGCCGTCGCCGAAGACGCCGTGGCACGTGGCTGGGAGGTGACAGTCTTCCATCGCGGGCGCAACGAACCTCCCGCCGGCACGGCCTCGCTGCTGGGCCAGCGCACCGAGGAAGGCGGCCTGGCGGCCCTCAAGGAGGGCGAGTGGGACGCCGTCGTCGACACCTGGTCGGCTGATCCCCAGGTGGTCGCGGGCGCGGCCCGCTTCCTGGACGGCCGCGTGGGACGGTACGCCTACATCTCCAGCCGCTCGGTCTACGCCTACCCGGCCGCCCCCGAACTGGCCGAGGACGCCCCGGTCGTGGAGGCCGGGTCCGGTGGTTACGCCGAGGACAAGCGCGGCGGAGAACTCGCGGCGTTGGAGGTGTTCGGCGACCGGACGCTCCTCGTGCGCGCCGGGCTCATCCTCGGCCCCTACGAGAACATCGGCCGCCTGCCTTGGTGGCTCAACCGGATGGCGCGCGGCGGCGAGGTTCTGGCTCCCGGCCCGCGCGATCTGGCCCTGCAGTACATCGACGCGCGCGACCTGGCCGTCTGGACTTTGGACGCCATCGAGCAGGGCCTCGACGGTCCCTACGACCTCGTCAGCCCGTCCGGCCACGCCACCATGGAAACGCTGCTGGAAGCGTGCGTCGCCGTCACCGGCGGGGACGCCGAGCTGTGCTGGACCGACGCCGAGAAGATCCTCGCGGCGGGCGTCCAGCCGTGGATCGACCTCCCCGTCTGGCTCCCGCCGGGCGAGGACCACGACTTCATGCACCAGGCGAACGTCGCGAAAGCCCTGGCCAGCGGCCTGCGCTGCCGTCCCGTCCAGGAGACCGTCGCCGACACCTGGACCTGGTTGCAGGGCATCGGCGGCACGGCCCCGCAACGCTCCGACCGCCCGGCCGTCGGCCTCGACCCGGAGGTGGAGGCGCGCCTGCTCGACTGATCTGGCGGGAACGGGCTAAAGTACAACGGACGTTGTAAAAAGTGCAACGCCGATGGCACGAGGAGACCGATGCCCCCACGTGGCGACAAGCGTGCGGCGATCCTGGCCGGGGCGCTCGCGGTGTTCGCGCGCGACGGCTACACCCGCGCCGGGATCGACGCCATCGCCGCCGAAGCAGGCGTCTCCACCCGCACCATCTACAACCACTTCGCCGACAAGGCCGCCCTCTTCCAGGCCGCCATCGAGGCCAGCACCGCCCGTGTCGCCGAGGCGCAGATCGCCGTCATCGACCGTCACCTCCACAAGATCGTGGATCTGGAACGGGACCTGGTCGCGTTCGGCCGTGACTGGGTGCGCCCGATGCCCCAGTTCGCCGAGCACACCGCCCTGGTGCGGCAGGTCAACACCGAGATCGCGCACATCCCGGCCGACGTCGTCGCGAGCTGGCAGCGCGACGGGCCGCTCCGGGTGCGCCGCGAGATGGCCGCGCACCTGCGGCGCATGGCCGACGAGGGACTGCTGACCGTCGATGACGCCGAACGCTCGGCTCTGCAGCTGATGATGCTCGTCAGCGTCGTCAACCCCTCGCTGCCCTCGGGCGCGACGCCGGAGGAGACCGACGCCGCCGTCGTCGCCGGAGTGCACACCTTCCTGTACGGCCACGCCCGATAAGAGGAGCCCCCTTGCGTTACCGACTGCTGGGAAACACCGGCCTGCGCGTCTCCGAGGTGTTCCTCGGCGCGATGCGCTTCGGCGAAGAAGAGCAGGCCCGCAGCATCATCGACGTCTACGACGAGGCCGGCGGCAACGTCATCGACACCGCCGACATGTACGGCGACGGACGCAGTGAGGAGCTGGTGGGAGCCGCCCTCAAAGGGCGGCGCGACCGCTTCGTCCTCGCCACCAAGTACACCTGCACCCGCGACGCCGCCGACCTGAACGCGGCGGGCAACCACCGCAAGAACCTGGCCCGCGCGCTGGACGCCAGCCTGCGCCGCCTCGGTACCGACTACATCGACCTCTACTGGGCGCACATCTGGGACCGCCGCACCCCGATCGAGGAGATGATGCGCGCGCTGGACGACGCCGTCCGCGCGGGCAAGATCCTCTACGTCGGCATCTCGGACGCGCCCGCCTGGGTGGTCGCCCGTGCCAACACCCTGGCCGAGTGGCGCGACTGGACGCCGTTCGCCGCCCTCCAGGTGCCCTACAACCCCCTCGAACGCGACATCGAGCGCGAACTGCTCCCCATGGCCGAGCACCTGGGCCTGAGCGTGGCCGCCTGGAGCCCGCTCGCCCACGGCGTCCTGGCGGGCAAGGCCGGACACCCGCTGGACGAGCGGCAGGCCAAGGTCGTCGGCGTGCTGGCGGAGATCGCCGAGCAGACCGGGACCAGCCAGGCGCAGGTGGCGATCGCCTGGCTGCGCGGGCGGTCCCGCGCCGTCCTGCCGATCCTGGGCAGCAGCCGCGCCGAGCAGATCACCGAAAATCTGGGCGCGCTCGACCTGGCGCTCCCGGCGGAGGCGGTGCAGCGCCTGGACGCGGCGACCGGCTTCGAGCGGGGCTTCCCGGCCGACTTCATCGACAGCGCGGACGCGGCGTTCGGCACGGCGATCGACCGCCTGGACGACCGCTGACGCGCCCTTAGGTGTTGTGGACTCAGTCGTCCTCAACGCCGGCCAGCGGAACGTAATCGCCGTCCGGAACAGAGAAGATCAGGAATCGGGCGGCAGGCCGCGAGCGCGCCCAGCGCAACACTTCCCCCTCGGTTCCTTCGCAGTCCGCTACGCCGGCCACGGCACCGTCTTCGCGAGGGACCTCGTAGTTCTCCTGCCAGGACCCGTGCCAGGTCCCGTCAGAGAACTTCTGCACGAAGACGGTGCCGCGTCCAGGGGTGGGCTCGCCTACCGGCACGACTTCCGGAGCGGTGCCCCGTTCTGCCTCATCCAGATAGTCGCGGTAGGGCGGAAACGACTGGCTCATCCCCGCAGGATCGTCACACGCCGGGAGGCGGTCAACCTGTCAGTGTCGTGCTCAGAACGGGCCGGTCAGTTCGCCCAGGCGGTCGGTGAGGCGCAGGTTGTGGGAGTAGTCCACCGGCACCGCCACCACCGAGACGCCGTTCTCGGCCAGCGCCTTGTGCAGCGTCGGCAGCAGCTCGTCGGCCGAGGTCACCCGGTGGCCGTGCGCGCCCAGGCTCTCGGCGTACTTCACGAAGTCGATGCCGCCGAACTTCACGTGCGAGCTGCGGCCCAGCTCCATCTGCATCTTCCACTCGATCAGGCCGTAGGCGTCGTCCTGCCACACCAGCACCGTGATCGGGATGTTCTCGCGGACGGCGGTCTCCAGCTCCTGCGAGTTCATCAGGAACGCGCCGTCGCCGGTCGCCGCCAGCACCTTGCGATCGGGCCGGGCGAGCTTGGCCGCCAGCGCGCCCGGGACCGCGAAGCCCATCGAGGACAGGCCGTTGGACACCAGCAGCGTGTTCGGCTCGTAGGTCGGGTACATGCGCGCCATCCACATTTTGACGGCGCCGGTGTCGGCCAGCACGATGTCCGAGCGGTCCATCGCCTCGCGGATGTCGGCGACGACGCGGCGCGGCGACAGCGGGAACCCGTCGTCGGTGCGGCCCTCGGCCAGGTCCTGCTGGATCAGGCGGCGGATCTTCTCGCCGTGCGCGGTGTCGAAGCGCCGGTGCACCGCGTCGGCGAGCTGGCGCAACGAGCGGGAGATGTCGCCCTGCACGCCCACCTCGACCGGGTAGTGGTCGTCCACCTCGGCGGGGAACTGGTGGATGTGGATGATCTTCTTGTCGGCGTGCGGGTTGATCTTGACGGGGTCGAACTCCTGGAGCTCGTAGCCGACCGCGATCAGCACGTCGGCCTCGTCGAACCCGAAGTTCACGTAATCGTGCCGCATGAACCCGACCGCGCCGAGCGCGTTGCGGTGGTCGTCGGGGAACACGCCCTTGCCGTTGAAGGTCGTGGCGACCGGCAGGCCCAGCTTCTCGGCGAAGTGCACCAGCGCCTCGCTCGCCCCGGCCCGCGTCGCGCCGTGCCCGGCCAGCACGATCGGCTGCCGCGCGAGCGCCAGCACGTCGGCGGCGCGCGCGATCTGCGCGGGCGACGGCTCCTGCGGCCGCACGACGTTGCGCGGCAGCGGCTTCAGGTCGGGGGAGACCGGCGCGGCCTCCACGTCCTCGGGGATCGCCAGGTACACCGCGCCGGGCCGCTCGGTCTGCGCCGTCTTGAACGCCTTGCGCACCATCTCCGGCAGCGCCTCGGCGGTCGGCGCCAGCTCGGCCCACTTGGTGATCGGCCGGAACAACGACACCAGGTCCACGATCTGGTGCGACTCCTTGTAGATGCGGTCCAGCCCGACCTGCGCGGAGATGGCGACCACCGGCGTGGAGTTGGTGGTGGCGTCGGCGACGCCGAGCTGGAGGTTGATCGCGCCCGGCCCGAGCGTGGCGGAGGCGACCCCGGCCTTGCCGGTGAGCCGCCCGTAGATCTCGGCCATGAACGCCGCGCCCTGCTCGTGGCGCACCAGCACGTACCGGATCGAGGAGTCGTTCAGCGCGTCCACGAAGTGGATGTTCTCCTCGCCCGGGATGCCGAAGACGTACTCGACGCCCTCGGCCTCCAGGGTGCGGACGAGCAGGCGTGCGGCGTCGGCTTGGGAGGTGGACGGCACAGACATGACGTGTCCTTTTTCCGGTCGCGGTGGGGGTGAGGTCCGGACACCCCGTGCAGCGTCCGGGCCCTGGATGGCATTCCGCCGGGCCGGGTGGCACGCCTCACATGATCAGCCGAGGACGGCGTCGCGCAGCTCGCGCAGCGTCGGCTCGTCGCGCACGCCCGCCAGCAGCAGCGTCGTCACCGGGCTGTCGCGCCACAGTTGCAGCCGCTCCCTGATCCGCCCGATCGGCCCCAGCAGCGAGATCGAGTCGGCCAGCTCGTCCGGGACGGCCTTCACCGCGGCCGCGCGGTCGCCGGACAGGAACAGCTCCTGCACGCGCGACGCCTGCTCGGCGTAGCCCAGGCGGCCGATCATGTCGAGGTGGAAGTTGCGGTCCTTGGCGCCCATGCCGCCGATGTAGAACGCCAGCGGGATCTTGGCGAACTCCAGGGCGGACGCCAGGTCGTCGGTCACGATCGTGGTGACGGTCGCGGCGATCTCGAAGCCGGGCGCGCGGCCCGCCAGCGAGCCGCCGAACACCGGCTCGATCTGCGACGGGTCCACGAACAGCGGCAACCAGCCCTGGGTGATCTCGGCGGCCAGCGCGACGTTCTTCGGCCCCTCCGCGCCGAGGTAGACGGGGATCTCCGGGCGCAGCGGATGCACGATCGACTTCAGCGGCTTGCCGAGGCCCGCGCCGCCCGGGTACGGCAGCGGGTAGTGCGGCCCGTCGCTGCTCACCGGTTCCTCGCGCCGCCACACCTGGCGCACGATGTCGAGGTACTCGCGGGTGCGCGCCAGCGGCTTGGGGAACGGCTGCCCGTACCAGCCCTCCACCACCTGCGGGCCGGACGCGCCCAGGCCGAGGATCATCCGGCCGCCCGACAGCGCGTCGAGCGTCAGCGCGTGCATCGCGGTCGCGGCGGGGGTGCGCGCCGACATCTGCGTCACGGCGGTGCCCAGCTTGATCGTGGAGGTGCGGGCGGCGTACCAGGCCAGCGGCGTGAACGCGTCCGAGCCGTACGCCTCGGCGGTGAAGACCGCGTGGTAGCCCAGGCGCTCGGCGGCCAGCACCGTGTCGGTCTGGTCGTCGGGGTCGCGCTGCCAGTAGCCGACGTTGATGCCGAGCTTGAGATCCGCGGTCACGTGATCGCCCTCCGGTCGTCGAGACGCAGGGCGATACTAGAACGGGTTCTAGTTTGGGGGGAAGGGGCGGGGGACGTTCGGGGAGGGAGCAGGGGGCGCGAAGAGCCGCGTCGGCGGCCGCGGCTCTTCTCCGGACGGCGGGCCGCTAGGACCCGCGCGCCACGTCCAGCAGGTCGTGCCAGGCGTCGGCGGTCAGGACGAACGCGGGGCCGCGCCGGTCCTTGGAGTCGCGCACGGCGTGCCGCGCGCCGGTCAGGGACGCCACCTCGACGCACTGGTCGCCGCTACCGCTGTGCGACGAGGTGCGCCAGGCGGCGCCGGACATTTCACGGGTGAGTTCGCGCTGGAGTTGGTTCACTTGCCGCTCCTTGTCACCGCTTCGGAGATGAGCTGCGCGGAATCCTCCGGGGGCAGGGCCGCCGCCTCGATGCGGTCGAAGCGGTCCCCGTGTTTGGCTATTTCCTTGGTGCTTTCGAGATAAACGTCACCCATGGTGCCCTCTACGTAGGCGATATCGGGGTCGGCGGGGTTGGTGAACGACAGGATCGTGAACCGGCCGTCCAGCCCCGCGTGCTCGCGCGCCGCGTACGGCACCACCTGCACGGTGACGTTGGGCCGCGCCGACGCCTCCGCCAGCGCGGTGAGCTGGGCCGCCATCACCCCGGGACCGCCGATCTGGCGGTGCAGCACCGCCTCGTCGATGATCATCTGGAACTGCGGGGCGGTGGGCCGGTCCAGCACCTGCTGGCGGATCTTGCGGGCGGTGATACGCCGCTCGATCTCGTAGCTGGTCGGCAACATCCGCCCGGCGGTGATGACGGCGCGCGCGTAGTCCTCGGTCTGGAGCAGGCCGTGCACGAGCTGCGGGTCCCAGGTGCGGATGCGCGACGCCTCGTCCTCCAGCGCCGCGTAGCTGCCGGCGAACACGTCGGCGTAGGCGGTCCACCAGCCGCGCTGCCCCGCCTCGCGGGCCAGCCGGATCAGCGCGTCGCGGTCGGGGCTCGGCACGCCGTACAGGTCGAGCAGGCCGGCGATGTCGTCGGGCTTTGGCCGGGTCTGGCCGGTCTCCAGCCTGGACACCGTGGCGCGCGACCAGTCGAGCCGGTCGGCGACCTCCTGGAGGGTGAGGCCGAGTTCCTCGCGCAGGCTGCGCAGTTCCCTGGCGAGCCGCCGTCCGCGCACGGTTGGGCTATAGGTCATGCCTCCGGAGTGTGCTCCGCCGGGGACCCTCCGGACAGGGGAATGACGAAAACCGTCGAAGGGGAACGCCAGAGCAATCTTGGCGAGACGGTTGCGGGACTGAGAATCTCACGACACGCTGAATCGTGACGAGACGGAAACCGATTGTGACGAGACGGGACGCGTCGTACGGGTGCCGCCCGCCCCCGAGCGCCTGCGCCCACGGGAGGAACCCGTGAACACCTCGCCTGAGATCACCGCCGACGCGCCGGCCACGATGCCCGGCCTCGCGCCGGCGTCGCCGGACGACCTGGCGGCCGACGCCGAACCTCCGCCGGTGGACGGGCGAGGGCGGGGCGGCGGTGCCGGGCCCGGCGCGCCGGACGCCGACGGCCCCGACGCCTGGGCCCTCGGCGCGTGCGACGCCGGCGCGGTCCTCGGGGCCGCCGCCGGGGCCGGGGAGGGCGGTGTCACCGTGACCGGCGCGTGCGGCCGTCCCGGCCGGGTCTGGGCGCTGCCGCGCGGCCCCGGCTGCGCCTCGCACGCCCGCCGCGCGCTGGCCGGGGCGCTCGCCGGGCTCGGCGTGCCGCCCGACGTCGTCGGCGACGCCAAGCTCATGGTCAGCGAGCTGGCCACCAACGCCTACCAGCACGCCGGGGAGCACGGCCCGCACGAGTTGTGGCTGTACCTCGGCGAGCCGATCGACGGGGGCGACGCCGGGCCCCAGGTGGAGGTCCGCTGCGCCGTCTTCGACGCGCACGCCGAGGCGCGGCTGCCCGGCTACTCGTGGACGTCGGGCGACTGCGGGCGCGGCCTCAGCATCGTGCGCGAGCTGTCGAAGGGCCGGTGGGGGACGCTGCGCTCCACCTCCCGGCTCGGCGCGCGCGTGCCGGGGAAGGCGGTGTGGTTCGCGGTCCCGGCGCCCGCCCCCGCGACCCTCTGAGCCGCGCTGCGAGGCGTGCTCCGACGCGTGTTGCGAGGCATGCTTTGAGCCGCGCTGCGAGGCGTGCTCATAAGGGGGACGCGTCGCGTCATCCGGCGCGTTCGACCGCCGGGCCGATCTCGGTGACCAGCGCCAGCAACGACCGTGACAGCAGCGTGTGCACCTGCGCCCGCGTCAGCGTCTTCTCCTGCAACCACTGCCGCGTCGCCGACTCGGCCAGCCCCGAGTAGGTGTGCAGCACCGCCCGCAGCGCGGTGCCGGGATCGGGCACGCCCAGCACCGTCAGCAGGTGGTCCACCGTCAGGTCCCGCGCCCGGTTGATGATCCGCAGCAGCTCGGGGTCCTGGCCGAAGCCCTCGGCGTCCACCGCCGCGAACCACGTCACGCCGCTCGCCTCGGCGGCGTCCAGGTACAGGTCCACGCACAGTTCGGCCGTCTCGGGCAGCGGCAGGGCGGCGTCCGGCGGCGGGGCCTGGAGGGCCGCGCCCGCCGCCAGCCCGCGCACCACCTCCAGGAACAGGTCCCGCTTGGTGCCGAAGTAGTAGTGGATCAGCCCGCGGCGCACCCCGGCCCGGTCGGCGATGGCGGTGGTGGAGACCTCGGCGTAGGGCAGCTCGGTGAACATGCGCCGCGCCACCGCGAGGATCTGGTCGCGCCGCTCGTCGTGGGGGAGCCGCTGGTAGCGCGCTTTGGACGGTGCCACCCCGCCAGCCTATGCCGCGCGCGTCGCGCCGGGCCGGGCCCGCCTGGTGCTGAACAGGCGCAACGGCTTGTCGCGCGCCACCAGGTAGTCGGTCGGCCGGTGCCGCACCCGCGCCGGGACGACCCTGGCCCCGGCCCGGTTGGCGCGCAGCAGCGCGTTGAACGCCGCCGCGCGCCGCGCGTTCCACGGGATACCCAGCGTGCGGCGCAGGTCCGGCGGTAGCAACGCCCCGGCGGCCAGCAGGTTGAGGTGCAGGTAGGCGGAGCCGAGCGGGGCGGGCAGGGGCAGCCGCCGATCCATGTCCAGCAGCTTGGCCGAGGTCGCGGTGGGGCGCAGCTCCTCGCGCACGACGCGCGCGAAGTAGGCGCGGAACTCGGCGTACCCCTCCGGGCAGTGGCCCTCCGGTACACCGCACGCGTGGGCGATGAGCTTCTGCTCCTGGTAGAAGCGCTCGCGGTCGGCGTCCGATAGCGGCCCGAACGTGCGCTGGTACAGGTCGAGCGCGTTGTGCACCAGCGTCGCCCACACCCACGTCAGCAGGTCGGGGTCCAGCGCGCGGTAAGGCGTGCCCTCGTCGGAGACCCCCTCCACGCGCTTGTGCATGGCGCGCAGCACGCGGGACTGCCGCGCCGACGTCTCGGCGTCGGCGAACGACAGCTTGAGCATGATGTCGGCCGTCCGCCACAACCGCGCGAACGGGTCGCGCTCGAAGTCGGAGTGCTGGTCGACGCCCGCGGCGACGAGCGGGTGGGTCACCTGGAGCAGCAGCGTGGGGGCCGCGCCGAGGCCGAGCACCGGTTCGCGCGTCACCGTCCAGGAGACGTCGCCGGGACGGAAGGGCAGCCGGGAGGCGGTGGTGTCCATGGCCCCAGTGGAACACGTTGTTGGCGCATTGCCAATAAGCTCCGCACCGGTCGTGGCTTGGGGCGTAACAGGCGGTATGTCATCCTGGGCGGGCGACGGACGCGGAGGAACCCGGTGCGGCCCAGCCGATCAGTGCGCGAGCGCCAGACGATCGACGGCCAATTCCGGGGCTGTCCCGCAACTGTGACCGGGGAGTCCCCCTCCATCGTGCGCGGCGGTGACGCCGGAGGGCCGAGGGGGAGCCGGGAGCCAGGAACTCCGGCCGTCGGACGCTGGCCGCCACGGGCGTGGACACCCGACGGAAGGAACGATGAGGCATGCCCCCTCTGATGGGCTCATGAGCCGCGCGCGCACGGCGCGCTACCCCTTCTCCGCGGTGGTGGGGATGGACGACCTGAAGCTCGCGCTGCTGGTCAACGCGGTTTCCCCCGGCGTCGGCGGGGTGCTGGTGCGGGGCGAGAAGGGCACCGCCAAGTCCACGATCGTGCGGGCGCTGGCCGACCTGCTGCCGGGCCTGCGCGTGGTGGACGGCTGCCGCTTCTCCTGCGACCCGCGCGACCCCGATCCGGCCTGCCCCGACGGCCCGCACCCGGCTGGGGAGCAGGCCGCCGACCGGCCCGCGCGGCTGGTGGAGCTGCCGGTCGGCGCGTCGGAGGACCGGCTGACCGGCTCGCTGGACATCGAGCGGGCGCTGACCGAGGGCGTCAAGGCGTTCGAGCCGGGCCTGCTGGCCGCCGCGCACCGGGGCGTGCTCTACGTGGACGAGGTCAACCTCTTGCACGACCACCTGGTGGACCTGCTGCTGGACGCCGCCGCGATGGGCGAGTCCCACGTCGAGCGCGAGGGCGTGTCGGTGCGGCACGCGGCCCGGTTCCTGCTGGTGGGCACCATGAACCCCGAGGAGGGGGAGCTGCGCCCGCAGCTGCTGGACCGGTTCGGGCTGACCGTCGAGGTCGCCGCCACGCGCGACCCCGCCGAGCGCGCCGAGGTGGTGCGGCGGCGGTTGCGCTTCGAGGCCGACCCCGAGGGCTTCGCCGCCGGGTTCGCGGCGGCGGAGGCCGGTCTCGCCGCCCGTATCGCCGCCGCGCAGGCGCGGTTGCCCGGCGTCGAGCTGACCGACGCGGCGCTGCGGCAGATCACGGCGGTGTGCGCGGCGTTCGAGGTGGACGGCCTGCGCGCCGACCTGGTGACGGCCCGCGCCGCGATCGCGCTGGCCGCCTGGGACGGCCGCGACAGCGTCAACGAGGACGACGTGCGGACCGCCGCGCGCCTCGCGCTGCCGCACCGGCGGCGGCGCGACCCGTTCGACGCGCCGGGCCTGGACCGCGACAAGCTGGACCAGATCCTCGACGAGCACAGCGACCCCGAGCCGCCCCAGCCTGACGGCGACGGCCCCGGCGAGGGCCCCGACGGACCGGATGGACCAGGCGGCGGTGACGGGCCGCAGGACGCGCCCGAACCGTCCGGCAACGGCTCCGCCCCCTCCGACGAGCAGCAGAACAGCGGCCCTGAAAAGCAGGGCGGCGGCGATCAGGAACCCGCCCCCGCCGACGCCGCCTACAAGCCCCGCCTGTTCACCGTGCCCGGCATGGGCGCGGGCGCGCCCGGCCGCCGCTCCAAGGCGCGCAGCCCGCACGGCCGCGTGTCCGGCGACCGTCCCGGCTCCCACGGCGTGCACCTCAGCGCGACCCTGCGCGCCGCCGCCCCGCACCAGCGGGCGCGCGGCCGCACCGGCCCCGGCCTGCTGGTCGCGCCCGAGGACCTGCGCGAACCGGTGCGCGACGGCCGCGAGGGCAACCTCGTGCTGTTCGTCGTGGACGCCAGCGGCTCGATGGCCGCCCGCAAGCGGATGCGCGCGGTCAAGGGCGCGGTGCTGAGCCTGCTGCTGGACGCCTACCAGCGGCGCGACAAGGTCGGGCTGATCACCTTCCGGGGCCGTGACGCCGACCTCGCGCTGCCGCCGACCTCGTCGGTGGAGGCCGGGGCGCGGCGGCTGGAGCGGCTGCCGACCGGCGGCCGCACCCCGCTGAGCGCCGGGCTGCTGCGCGCCGCCGAGGTGCTGCGCGTCGAGCGGCTGCGCGATCCGGCGCGCCGCCCGCTGCTGGTGCTGGTCACCGACGGCCGCGCCACCCACGGGCCGGACCCGGCCGCCGCCGCGGGGCTGCTGTCGGGGGTCGCCTCGGTCGTGGTGGACTGCGAGAGCGGCCCGGTGAGGCTCGGCCTGGCCGCCGCGCTGGGCACCCGGCTGGGCGCGCAGGTCGTCCGCCTGGAGGAGCTGGCCGCCGACGGGCTGGCCGGGGTGGTTCGGGACGTCAGGAAGGTGGCGTAGGGATGCCGCAGGGGAAGCCGGAGTACGTGCCCGACGACGGGCTGACCACCCGCGCGCGCCGCAACCAGCCGCTGGTGATGGTGCACACCGGTCCGGGCAAGGGCAAGTCCACGGCCGCGTTCGGGCTGGCGCTGCGCGCCTGGAACCAGGGCTGGCCGATCGGGGTGTTCCAGTTTGTGAAGTCCGCCAAGTGGCGCATCGGCGAGGAGACCGCGCTGCGGGTGCTCGGCGAGAGCGGCGAGGGCGGCACCGTCGCGTGGAACAAGATGGGCGAGGGCTGGTCGTGGATCCAGCGGCCCGGCAGCGAGGAGGACCACGCCGCCGACGCCCGCGAGGGCTGGGAGCAGATCAAGCGCGACCTGGCCGCCGAGACCTACCGGCTGTACGTGCTGGACGAGTTCACCTACCCGATGAAGTGGGGCTGGGTGGACGTCGAGGACGTCATCGCCGCGCTGAAGGACCGGCCCGGCAACCAGCACGTGATCATCACCGGCCGCGACGCCGACCCGCGCCTGCTGGAGTTCGCCGACCTGGTCACCGAGATGGCGAAGGTCAAGCACCCGATGGACCGGGGGCAGAAGGGACAGAAGGGCATCGAGTGGTAGATCTGCCGCGCCTGGTCGTCGCCGCCCCGTCCTCGGGCAGCGGCAAGACGACCGTGGCCACGGGGCTGATGGCGGCACTGGCCGCGCGGGGCCTCGCGGTCTCGCCGCACAAGGTCGGCCCCGACTACATCGACCCCGGCTACCACGCGCTGGCCACCGGGCGGCCGGGCCGCAACCTGGACCCGTGGCTGACCTCGCCGGACCTGGTGGTCCCGCTGCTGCGGCACGGCGCGGCCGGGGCCGACGTGGCGGTGGTCGAGGGCGTGATGGGGCTGTTCGACGGCGCGGCCAAGGCCGGGCAGGACGCGGTGTCGGGCGGCGACTACGCCTCCACCGCGCACGTCGCGGCGCTGATCGAGGCGCCGGTGGTGCTGGTGGTGGACGCGTCGGCGGCGGCCGGACGGTCGGTGGCGGCGCTGGTGCACGGGTTCCGCACGTTCGGCGGCGTCCGGCTGGGCGGGGTGATCCTCAACCGGCTCGGCTCCGACGGGCACGAGGCGATGTGCCGCGCGGCCATCGAGGAGCTGGGCCTGCCGGTGCTGGGCGCGCTGCGCCGCCACGACGCGGTGGCCAAGCCGTCGCGGCACCTCGGCCTGGTGCCCGCCGCCGAACGGCACGCCGACGCCCTCGCGACGGTGGAACGGCTGGGCGAGCTGGTCGCCGCCTCGTGCGACCTGGACGCGCTGCTGGAACTGGCCCGCAGCGCGCCGCCGCTGACCGCCCCCGCGTGGACGCCCGAGACCGGCGAGCCGGTGCCGGGACGGCCGCGCGTGGCGGTGGCGGGCGGCCCGGCGTTCACCTTCGGGTACGCCGAGAACGAGGAACTGCTGACGGCGGCGGGCGCGGAGGTCGTGCGCTTCGACCCGCTGCGCGACACCGCGCTGCCCGAGGGCACGCGCGGCCTGGTGATCGGCGGCGGGTTCCCCGAGGTGTACGCGGCCGAACTGTCGGCCAACGAGCCGTTGCGCAAGGCCGTGGCGGCGTTCGACGGCGCGGTCTACGCCGAGTGCGCCGGACTGCTTTACCTCGCGCGCGAGCTGGACGGCGCTCCGATGTGCGGAGTGCTGGACGACGTCACCGCGACCATGGCCCCGCGCCTGACGCTCGGTTACCGCGCGGCCGTCGCCGTCGCGGACTCGGTCGTCGCGCGCGCGGGCGAGCGCGTGCACGGTCACGAGTTCCACCGCACCGTCACCGAGCCCGGCCATGGCACGACCCCCGCCTGGCAGTGGTCCACCGACGGCCCGGAGGGATTCGTGCGCGGGCGGCTGCTGGCGTCCTACCTGCATCTGCACTGGGCCGGTGCGCCGCACTTCGCGCGACGGCTGGTGGAGGCCGCCCGATGAGCCAGGACGAGTTCAAGGGCCCGATCCGGCTGACGGGCGAAAAAGTCCTGGTGCGGCCGTTCGAGCTGGACGACGCCGCCGACTACATCGAGATCGTCCGGGCGCGCGAGGACTGGTTGCCGCCCAACTTCCCGACCGAGCTGGACACCGAGGCGCTGACCTGGTGGTTCAAGACGGGTGTGCACCAGCCGCACCGGTACGCGCTGGGCGTGCACCTGGCCGTCGTCGACCGGGGGACCGGCCGCCTGGCGGGCACGATCGGGCTGTTCCGGGTGGACTGGGGCCAGCTCACCTGCGAGGTCGGCTACGGGATGCGCCCCGCGACGCGCGGGCGCGGGTACGCGACCGAGGCGCTGCGGCTGGTGGCGTCGTGGGCGCTGCGCGACTGCGGCCTGCACCGGGTGGAGTTGCGGGCGCGGGTGGCGAACCAGGCGTCGATCCGGGTGGCGGAGAAGGGCGGTTTCCTGCGCGAAGGCGTCGCGCGCGGAGCCGAGCGCGTGGACGGCCGCAACGAGGACCAGTACGTGTTCGGGCTGATCGCCCCTGATCTGGCGGGTCTCGACTCGGACGCGGTTGCGGTTCCTCCGGCGCGGCGCGGCGGCGTCCCGCTCCGGCCTTCGTCAGGCTCTTCGGCCATGACCCAGGACCAGAACATCGCCGCGATCGCGGCGGCGGGCGAGAAGACGCTCGTCCTGTACACCGGCGAGCAGGCCCGCGCGGGCGCGCGGGGGATGCTTCCCAAGCTGCCGGAGGAGTGCTTCGTCGACGCGGGCGAGGCGTCGGAGAACGTGGAGCCCGCCGTGCGCGCGGCCGTCCTGCACGGCCTGTCCCAGCTCATCGTGGTGGGGACGATCCGGCCGCTGTGCGCGCTGGCGGGCGGCCCGGCGCTGCTCGCGGGCATCACCACCGTGATGGGCGGCTCGCCGCAGCAGGCCGCCGACGTCGCCGCCGCCGGGGACGCGGCCCGCGCGTACGAGCTGTGGGAGGCGGCCGGGCTGCTCGGGCAGTGCGGGCGCGAGCTGAGCCGGTCGGTCGCCGACCAGCTGGAGGGCGTGGCCGCCGCCGTCGCCGGGACCGAGACGAGCCCGCTGGCGGTGCAGGTGGTGCTGATGGACGGCGCGGCGGCGCGCATGGTCGGCATGTACGGGCGGATGGCCCGTTCGGGGTGAGCGCATGATCACGGTGGTCGGGTACGACGGCGCGCCGCTGCCGGAGGAGGCGCGGCGGTTGCTGGCGGCGGCCGACCTGGTGACGGGCGACGCGCGCGTGCTGGCGGCGGTGGACCTGCCCTCGGGCGCGCGCGTAGGGGCGCTGGAGGACATCGACCCCGACGCGGAGACGGTCGTACTGGCCGCCGGAGACCCTGGCTTCTTCGGCGTCGTGCGGACCCTGCGCGAACGCGGCCACCGCCCACGCGTGCTGCCCGCCGTTTCCGTAGTAGCGCGGGCATTTGCGCGAGCGGGTTTCCCCTGGGACGACGCGCTGGTGGTGTCAGCGGGAGAGGGCGGCCTGAGGCGCGCGGTGAACGCGTGCCGCGCGCACCCGAAGGTGGCGGTGCTGACCGCCCCGGACGCGGGCCCGGCGGAGCTGGCCCGCGCGCTGTTCCCACAGTCGCCGCGCGCGTTCGTGGTGTGCGAGGACCTGGGAGGCCCGGCCGAACGGGTGGTGCACGTGCGTCCGGCGGAGGCGACGACGCGTCCGTGGAATCAGCCGGAAGTGGTGCTGGTCCTAGATGCGACGGACGCGACCGGTGTCGTGGGCTGGACGTCGGGTCCGCGCCCGTTCCCGGAAATACCCACGAGCGAGATAGCGGCGGTAGTGCTGGCCAGGCTCGCCCCGCGCGTAGGTGACCTGGTGTGGGACGTGGACGGCGACGGCACGGTGGCCATCGCGTGCGCGCGAGCCGGGGCGGCGGCCGTAGCCGTGGCCCGCGATCCGCAGGTGTGTGAGACGATCCGGGGCGACATCCGGGAACACGGCGTGAAGGTGGCGGTGTCGCGCGGCGAGCCCCCGACGGTCTTCGAGCACCTACCCGTCCCGGACGCGGTTTTCCTAGGCGACCCCACTCCAGCCGTAGTTCGAGCGGCAGCATCCAGAGTCCTGCGGTGCATAGTGGCCACGACCACCGACGAACAGGCCGTGCGCCCCATCCTGAACGCACTACAGGCCGAGAAGTTCACCGCGCAGGCCGTCCGGCTACAGGCAACGCCGTTCGACGCTCCAGAGACCACCCCGACCTTCGTCATCACCGGCGAGCGCACCGCACCCGCCACCGAACGCCCGCGCCGCACCCGCGCTCGCCGCCCCCAAACGATCACCCCCCTCCCGGAAGAGCCCTCCGCATGACCGGCGACCCGCCCCGTGTCGCCACCACCGAAGACGATCACGTTGCTACGCCGGGAGCCGGGTCTACGAGCGGCGGTCTCCTGCTCGTGATCGGGGTCGGCACGTGCGCGGGGGCTGAGGCGGCCGAGGTCGGGACGCTGATCGATGCCGTCCTGGCCGCCGCCGCGCTGTCCCCGCGTGCCGTGCGCGCGATGGCGACCGTCGACTCCAAGATCCACGAGCCCGGCATCCGGAAAGTCGCTGATCAGCGCGGCTGGCCCCTGCTCGGCTACCCCGCCGCCACGCTCGCCGCCGTCGCCGTGCCCAACCCCTCCGAGGCCGCCCGCAGCGGCGTCGGCACCCCCAGCGTCGCCGAGGCCGCCGCCCTGCACGCCGCCCGCGAGCTGGGCGGCCCCGCCCGGCTCGTCGTCCAGAAGCGCAAGTCCGCGCAGGTCACCACCGCCGTCGCCGCTGTGCCCCAGGTCACCGGCGATGGGATGAATAGTGGCAAAGTGTTAGGAATCACCACCGATGGGGCAACCGCTCCGCGCGCGTGCCACCCTGGTCAGCCGGAAGCCGTCATGACGACCAAGGAGGAACGGTGACCACGGTCCGCCAGCCCCACCCCATCGAGGTCCGGTCGTACGAGATCCTGCGCGCGCGGGTCGACCTGTCCCCGATGCCGCCGCTGTGGCGGGCGGTCGCCGAGCGCGTCATCCACGTCAGCGCCGACCTGGAGTACGCGGTGGACCTGGTCACCCGCGAGGAGCACCTGGCCCGGGGGCTGGCCGCGCTGCGCGGCGGCGCGCCCGTCGTCGCCGACGAGGGCATGGTCACCGCCGGGATCACCGCCCGCCGGGCGTTGTGCCACATCGGCGAGCCCGCCGCCGCCCGGATGGCCCGCGCCGCCGGGATCACCCGGGAGGCCGCCGCCGTCCGGCTGTCCTACTCCGAGGTCGGCCCCGGCGCGGTGTGGGTGGTGGGTTCCTCCCCGTCGGCCATCTTCGAGATCATCGCGCGCCAGGTGCGGCCCGCGCTGGTCATCGGCCTGCCGGTCGGGTTCGTCGGCGCGGCCGAGGCCAAGGAGGCGCTGCGCGCCAGCGGCCTGCCGCAGCTCAGCAACGTGTCGGAGAAGGGCGGCTCGGCCGTCGCCGCGGCCGCCGTCAACGCCCTGCTCTACCACGAGGAGGGGCAGTGACCTTCCCCGACGAGGTGGACCTGCGCCACCACGGTGACGCCGAGGTCGGCGGCGGCCTGCTGGACTTCGCGGTCAACGTCCGCACCGGCACGCCCCCGGACTGGCTGGCCGAGCGCATCCGCGCCTCGGTCGCCGACCTGGCCGCCTATCCCGACCCCACCAGTGCCCGGCACGCCGTCGCGCGGCGGCACGGCCGCGCCGCCGACGAGGTGCTGCTGACCGCCGGGGCTGCCGAGGCGTTCGTGCTGCTGGCGCGGGTGCTGGAGCCCCGGCACGCCGTCGTGGTGCACCCGCAGTTCACCGAGCCGGAGGCCGCGCTGCGCGCCGCCGGGCACACCGTCGAGCGCGTCGTGCTCGGCAAGGACTTCACCCTCGACCCGGCCGACGTGCCCGCCGCCGCCGACCTGGTGATGATCGGCAACCCGACCAACCCCACCTCGGTCCTGCACCCCGCCGCCGCGATCGCCGCGCTGGCCCGGCCCGGCCGCACCGTCGTGGTGGACGAGGCGTTCATGGACTGCGTGCCCGGCGAGCCCGAGACCCTCACCGGCCGCCTGCCCTCCGGCGTGGTCGTGCTGCGCAGCCTCACCAAGACCTGGGGCCTCGCCGGGCTGCGCGCCGGTTACGTCCTGGCCGACCCGCGCCTGATCGCCCGGCTCGCCGAGGCGCAACCGCTGTGGGCGGTGTCCACGCCCGCGCTCGTGGCGATCGAGGCGTGCTGCGAGCCCGAGGCCGTCGCCGAGGCCGACGCGTGGGCCGCCGACCTGGCCGCCGAGCGCGACCGGTTCGCCGCCGAGTTCAGCGCGCGCGGCCTGTACGTCGTGCCCGAGCCGCGCGCCTCGTTCCTGTGCCTGCGCGCGCCCGACGCGCTGGGCGTCCGGGCCCTGCTGCGCCAGCGCGGCTACGCGGTGCGGCGCGGCGACACCTTCCCCGGCCTCGGCACCGACTGGCTGCGCGTGGCCGTCCGCGACCGCGCCACCAACGACCGGCTGCTGGAGGTGCTCGGTGAGCTGGGCATCTGACGCCGTCCACCAGGTGATCGCCGAGCGCCGCGACATCCGCGACGGCTTCCTGCCCGACCCGGTGGACGACGCCGCGCTCACCCGCGTCCTGGAGGCGGCGCACCGCGCGCCGTCGGTCGGGCTCACCCAGCCCTGGGACTTCGTGGTCATCCGGTCCGCCGAACGCCGCGAACGCGTCCGCGACCTGGCCGAACGCCAGCGCCGCGCCTACGCCGCCTCGCTGGTGCCCGCGCGCGCCGCCCGCTTCGACGGCATGAAGGTCGAGGCGATCCGCGAGGCCCCGATCAACATCGCCGTGACCTGCGACCCGACGCGCGGCGGCCGCAACCCGCTCGGCCGCCACGCGCAGCCGCGGACCGCGCCCTACTCGGTCGCCTGCGCCGTGCAGAACCTGTGGCTGGCCGCCCGCGCCGAGGACCTCGGCGTCGGCTGGGTCAGCTTCTTCGACGAACGGGAACTGGCCGCCGAGCTGGGCCTGCCCGCCCACCTGGAGGTCGTCGCCTACCTGTGCGTCGGCCGCGTGGCGCAGTTCCCGCCCGCCCCGCAGCTCGCCCTGAGCGGCTGGGCGTTCCGCCGCCCGCTGGCGTGGGCGGTGCACAACGAGGAGTACGGGCGGCGCGGGCTGCCCGGAGAGGACGCCGTGAACCTGATTGACGAGACCGTCGCCGCCATCCGCCCCCCGGACGAGGCCGCCATGCGCGACGCCCGCGACCTCCAGGACCGCCTGACCAAGCCGCCGGGCTCGCTCGGCGTGCTGGAGGAGGTGTCGGTGCGGCTCGCGGGCCTGGCCGGGCAGTGCCCGCCGCCGCTGCCCGAGCCCGCCGCCGTCGCGGTGTTCGCCGCCGACCACGGCGTGCACGCCCAGGGCGTCACGCCGTGGCCGCAGGAGGTCACCGCGCAGATGGTCGGCAACTTCCTGGCCGGGGGAGCGGTCGTCAACGCCTTCGCCGGGCAGGTCGGGGCCGAGGTCACCGTCGTGGACGTGGGCGTCGCCGCCGACCTGGACGCCGCGCCGGGCCTGCTGCCGCGCAAGGTCGCGCCCGGCACCGCCGACATGACGCGGGGGCCCGCGATGACGCCCGAACAGGCGCGGCAGGCCGTGGAGACCGGCATCGAGGTGGCCCGCGACCTGGTGTCGGCCGGGTCGCGCTGCCTGGTCACCGGGGACATGGGGATCGCGAACACCACGGCGTCGGCGGCGCTGATCGCGGCGTTCACGGGCCTGCCGCCCGCGCAGGTGACCGGGCGCGGCACCGGCATCGACGACGCGACCCACGCGCACAAGATCACCGTCATCGAGGCCGCCCTGGAGCGCCACGGCCTCGCCGGACCGGACGGCGCGGCCGGGCGCGACCCCTTGGACGTGCTGGCGGCCGTGGGCGGCCTGGAGCACGCCGCGCTCGCCGGATTCGTCCTCGGCGCGGCCGCGCTGCGCGTGCCGGTGGTGCTCGACGGCGTGATCGCCGGGGCCGCCGCCCTCGTCGCCGCCGCGTTGTGCCCGGACGCGCTCGGCGCGTGCGTGGCGGGGCACCGTTCGGCCGAGCCCGGACATTCCGCTACCGTTTCCCACCTGGGGCTCCGCCCGCTGGTGGACCTGGAACTACGCCTGGGCGAGGGGACCGGCGCGCTGCTGGCGCTGCCGCTCGTGCAGGGCGCCGTCCGGGTCCTCCACGAGGTCGCCACCTTCGACTCGGCGGGGGTGAGCGATAAACACCCCCGGGCGTAACGACATGATCACGGTATGAGGCACCACCTGCTATCGACTGGGCGGGGACCCTCTCCATGACCTTGTCGCTCCGAGTACCTTTGGTCCACAAAGCCACATGTCCGTCACCCGCGTCCGGCATCCACCGCCGCGCGCCGATCGAGAGAACACCGACGTGCCCCCGTACCTGCTCGGCCTCCGTCTCGGCGGGCGACGCGTCCTCGTCGTCGGCGGGGGCCGGGTCGCCCAGCGCCGCGTGCCCGCGCTGCTGGCCGCCGGCGCCGAGGTGGTGCTGGTGTCGCCCGAGGTCACGCCCTCGCTGGACGACCTGATCAACGACGGCCGCGTCACCTGGCACGCCCGGCCCTACCGCCCCGGCGACTGCGCCGGGGCCTGGCTGGTGCAGGCGGTCACCGACGACGGCAAGGTCAACGCCGACGTCGTCGCCGAGGCCGAGGAGGCCCGGATCTGGTCGGTGCGCGCCGACGACGCCGACGCCTCCCCGGGCTGGACCCCCGCCTCCGGCCAGGTCGGCGAGACCACGGTGGGCGTGTTGTCGGGCGGCGACCCGCGCCGCGCCGCCGGGATCCGCGACTCGGTCGTGGAGGACCTGCGCGAGGGACGGCTGGAGTCGCGGCACTCGCGGCACAAGCCGGTCGGCGTCGCGCTGGTCGGCGGCGGCCCCGGCGACCCCGGCCTGATCACCGTGCGCGGCCGCCAGCTGCTGGCCCAGGCCGACGTGGTGGTCACCGACCGCCTCGCGCCGCGCGAGCTGCTGGACGAGCTGGCCGCCGACGTCGAGGTGATCGACGCCGCCAAGATCCCCTACGGCCGCACCGTCACCCAGGACCGCATCAACGCCTACCTCGTCGAGCACGCGCAGCAGGGCAAGTTCGTGGTGCGGCTCAAGGGCGGCGACCCGTTCGTGTTCGGGCGCGGCGGCGAGGAGGCCCTGCACTGCGCGCGGCACGGCGTCCCGGTGACGGTGGTGCCCGGCATCACCAGCGCCGTCGCCGTCCCCTCGGCGGCGGGCATCCCGGTCACCCACCGCGGCGTGTCCCAGGAGTTCCACGTGGTCTCCGCGCACGTCGCCCCCGGACACCCCGAATCCACCGTCGACTGGGCCGCCCTGGCCCGCGCCAACGGCACCCTCGTGCTGCTGATGGCGGTGGAGCGCATGGCCCTCATCGCCGCGGCCCTCATGCGCTATGGTCGGTCGTCCGACACGCCGGTCGCGGTGGTCCAGGACGGCACCCTCCCCGGACAGCGGGCGCTGACCGCCACGCTGGCCACGGTCGCCGACGAGATGGCGGCCGCCGGGGTCCGGCCGCCGGCGATCGTGGTCGTGGGCGACGTGGTGACCGTGGCACGAGAGATCGACATGATTCGACGAGCGGACATGGGACGGGATCCGTGACACCCCCGGCAGAACAGAGCGCGGTCCACGACGAGGACACCGGCGGCGCCCCGGACCGGAGCCCGGTGACCTCGCCCGGTCCCGCCGGCGACCAGCCCCCCGGCAAGCACGCGAAGGCCCCGGAACCGACGGCGGAAGGCGAACAGCCCGTGCCGCCCGAACCCACGGCCAAGCCCGACGGCGTGACCAGCCCCGGCCCCGCGGACGCGGCGACCGGGACCGGCGGCATGGCCAAGCCCGGCACCGCCACCGAGACGTCCGAGGCCGACGGCGTGGCCAGGTCAGGCAGCGCCGACGCGGCAGCCGGGGCCAGTGGCGTGGCCAAGTCCGGTCCCGCCGGCGTGGCCGGCTCTGGCAGCGCCGAAGTGCTCAAGGAAGGCGCCGCCGCCGACTCCGCAGCCACCGGCGCGGCCAAGTCCGGCACCACCGGCACCGGCGCGGCCAAGTCCGGCACCGCCGACGCTGCGGTCGCCGCCGCCGACGTGGCCGAGTCCGGCAGCGCCGCCCACGCCGCGGCCGCCACTGCCTCCAGCACCCCTCCCGCTCCCAGCACCCCCGCCCGCACGCCCGCCAAGACCGAGGACCCCCTCGCCCCCTTCCCCGAGCCCGGTGCCGTCGCCGCCGCGACCGCGCGCAAGGGCGCGCTCACGCGCGCCCTCACCGCGCTGCGCGACCAGCTCAACGCCTTCGACTTCGTGCTCGACGTCCCCGGCGTCGCCGAGGCGCGCGAGGCCCGCACCGAGATCCGCAACCAGCTGGAGGACTACGTCCTGCCGCGCGTCCAGGCGGCGGGCAAGCCCATGCTCGTGGTGCTCGGCGGCTCCACCGGCGCGGGCAAGTCCACCCTGGTCAACACCCTGGTGGGCGCGCGCGTCAGCGCCACCGGAGTGCTGCGCCCCACCACCAGCAGCCCCATCCTGGTGTGCCACCCCGACCACGCCGACTGGTTCCTGGAAGGGCCGATGTTGCCGGGCATGGGCCGGGTGCGCGGCCCCGCGCCCGACGCCATCGCCGGCGACCAGCTCGTCATCATCGCCAGCGACGCCCTGCCGCCCGGCCTGGCGCTGCTGGACAGCCCCGACTTCGACTCGGTCTTCGAGGACCACTACGAGTTCGCCACCAAGCTGATGGCCGCCGCCGACCTCTGGCTCTGCGTCACCACCGCCGCCCGGTACGCCGACGCGCAGGTGTGGCAGATGCTCCAGCGCGCCCGGGACAACGGCGCCACCATCGGCGTCGTGCTGTCGCGCGTGCCCGACGGCGGGGGCTCGGAGGTCGTCGAGCACTTCGGCGAGATGCTCACCGAGCAGGGCGTCGGCGACGCGCACCGCTTCACCATCCCCGAGACGCGCGTCGAGGGCAGCCGCCTGCCCGAGGAGACGGTGGCGGACATCCGGTCCTGGCTGGTCGGCGTCGCCGACAGCAGCGTCGACCGCGAGGTCGTCATCGGCGACACCCTCGGCGGCGTGCTCGACAGCTTCCGCACCCGCGTCCCCGAGCTGGCCAAGCAGGTCGAGGCGCAGGTCGAGCAGCGCGCCGAGCTGGCCCGCGCCGTCGAGTCCGCCTACGCCACCGCGCTCGCCGAGCTGGACGAGGCCACCCGCAACGGGTCGCTGCTGCGCGGCGAGGTGCTGGCCCGCTGGCAGGACTTCGCGGGCACCGGCGACCTGCTGCGCTCCCTGCACGTGCGGCGCGGCCGCGGCCCGCGCCGCACCACCACGCGGCGGCACCGCAGCCCGGCCCGCGTCCGCGCGCTGAAGGCGGCGCTGCGCAGCGGCCTGGAGTCGCTGATCCTGTCCTCCGCCGAGCACGCCGCCGACCAGGTCCTGGCGAGCTGGCGCGAGCACCCGGCGGGCGGGCACGTGCTGGACGCCCCGGCCGCCGCGCCGCACCGCGCCGCCGAACGGGTGTCCCCCGAGCTGTCGCGCCGGGTGACCCGCGCCGTCAGCTCCTGGCAGGACCACGTCCAGGAGCTGATCCGCACCGAGGGCGTCACCAAGCGCTCGGTCGCCAAGCTGGTGTCGTTCGACTCCGAGGCGCTGTCGCTGGTGCTGATGATCGGGCTGCTCGGCTACGGCACCGCCGACGTCAACGTCGAGGGCGGCACCAGCGCCGTCCCGCAGCGGCTGCTGAAGGCGCTGTTCGGCGCCGAGTCGTTGCGCGGCATGGGCGCCAAGGCCCGCGCCGACCTGCGCAGCCGCATCGGGATGTTGTTCGACGAGGAGGCGATCCGGTTCGGGCAGGCCCTGGACGCGGCCGGCATCCCCGACCAGAACGTCCCCGTCCAGCTCTACCAGGCCACTTACAACCTTGAGGTCGCACGATGACCACCTCGGCCCTGCCCGCGAAACCGTCGGCCGATCCGCAGGCCGGGCCCGCGGCGGCCCCCGCGCCCGGCCTGCCCGAACGCCTCGACGCCCTGGAGCGCCTGTTCCGCGCCGGGTCCGGCCGCCTGGACCAGCGGCTGCTGGACGACGCCGAGGTGCTGCTGGACCGCGCCGGGCAGCGGCTGCGGCTGTCGGGCGAGCACACCGTCGTCGCCCTCGCCGGCGGCACCGGCAGCGGCAAGTCGTCGCTGTTCAACGCCATCTGCGGGCTGGAGCTGTCGCCCACCGGGATGCGCCGCCCGATGACCTCCAAGGCGCACGCCTGCGTGTGGGGCCTGGACGGCGCGGGCCCGCTGCTGGACTGGCTCGACGTCGACAAGCGGCACCGCTACGCCCGCGCCAGCGCGCTGGACGCCGCCCGCACCGACAGCTCCCTCCAGGGCCTGGTGCTGCTGGACCTGCCCGACCACGACTCGATCCAGGCGATGCACCGCGCCGAGGTCGACCGGTTCGTGCACATCGCCGACCTGCTGGTGTGGGTGGTCGACCCGCAGAAGTACGCCGACGCGGCCCTGCACCGCAACTACATCGTGCCGTTCGCCGAGTACGCGGGCGTCACGCTGATCGTGCTGAACCAGGTGGACCGGCTCCAGCCCGGCGAGGTCGAGGAGTGCGTCACCGACCTGCGCCGCCTGCTGGAGGCCGAGGGCCTGCGCCACCCGCGGATCATCACCACCTCGGCGACCGCCGAGGACGGCGTGCGCGGCTTCCGCGAGGTGCTGGTGGACACCGTGGCCGCGCGGCGCGCCCGCAGCGACCGGCTGGCCACCGACGTCGGCCGGATCGCCGAGCGGTTCGCCGAGTACCACGGCGAGGCCGAACCGCCCGCCCACCTCGACCCCGAGCACCGCGCCGAGCTGGTCCAGAACCTCACCGACGCGGCGGGCGCGCCCGCCGTGGCGGAGGCGATGGAGAGCGCCTACGAGCTGCGCGCCGCCGACTTCGTGGGCTGGCCCGTCAGCTCCATGGTCGCGCGGCTGCGGTCCGACCCGCTGCGCCGGATGCGCCTCACCGAGCTGCGCGAGGAGCTGCGCGGCGCGTTCACCGGCCCGATCGGGGCGCAGCAGGGCGATGTGGACAACGCGCTGAGCGGCGTGACCGACGGCGTGACGGCCGACCTGCCGCCCGCCTGGGCGCGCGCGGTCCGCGCGGCGGCCCGCTCGCACGCGGCCGAGCTGCCCGAGGCCCTCGGCGTCTCGCTCAAGGACGCGCTGCCGACCTTCAACCAGGTGCCGCGCTGGTGGTGGCTGGTGAAGACCTGGCAGTACTTCCTGGTGCTGGTCACCGTGCTGGGCGTGGCGTGGATCGGCCTGCTGGTCGCCTACGGCGTCTTCGACGCGGGCGGCGAGGACGCCCCGGCCCTGGTCAGCGAGGCGGGCCTGATCCCGTACGTGTCGATCCTGGTGGTGTGCACGCTGGGGATGGGCTGGCTGACGGCGTCGGCGTGCCGCAACCTGGTCGCGCTGTCGTCGGCCCGGCTCGGCGACCGGATGGAGGGCCACATGCGCGACCGCATCGAGCGGGTCGCGGAGGAGAAGGTGCTGAGCCCGGTGAGCGCCGAGCTGAAGACCTACGCGGGCTTCCGCGCGGACGTGGAGCTGGTCGCCCGCTCGTAGAAGTTATCCACAGGCGGGGGAGAAGCCTTCCGATCTCCCCGCCCGCTCCTGCACGGTGGAGGTCATCGCCCCGCCCACCGTGGAGGACACCATGAACGAAGCGCAGATCACCGTGACCGGCTGGGTCGCGGCCGAGCCCTTCTACACCATCACCGCGAACGGCACCCCGTTCCTGACGGTGCGGGTGGGCTGCACGCCGCGCCGCTTCGACCGGCGGACCGGCCAGTGGCACGACCAAGACACCATCTTCCTGACGGTGAACTGCTGGCGGGCGCTGGCCGACAACATCAACGCCTCGGAGTTCCGCCGCGGCCACCCGGTGGTGGTGACGGGCCGCCTGCGAATACGCCAGTACGAGAAGGACGGCCAGTGGCGCTTCTCGGCCGAGGTGGAGGCGACGACGGTGGGCCACGACCTGACCCGCGGCACCACCGCCTTCCGCCCGGCGCAGCGCGCCGCGGTGATGGACGCCGACCGCCGAGAGGTGCGCGCGGCGACGGACCAGTGGGCCCTGGCCTCGGTGAAAACGGCCGCCCAACCAGGAGATCCCCCGGACGACCACCCCGCAGAACGCCCCGTCGAGCCCCTGCATGCGCGCCCGGGTAGCTGGCTGGACGACCGCCTGGACGACCGCCTTGGCAACCAGTCCGTCGAGTTCTCGCCCTCGAACGGCCGACCCGGTGACCAGTCCGTCGAGTCTCCGAGCGGGCATCTCGGAGAACAACTCGATGATCAGCCCGCGAAAGCATCCCGCTCCCTCGTCCCATCCCCGCCCCCCGAAGCGGATTCCCAGCCATCCCTTGTCCCCGTTGAACCGCCGCCCGTGGCGAAGCGCCCCAAGCCGACCCCTCCCAAACAAGGCCGAGCAGCCTGACGCCCGGCCCGGCTGTCCTAACGGCGGGACCGAGCATTCTGGCCGTACGGGCTGGTGAGCTGGCGGGGGTGGGGGAGAAATGCCCTTGAAGCTGGGTATGGGGCGGAGCGGAAGCGGAAAGGGGAGGGTGGGGACAGGGATCGCTGACCCAACGGGAGCACGTCGGGTCTGTTCGGAGAGTAAAAACGAGCGTACTCTCAGTAGTCATGAACCAAGATTGGGTCACCATCACCCTCTTCTCGGCCGCGATCCTCGTGACCGTGACCTTCGCCGTTCGGATGATCAAGGCGGAGGTGGCCGGGCTGCGCGGGGAGACGGCGGCCGCCGTCGACGGGCTGCGCGCGGAGGGCAACGCGGCCTACGAGGGGTTCCGGGCGGAGATGAAGGCCGGGCTCGGCGGGGTACGTGCCGAACTGCACGCCAGTGCCGACGGGCTGCGCCGCGAGGTCCAGGCCGACGCCGAGGGGCAGCGCCGTGAAGCCCTGGCCCGTCTCGACGGGTTGCGCGAGCAGTTCCGGGACGGTGGCGACGGGTTGCGCGGGCAGGTCCGCGCTGATGTGGAGGTGTTGCGCGAGCAGGTCCAGGCCAACGCCGAGTCGCTGCGCGAGCAGGTCGGAATCAACGCCCAAGCGCACCGGGAGCAGGTCCAGGCCGCCACCGAGTGGCTGCGCGAGCGGATCGACGGCACCGCCGAGTCGCTGCGCGTCGAGATGCGCGCGCATCTCCAGGTGGTGCGGACCGAGTCCACGCGCCGGTCCGCCGGGCCGGGCGAGCGTCCGCAGCGGGTGGAGACCCGGGCGGAGACCCGGGCGGAGACCCTCGACCGGGAGGCCCGTGCACTGCCCGCCAAGGTCATGGACGGGCAGCGGCCCTCCCGATCCTGATCCGCCCCGGGTCTCACGGGTGGGAGGCGCCGACGGCAACGACGGGCCGACGGCTCGTGCTACCGGACGACGCCCCCGCGCCGTCGGGGTTGCGGCCGCGTCAGGCCCAAGAAACGCCGCGCATGGTGTCTTCCCCCTCGGTTGTGCTGCGGACCGCGATTTCGCAGGTCCTGGTGCGGATGGCCGGTTCGACCACCCACCGTGCGTTATCGAAGGTACCGGTTTCCGGCCCGCTCCGCACACGTTGCAACTATCGTGTTACACAACGTGAAACATAGGGGGGAAGGATGACGGCAGTGCAGTCGTCCGCCGAGGACCGGGGCGGGGAACTGGCTCCGGAGCCCCGGCACAGCACGGCTCGTGGACGTCCGTCACTCCTGGCGGTCTACGTGCCGGCGGTCGCCGGACTGCACCTGATCCTGACGCTCGCGGGCCTGGTGCGCACCGAGTTCCGGCTGAATGATCTACTCATTTTTGCCGCGCTGGTGGCGTGTGGCGCGGTCTGCATTGAAGCTTCGCGGCGGCTCGGCATGCCGCCGGGGGTGGCGCGCGACCTGCTGTCGGCCTGGTGGCTGCCCGCCGCGCTGCTGCTGCCGCCGCTGTACGCGCTGCTGATCCCGATCCCGCTGCAACTGCTCCTGCAGTTCCGCGTCCGCCGCACCCTGCTCTACCGGCGGGTGGTGGTGACCTCGGCGCTCGGCCTGGCCGGGGCCGCCACCTCGGCGGTGTTCCACCTGGTGGTGCCCGAGCCGCTGGCGGGCACGCCCGCCTGGGTGGTGGACGGCTACCCGGGCATCCCGGTCGCGGTCGGCTGCGCGGCGCTGTTCACCGTGATCAACATGGTGCTGGTCGCGGTCGCCGCGCACGCCGCCGACCCCGACGCCCGCTGGCGCGCGGTGTTGTGGAACCGCGAGAGCCTGCTGCTGGACGTGGTGGAGCTGTGCGTCGGCATGCTGGTGGCGATCACCTGCGCGCTGTCGCCCGCCCTGCTGTTGCTGGCGCTGCCCCCGGTGGTGCTGCTCCAGCGCAGCCTGATGCACCAGCAGCTCCAGGCCGCCGCCCGCACCGACGCCAAGACCGGCCTGCTGAACGCCGCCGCCTGGCAGCGCGAGGCCGACACCGAGCTGTCGCGCTCCCAGCGCACCCACGACCCGCTGGCCGTGCTGCTGATCGACATCGACCACTTCAAGAAGGTCAACGACACCTACGGGCACCTGGTGGGCGACCAGGTGCTGGTCGGGGTGGCCAGCACGCTCTGCGGCCAGCTGCGCGACTACGACGTGGTCGGCCGGTTCGGCGGCGAGGAGTTCGTGGTGCTGCTGCCGGGCGCCGACACCGTGGAGGCGTGCCGGGTCGCCGAGCGCCTGCGCGGCCGGGTGCGCCGGCTGGCGGTGCCCACCGAGGAGGGCTCGGTCGGGGTGACGATCTCGGTCGGCGTCTCGTTGTTCCGGATGCACGGGGAGGACCTGATCGAACTGCTGGCCGCCGCCGACCTGGCGCTGTACCGGGCCAAGCAGTCCGGCCGCGACCGCGTCTGCCTCCCGGCCATCGAGAAGACCGGCTAGCCGGCGGGCCGGCCGGCCACCCGGCCGATCACCCGGTCGGCGGGCCGCCGGAAAGGACGGCGAACTACTGCCCGACACCCCCTAGGCTTGACTCCATGGCCGAGTACATCTACACGATGCAGCGTGTGCGCAAGGCACATGGCGACAAGGTCGTCCTCGACGACGTCACCTTGCACTTCCTGCCCGGAGCGAAGATCGGCGTTCTGGGCCCCAACGGGACTGGCAAGTCCACGCTGCTGCGCATGATGGCCGGTCTTGAGCAGCCGTCCAACGGCGACGCGCGGCTGATGCCGGGCTTCACGGTCGGCATGTTGCAGCAGGAGCCCCCGCTGAACGAGGACAAGACCGTCCTCGGCAACGTGGAGGAGGGCGTCGCCGAGACCAAGGCGATGCTCGACCGGTTCAACGCCATCGCCGAGGAGATGGCGACCGACTACACCGACGAGCTCATGGCGGAGATGGGCAAGCTGCAGGAGCAGCTCGACCACCGCAACGCCTGGGACCTCGACAGCCAGCTCGAACAGGCCATGGACGCGCTGCGCTGCCCGCCGCCGGACGCCGACGTGACCAAGCTGTCGGGTGGCGAGCGCCGCCGCGTCGCGCTGTGCAAGCTGCTGCTGGAGGCGCCCGACCTGCTGCTGCTGGACGAGCCCACCAACCACCTGGACGCCGAGAGCGTGCAGTGGCTGGAGCAGTTCCTCGCCAAGTACGAGGGCACCGTCCTCGCCGTCACCCACGACCGGTACTTCCTGGACAACGTGGCGACCTGGATCCTGGAGCTGGACCGCGGCCGTTGCCACCCCTACGAGGGCAACTACTCCACCTACCTGGAGAAGAAGGCCGAGCGCCTGAAGGTCGAGGGCAACAAGGACGCCAAGCGCAAGAAGCGCCTGGAGGACGAGCTGGAGTGGGTCCGTTCCAACCCCAAGGCCCGCCAGACCAAGTCCAAGGCCCGCCTCCAGCGCTACGAGGAGATGGCGGCCGAGGCGGCCAAGACCCGCAAGCTCGACTTCGAGGAGATCCAGATCCCGCCGGGCCCGCGCCTGGGCAACACGGTGATCGTGGCCGACCACCTCACCAAGGGCTTCGGCGACCGGCTGCTGATGGACGACCTGTCGTTCAACCTGCCGCCCAACGGCATCGTCGGCGTCATCGGCCCCAACGGCGTCGGCAAGACCACGCTGTTCCGCATGATCGTCGGTGAGGAGACGCCGGACTCCGGCGCGCTGCGCATCGGCGAGACCGTGCAGATCTCCTACGTCGACCAGGGCCGCGGCAACATCGACCCGAAGAAGAACGTGTGGGAGGTCGTCTCCGACGGGCTGGACCACATCAAGGTCGGCCAGGTCGAGATGCCCTCGCGCGCCTACATCGCGGCGTTCGGCTTCAAGGGCCCCGACCAGCAGAAGGCCGCGGGCGTGTTGTCGGGCGGCGAGCGCAACCGGCTGAACCTCGCGATGACCCTCAAGCAGGGCGGCAACGTGCTGCTGCTGGACGAGCCCACCAACGACCTGGACACCGAGACCCTGTCCAGCCTGGAGAACGCGCTGCTGGAGTTCCCCGGCTGCGCCGTGATCACCTCGCACGACCGGTGGTTCCTGGACCGCATCGCCACCCACATCCTGGCGTGGGAGGAGGGCTCGAACTGGTTCTGGTTCGAGGGCAACTTCGCCGACTACGAGAAGAACAAGATCGAGCGCCTGGGGGCCGACGCGGCGCGCCCGCACCGCGTCACCCACCGTCGCCTCACCCGCGACTGACGCCCGCACCGCGAGACACCGAGCGACGCCGCGTCCCCGCCGGGGACGCGGCGTCGCCGTGTGCACGGGGCCTGCCGCCGTCCCACGCCGGGGGGCGGGCCGGTGAAGGCCGAGGCGGGCGGCGGCCCCCGGATCTTCGGCGGGTAGCATCGGCCCGACCCCGCGCGCACGCCACCGATCCCCAGGCGAGGACATGCAGCAGAACGAGCTTCCCCCGGCCGACTTCCGGCACGTCTACGAGTTCAGCATCCGCTTCGGCGACATCGACTCGCAGGGCCACGTGAACAACGTCAAGTTCCTCGGCTACCTGGAGGACGCGCGGCTGGAGATGCTGCACGGCGACCCGGTGCGCAAGGGGGAGCAGCCGGTGCGCGGCATGGTGATCGCCCGGCACGAGATCGACTACAGGCGGCCGCTGCTGCCCACCGTCTACCCGATCCGGGTGGAGACCTGGGTGACCGAGGCGCGCGCCGCGTCGTTCAAGCTGGCCTACGAGGTGCGCGACGACGAGCAGGTGTTCGCGACCGCGACCTCGACGCTGGTGGCCTTCGACGTGGAGAACAACCGGCTGCGGCGCTTCACGCCGCACGAGCGCGAGTTCATCGGGCGGTACCTGGCCCCGAAGGAGTAAGAGTCGCCGCCGGTCCGGCGCGGCGAATCGGCACGACCAGGGGTAACGATCATTTGTTACGGGAAGTTTCCAGTAAGAACTTCTCCCCTCCGAGGTCGATCATGTCCCCCTATCTCGCCGCATGGATCTTCTGGATCCTGATGTTCCTCGCCATCGAGCTGCCCGCTGTCGTCAACCGGCGACCCGGCGACACCCTCTCCGAACTGGTCTGGCGCGTCTTCGCCGTGCGCGGCAAGCCGGTCGGCTGGCAGTTGCGCCGCCTCGCCCTGGGGCTCGGCCTGGCCTGGCTGGTCGCCCACCTGGCGACCGGCGGCGCCGTCTGACGCCCGGTCCGGCGGCGCTGCCCGACGAACCGCCTCACGGTGCCGTCCGGACGGCCCGGACGGCGGCGCGCGGCGGTCGCCGGGCCGTCACGGGTCCATAACAAGCGTGTCCGAGATCCGCTTTCGACCCGATATTCCCTTTATGGTGCGGCTGCTGATCACGAATCTCCGCACGCTGAAAGGGGCTCCATGCCGCGCTTCTCACAAGGAACGGCCGCCCTGCTCCTGACCGCCGGCCTGGCCGGCGGCGCCCTCACCGCCCCCGCCCACGCCGCCCCCGCGCCGTCCACCGACATCGCGGCCCGGCTGAAGGCGATCCCCGGCATGAAGGTGGAGGAGAAGCCCTCCACGCTGCCCGGCCAGCGCTGGTTCTGGCTCACCTACAAGCAGCCCGTGGACCACCGAAACCCCCGCGGCCAGTGGTTCGAGCAGCGCGTGATGCTCCAGCACAAGGACGCGGCCAAGCCGATGGTGCTCTACACCAGCGGCTACGACACCCCCGAGACGATGTTCACCTCGGAGCCGACCGCCCTGCTGGACGCCAACCAGATCTCGGTCGAGTACCGCTACTTCACCCCGTCCCGCCCGGTGCCCACCGACTGGACCAAGGACACCATCTGGCAGGCGGCCACCGACGAGCACCGCCTGATCGGCCGGCTGAAGCAGATCTACGGCAAGAAGTGGATCTCCACCGGCGCGAGCAAGGGCGGCATGACCGCCGTCTACCACAAGCGCTTCTACCCGAGTGACGTGGACGGCACCGTCGCCTACGTCGCCCCCAACAACGTCGACGACCGCGAGGACAGCGCCTACGACCGCTTCTTCGCGACCGTCGGCACCGACCCCAAGTGCCGCGCGCAGCTCAAGAGCGTCGCCCGCGAGTTCCTCAAGCGCCGCCCGGCCATGCTCAAGCGCTTCCAGACCGAGGCCACCGCCAACGGCTGGACGTTCAAGCTCCTGAGGAACATCGACCGCGCGTTCGAGAACTCGGTCATGGACTACGAGTGGGGCTTCTGGCAGTACAACCTGCAGAGCAGCTGCGACACCGTCCCGTCGGTGAAGGACTCCGACGACGTGCTCTACAAGAGCCTCAACGACGTCGCCGGCCTGTCGTTCTACACCGACCAGGGCCTCTCGCCGTACATCCCGTACTACTACCAGGCGGGGTACCAGCTCGGCGCCCCGAACCCCCAGTTCAGGAACCTGCGCCCGTACGTGCGGTACGAGCACACCTACAACAACGCCCGCGCCTACCTGCCGCGCTCCATCCCGGTGCGCTGGGACGGCGGCAAGGCGATGCGCGACGTCGACAGCTGGGTGCGCAACCACGGCAGCCGGATGTTGTTCGTCTACGGCGGCAACGACCCGTGGCGCGCCGAGCCGTTCCGCCTCGGGCGGGGCAGCCGTGACTCGGCCGTCTACGTCGCCCCCGGCCAGAACCACAGCGGCCGCCTGATCGCCAAGCTGCCGGACGCCGAGCGCGCCAAGGCGACCGCCGACCTGCTGCGCTGGGCGAACGTCGCTCCGGGCGTGCGCGCGGCGTCGGACGTGCCCCAGGCCGACGACCCGCTGCTGCTCCAGGGCCGCCGCCCGCTGTAGTCCCTCCCACGGAACGTGCGCCCGTCCCCGGCAGGGGGCGGGCGCACGTCGCGTTCGCGCCGGTCAGACCTTCAGCCAGACCGCCGCGTTGCCGGGCAGCAGGTCCCCGTACAGCGGGACGCTCGTCAGCAGCGGCCGTCCCTTCGGCAGCCGGACCGGGTTCTCCCCGAAGTTCACCGCGCAGACCAGGTCACCGCGCCCGTACACCACCATCGTCCCCGACGACTCCAGCCACTCCAGCTCGTCGGGCAGCTCCGGGAGCAGCTCGCGCCGCAGTTCCAGGGCCATCCGGTAGAACGACAACATCGACGTCGGGTCGGACTTCTGTTCCTCCACCGACAGGGAGGCCCAGCGCTCCGGCTGGGGCAACCACGGCCGCGTCCCCTCGCGTCCGAACCCGTACGGCTCGCTCTTGCCCGACCACGGCAGCGGCACCCGGCACCCGTCCCGGCCCTTCTCCGCGCCCTCGCTGCGGAACCAGACCGGGTCGCGCCGCGCGTCGTCGGGCAGGTCGGTCACCTCCGGCAACCCCAGCTCCTCGCCCTGGTACAGGTACGCCGACCCCGGCAGCGCCAGCAGGAACAGCAGCGCCGCGCGCGCCCGCGCGTAGCCGACGCCCGGCAGGTCGCCGGACTGCTCGTACCGGGTCAGGTGCCGCACCGAGTCGTGGCTGGACAACACCCACGTCGGCGCGGACCCGGTCGGCGCGACGGCCGCCAGCGCCGCCGTCACCACGTCCCGGAACGCCGGGGCCGACCACGGCGCGAGCTGGAGGTCGAACTGGAACACCTGGTGCAGCTCGTCGGGCCGCAGGTACTGGGCCAGCTCCTCGGGGCCGTCGGTCCACACCTCGCCGATCGCCATCCGGTCGCCGGGGTAGGAGTCCAGGATGCGCCGCCAGTCGCGGTACACCTCGTGCACCTCGGGCCGCGAGTAGATCGGGCCGTTCACCACCCGCCGGCCCCGGTCGCCGAGGTCGGTGAACGACTCGTCCTTGAACAGGCCCGCCGCCACGTCGATGCGGAACCCGTCCACGCCGCGGTCCAGCCAGAACCGCACGATGGACTCGAACTCCGCGCGAACCTCGGGGTTGCGCCAGTTCAGGTCGGGCTGCTCGGACGCGTACAGGTGCAGGTACCACTGCCCGTCCGGCAACCGCGTCCAGGCCGGACCGCCGAACGCCGACGGCCAGTCGTTGGGCGGCCGGTCGCCGGGGGAGTCGCGGAAGATGTAGCGCTCGCGCGCGGGCGAGCCCGGCGGGGAGGCCAGCGCCTCCTGGAACCAGGCGTGCTGGTCGGAGGTGTGGTTGGGGACGATGTCCACGATCAGCCGCAGGCCCTGCTCGTGCGCGGCGGCGACCAGCGCGTCGAAGTCGTCCAGCGTGCCGAAGCGCGGGTCGACGTCGCGGTAGTCGGCCACGTCGTAGCCGCCGTCGGCCAGCGGCGAGCGGTAGAACGGCGTCAGCCACAGCGCGTCGACCCCGAGGTCGCGCAGGTGGCCCAGCCGTGCGGTGATGCCCTTCAGATCGCCGTCGCCGTCCCCGTCGGAGTCGGCGAAACTGCGGACGTAGACCTCGTAGACCACGGCATTGCGCCACCAGGGGGAGGGGGTTCGCGTCATACCGGGCGATCTACCCGCTGAGGCGGGCGGGTCACCTAGGAGGAGGGCGTGTTCACCATGCTGCGCGCGGCCATGGTGAAGTAGTCCCACATCATCTTGTCGAGCTGCTCGGGCAGCGCGATCTCGTCCAGCGCGTCGCGCATGTGCTTCAGCCAGGCGTCGCGCCCGGCCTCGTCGACCACGAACGGCGCGTGCCGCATGCGCAGCCGGGGGTGGCCGCGCTCCCGGCTGTAGGTGTTGGGGCCGCCCCAGTACTGGATGAGGAACAGCCGCAGCCGGTCCTCGGCGGGGCCGAGGTCCTCCTCCGGATAGAGGGGACGGAGCAGGGGGTCGTCCGCGACGCCCTGGTAGAAGCGGTGCACCAGGCGGCGGAAGGTCTCCTCGCCGCCGACCGCCTCGTAGAAGGTGACCTGTTCCTGTTGCGCCATAACGATCTCCACCCTACGTGACCCGGACGCGGCCCCGCAGCGAAGCGGGCAAGCGATCTTCTCGGTGCGGCCCGGACGGTCAGGCGGTAGCGGGGGTCGCGACCGAGACGCCCGCCTCGTCGAAGGCCCGCTTCACCCGCTCGCGCAGCTCGCGCGCCACGTCGCCCTGCCGGCCCGGCGCGGTCTTGAGCACCACCCGGATCACCAGCGCCTCGGCGGCCAGCGACTGCACGCCCCACACCGACGGCTCCTCCAGGATCACCTCGTCCCACTTGGGGTCGGCGGCCAGCCCGTCGGCGGCCACCTTGAGGATCTCCTTGACCTTCTCCACGTCCTCGCCGATGTCGACCGGGATGTCCAGCACCGCGCGGCCCCAGTTCTGGGACTCGTTGCCGACCTTCTTGATCTCGCCGTTGGGCACGTACCAGACCACGCCGTCGACGTCGCGCATCCGGGTGACCCGCAGCGTGACCGCCTCCACGGTGCCCTTGGCGGTGCCGACGTCGATGAAGTCGCCCACCCCGTACTGGTCCTCCAGCAGCATGAACAGCCCGGCCAGGAAGTCCTTGACGATGTTCTGCGCGCCGAAGCCGACCGCGACGCCGATCACGCTGGCGCTGGCCAGGATGGGGGCCAGGTTCAGGCCCAGCGAGCCCAGGATGCTGAACGCCGCCGTGCCCATGATCACGATGGAGGCGATGCTGTTGAGCACCGAGCCCAGCGTGCGGGCGCGCTGGGCGCGCCGCTGGTTGAGCAGCGCCGGGCTGCCGTCGAAGACGGTGCGGCTGCGCTCGCGGACCCGCTCGGACATGGTGCCCTCGGCCATCCGCAACGTCACCTTGGTGATCATCCGGTGCGCGACGTTGCGCAGCACCAGCGCGATCACGAACGTGATGACGATCCACAACGTGGTGTTAAGCGGCCCGTCCAGCCAGGTCCGGAAGAACCGGGTGAAGTCGGCGCTGTGCGAGATGTTCCACGCCAGCCGGCAGGCGATGCTCGGCTCGTCCGGCTTGCAGAACTCCTCGGCCGATCCCTGCTGGGACCAGAAGCCCAGCGTCTCGACGATCGCTGACATAGGGGCAGACCCTCCCCGGCCGGTTGTGGTGTCTCGTCACATCGCCGTGGACCTGCGGCGCTACGAGCCCGATCGTAGGGGACGGTGACGACCGGTTCGTACTGCGCCGGGCGGTGTGGCGGAACCCGGCCGGGGAGGGACTGGTCTGGCGTCGTGCCGGGCGGGGCCCGCTGCCCACGGGCCCGCCCCGGCGGCGGCCTGCGCTGGCCGCCTCGATCCGGTCGCGGTGACGATCGCTCCGGTCACCCTGCGTGCTCGCCCGGAATGCTCCGTGATCGCCCGTCGTGCTCCGGCCCGGTGCGCGCACGAACCGAGGTTCGTACGCGCACCGGGCCGCCCGTGCACGCATCGGGCGGACGAACGCGTCCCGCCGGTTCCGCGGCCGCCGCGCCGTGTCCGGCCGCGGGCCCGCGGGACGCGCCCGGTTCTAGGAGCGGCCGGGCGGCCACTCGGGGACCGGTCGCGGGCCACCGGCGCCGAGGCCCTGCGCCTCGACGCCCACCGCCGCGGTGGCGCGCGTCTCGCAGCACTGCTCCCGCCGGAGCGGCTGCAGGACGTGCGCCAGTTTCACCGCGGCGCCGCCCGGATCGTCCACCCGATGCATGCGCTCCCCCCAGGACCACCAGTAGTAGTGATCGTGCGTCTCGGGCGCCGGTGCGCACGTCACGTCCTCGGCCAGGCTCGCGGCCTCCGGGTTGACCACCCGGAGGAAGGCCGGGCCCGACCGCGTCCGCACCACGCGGGCCACCAGCCCGCGGGTGTCGAGTTCGTGCTCCAGCTCCTCGAGGTAGCCGACGCGTCTGTCGCTGACCACCTGCGCACCCCCTCCGTCGTTCGTGCTCCGAGGACCGTTACCGACGTTCTCCCGTGCGTCCCCCCGCCCGCGGGCGGGGCTCCCGTGCGCCCGCCGTGCGGCGGGGTGTGCGCGCCGGCCCGCCGTCCAAGATCGAACTGTGCGGAACGGTCCGGTCGCTCGCGGTGACCCGCGGCGGGCGGGAGCGGACACACCGTGAGAGTTGCAACTCTTAGGGTGAGGGGTCAAGGGGGCCCGGCGGGGCCCGGTACGGGTTTTCCCCACCCCGGAAGAGGCTCCTTCTCCCGCGGAGGATAAATCTCTACCCGAGTGCAGGAGGATGCACCCGGTGCGCCCGCCTTTCGCGGGAAAGTCTGGCCGTGCCCCCGAAAGGAGCGTTACGCTCTGTGCGCGAGAGATTATTTGTCGTGGCCAACCAGGAAACCGGTCGCCGCGGCCGCGACGACCTGCCCCGATGATAGGGGAGGGGTCGTCCGGACCGGCGGTGAGGAGGCCGGAAACGATGTCGGACCCCCCTCGTAAGGAAACGGACATCGCGCGCCGGATACGTGCGCATGGCCTGGCGCGAGGGCGTTGCCCCGCGGAGATCGCGGCCGAGATCCACGATCAGTGCGGGCCGCTCTTCGGCACCAGCCGGGTCAAGGCGCACCGCCTGTCGCACGGTGTCGCGCTGTCCGACATCGTGGCCCAGGTCCGGGCCCTGTTCGAGGTCGACGGCAAGCCGGCCCCCAAGCTCGGCGAGACGTTGTTGTCGGCCTACGAGAGCGGCTACAAGCGTCCCGGGCCGGAGTACCTGCACTACCTCTGCGCCGTCTACCGGGTGGAGCCCGACGAGCTCGGGTACCAGAGCCCCTGCATCTGCGGCCGCGGGCACGCGGTCCCCCCGGGCGCCGGCACGACCTCCCCGCGGGGCGGGCCGGCGCGGCACGCGCACGAGGAACCCGACGCGCTCGTCGGGGCGGTCGTCCCCGCCATGGACGACCGGCGTTTGATCACCGTCAGTGAATCACGGGGGCTTGACCGCGCCGACGGCCCCCTTTCCATGGATGTGGGAGAGGAGGACATCGTGCTTCGTAGGACCCTTCTGCAACTGCTGGCCGGAGCGGGCGTGGCGCTCGACGGTCAGTTCCTGGGGGCCGTGGACAACCTTCGGCGCAAGATGGACGACACGCTGGTCAGCGCGACCGTCTCGCCGACCATGCTCGACCAGTGGGAGGAGACGACGCTCGGCTACGGCCAGCAGTACCAGGCGACCCCGTCGCTCCGGATGTTGTGCGACGTGCTGCTGGACTTCAGCGAGGTGCGCCGCATGTGCGACAAGCGGCAGCCGGTCGAGCTCCAGGAACGGTTGTGCCGGATCGCGGCCCAGCTGTCCGGGCTGTCCGGCCTGATCATGATCAACCTGGGCGACCACCGGCTGGCCCGGTCGTTCTTCCGCACCGCGCGCACGGCCGCCGACGAGACGGCCGACCGCAAGCTGCGGGCGTGGGTGACGGTGCGCGAGGCGCTGGTGCCCATGTACTACGGCGACCCGCGCGAGGCGCTGCACCTGGCCCGCAAGGCCCAGGACCTGGCCGGCCGCACCCCCAGCGTGGCGGCCGCGATGGCCCCGGCGGTGGAGGCGCGCGCGCTCGGCCTGCTGGCGATGCGCGGCCGCGGCGACGCCGCGCCCAGCGCCCGCCGCGCCCTGGTGCGCGGCAGGTCGGTGTTCGACCAGCTGTCCAAGGACGAGACCGGTGACCTGGCCTTCGGGTTCACCGACCGGCAGATGACCTTCTATGAGGGCGACACCTTCACCAACCTGGGCGACCACCAGCACGGCGACGAGGTGCTGAGCCAGGCGCTCACCCTCTACGCCCCGACCGACCGGGTGGACCTCACCCTGGTCCGGCTCGACCGCGCGTTCTGCCGGTTGCACGCCGGGCACCCCCAGTCCGCGCTCGACGTCGGCCAGGAGGCCATCCTGGAGCTGCCCCCCGAGCACCGCTCCGACATCCTGGTGCACCGGGCGCGGCAGATCGGCGCGGCGGTCAAGACCAAGCACGGCGAGATCCCCGGCCTGAAGGAGTTCTACGAGGCGCTGGCGGGGCCGCACGTGCAGAGCCCCACCTCACCACCACCGGTGCCCCGGCCGTCGATCCCCCCGGCCGAGCAGGTCTGACGGCCCGATGGACCCCCGTGACGGCGCCCCCCGGCACCCCGAGGGGCAGACGCCCCCTGCCCGAACGCCCCAGGCCCACGGCCGGCCCTCGCCCGTCCGGCTCCAGCGGGAACCCCCCGCCTGGGCCCTGGGCGACCTGCGGCTGCGGCGCTACCGCACCCCCGACCACGCCACCGTCCTCGCCCTCCACCAGGAGGGGCTCGCCCAGGTGGGGCTGCGCCCCGGCGACGGCGTCTACTACGACCACGACTTCTTCCGGATGGAGGAGATCTATCTCCGCAACGACGGCGAGTTCCTCGTCGGCGAGCTCGGCGGCGAGATCGTCGCCATGGGCGGCCTGCGCCGCGCCGACCTGGTCCCCGGAGGCCGCGCCAGGGCCTTCGGTGGCTACACGCCCGGCGACCAGCGGCTGGAGGTGGCCGAGATGGTGCGGCTGAGGGTCCGCCCCGACGTGCAGCGCCGCGGCTACGGCGCGGGCATCGTGCAGGCCCTGGAGGAACGTGCCAGGGAGTTCGGCTACCGCGTGCTGCGCGGCGACACCACTGAGTTCCAGGGCCCGGCGCTGGCGCTGTACCGCTCGTTCGGCTGGCGCGAGATCCGGCGCGAACCGATCGGCGGCATCGTCAACATCTACATCGAGAAACGCCTGTGCTGAACCGGTCGTCCGGCCGGTCCCCGAGCCGCGAGGCGGAGGACCGGCCGGACGACCGGCGGGCGTCGAACGCTGAGCCCCATCCGTGCCCGTCCGCTCGTCGGGGGCCGGGCACGGGTGGAGTCCAGCGCTGCGCGGTGGTGACGGGCGGGGTTCAGCGCTGCGCGGCGGTGACCTGCATCAGCGGGAAGCGCCGGTGCCGCACCCGCGTGAACCCGCGGTCGCGCAGGGCGGCGGTGACCTCGCGGTCGCCGAACATCGTGACCCCCGCGACACGGCCGAACGCCTCGGTGGCCAGCCGGGAGACCGGCAGCCGAGGGCGGCGGGTGGTGAGGATCATCAGCTGCCCGCCGGGGCGCAGGACGCGGGCCATCGAGTCCACCGCCGCCCACGGGTCGTCGAACAGGTAGAGGGCGCCGAAGCAGCACACCGCGTCGAAGACCCCGTCCCTGAAGGGCAGGTCCACCGCGTCGCCGCGCACGTACTCGACGGTGGGCTCGGCGGTGTCGGCGACGGCGCGCGCGAGCATGGTGGCCGAGGCGTCCAGCCCGACGACCAGGCCGTCGTCGGAGACCCCGGCCGCCAGGGCGCGCGTCACGTTGCCGGGGCCGCACGCCACGTCCAGCACGGTCGCGGCGGGCTTGTCGGCGTCGCCGGGCGCGGCGAGGCCCAGCCACTCGCGGGCGAGCGCCTGCTCGGCGGCGGTGTCGGGGCCGAACGGCCAGCCCTTGGCGAGGTTGAAGCCGACCGGCCGCCACACGCGCTCGTAGATCTGCGGCAGCAGGGTGGAGCGCATCGCGTGCTGGGCGAGCGTGGGAGCCGGTTCGGCCGTGGGCCCGAGCAGGTCGAGGTAGCCGGACGGGCGGTCGGCGTCGCGGGGCGGCCGCCGCAGCAGCCCGGTCAGGCGGTCAGGCCGCGTCATGGCGCTCACCCCTCTATTCGACCATTCGTCAATACGGTTCGCGGCCCGCTCGGGCCCGGTGTGACCGAGGGCACGCCTACTCCAGGGGCAGGCCGGTCTGTGCGGCGAGGAAGGACAGTGTGTCGGTCATCAGGTTCACCGAGCGCGACACCGAGCGTGACGAGTGCCCCACCTCCGTCTCGTTGCGCAGCAGGATCGGCGCGTCCGACGACGTCGCGTACTGGAGCGCCGCGCACATCTTGCGGGCGTGCAGCGGGTCCACCCGCGAGTCGCTGTCGAAGATGGTGAACAGCGTCGCCGGGTAGGCCACGCCCAGCTCGACGTGGTGGTAGGGCGAGTAGGCGCGCAGCCACTCGAACTCCTCCGCGTCGGTCACCGTGCCGTACTCGTCGGTCCACACCTGGCCCAGGCCGAAGTGCTCGTAGCGCAGCATGTCCAGCAGCGGCGCCGAGCAGATCACCGCCTTGTACAGGTCGGGCCGCTGCGTCAGGGCCGCGCCCACCAGCAGGCCGCCGTTGGAGCCGCCGGAGATGGCGAGCCGGTCGCTGGTGGTCAGGCCGTCGGCGATGAGCTTCTCGGCGGCGGAGTGGAAGTCGTCGAAGACGTTCTGCTTGCGCTCGCGCATGCCCGCGCGGTGCCAGTCCTCGCCCTCTTCCGAGCCGCCGCGCAGGTTGGCGATCGCGTAGACGCCGCCCGCCTCGACCCAGGCGAGGATGCCCGCCGAGTAGGCGGGGGTGAGCGAGATGTTGAAGCCGCCGTAGCCGTACAGGATCGCCGGGCGCGGGCCGGTGGAGCCGGGACGGGAGATCACCAGCATCCGCACGGTGGTGCCGTCGTAGGAGGTGTAGGCGACCTGGCGGGCGTCGAGGTCGGGGACCTCGACGGTGCCGGGCGCCTGCGCCCACACGCTGGTCTCGCCGGTGCGCGCGTCGTAGCGCAGCACCGACGACGGCGTGGTGTTGTCGGTGTAGCCGAACCACGCCTCGTGGCCGCCCTCGGGGCGCTCCACCAGGCCGCCGATCGAGCCGAGGCCCGGCACCGGGACCTCGCCGATCCGCTCGCCGGTCGCCAGGTCGTGCACGGTGATCTCGCTGATCGCGTGCCGGGTCCAGCCGGCCAGCAGGACGGGGCGGTCCAGGTCGTCCAGGATCGCGAAGTCCGACAACACGGCCTCGGGGTCCTCGGGGATCAGGTCGCGCCACTCGGCGGGGTCGGCCGGGTCGGCCACGCAGAGCCGCGAGCGGGGCGCGTCGCGGTCGGTGAAGACGTAGGCGCGGCCGTCGCGGCCCACGTACAGGCCGGTGGAGGCGTCCACGCCCACCTGCACGGCCTTCAGTTCGGGCCGCTCGGGGGAGGACGCCGCGAGGTCGGCGATCCACAGGTCGTTGCGGGGCGCGGTGCCCTGGGAGGCGGTGATGGTGAGCCAGCGGCCGTCGCGGCTCACCCCGGCGCCGTAGTAGTCGGTCTTGTCGCGGCCCTCGCCGAACACCAGCACGTCGTCGGCGTCGGGGTCGGTGCCGACGCGGTGCAGGAACACGCGCCGGTGGTACTGCGACTCGCCCTCGGGCACCTGGTCGGCGGGCAGGCGGCGGGCGTAGTAGTACGCCTCACCGCCGGGCAGCCACGCCACCGACGACTCGCGGCTGCGGTCGATCGGCCCCTCGACGCGCTCGCCGGACGCCACGTCCAGGACGTACAGCAGCGCCTCCTCGTCGCCGCCGTGCGACACCTTGTAGGCCAGCCGCCGCCCCTCCTTGTCGGGGTACCAGGCGTCCAGCGTGGTGGTGCCCTCGGGGTCCAGGGCCACCGGGTCGAGCAGCGCCCGCTCGCCGCCGTCCGGATCCACGGTGTACAGCACCGGGTGCTCCTGGTCGGCCGAGCGGCGGGTGAAGAACCGCCGCCCGCCGCGCCAGACCGGCGTGCCGACGCTGCCCGCCGCCAGCAGCTCGCCCAGCCGCTTGCGCAGCCGCTCGCGGCCCGGCAGCGCGTCCACGACCTCGTGGAACAGGTCGTCCTCGGCGGCCAGCCAGACGCGGGTGCCCGGGTCGTCGCGGTTCTCCAGCCACCGGTAGGGGTCGTCGGTCGGGTGGCCGTGCAGGTCCTCGGTGATGTCCTCGCGCGGGGCGGGCGGGTACGACGGTCGGTTCATGTGCTGAACCCTATTCAGCCCCCGCGCCCACCCGCGGGACCGCCACGACGGGCGTCACGGCATCTTCGGCATGTCCGGCATCTCGGTGACCTGGCCCGGCGGCGGCACGGTGAGGGCCGCCTTGCCCCAGTCGGAGTAGGTCAGCTCCATCTTCTGCGCCTGCGCCCCGCCCACCACCTCGGTGGCCTGCTTCAGCGGGCGGCCCGAGCCGTCCAGCCAGAAGTCGGTGGTGGCGGTGGAGCCCCGCACCGCCTTGAGCATGTTGGCGCGCAGCTTCTCCAGGTCGGCGTCGCTCAGGTTGGCGGCCTTGTCGGCCTTCGCCTTGGTGGCGGCGTCCAGGCCGGGGACCTGGGCGAGCTGCCCGGCGGTGTCGGCCAGGTACTTGCGCAGGTCCACCTTCTGGATGGCCCGGGTCATGTCGACGGCGACGGTGTAGCGGGTGGCGTCCACGCCGCCGACCTTCTCCGGCCGGGCGCCGGTGAGGCGGCCGCCGGCGTCGGCGGTGAGCTGCTGCTGTTGGGGGTCGACGGAGTTCTTCATCGTCGAGCCCATCACCATGAAGATCTTGGCGAGCGGGTTCTTGGAGTCGGCGCCGACGCGGGCCCAGGGCTTGCCCGGCTCGATCTCGTCACCGTCGATCCGCAGGTAGAAGGCGTCCTTGAGCAGGAGCATCTGCACGCGCCCGGTCTTGCCGTCCTTGGCGGGGGCGTCCACGGTCATGTCGTACTCGGGCCGCCCGGCGGCGGTGCCGATGACCATGTTGATCTGCACCTTCTCGCCGCGCGAGACACCGCCGCCGGTGACCCTGACGGTCTTGTCGGCGGCGAGTTGCTTGGCGACCGCGCCGCTGACCTCGGCCAGCGTCAGCGTCCGGGCGGGGGACGGGGAGGCCGGGGCGGAGCCCTTCCCGGCCTTGCCGCCGGCGTCCTCGGCCTCCGGGCCGCAGGCCGACAATGACACGGCGAGCGCGCAGGCGGCCGTAAGGGTGGTGATGGTGCGCACTGGGCAACTTTCTCTGTCTCGGGGGGAGTTCGTGACCGAAGGGTCATCGGAACACAGACGTGTGGCATGCCTGCCCGGTTGTCACGTGTGGCGAGATGAACGCGCCGGGGTTGTTCGGTAGAAGGGCATGGTCATCCGGCTCTTCCAAACGGGGGTTGAAGTATGAAGAGCATCCTCACCGGGCGCGCGCGCCTGCTCGCCGGCGCGGTGGCGCTCGCCGCGCCGCTGTCGGCGACGGCGCTGCCGGCGCACGCGGCCGCCAAGGTCGATTTCCTCTACTCGGCGCCGGAGATCTCCGCCGAGGGCGACAGCGTCACCTGGGACTGGACGGTCCGCAACAGCGGCGGCGAGGCCGTCGACAAGGTCGTGCTGGTTCACCGGCTGACGCCGCAGCTGAAGGTCACCTCGGTCAGCGCGCCGTGCAAGGTGCTGGCGACCTCCGTCCGCTGCGACTACGGCAGGCTGGCGACGGCGGGCCGCAAGAAGGGCACGCTGGTCGCCGCGATCCCGGCCACGACCTCGGGCAGCGTGCAGATCACCGGGCGGGTCACCTGGCAGCGGGCGGACGCCGCGGACGCCGACGACTGATCCGGCGGGCCCCCGGCGGCACGCGGGCGCACGGTCTCCGGGGGCCCGGCACGTTCGATCCGCACCGCTTGTGGGGACGAATGGGGTAGCGAACGACCCTCCCCAGAGGTCACTATTATTCCGGGTCGCTTCGCCCCTGGGGAGGTCCTCATGGTGGGTGCACAGGTGCCGGAGACAATAATCGGGCCTCGGCTGGAGGCGCGCCCGAGCGCGCCCGCCGAGGCCAACGCAGGACGCAGCCCGGCGGAGGCCGCCTGATGCGCCAGGTCCTCCTCCTCAACGCCACGTACGAACCCCTGACGACCCTGTCCCTGCGCCGCGCGGTCTGCCTGGTGCTGCGCGAGAAGGCGGAGATCGTCCACTACGACTCGGCCGGTGCGGTGCTGCACTCGGCGACCATGGCGGTCGAGGTCCCCTCGGTGATCCGGCTCCGCCGCTACGTCAAGATCCCCTTCCGCACCCGGGTGCCGCTGACCCGGACCGCGCTGATGCGCCGCGACAACCACCGCTGCGTCTACTGCGGCCGCCGCGCCGAGACCATCGACCACGTGCTGCCGCGCAGCCGCGGCGGCCAGCACGTCTGGGAGAACTGCGTCGCCTCCTGCACCACCTGCAACCACCGCAAGGCCGACCGGCTGCTGGAGGAGCTGGGCTGGACGCTGGAGATCACCCCGGGCGTGCCGCGCGGCGCGCACTGGCGGCTGATCGGCATCGTGCACGACGGCGACCCGCAGTGGGCCCCCTACGTGACCGAGCCGGCCGCCTGACGGGCCCGCCGCCGGGGACCTATCCTGGGCGGGTGCCACGCTATGACTACCGCTGCCGCGCCTGCGGATCGACGTTCGAGGTGTCCCGCCCGATGAGCGAGGCGTCCGCGCCCGCCGCCTGCCCCGAGGGGCACGCCGACACCGTCAAGCTGCTGTCCACGGTCGCCGTGACGGGCTCGGCCCGCGGCGGCGCCCCGGCCCCGCCGCCGTCGGGTGGGGGCGGGGGCTGCTGCGGGGGCGGCTGCTGCGGCTAGGCGTCCCGCATCGCCCGCATCCTCGCCGCCGTCGCGCGGGGGTCGTAGCCGTCCCCGACGCCCTCGCAGATCCAGAGGGTGCCGGGAATGTTGCGGGTGCGCAGCGGGAGGATCTCCTGGTAGGCGTCCGAGGCGTACCAGGCGCGGACGGCTGCCTTGTCAGGGAACTCAAGCATGACCAGGGCGCCCTCGAACTCGCCCTCCACGTCCTCGACCTCGCTGCCGTGCACCAGGAACCGGCCGCCGAAGGGATCCATGGTGGCCTGGATGCGCTCGATGTAGTCCAGGACCTCGTCGTTGGGCAGCGCGGTGGGACGAAGGTGGGCCATGGCGTAGGCGGTCATCGGTTCCTCCTGGTTGAGACGGGGTTTTCCGTCCGACAGGTAAGAAGCTATGACCCGGCGGGGAAGGCGGGCCATTACCCGAGGGGTAACCGCCCGCCCCCACCTCACAGCCCGTCGATCTGGCCGACGTCGCGGGCGGCGCCGGTGGAGGCCGAGGTCGCCATCGCCGCGTAGGCGCGCAGCGCCGCGCTCACCGGGCGGTGCCGGTCGCGCGGGCGGTAGCCGCCGAGGTCGGCCAGCAGCTTCTCGCGGCGGATCTCCAGCTCGTCGGCCGGGACGTCCAGCTCCAGCACGCGGTTCGGGATGTCGATCACGATCGGGTCGCCGTTCTCGACCAGCGCGATGACGCCGCCGCCGGCCGCCTCGGGGGAGGCGTGGCCGATCGACAGGCCCGAGGTGCCGCCGGAGAAGCGGCCGTCGGTGATCAGGGCGCACGCCTTGCCGAGGCCGCGGCCCTTCAGGAAGCTGGTCGGGTAGAGCATCTCCTGCATGCCGGGGCCGCCCCGGGGGCCCTCGTAGCGGATGACGACCACGTCACCGGCCTTGACCTTGCCGCCCAGGATGCCCTCGACCGCGTCGTCCTGGCTCTCGAAGACCACGGCGGGGCCGGAGAAGGTCCACAGCTCCTCCTCGACGCCCGCGGTCTTCACGATCGCGCCGTCGGGGGCGATGTTGCCGCGCAGCACCGCCAGGCCGCCGTCGGCGGTGTAGGCGTGCTCGGCCGAGCGGATGCAGCCGTTCTCGCGGTCGAGGTCCAGCTCCTCCCAGCGGGCCGACTGGCTGAACGCCGAGGTGGAGCGGACGCCGCCGGGCGCGGCGTGCCACATCTCCAGGGCCTCGGGCAGCACGTTGGGGGAGGTCGGGTCCCAGCGGTCGACCAGCTCGTCCAGCGAGGCCGAGTGGATCGAGTGCGCCGCCGAGTGCAGCAGCCCGGCGCGGTTCAGCTCGCCCAGCAGGGCCGGGATGCCGCCCGCGCGGTGGCAGTCCTCGACGTGGTACTTGGCGGTGGCCGGGGCCAGCTTGCAGACGCACGGGACGCGCCGCGACAGGGCGTCGATCTCGTCCAGGCCGAAGTCGACGCCGCCCTCCACGGCCGCCGCCAGCAGGTGCAGGATCGTGTTGGTGGAGCCGCCCATCGCGATGTCCAGGACCATGGCGTTCTCGAACGCGTCCTTGGTGGCGATGTTGAGCGGCAGGACCGAGTCGTCGTCCTGCTCGTAGTAGCGGCGCGCGATGTCCAGGACGGTGCGGCCCGCGTCCTCGTACAGCTTGCGGCGCGCGGTGTGGGTGGCGAGCACGGTGCCGTTGCCGGGCAGGGCCAGGCCGATCGCCTCGGTGAGGCAGTTCATGGAGTTGGCGGTGAACATGCCCGAGCACGACCCGCAGGTCGGGCAGGCGCTCTCCTCCATCTCCAGCAGCTTGGCGTCGCTGACCGAGTCGTCGGCCGAGGCGATCATCGGGTCGATCAGGTCGAGCTTGTGGCCGTTCATGACGCCCTCGACGGGCTTGCCCGCCTCCATCGGGCCGCCGGAGACGAAGACGGTGGGGATGTTGAGGCGCAGCGCGGCCAGCAACATGCCCGGCGTGATCTTGTCGCAGTTGGAGACGCAGACCAGGGCGTCGGCCTGGTGGGCGTTGACCATGTACTCGACGGCGTCGGCGATCAGCTCGCGGGAGGGCAGCGAGTAGAGCATGCCCTCGTGGCCCATGGCGATGCCGTCGTCCACCGCGATCGTGTTGAACTCGCGGGGGACGCCGCCGGCCTCCTTCACCGCGGCCGCGACGACGTCGCCGACCTCGCGCAGGTGCACGTGGCCGGGCACGAACTGGGTGAAGCTGTTGGCCACCGCCACGATCGGCTTGCCGAAGTCCTCCCGCGCGACGCCGCTGGCGCGCATGAGCGCGCGGGCGCCGGCCATGTTCCTGCCGTGGGTGACCGTCCGTGACCTGAGCGGGGGCATTGTGACCTCTCCAACCTGTGACGTGCTGTGTCGTCGATCGTATGACCGCGGCCGCACCGGTCGGGGCGGTCAGGCGATCGCACTTGTTGATCATGTGCAGCGGCGGGTCGCGCGGCGCTGCGGCCGGCTCGCAGAGGTCGTGCCGGGGGCCGGCGGCGTGCTCCGATGCTACCAACGGGCGCAAAGGACCGCCGGGCGCGACGCCCGGCGGGGCGGGAAAGGGGCCGGTGGGGCGCGGTTCTCAGGGGTTCCCGGCCCGCCGGGCGGTGCGGTCGTACTCCTCGTCGGATTCGCCGCTCACCTGCCTGACGTAGCGTTCCTGCTCGGCGGTGGCATGATCGATGCCGATCCCCATGGCCGCCAGCTTGTCCGCGGTGATGCGCCGCTCCAGCTCGGCGGGCAGCGTGTGGACGCCGGGGCCGAGGCTCGCGGCGTGCCGGACCAGGTACTGCACGCCGGTGAGCTGGAGGGCGAAGCTGAGGTCCATCAGCTCCGGCGGATGGCCCGCGGCGGCCGAGGTGTTGACCGCGCCGCCGCCCGCCATGAGGTAGCGGCGGCCCGCCGCCGGGTCGCGGTACTCCTCGATCATCGGGGCGAGCCGGTGCGGGCCCGACGCCGTCGCGGCGAGTTCGGCGACGTCGAACTCCTGGTCGGAGTGCCCGGCGTTGGCGAGGTAGACGCCGTCCTTCATCCGCGCCAGGTGCTCCCGGGTGACGGCGCGTACCGTGCCCGTGGCGGTGACGAAGACGTCGCCGACGCCCGCCGCGTCGGCCATCGGCATGACGCGGTACCCCGACAGGGCCGCCTCCAGCGCGCGCAGGGGATCGACCTCGGTCACCACCACGTCCGCGCCGAGGGCGCGGGCCCGTTCGGCCACCCCGCGGCCGCAGTGCCCGTAGCCGACGACCACCACGCAGGCCCCGGGCAGCGCCACGTTCGCGGTGCGCATGACGGCGTCCAGGGTGCTCTGGCCGGTGCCGAAGCGGTTGTCGAAGATCTGCTTGAGCGGCGTGCCGTCGTCGGCCATGACGGGGAACCGCAACCGGCCCCGGGCCGCGAAGCTGCGCATGCGCCGCACGCCGGTGAGGGTGTGCACGGACGCCGCCCGGACGCCGGGCAGCCTGTCGCGGTGGTCGCTGTGCAGCGGGCCCAGCAGGCCGTCGGCCTCGTCGATGATCAGGTGCGGGCCGTGCTCCAGCGCCGCGTGCCGCGCCTCCGCCGGGTCCGTCGCGCCGGGAGCGCCCTCGGCGAGCACACGGATCCCCTGGCGGCTGAGCCACCCGGCGACGGCGGGGTCGGTGGCGGCGGGGCGGGTGCCGCAGACGACCAGGTCGGCTCCGGCCTCGCGCAACGCCACCAGCGTGGACGCGGTGGTGGCGATGAGGTGGACGCAGGCCGACACGCGCCATCCCTCCAGGGGCCGTTCCCGGGCCCAGCGCGCCGCGATGGCCTGGACGAGGGGCATGCGCGCGCCCGTCCAGCGCAGTACCGCCTCCACGTCCTCGGCCGGGATCGTACCTGGCTTCATCGCACCTCCTGGGGCGTCGGTTTCGTTGGGGCGGCCGGTCTCAGCTCAGGGCGCGGTCGAAGAACCGGCGCGCCGCCGGGGCGTCCATCGACGTGGCCCTGTGGTCGCACCGTTTCTGCCGGAGCGCTTCCGCGTGGACGTGCAGGACGGTGAGTCCGGCGGCCTGGGCCGAGCGCAGGCCGCTGTCGGAGTCCTCCACCGCCAGGCACCGTTCGGGGCGGACGCCGATGCGCGCGCACGCCGCCAGGTAGGTGTCGGGGCAGGGCTTGGAACGGATGGTCCGGACGTCGCCGTTGCGGGAGCGGCCCAGGCGGTCGAGCGGATCGCCCGCGCAGACCACGGCGCCGAAGGACGCCGCCAGTCCGGCCAGATCCAGCGAACGTTCGGTGACCTCGCGCGGAGCCGAGGTGGCCACCGCCAGCGGCACCTTGCCGCGCAGCCGGTCCAGGACGTCCGTGACGCCGGGCATGGGGTCCAGCGCGTCGAGCCGTCCGAGCACCGAGTCCTTGAGCCGGGCGGCGGACTGGTCGGCGAGTTCGGGCAGGCCGAGATGTCCGGTCAGCTTCGCGGCGGAGTCGCGGTGGTTGAGGCCGGTCATCTCCTTCAGGAGGCCCTCGTCGATCGGCGTCTCCGGGCGGTGTCGGCTCGTCAGGTCCTGGTAGAGCTTCCGGCGGGCCCTCGCCCAGATGGGCTCGGTGTCCACGAGGGTTCCGTCGCAGTCGAACACGACGCCCAGTACGTGCAATGCGGGCCCTCCCGTGCGCAGGGTCGTGGGCGCTACAGCGTTTCGCCCACCGTTCGGTGCAGTTCCTGCCAGTCGTCGACGAAGCCTTCGATGCCCTGGTCCTGGAGGTCGCGCACGGCCTTGTCATAGGAGAAGCCGAGTTCGGCCAGCTCCCGGAAGAGGTCGTGCGCGGCGGCGTACTCCTCGTCCACCGGCCCGCTGAGCGGGCCGCAGTGGTCGGCGACCGCCTCCAGCGTGGCGGCGGGCATGGTGTTGATGGTGCCGGGGATCGCCAGGTCGGTGACGTAGCGGGTGTCGGGGTAGCGGTCGTCCTTGGTGGCGGTGGAGGCCCACAGCAGACGCTGGGGGCGCGCGCCACGGTCGGCGAGGGCCCGCCAGCGCGGGGCGTCCAGGGACCGCCGGTGGATCTGGTGGCCGAGGCGGGCGTTGGCGATGGCGGCCTGGCCGCGCAGCCGTTCGGCCTTGCGCTCGTCCGCGCCGTCGAGGAAGTCGTCGACCAGGCCGTCCAGGCGCGAGATGTAGAAAGAAGCGACCGAGGCGACCTGGGAGGCGTCGATCCCGGCGGCGACGGCGCGCTCCAGGCCGCCCAGGTAGGCGTCCACGACCTGCTCGTACCGGTCCAGCGAGATGATCACGGTGGCGTTGACGCTGATGCCGCGGGCGACGAGTTCGGTGATGGCTGGCAGGCCCTCGGCGGTCGCGGGGACCTTCAACATCACGTTGGGCCGGCCGACCAGCCAGTGCAGCAGCCGGGCCTCGGCGACGGTGCGGGCGGTGTCGCGGGCGTAGCGGGGGTCGACCTCCAGCGAGACCCAGCCGTCGCGGCCGCCGGTGCGGCGGTGGACCGGTTCCAGCAGGTCGGCCGCCTCGCGCACGTCGATGGCGGTCAGCATCCGCACGGCGTCGGCGGTGGTCGCCCCGACGCCGGCCAGCAGCCGCAACCGGTCCTGGTAGTCGTCGCCCGAGGTCAGCGCCGCGTTGAAGATCGACGGATTGGTCGTGACGCCGGTGACGTGGTAGTCCGCGATCAGCTCGGCCAGCCGTCCCGACTCCAGCCGGTCCCGGCCCAGGTCGTCCAGGTAGAGCGAGACCCCGCGCTCGGCCAGGCGCCCGGTATTGCGGTTGGCCATTCGATTCGCTCCCTCTGCCGTTTCGCGGATCCGACCGTTCCTTGCGCTCCATCCTTCCCTCGGCGGCATTTTCAACAACAACGCTTACTGGTTGTAAAGTCGTTTCCGCAAAAGTGACGGCGAACTTACCCCGATGGACCTTGTCGCTCAAAAGTCGGACATTACCGTAGGTTATGAACCGGCCACCCGGGGTCGGTGGTGACAGCGAGGTGCTGGCCACGGGTTTATGGATCTTGATGTGCTGACCGGCTCCGTCGGCCGGCTCGGGCCACGATGCGGCTCCGACCATTTATCGGAATGGCGTCCCGCCCGTCAGTCCGTCGAAAACCGATATCACCCGCCAGTCGAACAGCGCGCCGCGTAAGGAGAGGGAAGAAACCGTGCCACTGATCACCGAGGTTCTCCGGCCCGAGGATCTCGCTCCGGTCCTGCGCACCTGCCGGGCCGTCGTCTTCGACAACGACGGCGTGCTCGTCGACACCGCTGACCTGCAGGAGGCGGCGTGGCGGCGGGCGTTCGACGCCTGCCTGCGGGAACACGGCGACGACGAGCCCTTCGGCCACGACGACTACCGCCGCCACGTCGACGGCAGGGAACGCCACGACGGCGCGGCCGCCTTCCTGCGCGCACGCGGCGTCGATCTCCCCGACGGGACGCCCGACGACGAGCCCGGCACCGACAGCGTCTGGGCGGTGGCCGCCGCCAAGGACCGCGCCTTCACCGAACGGCTGCGCGAGCAGGGCGCGTCGTCGTGGACCGGCAGCGTGCGGCTCGTCGGCGCCCTGCAACGCGCCGGCGTCGCCCTGGCGGTCGTCTCCTCGTCCCGCCACGCCCGCGAGGTGCTGGAGTCGGCCGGGTTGCTCGGCTGCTTCGCCCACGTGGTCGACGGGCAGGAGGCCGCGCGCCTGGACCTCGCGGGCAAACCGGAGCCCGACCTGTTCGCCGAGGCCGCCCGGCGGCTGGCGGTCCCGCCCCGCCACGCGGTGATGGTCGAGGACGCCGAGGCGGGGATCGAGGCCGGGGTCCGGGCCGGGTTCGGGCTGGTCATCGGCGTGGACCGGCGTGACGAGCCCGAGTCGCGCGCCCGGATGCGCAGAGCGGGCGCCCACCTCGTCGTCGCCGACCTGAGCGATCTGCTGCTGGCCGCCCACGACGAGGGCACGGCCACGTGACGCACGAACTGGAGAGGCACGACCAGAAGACGATGGGCCAGGAACTCGCGGCCGAGGCCGCCGCCGACTGGACCTGGCGCTTCGAGGGATACGACCCGGCCGCCGAACGGCACCGCGAGACCCTCTGCACCCTGGGCAACGGCGTGTTCGCCACGCGCGGCAGCGTCCCCGAATGCGCCGCGAGCCGGTACCACTACCCCACGACCCTGGTCGCCGGACACTACGGCTCGCTGACCACGCACGTGCACGGACGGCCGATGAAGCACGAGGAGTTGGTCAACCAGCCCAACTGGCTCGCGACGCGGTTCGCCTTCCACGCCCACGACGGCGAGGACGCCTGCGGGCTCTGCGCGGGGGAGACGCGCGGCGGCACCTGGTGGTCTCCCGACGCGAACGGCCTCGGAACCTACCGGCAGACGCTCGACCTGCGCCGTGGACTGCTCCTGCGCACGCTCGAAGCCCACGACGACCGGCAGCGCACGCTCACCGTCGCCCAGACCCGCCTGGTGTCGATGGCACGTCGCGACCTGGCCCTGCTGGTGACCGAGTTCCGCCCCGAGGGCTGGTCGGGCGTGCTGCACGTGGAATCGGCCCTGGACGCCGACGTCGCGAACGAGGGCACGGCGGAGTACGAGCCGCTGCACGGATGCCATCTGCAAGACGTGCGCCTCGGCACCGGCTCCGGCGGGCTGTCCTGGCTCACCTGCCGCTGCACGGGAACGGGGCTCGGCACGGCGTTGGCCGCGCGGACCCGCCTCGTCACGGGACCGGACGCCCGTCCAAGGCACGCGGCTGAGCGTCCGGTGCGGGACCGACTGCGCGTGGGCCATCTGCTGACCGTTCCGCTGTCGGCGGGACAGACGGTGCGCGTGGAGAAGACGGTGCTGCTGCGGACCAGGTGCGAGGAGGACCCGGCCGACGCCGTCCGCGAATGCGAGGAGCGCATGGCCGCCGTGCCCGGCCCCCGGGCGCTCATCGCCGAACACGCCGAGGCATGGCGGAAGTTGTGGGCGCGCGCCGACCTGCGGGCCGAGGACGACATGGGGCGCGCCCTGCGCCTGAACCTGTTCCACGTGCTCCAGTCGCTGCCGCCCTCATCGGAGACCGGCTCCGGCATCCCGGCCCGGGGGCTGCACGGCGAGGGCTACCACGGGCACATCTTCTGGGACGGGCTGACCGTGCTGCCCTACCTGGACCTGCGCCTGCCCGAACTCTCCCGCGTCCACCTGGACTACCGCCACGCCCGGCTGGACGCCGCCCGCCGCAACGCCGAGCGCGCCGGCCTGCGCGGCGCCCTGTACCCCTGGCGGAGCGCCTCCGACGGCACCGAGGTCGCCGACGAGGTCTGGTTCAATCCCCGCTCCGGCCGCTTCACCCCCGACCACACGCGGTTGCAGCGCCACATCGGCTCCGCGGTCGCCCACACCGTCTGGCGGCACTACCGGACCACCGGCGACGCCGGGTTCCTGCGCGACCAGGGCGCGGAGATGCTCGTCGAGATCGCCCGCATGTGGAACAGCGCCGCCGTCCACGACCCCGCCGACGACCGCTACCACCTCTACGGGCTGATGGGCCCTGACGAGTTCCACGACGCCTACCCCGGCTCGACCACCGCCGGGGTGAACGACAACGCCTACACCAACGTCACCGCGTCCTGGGCGCTGCACACCGCCGCACGCGCCCTCAACGCCCTGCCGGACCGCGACCGGCGGGCCCTCCAGGACGCGCTCGCCCTCGAACCGGCCGAGCTCGACCGGTGGCGCGACGTCGCCCACCGGCTGGCCGTGCCCTTCCACGACGGCGTGGTCAGCCAGTTCGACGGCTGGGCCGACCTGCCGGAGCTCCCCTGGGAGGAGTACCGGGACCGGTACGGGTCGCTGGGCCGCCTGGACGAGATCCTGGAAGAGCGGGGGGACTCCACCAACCGCTACCGGGTCTGCAAGCAGCCCGACACCCTGATGCTCGGCTACCTGTACTCCCCGCGTGCTCTCGACGCCCAGTTCCACCGGCTGGGCTACGCCATGGACGAGGACGTCTGGCGCGCCACCGTCCGCCACTACCAGGAGCGCTGCACCGACGGCTCGTCGCTGAGCGCCATCGTCATGGCCTGGGTGCTGCACCGGTGGCGGATGCCGGGCGTCCGCGACCGCCTGCTGGAGGCGCTGCGGACCGACATCGCCGGGCGGCCGGGCAACGCGACCGAGGAGGGCGTGCACCTCGGCGTGCTGGCCGGGACCGCCGACTTCGTCCAGCGTCGCCTGCTCGGTGTCACCCGCCGCGGCGACGTCCTCGCCGTCGACCCCGCTCCGCTGCCCGGCCTGCCGTGCTGCGAGGTCACCGTGCGCGACGCCGCCGGTGCCGCCGTCACCGTCGCCGTGTCCGGAGAGCGCCTGCTGATCCGGGTCTCCCGGACGGAGGGCCCCGTGCCCGTCGTGGTGCGAGGCCGCCGCCACCTGCTGGAACCCGGCCGCGACCACACCTGGGACCTCCGCCCGGCGGCCCCCGCAGCTTCTTCCGAAGAGGTCCCATGAGCTTCCCCGTCCCGCCCCGCCCGCTGACCCTGACCAACACCAAGCAGCAGCTCGGCCGACGCGACCTGGACGCCTGGCTCGCAGGCGTGCGCCGGGACGCCGGACGCCTGAGCGCCGCGGGATTCGTCGCCCTGCTGCCCTACACCGCCCTGGAGGGGGCCGGACGCGCCCTCGCCGGAACCGGCGTCGCCTACGGGGCCCAGAACCTCTGGCACGACGGCCGGGACTGCACCGGCGAGGTCGCGCCGCGGACGCTCGCCGACTTCGGCTGCACCCACGTCATGGTCGGCCACGCCGAGAGGCGGCGGGTCTTCGGCGAGGACGACGCCACGGTCGCGGCCAAGGCGGCGGCGGCCGCCGAGGCGGCGCTGATCCCCGTCGTCTGCGTCGGCGAGACCGAACAGATCACGCCCCCGAGGGCCGCCACCACCGCCGTGGGCCAGCTCGCGCCGGCGCTGGACCGCATGCCCGACGACGCCCCCCTCATCGTGCTCTACGAACCCGCCTGGACCATCGGCGCCGACGCCCCCGCCGACGCCGCCCACGTCGCGACCGTCACCGGCGCCCTCCGGCGGCTCTGCGACGAGCGGAGCGGCCCCGCCCGGCTGCTCTACGGAGGTGCCGTCGAGCCCGGCACCTACCGGGCGATGGTGCCGCACGCGCCGCTGGACGGCGTCGCGCTCGGCCATGCCGCCCTGGACGCCGACCAGCGCGCCCGCATCGCCGACGAGGTCCTCGTGCACACCCCCAGCTGAGCCCGCCCCCCGGCGGCGGACCGCACGGGCCCGCCGCACCCCGTTCAAGGAGACCCATGTTCTTCCTGGTGAACACCTACACCGCGCCCCTGGAACGGATCGACGAGCTGCTGCCCGAGCACCGCGCCTGGGTCGAGGCCGCCTTCGAGCGCGGCGACCTGCTGTTCGGCGGCCGCCGCGAACCGCGCACCGGGGGCTTCGTCGTCACCCCGCACACCGACCTGGACGACGTGCAGAAGTTGCTGCGCGGCGACCCGCTGGTCCGGCACGGCGTCGCCGAATGGCAGGTGCACGGCCTGCACCTGCAACTCACCGGCAGCACCGGCCTCCAGGCGGCGTTCGAGGCGGCCGGCCTGCCCAGCGACCTGGTGGAAGGGAGCAAGGAATGACCGACAGCATCACCGTCAACGTCAACGACGACCCCGTCCGCGTCGCCGCCTCCGACACGCTGCGCGACCTGGTGCGGCGGCTCGACCTGCCCGCAGGCGACGTCTCGGTCTCGGTCGGCGGGGCCGTCGTGCCCGAGGACGATTGGGACCACCGCCGCCCCGCGGACGGCGACCGCATCGAGATCGTCACCCTCACCCAGGGAGGTTGAGATGACCGCTCCGACGACCGGGCACGACACCTGGCGGCTCGGCGACAAAGAACTGTCCTCCCGGCTCGTCCTGGCCATCCCCGAGGAAGCCGACACCGGCGACCTGGACGCGGTGCTGGAGGCGTCCGGCGCGGGCGTGGCCACCCTCCGGACCGCCCCGGTGGAGCCGGGACGGCACGACCTCATCGCCGAGACCCTCCGCCGGCACGACGTGCTGATGTTGCCCAACACCGCCGGCTGCGCCAACGCGGACGAGGCCGTCCGCGCCGCCGAGCACGGCGCGGAACTGTCCGGCATCCGCTGGGTCAAGCTCATCCTCACCAACGACGGCGACCACCAGATCCCCGAGCCCGTGGAGATGTACCGCGCCGCGCGCGAGCTGGTGGACCGCGGGTTCCAGGTCTTCCCCAACGCCTCCGACGACCCGGGGTACGCCGCCGACCTGGAACGGGCGGGCTGCGCGGGCGTCTTCCCCCAAGGATCGCCGGTGGGCTCGGGGCAGGGGCTGATCGCGCCGCTGAAGTTCCGGCTGATGGTGGAGCGGCTCGGCATCCCCGTCGTGATCGGCGCGGGGATCGGCCGGCACGCCGACGCCTTCGAGGCCATGGAGCTGGGCTGCGCCGCCGTGGCCTCGGCCAAGGTGGTCTTCGAGGCGGCCGACCGGCCCGCCGCGGCCGCCGCGCTGGCGGCGGCGGTGCGGGCGGGCCGCCAGGCCCACCTCGGTTCCCGCGCGGCGGCCTGACCGCCGAGCCCGCCGCCGCCATGCCGTCACGACGCGTCCGGACCGCCCTTCCGCCCCCGTGTTCCCTCAGCCGCCGCGCCTCGCGCGCGTTCCGCGCCGAGGGGCGGACGCGGCGGTCCGGGCGCGCTCCCCGCGCGCGGTCCGCGCCGAGGGGCGGCCCAAGGTGGTCCGGGCGCGCCTCTTGCGCGCGGTCTGCGTCGAGAGATGGCCCACGGTGGCCCTGGCGCGTTTCCCGCGCGCCCGCCACCGGGCGTCATTCCAGGTTGGTGTGCCGGTCGCGCATCTGCGCCTGCGTGACCGGCGAGCCCTGCTCCAGCGCCAGCACGATGGCGTCGAAGTACAGCAGCGACGACTGCTCGAACAGCGTCCCCATGAACTGCGCGGTCTCCTCGGCGTCGTACCCGCGCTCTCCCTCGGGCAGGAGCAGCACCAGGTCGGCCCGGTCCGTGAGGGGGGCTCCGGCGGCGGCCGTCACCGCGGCGACCCGCCCGCCGGTCGCGCGGGCGACGTCGGCGATCGACAACACGGTCGCCGTGTCCCCCGAACCGCTGCACGCGACGAGCAGGTCGCCGCGCGCCAGGGCGGGCGTCGTGCTCTCGCCCACCACGTGGGCGTCGAACCCGAGATGCACCAGCCGCATCGCCAGCGCGGAGGCCATCATCCCCGACCGGCCCGCGCCGGCGACGAACACCGTGCGGGCGGCCCGGATCTCGTCGACCAGCCGCGCGGCCGCCTCCGGGTCGGCGCGCCGGAGGCTCGCGTGGACCTCGTCCCGGACGCGGCGCAGGCAGTCCTCCGCGAGCGCGACGGAGGGAGGTTTCACCATTGTTCTTCCCTTCATTCGGACCTGGCCGACGAAATACCCGGAAATGCGTCGCACAAAATGGCCGGAAAGCGATGAAGGGATAGCCGCGAGGAATCTCTAACAAGCCGATCGCATCGGTTCTGGCATCCATTAATCATTGCCAGAATCAACCCTGCCCGAGAATTGCTGAATTCTGCGGGCCACTAGCAGAAGGGAAGGCAATGCCGCATCCCGTCACGCTCCTCACCCTGCAGTGGGGCGACGTCCCGCTCCCCGACCTGTGCCGCATGGCGGCCGACTGGGGCTACGACGGCCTGGAGCTCGCCTGCGTCGAGCGGCACCTGGACGTGCACCGGGCCGTCACCGAACCGCACTACGTGCCCGAGGTGCGCCGCACGCTGGAGGACCACGGCCTCGCCGTGCACGCCGTCGCCGCGCACATGGTCGGCCAGGCGGTCTGCGACCCCATCGGCCCCCGGCACCGCCGCCTGCTCCCCGACCGCCTGTGGGGCGACGGCGACGCCGCGGGCGTGCGCCGGCGCGCCGCCGCCGAGATGGGGCACGTCGCCCGCGTCGCCGCCGAGCTGGGCGCCGGCACCGTCGTCGGGTTCACCGGCTCGCCGATCTGGCAGGCGTTCACCCTGTTCCCGCCCATCGAGCCCGAGGAGGTCGAGCGCGGCTACGCCGACTTCGCCGACGCCTGGCACCCCATCCTGGACGTCTTCGACCAGCGCGGGGTGCGGTTCGCCCTGGAGGTGCACCCCACCGAGATCGCCTACGACTACTGGACCGCCGACCGCGCCCTCCGGGCGATCGGCCGCCGCGCGGCCTTCGGCTTCAACCTCGACCCCAGCCACCTGCTGTGGCAGGACGTCGACCCCGCCGGCTTCGTCCGCGACTTCGCCGACCGCATCTACCACGTCGACTTCAAGGACACTCGCACGCGGTTGGACGGCCGCAACGGCCGGCTCGGCTCGCACCTGCCCTGGGGCGACGAGCGGCGCGGCTGGGACTTCGTGTCCGTCGGGCACGGGGACGTCGACTTCCAGGCCATCATGCGCGCCCTCAACCACATCTCCTACGACGGGCCCATCTCGGTGGAGTGGGAGGACGCGGGCCTGGACCGCGCCGTCGCCGCCCCCGACGCCCTGCGGCGCGTCCGCGAGCTGACCGCCGTCCGCCCCGCCCCGTGACCATCCGGCAGTCCCAGGAGGCCCCGATGACACCGGCTCCCGCACCGATCACCACCGTGATCTTCGACTACGCCGGCACGCTGGCGCTGCCCCCGCCCGAGGAGGAGAAGCGCCGCCTCGAACACGTCGCGGGCGTCGAGCCGGAGGCGTTCTGGGACGCCTTCTGGGCCGAGCGCCCGCGCTACAACACCACCGGCGACGCCCCGACGTTCTGGACCGGCGTCCAGCGCGCCACCGGCGCCCGCTGGACCCCCGAGCAGCACCACGAGCTGTGGGCCCTGGACATGCGGTCCAATCTGCTGGCCAACGTGCCGGTGCTGCGCGCGGCCCGCCGCGTGGCGCGCCTCGGCCTGCGGACGGTCCTGTTCTCGGACTGCCCGCCCGACCTCGCCGCGATCCTGCGCCGCTCACCGGCCCTGGCGGCCTTCGAGGACCTGTATTTCAGTTGCGACCTGGGCGCCACGAAATCGTCACCGGGCCTTTTCCGCACCGTCCTGGAAGGGCTCGGCGCGACCGCCGGACAATGCCTGTTCATCGACGACGGCGACAGCAATGTCCAGACCGCCGCCACGCTCGGCATGAGGGCGCACCGGTACACCGACGGCGCCCGTCTCGACAGATTCCTCAGCGAGCAGCTGGCGGGTTACCCGCCGAACGGCTGAGCGTCAGTGACCCGGGAAAGGGAGCGGCACCCCGTCGCCGCCGTGGCGGACGAGGTGCCCCTCCGGCACCGGCCCCGCGGGGGCCGGTCACAGGGGGCTCGTCGTTGAGCCTGGGGTGGGCGGCCCGGAGCGGACCGCCCGGACCTGCTACTCGCTGTACTTCGGCGGCAGGGACTGCTCGGCGGCCTGGTAGATCCGCTGGACGTCGGTGTCGGTGAGGATCTTCGGGCGGCGGCGCAGGTAGCCCCGCGCCTGGTTGCCCGAGTAGACGTCCACGTCGCGGACCCGCATGACCTTCCACGGGATGGACGGCCCGTAGATCGCCACCGACGGCTGCACCGGCACCTCGAAGCCGACCTGCCCGCCGATGATCCGGCTGGCCTGCTCGGCCTCCCAGCGCGCCTCGTCCAGCCGGTCCTTCTTGTTGAAGGGGCCGTGGAAGAGCTTGCGGTGCGACAGCGTGCGCACCGGCAGCCGCTTGTCCCACTTCTCGGAGTCGATCGCGTAGACGCCGCTCGGGCCGATGACCAGGTGGTCGATCCGGCCGTCGCTGACGCCCTCGTCGTCGCGCGGGACCGCGCGCGCGTGCAGCACGCGGTAGCCCTTGCGCTCCAGGGACTTCAGCTGCTTCTCGGTGCGGCGCTCGGCCGCCGAGGACTTCTGCCAGGCCGCCACGCTGGAGCTGCGGCGGGACTGGCGGACCACGTCCACGATGACCGCGACGATCGCGGCGGTGACGCCCAGGCGGACACCGAGGACGATCGCGACCACGACTCCGACCACGATCGCCACGGCCACCCGCCGGATCCACCGCTGGATCTGCGGATCACCGAGCAGCTGCCCGTAGGTTCCGGGCTCGGCCGCCACCTCCTCCTGCTCCGGCGGCCCGGCGTCGAGCCCCTGGTCAGGATCCTGCGGCGGGTCCTGCTGCGTGTCCTGCTCCGGCTGCCCCCGTGCCTTCTGGTGTGCGTTGCCCCGCTCCATGATGGCCATGAGTGACGCTCCGTGTTCCTTTCGGTTCGGAAGCATGATCCTCCGTGCGCAGAGTAATCATTTTCCGCGTTCGACGACTAGCCATGCCGGGTTAATAGTTTTGTCGCCCTCCCTGCGTGGTTCACCGGCGGGTGAACGGGTAGGTCGGTATTCATCCCTCTTTCCCCGGGGACGACCGCCGTTGCCATCTTTGATGCTCGGCCACCCGGCGTCTACCGTTCGGCCCTATGGCACCTACCCATGACCTGACCGCTATGCGGCTCGCGGCGGCCGTCCGTACCCGCGAGCTTTCCCCCGTTGAGATCGTCGATCACTACCTGGATCGCATCGAGCGAGTAAATCCGCAGGTCGGCGCGTTCGTCACCGTGACCGCCGAGCTGGCGCGCGAGCAGGCGCGGGCCGCCGAGAAACTCGTGACCGGCACCGCCGATCCGGCCGAACTGCCGCCGCTGCTGGGCGTCCCGATCCCGATCAAGGACCTGAACATGGTCGCCGGGGTGCCGATGACCTTCGGCTCGCGCACCTTCCACGACCTGACCGGCTTCGCCGACGACAACGTCGTGGTGCTGCTGCGGGAAGCGGGTTCTGTCCTCACCGGCAAGACCACCACCCCCGAGTTCGGGCTGCCCTGCTACACCGAGGGCGGCGTGGCGCCGCCCGCCCGCACCCCCTGGGACCTGACCCGGTCGGCGGGCGGCTCCAGCGGCGGCGCGGCGGCGGCGGTCGCGGCGGGCCTCGCCCCGGTCGCGCAGGGCAGCGACGGCGGCGGCTCCATCCGCATCCCCGCCAGCGCCTGCGGCCTGTTCGGGATCAAGCCGACCCGGGGCCGGGTCTCGCAGGGCCCGGTCATCCCCGACCTGTTCGGCCTGTCCACCAACGGCCCGATCGCCCGCACCGTCCGCGACGCCGCGCTGCTGCTGGACGTGATGTCGGGGAGCATGCCCGGCGACCTGTACGCGGCCCCGCCCGTCGAGCGGACCTTCCTCGGCTACGCCGAGCGCCCGCCCGGCAGGCTGCGCATCGCGCGCAGCGCCGACCCGATCGTGCCTGGGGCCGAGGTGCACCCCGACGTCCTGGCCGCCTACGAGGACGCCAGCAGGCTGCTGGAAGAGTTGGGCCACGAGGTGGTGGACCTGCCGCCGGTGATGGGGCCGGAGATGGTGCCGCACTTCGAGCTGCTGTGGGGCGTGATGGCCACGCTGACGCCGGTGGACCCCGCGCGCGAGGACATGCTCCAGCCGTTGACCCGCTGGTTGCGCGAGCGCGGCAACGCCACGTCCGCCCCGCAGCTGTTCCAGGCGCACGCCGCGCTTCAGGGCGCGCTGCGCGCCGCGTTCCCGGTGATGAACGAGTACGACGCGATCCTGCACCCCACGCTGGCGCAGCCCCCGGTCCCCGTCGGTCACTTCCACGACCAGGAGCCGGAGGAGAACTTCCGGCGGCAGAAGATGTTCACCCCCTTCACCTCCGCCTACAACATCTCCGGCCAGCCCGCCGTGAGCGTCCCCCTGCACTGGACCGACGAGGGCCTGCCGATCGGCGTCATGCTGGCCGGGCGGCTCGGCGGCGAGGGCACGCTGATCTCGCTGTCGGCGCAGCTGGAGCAGGCCCGTCCGTGGATCGCCCGCAAGCCGGACATCTGGGACGCCTGATCAGGTGATCGGTCGTGGCGGCCGGCGGAACATCCGGCCGCCACGATTTTGGGCGGGCTTTCCGGGGGCATGACGCAGGCGTGGTGGACGACGAGCTGAGCAGGCTGGCCCGCGCGCATCGCGTCGCGACGCGCTACACCGACTGGCTGGGGCGGGAGGCCGAGGTCTCCCCGGACACCCTCAGGGCGGTGCTGACGTCCCTGGGGGCGGACGTGTCGACCCCGGCGGCCGTGCGGGCGGAGGTGGAGCGGCTCGCCGAGGCCGAACGCGCCCGGCTGCTGCCGGACGTGGTGTCCTACCGGGCCGGGGGCGTGCGCGCCGACCGGCGCCGCAGGCCGTCCGGGGAGCCCGCGCTGCGGCCCGACACGATCCGCGTCCCCATGCGCGGGGGCGACGTCGAGGCCGTCGTCGAGCTGGCCGACGGCCGCACGATGAACGCGCCGTCGCCCGAACCCGTCTACGTCCGCGGCGATGATCACTGGCTGCTCGCCCTCCCCGAGGAGACGCCGCTCGGCTGGCACCGCCTGCGCGTCCGTCAGGGCGCCGCCGAGCAGAGCGCGCCCCTGCTGGTGGCCCCGGCCAGACTGGCGCCCGTACCGCGCACCTGGGGCCTCACGGCGCAGCTCTACTCGGTGCGGTCGCGCGCGTCCTGGGGCACCGGCGACCTTCGTGACCTCGCCGATCTCGCGGCCTGGAGCGGCGGCGACCTCGGCGCGGGGTTCGTGCTGGTCAACCCGCTGCACGCCGCCGAGCCGACGCCGCCGGTCGGGCCGTCGCCCTACTCGCCGATGAGCCGCCGCTTCGGCAGCCCGCTGTACCTGCGGGTCGAGGACGTCCCCGAGTACGCCACGCTGCCGCCCGAGGAGCGCGAGCGCGTGGACCTGCTGGCCGCGCCCCTACGGGGCCGCGCCGACAGCATGGACGTCCTGGACCGCGACGCCGTCTGGACCGCCAAGCGGCACGCCCTGGAACTGCTGTACCGCTGGTCGGGCGGCAGCGCTGGGCATCCCGCCTACGCCGCGTTCCGCGAACGCGAGGGCGCGGCGCTCAGCGCGTTCGCGACCTGGTGCGCGCTCACCGAGGAGCAGGGCCCCGACTGGCGCACCTGGCCCGCCGAACTCCAGGACGCCGACGGCCCCGCCGTCGCGCTGGCCGCCAAGCGCCTGGCCGAGCGCGTGGACTTCCACGCCTGGCTCCAGTGGCTGCTGGACGAGCAGTTGACCGCCGCCCAGCGCGCCGCCCGCGACGCCGGGATGCCACTGGGCATCGTGCACGACCTCGCGGTGGGCGTGGCGCACGGCAGCGCCGACGCCTGGATCTACCGGGCGATGTTCGCGCCCGGCATGAGCGTGGGCGCGCCGCCCGACGAGTTCAACCAGCGCGGCCAGGACTGGGGCCAGCCGCCCTGGCACCCCGGCCGCCTCGCCGAGGCCGCCTACCTGCCGTACCGGGGGATGCTGGAGTCGGCGCTGCGGCACGGCGGCGGGCTGCGGCTGGACCACGCCATGCAGGTGTCGCGCCTGTGGTGGGTGCCGGACGGCGGCTCCCCGGCCGAGGGCACCTACGTGCGCTACGACCGCGACGTGCTGCTGGCCTGCCTGACGTGGGAGGCGGCGCGGTCGGGCGGGGTCGTGGTGGGCGAGGACCTCGGCACCGTCGAGGCCGAGGTGCGCGACGGCCTGGCCGAGCGCGGTGTGCTCGGCACGTCGCTGCTGTGGTTCGAGCGCGACGGTCAGGACCACCCCAAACCACCGCAAAAGTGGCGCGAACTGTCGCTGGCCACCGTCGGCACCCACGACATGCCGCCGATCGCCGGGTTCCTGCACGGCGACCACATCGAACTGCGCGACCGCCTGGGCCTGTTCACGCGCCCGCCCGCCGAGGAACTGGCCGACCACCACCGGCGGCTGGGCGACTGGCTGGAACTACTGTCGGCCGAAGGCTTGCTGAACACCCCACCCGCCACGATCCTGGCGGCCCTGAAGCGCGGCCAGGACGACCACGACGCCGAGGTGACCGCAGCCCTGCACGCGTTCCTGCTGCGCACCCCGGCGCAGCTCATCGGGATCTCGCTGGCCGACGCAGTGGGGGAGCGCCGTACCCAGAACCAGCCGGGCACCGTGGACGAGTACCCGAACTGGCGGATCCCACTGGGAGGCCCGGACGGCCGCTCGGTACCGCTGGACGACCTGTACACCGACCCACGCGTACGAGCCGCCCTGGCCCCCGTAGCGGACCCGACACGCCACTAACCCAGCACGTCGACCAGACGAACGGAGACCTCGTTCAGCAGGTTGTCCGGCTTGATCTCGGTGGTGGCGATCGCGGAGACCAGCGCCGGGAAGCCCGGCAGCGGATAGGGGTCGTTCTCGGCCCCTTCCAGCGCCGCCCGGCCCAGCGGCTGGTGCCGCAGCGAGGCGCGCGCCCGCGCCCACGCCGTCTGCACCTCCTCGGGCGAGGGCACCCCGAAGCCGTGCCCGACCGGCGCGGCGTGCCGCAGCCGCACCAGCGCGGTGTCGCTGAAGTCCACCGCCAGCTTGCAGCGCTCGACCAGGTCGGCGCGCACGTCCTCGTCCAGCCGCGACATCACCGTGCAGGGCGTGCGGCAGCGCGCCGCGCAGTCGCCCAGCGCCTGGGCGACCTGGCTGTGCTGCCGGTCCAGGTAGGCGCGCCAGCCCGGCGGCGGCTCCTTCGCGACGCGCAGCGTGCGCTCGCACGCCGAGCGCTCGGGCCGGGTGTGGTCGCACAGGCGCTCGGCGCCCGGCTCGACCGGCACGCCGAACCGGCTGCCCGGCCCCGTCACCGACCGCCCGATCAGCGCCGGATCACCGGCGTGGCCGAGCACCGGCTCCCAGGCCAGCAGCGCCAGGTACTCGCTGGCGATGTGCACCGCCGCGACCAGCGCGGCCATCTCGCGCCGCTCCCAGCGGATCGCGATGGCCTCCAGCAGCAGCGCGTACGCGGGGCGCAGGCTGGCCAGCGCGCCGCGCGGCCGCTCGCGCGGAGCCTGCGGCATCCGGCTGGCGCGGGCCCGGTCCAGCAGGTCCTTGGGCACCTCGCCGGACTCCTCGGGCATGCCGAAGTCCTCGGCGTCCAGGTCCAGGACACGCTGCCCGAACGCGCACAGCCCCGCGACCCGGGCGGTGCGCCCGCCCAGCAGCGTGCCGTCGGCGACCAGCGCCTCCAGGTCCCCGAACGCGCGCCGCCGCGCGAGCGCCGTCAGAACATCCCGTGCGGTCTCCACCCCTGAACCTTCCCACCCGCGACCCCGTGATCGTCCGATCGTTCCGGCAACGATTCGGCACGGGCCCGCGTTCCGGCGGCCTACCGGGGACGGAAGAGGGACTGCTGAAGGTGCGGGTCCAGCAAGTCCGCAGGATCGAAGCTCATGGGGAAGGGATGCTCCAGCGTGCCGGGCGCACCGGCGGTCAGCCGCTCGATTTCCTGGTAGGCGCCCAGGCGGAGTTCGTGCACCAGAACGATTGGCAGCCGCCCCTCGCCCTGCCCGGGGAAGGGCGCGAGCTCGACCCGCACGTAGAAGGGGATGCCCGACTCGGCGTACACGACGGGCTTGGTGACCCGGTCGTTGAGGCGGTTGCCGGGGGACACGATCTCGACGACCGCCAGCGCCTCGTCGGCCTCGAACCAGGTGCGCCTGGCGGTGTCGGTCTCCGGGTGGAACACCACCAGATCGGGGATCACGCCGTTCTCGTCCCTGCCCAGGCGGAGGTTCGGCCCGGAGAGCGTGATCTCACGGTCGGGGGCGTTCAGCACCAGCAGGGTCTGGAGGTTGTCGCCGAAGATCTGGTGGTCGGACATGGGGGCGGGGCTCACGACGAGGGTTCCGCCCAGCACCTCGTACCGGGGCCAGCGATCCTGGTTGAGCTCGATGATGTCGTGGATCGTGTAGGGCCTGCCGGGCAGGTTCGCAGGTGAGAGGGCTGCCACGTCGTCAGTCTTCTCGGAAGCGTTTCTGGTGCCAGCGCAGGTCGAGCAGGTCGGCGGGGTCGAACGTCACCGGGAACGGCCGGGTGACGGTGCCGACCTCGCCCGCCGCCAGGCGCTCGACCTCGCGGTAACCGTCTCCCGCGTTCTCCTGCACCAGGACCACGGGGAGTTGCGCCTCGCCCTGCCCTCGGAAGGGGAGAAGTTCGACGCGCCAGTAGAACGGGATGCCCGCCTCGGCATAGGCGACCGTTTTGACGATCCGGTCGTTCTTTCGGTTGCCCGGCGAGACGACCTCAACGACCGCGAGCACGTCCTCTGCCTCGAAGTACGTGCGCTCGATGTCCACATCGGGGTGCAGGACCATGATGTCCGGCACCATGCCCGTCTCGTCCTCGCCGAGGCGCAGGTGGGAACCCGAGAACACGCTCCCGTGCGGCGAGGTGAAGGCCAGCAGGGACTGCAGGTTGTCGCAGATGAGCTGGTGCTTGGGCGCCGGGGCGGGGCTCATCATGAGCGTTCCGCCCAGCACCTCGAAGCGCGGCCAGCGTTCCACGTTGAGTTCGAGCAGGTCGTGGATCGTGTAGGGCCGGTTGGAAAGGACCAGGGTCTGCGCCACTGCGGTTTGCACCGCCCCTCACCGCCTTCGGTCGACATGCCCGTTAGTGTCGCAGCGTGACCGTCCGAGTGCTTTGCGTTTGCGAAACTCGACTACTGTCAGTGTGCCTTACGTGTGCGATACCCGCGAGGGGCGGACCAAAGCGGCGTGGCCGCCCCGCTGGAGAGCGGGACGGCCACGGTGGTCGTGCGCTACATCAGGACGCGGTGGCGTCCTTGGCGCGGGCGCGCAGGGCGCGGGCCACGCCGTCGCGGCCCTCCGACAGCAGGCGCAGCAGCGCCGACGGCGGGTTCTCCTCGGCGATGTAGGACTCGGTCCGGTCGATCGTGGACTGCTCGATCACCAGGAAGGGGTAGGCCACCTCGGCGAACGTCTGGGACATGTCGCTGGACCACTCCTTCCAGATCCGGCCCACCTCGCCGAAGTACTTGTCCACGTACGGGACCAGCAGCTCGGCCTGGTCGGGCTCCACGAAGCCGCCCAGCGTCGCGCGGAACACCGCGTTCGGCAGCTCGCCGCTGATCACGCCCGCCCACGCCGCGGCCTTGGCCTGTGCGGTCGGGATCGCCGCGCGGCAGGCCGCCGCGTGCCGCTCGCCGGCGGCGGTCGGATCGCGCTTCAGCTCGGCCTCGATCTCGGCCAGGTCCGCCTTGCCGGTCACCACCAGGCGGCGCAGCAGCGCCCAGCGCAGGTCGGTGTCCACCGTCAGGCCCGCAAGGGTCTGCGAGCCGTCCAGCAGGCCCCGCACGAAGCCCAGGTGCTCGTCGGAGGCCGCCGACGCCGTGAACGCCTGCACGTAGGCCAGCTGGAAGTCCGAGCCCGCCTCCGCCTCGCGCGCCAGGTCGTACAGCGCGTCGGCCATCAGCGTCAGGCCGGTCGAGCGCCACGCCGGGTCGGCGTACTGCTGGACGGCGGTGCGCGCCTGGCGCAGCAGCGTCTGGGTCACCGCGATGTCGGTCACGCCCCGGATGCCGCTGACCACCAGCTTCACGTAGTCGCGGGTGGCCATCTCGGCGTCGCGGGTCATGTCCCACGCCGCCGACCAGCACAGGGCGCGCGGCAGGCTCTCCCGGATGTCGCCGATGCCCTCGACCAGCGTCTTCAGCGAGTGGTCGTCCAGGCGCACCTTGGCGTAGGTGAGGTCGTCGTCGTTGACCAGCACCAGGTCCGGGCGCTTCTCGCCGACCAGTTCGGGCACCTCGGTGCGGGCGCCGACCACATCCAGCTCGACGCGCTTGCGCCGCACGATGCCCTCGCCGGTGCGGTCGTACAGGCCGATCGCGACGCGGTGCGAACGCAGCGTCGGGTAGTCCGGCTTGGCCTCCTGCTGCACGACGAACGACGTGAAGTTGCCCTCGCCGTCCACCTCGTAGACGGGGCGCAGCGTGTTGACCTCGGCCGTCTCCAGCCACTCCTTGGACCAGTTGGCCAGGTCGCCGCGCCCGGAGGTCTCCTCCAGCGCGTCCAGCAGGTCGGCGAGGACGGTGTTGCCCCACGCGTGCCGCTGGAAGTAGCGCCGCACGCCCTCCAGGAAGTTCTCCAGCCCGACGTAGGCGACCAGCTGCTTCAGGACGCTGGCGCCCTTGGCGTAGGTGATGCCGTCGAAGTTCACCTCCACCGCGCGGATGTCGGGGATGTCGGCGGCGATCGGGTGCGTGGACGGCAGCTGGTCCTGCCGGTAGGCCCACGCCTTCTCCAGGTTGGCGAAGGTCGTCCAGGCGCTCTTCCACTTGGTGGCCTCGGCCTGGCACAACACGCTCATGTAGGTGGCGAACGACTCGTTCAGCCACAGGTCGTCCCACCAGCGCATGGTGACCAGGTCGCCGAACCACATGTGCGCCATCTCGTGCAGGATCGTCTCGGCGCGGCGCTCGTAGGCCGCGTCGGTGACGCGCGACCGGAAGACGTAGTCCTCCAGGAACGTCACGCAGCCCGCGTTCTCCATCGCGCCCGCGTTGAACTCCGGCACGAACAGCTGGTCGTACTTGGCGAACGGGTAGGGCTGGTCGAAGACCCGCTCGAAGAACGCGAAGCCCTGCCGGGTCACGTCCACGATCGCGTCGGCGTCCAGGTGCTCGGCCAGCGACGCGCGGCAGAACACCCCCAGGGGGATGACCGACCCGTCCGGGCGCCGGTACTCGTCGCGCACCACGTGGTAGGGGCCCGCGACCAGCGCGGTGATGTAGGTGGAGATCCTCGGGGTGGGCGCGAACCGCCAGGCCCCGCCGCCCTCCTGGACGGCCGCCTCGTTGGTGACGACCTGCCAGTCCTCGGGGGCCTTGACCGACAGCTCGAAGGTCGCCTTCAGGTCCGGCTGGTCGAAGCAGGTGTACATCCGGTGCGCGTCGGCCGTCTCGAACTGCGAGTACAGGTAGACGCTCTGGTCGACCGGGTCCACGAACCGGTGCAGGCCCTCGCCGGAGCGGGAGTAGGTCGCCTCGGCCACCACCCGCAGCTCGTTGTCGGCGGCCAGCGACGGCAGCGGAATGCGGCCCTTGTCGGCGTCGTAGGAGGCCGGGTTCAGCGCGGTCCCGTTCAGCGTCACCTCGTGCACGACGCCGCCGTGCAGGTCGACGAAGGTGCCGACGCCGGGCTCGGCGCAGCCGAACCTCACCACCGTCGTCGAGCCGAACCGCTCCGGGCCCGTGGTGAGGTCCAGCTCCACCGTGTAGGACTCGACGGTGAGCAGCCGGGCCCGTTCCCGCGCCTCGTCGCGCGTGAGGTTGCCTGCCACATGTACTCCTAGGTCGATCAGTGCTGTGTTCCCTCATGTCTACCAACCGGAGGCCCCGTCAGGTCGCCGCGGCGCGACTTCGGGTCGCGATGGGGGAATGGGCGCGTGATCCCGGGGGTTGCCGCTGCTAAGTGCTGATCAGCCTGAAGGAGACTTACCGTGGCCGATGACGTCCGTACGCCGGTGGACTTCTGGTTCGACCCCCTGTGCCCGTGGGCGTGGATCACCTCGCGGTGGATCCTGGAGGTCGAGAAGTCGCGCCCGATCGAGGTGCGCTGGCACGTGATGAGCCTGTCGGTCCTGAACGAGGGCAAGGACGTCCCGGAGAAGTACAAGCAGATGATGGACGAGGGCTGGGGCCCGGTGCGCATCTGCATCGCCGCCGAGCAGAAGTACGGCCCCGACGCGCTCGGACGGCTCTACACCGAGCTGGGCACGCGCCGCCACAACGAGCGCCAGGACTTCGGCAAGGAGCTGTTCGAGGCCGCTCTGACCGCCGCAGGGCTCGACCCCGCGCTTGCGGCCGCCGCCGACTCCACCGACTTCGACGAGGCCCTGCGCGCCTCGCACAAGGACGGCATCGACCGCGTCGGCGAGGAGGTGGGCACCCCGGTGATCGAGGTCGCCGGCAGCGCGTTCTTCGGCCCGGTCGTCACCCCGATCCCGCGCGGCGAGGCCGCGGCCAAGTTGTGGGACGGCGTCCGCGCGGTCGCCGAGACCGACGGGTTCTTCGAGCTCAAGCGCACCCGGACCCGCGACCCGATCTTCGACTGAGCCTGTCCGTCTACCGGCCTAGTTGCGACCCTCTTGCACCTGCAACAGGGCTGCTATCACACTGAACCTGACATTTCCTTGAGTCAGGACGGTGACCGACGTGCACGTGCCGGACGGATTCATCAACGCCCCGGTCTCCCTGGCGGCCGGGGCCGTGGCCGTGGCGGGCGTCGCGGTGGCGCTGCGCGGCGCCCGGCGCGAGCTGGACGACCGCACCGCGCCGCTCGCCGGGCTGGTGGCCGCCTTCGTGTTCGCCGCGCAGATGCTGAACTTCCCGGTCGCCTCCGGGACCAGCGGGCACCTGCTCGGCGGCGCGCTCGCGGCCATCCTCGTCGGGCCCTACACGGGCGTGTTGTGCGTGGCGGTGGTGCTGCTGGTGCAGGCGCTGCTGTTCGCCGACGGCGGCCTGACCGCGCTCGGCGTCAACATCACGGTGATGGGCCTGGTGACGGTCCTGGTCGGGTACGGGGTGTTCCGCGGCCTGCTGCGCGTGTTGCCCCGCACCCGCGCGTCGGTGGCCGGGGCGTCGTTCGCGGCGGCGGTGGTGTCGGTGCCCGGCTCGGCGCTGGTGTTCACCGCGATCTACGCGGTCGGCGGCACCACCGAGGTGCCGCTGGGCAAGGTCGCCGCCGCGATGGTCGGCGTGCACGTGCTGATCGGCGTCGGCGAGGCGCTGATCACCGCCGTCACGGTGTCCAGCGTGCTGGCGGTCCGTCCCGACCTGGTCTACGGCGCGCGCGGCCTGGTCCGGCAGCTGGAGTTGCGCACCACGCCCCCGACCGAGTCCGCCAGCGCCTCCGGCGCGAGCGCCTGAGGAGAACGACGATGACCACCAAACGTTTCTTCGCCGCCTTCCTGCTGGTCTCCCTGGTGCTGGCCGGGATCGTCAGCTTCTACGCCAGCGCGCACCCCGACGGCCTGGAGAAGGTCGCCGAGGACAAGGGCTTCAACGCCAAGGAGCGCGACCATTCGATGAAGGACTCGCCGCTGGCCGACTACGGCGTCAAGGGCGTCGGCGACGCGCGGCTGTCGGGCGGGCTGTCCGGCGTGATCGGCGTCGGCGTGGTGCTGCTGGCGGGCGGCGGCCTGTTCTGGGTGGTGCGGCGGCGCGGCTCGTCCGCCCCCGCTGCGCCCGCTCCGTCCACCGCGTCCCAGGACGCCTGACGGTGGGCGCGGGCCACGCGCACGCGCTGTACCTGCCCGGCTCCTCGCCGGTGCACCGGCTGCCGCCGCAGTGCAAGCTGGTGGCGGTGCTGGGGTTCGTGCTGCTGGTGGTGGCGACCCCGCGCGAGCGCGTGTGGGCGTTCGCCGGGTTCGCGCTGCTGCTGGCCGCCGTCGCGCTCGTCGCGCGCGTGCCGCTGGCGACGGTGGCGCGGCGCGTGGTCATCGAGGTGCCGTTCGTGGCGTTCGCGTTCCTGATGCCGTTCTTCGCGACCGGCGAGAAGGTCGCCGTGCTGGGCCTGCGCCTCAGCGAGGACGGCCTGTGGGGCGCGTGGAACATCCTCGCCAAGGGCACCCTCGGCGTGGTCGCCTCGATCCTGCTCGCCGCCACCACCGAGCCCCGCGCGCTGCTGCTCGGCATCGAGCGGCTGCGGATGCCGCAGCTCATCACGCAGATCGCCACGTTCATGCTGCGCTACGGCGACGTGGTCGCCGCCGAACTGGGCCGCATGAAGGTCGCCCGCGCCGCGCGCGGCTTCGAGGCCCGCGACCTGCGCGCCACCGTCGTGCTCGCCCGGTCGGTCGGCGCGCTGTTCCTGCGCTCCTACGAACGCGGCGAGCGCGTGCACCTCGCCATGCTCAGCCGCGGCTACGACGGCCGGATGCCCCTGCTCCACGACGTCGGCGCGACCGGCGCGCAGTGGGCGTCGGCGGCGGCGCTGCCACTGACGGCGGCGCTGGTCGCGGCGGCTGCTTGGATGGCACCGTGACCCCTTCGCTGGAAGTGCGCGGCCTCGCCTACGCCTACCCCGACGGCACGCAGGCGCTGTTCGGCGTGGACCTGACCGTCGAGCGCGGCCAGCGCGTCGCGCTGCTCGGACCCAACGGCGCGGGCAAGACCACCCTGATCCTGCACCTGAACGGCATCCTGCAGGGCGGCGCGGGCGAGGTGCGGGTCGGCGGCCTGCGCGTGGACCCGGCCGACAAGAAGGCCCTGCGCGAGATCCGCCGCCGCGTCGGCGTGGTCTTCCAGGACCCCGACGACCAGCTGTTCATGCCGACCGTCCGCGAGGACGTGGCGTTCGGCCCGGCCAACCTCGGCCTGCGCGGCGCGGAGCTGGAGGCGCGGGTGACCGGCGCGCTCGCCCGCGTCGGGATGCTGGAGGTCGCCGGCCGGCCGCCGCAACACCTCAGCTTCGGGCAGCGCCGCCGCGTCGCGGTCGCGACCGTGCTGGCGATGGAGCCGGAGATCCTGGTGCTGGACGAGCCGTCGTCCAACCTCGACCCGGCCGGGCGGCGCGAGCTGGCCGAGATCCTGCGCGGCCTGGAGGTGACCGTGCTGATGGTCACCCACGACCTGCCGTACGCGGCCGAGCTGTGCCCGCGCTCGGTGGTGTTGTCGGGCGGGGTGATCGCCGCCGACGCGCCCACGCTGGAGCTGCTGGCCGACGACGACCTGCTGCGCGCGCACCGGCTGGAGTTGCCCTTCGGGTTCGACCCGGCCGCCGCCGCCCGCCGCCGCTGACCCTCCCTCTCTGCGAATCCCCAGGACGATCCGGGGATTCTGCTTGCGTCCCCGCCCCGGCTCGGCCAGACTCGCGCCCTGAAAGTGGCAACGGTTTTCATATTCGAAATGGGGCTTTCGTCATGAAGGTTGCGTTCGTCGGCAAGGGCGGCAGCGGCAAGACCACCCTGTCCTCGCTGTTCACCCGGCACCTGGCCGCGCGCGGGCTGCCGGTGGTGGCCATCGACGCCGACATCAACCAGCACATGGGCGTGGCGCTCGGCCTGGACGAGGACCGCGCCGCCAAGGTCCCGGCCATGGGCGAGCGCCTCCCCGAGATCAAGGACTGGCTGCGCGGCGACAACCCCCGCGTCTCCTCGACCTCGGCCATGGTCAAGACGACCCCGCCCGGCGCGGGCTCGCGGCTGCTGCGCGTCGGCGGCGACGACCCCGTGCACGCCCTCGGCCAGGACGTCGGCGGCGCGACGCTGCTGGCCACCGGCCCGTTCAACGACGACGACCTCGGCGTGGCCTGCTACCACTCCAAGACCGGCGCGGTGGAGCTGTACCTGAACCACCTGGTGGACGGGCCCGGCGAGTACGTGGTCGTGGACATGACCGCCGGGGCCGACACCTTCGCCTCGGGGCTGTTCACCCGCTTCGACCTGATGTTCCTGGTGGCCGAGCCCACCCGCAAGGGCGTCGGCGTCTACCGCCAGTACACCGAGTACGCCCGCGACTACGACGTGGCGATCGCCGTCGTCGGCAACAAGGTGCAGGGCGACGCCGACCTGGCCTACCTGCGCGAGCACGTCGGCGACGACCTGCTGACCTGGCTCGGCCAGTCCGCCGCCGTGCGCGCCGTCGAGCAGGGCCGCGAGGGCGTCGCGCTGGAGGACGCCAACACCGCCGCGCTGGACACCATGCTGGCCGCCGTGGACGCCCGCGCCAAGGACTGGGAGAAGTTCCGCCGCCAGGCCGTGGAGTTCCACCTCAAGAACGCCCGCAGCTGGGCCAACCGCGCCACCGGCGAGGACCTGGCGGCCCAGGTGGACCCCGACTTCCGCTTCCCGGTCGCCTACGCGGGGTGAGACGGGGGCTACCGCCCCGCCGCGAGGGTCATTACGCTGCGCGCCATGACGACGCGGCGGATCTTCGGCACGGTCCTGGGCGCGCTGGGGCCGGTGGTCCTGCTCGCCCTCCTGTTCGGCAACCAGTGGGTCGCCGAGGCGCTCATCAAGAGCGACATCGACCGCCAGGGGGCGGTGGGCACGCTGCTGCGCTGGCTCCAGTACCCGAGCTGGCTGGTCACGCCGCGGGGGTACCGGGACTCGTTCGGCTACGTCCTGGGGACGGACTTCGTCCTGCTGCTGTTCTTCGCGGTCGTGGGGGCGCTGGTGTTCGTGGCCGCGCGCGCCCTGGACCCGGTGCGCGGCGCGGTCGGCGCGCTGGTGGCGGGCTGGTGGGCGGTGATGGTGGCGGCCGGCCTGGCGGCGGTGCCGCGCGTCTACCTGATGGGAGCGACGCTGGACCTGTCGGGCGGCCTGCGCGAGCAGCTGATGTGGAACACCATCCTCCAGGGATTGGGGTTCGGGCTGGCCTACGGCTGGCTGGCGGGGCTCGGCGCGGTGGTGGCGTTCCTGCTCACGCGGGGGAACCGGGCCGTCCCGCCGCTGCCGCAGGGGGCGCGGCAGGGCGGGCCGTCGTTGCCGCCGCCCATGCCGCAGCCGCACGCCGGGCGACCGGTCCAGCAGTCCGGGCAGCAGCCCGTCCAGCCGCAGCAGCCGTTCGGGCCGCCTGCCCAGCAGGGGAACGTGCTGCCGCCTGACCACCCCGCCGCGATGCCGTACGTCCCGCCGAAGCCCGCCCAGGCGGAGCCGCCGCGCGACGAGCCCGAGGACGACGCGCCCCAGGACGCCCCGGCGGCCGTCGAACTCCGCAAGGCGGACGAGCCCCGCAAGACGGACGAGCCCCGCAAGGCCGACGACGACGCCGACGCGACGACCGCGGACGCCCCCGACCGCCCGGCGGACGGCGAGCCCGCCGACCCCGGCCGCGAGGGCCGTGACGAGGGCCTGGCGCCTCCCCGCTGACCCGGCCGCCCGGCCCGCCGCACGGACCTGCGAGAATCAGCCCATGCGCGTGTTTCTTGGATGCGACCATGCCGGTTACGAGCTCAAAGAGCACCTGGTCGGCTGGCTGAAGGCCCACGGCCACGAGCCCGTGGACTGCGGGGCCTTCGTCTACGACGCGGTGGACGACTACCCGCCGTTCGTGCTGCGGGCGGCCGAGAAGGTCGCCGCCGACCCGGGCTCGCTGGGCATCGTGATCGGCGGCTCGGGCAACGGCGAGGCCATCGCCGCCAACAAGGTCAAGGGGGTGCGCGCCGCGCTGGTGTTCAGCGAGGACACCGCCCGCCTGGCCCGCGAGCACAACGACGCCAACGTCATCAGCCTCGGCGCCCGGCAGTACGACCAGGACACCGCGACGCGCTTCGTCGAGCTGTTCCTGGAGACCGCCTACTCCAAGGAGCCGCGGCACACCCGCCGGATCAAGATGCTCAGCGGCTACGAGCACACCGGCGAGCTGCCGCCGCTGCCGCTGGAGAACTGACACAGCTCATCTGACACAGCTCATCTGACGCCGTTCACCGGGTGCCGCCGCCGCGCTTGCCGAGGCGGCGGCGCTCGTTCTTGGCGGCCCGGGTGCGGCGCGCCGGACGGGCCGCGGGCGTCGCGTCCGGCCCGGCTGCGGGCTCGGCCGCGCCGTCGC
>NZ_BCRO01000021.1 GCF_001552635.1 Actinomadura hibisca NBRC 15177 | reverse complement strand
GCTCGGCCGCGCCGTCGCGGGCGGTGGCCGGTTCCGGCGCCGGAGGCGGGCCCTGCGCGCCGTCGGAGCGGGGCGCGGACACGTCCCGCGCCCGCATCGCCGCGTCCACCGTGATCCGCATACCGGGCTGTCCCACGTGCGCCTCCTCGATCACCGGGCGTCCCCGCCGCACCCCCATTGCACACCACCGCACCCCCTTCCCGGCAAGGGCCCGGGCCAGCCCGCCGATCATGATCACTGGCGCGGATGCCAGCCGGGGGAGGGGAATGCTCGGTACAGTTCGATGGTCATGCTGCAACGACTGGTCCACCTGCTGCCGCCGAGGGTGCGCGCGTTCCTGCGCCGCATCCCGGTCCTGGTGGCCTTCTACCGGTGGTTGCGGCGCGGCAAGCTGACCCGCGAGCGGTACGTGTTCGCGGCGCTGGCCGTCCTGACCGTCATCCTGGGGATCGGCGCGACCGAGTCGCGCTCCTGGACGCCCTCGGGCGCGCTGGTGCTGACCGTGCTGGGCGGCGGCCTGCTGCTGAAGGTGCGCGGCCTGGTCGCGCTGCTGGCGCTCGTGGCGGCGATGGTCGGCTACAACGCCTGGCACGACCGCGACGCCATCGGCCTCACCATGATCGCCACGCTGGTCATCACGGCGGTGCTGGCGCTCACCCTGGCCCGCACCCGCCAGCAGCTCGGCGTGCAGGGGCTGCGCGGCGACTCGATGTTGCTGGAGCTGCGCGACCGGCTGCGGCGGCAGGGCGAGATGCCCGAGCTGCCGGGCGGCTGGGACTCCCAGGTCGTGATGCTCCAGGCGGGCGGCTCGTCGTTCGGCGGCGACTTCACGGTGTCGGTGCGGCGCGGCGACGTCCTGGAGGTCGCGCTGGTGGACGTGTCGGGCAAGGGCACCGACGCCGGGACGCGCGCCCTGATGTTGTCGGGGGCGTTCGGCGGGCTGCTTGGATCGATCCAGCCCGACCGTTTCCTGCCCGCCTGCAACGACTACCTGCACCGCCAGCAGTGGGACGAGGGCTTCGTCACCGCGGTGCACGTGACGATCGACCTGTCCACCGGCGAGTACACCGTCGAGTCGGCGGGCCACCCGCCCGCCGTGCAGTTCGACGCGGGCAGCGGCACCTGGCAGGTGAGCCCCGCCAAGGGCGTGGTGCTCGGCGTCGTCCCCGACATGCGCTCGGTCCCCGAGAGCGGCCTGCTGCGCTCCGGCGACGCGCTGCTGCTGTACACCGACGGCCTGGTGGAGTCGCCGGGCCGCGACCTGGACGCGGGCATCGACCGGCTGCTGGGCGAGGCCGAGCGCCTGGTGCCCCAGGGGTTCCGCAAGGGGGCCAGGGAGCTGGTGGAGACCATGGCCGCCGAGCGCGACGACGACTGCGCGCTCGTGCTGATCTGGCGCACCTGACGCGCGGCGGCCTAGCGGTCCTTCTTGCCCTTGCGGCCCTTCTTCTCCTTGTCCTTGCTTGGCTTGCCGTGCCCGGACTTCTTGGCGGGCTTGGCCTTCGCGGCCTTGGCGGGCTTGACGGGATCGTGCACCGCGACGGGGGACTGCGCGGGACGCGCCGGCGGGTCGGCGATCGTGCCGCCCTGCCCGCCGCCCGACAGGCCCAGGAACAGGCCGCCCGCCAGGACGGTCGCGGCGGCGGCCCCGGCTCCGGCCAGCACCCGCGTCCGCAGGGTCGAGCCGGAGCCGATGCGGTTGATGACGCCGAGGGCCTGCGTGCCCTCACCGGTCTCCGTGACCACCGCGGGGACCTCGCCGGAGACGGGGGGAGCCTCGCCGGTGGGCTCCGGGACGGCGGCGGGCGCGGTCCCGGCCGCCTTGAGATCGCCGGGACCGGTCTGCTCGACCAGCGCCAGCAGCAGGTCGGAGGCCGACGGGCGGTCCCCGGGGCTCTTGGCCAGCGCGGACCGCACGATGGGGAGCAGGCCGTCGGGCAGGCCGTCCAGGTCGGGCTCCTCGGTCAGCACCCGCATGGCCACGGCGGTCGCCGCGCCGTCGCCGAACGGCAGCCGGCCCGTCCCGGCGTAGGCGATCAGGCAGCCCCAGCCGAACACGTCGGCGGCCGGGGAGCCCGCGCCGCCCGCGGTGACCTCCGGCGGCATCCAGCCGGGCGTGCCCAGCACCGAGCCCGACGAGGTCAGCGTGCCGGGGGAGCCCTGCTGCCGGGCGATCCCGAAGTCGATCACCCGGCAGCCCGACAACGTCAGCATCACGTTGGCGGGCTTCAGGTCGTGGTGCACCAGCCCGGCGGTGTGGATGGCCGCCAGCGCCGACGCCACGCTCACCGCCACGCCGTGCAGGTCCGCGCCCGGCAGCGGCCCGGCGGTGTTGATCCGGTGCTGGAGCGACATCCCGCCCACGTACTCGCTGACGATGTAGGGCCGGTCGTCCTCCGCGCCGTGCGCCAGCACCCGCGCGGTGCAGAACGAGGCCACCCGGCCCGCCAGCACCGCCTCGTCCCGGAACCGCGCCCGGAACGACTCGTCCCCGGCCAGCCGGGGATGCAGGGTCTTCACCGCGACCCGCTCGCCGCTCCCGGGGTCGGCCCCGAGGAAGACGGTGCCCATGCCACCGGCCCCGATCCGCCCGAGCAGCGTGTACCCGCCCAGCTCACGGGGGTCGGTGTCCTCCAGTGGTCCCGCACCGGCCGGTGGCCGCCCGGTCTCGTGCGCATGCATGGTGACCTCTTCACCCCTCTCGACGCTCGGCCCCGTCCTGCCCCAAAGTTCGCAAAGTATGGGTCTGGATCCGGACGGATCACAGGAAACGTGATCGTCACCTCGATGTAGCGCCCCGTGCACACGCGCCCGGCACAGTGGGAACAGTTCGACGGCACGGCCACAACCCGCCGGTTTTCCTCCTCGGCGTGCGGGACGGCCGGTCGGCGGCACCGAGGACGATGTCCGCGCGGGCGGCACCCCAGGGGTGGGAGGCGCCGCCCGCGCGGACGTCGTGTTTGTTGGGCCTTTCGGCCCGGCTTGCTCGCCTGGCGGCTCGCAAACCGACCGAAAAGCGTGCGAGCGCTGTGCCGCTTCGCGACCTGCCGCCCGGGGCCTCGCCTTCGGCTTCGGCCCCGCGCGGCAGACCTTCGGTCGCGCTCGCGTGCGGGGTGCGCTCTGCGGTGACCTTGATCACGGACCTGATGGCGATGCTTAGGCGAGTTCAGTGGTGGTGTGCGGGTGGAGGATGACGGCGGTGGGTCGGGCTGGGTGCTGGCGTGCGGGGCGGTCTTGATCGTGTTGTGCGGGGCAGGGCAGGGATGCGTGGCAGGCCTCGGGAAGATCGTCGGGTTTTCCTATAAAACCTATTGACTTGGTAGGGATAGTCGCCTTCAATGGTGGGCGTGCGCTTCCTGGTCATCATCGGCAATCCCCGGCCCGGTTCCCGCACCGCCGCAGCGGCCCACGCCGCCGCGCTGGCGGTCGCGGCGGCCGCCGGGATCGACGCCGCGCCCGACGTCCTCGACCTCTCCGAGCTGGGGCCCGCCCTCCTGCAGGACGGGCCGCCCCCCGCCGTCGCCGACGCGCTGGCGAGGGTCGCCGACGCCGATCTGCTCCTGGTCGCCAGCCCCACCTACAAGGCCACCTACACCGGCCTGCTCAAGGTCTTCCTGGACAAGATCGCCGCTGGGGCGCTCGCCGGGAAGCCCGCGCTGCCGCTGCTGGTGGTGGGCGCGCCGCGACACGCGCTGGCCGTGGAGGTCCATCTGCGACCCCTGCTGGTCGAACTCGGCGCGACCGTCCCCACGCCGGGGCTGGCGCTGCCGGAATCAAGTCTTGACCAGCCCGACTCCACCCTCGCGGAGTGGGCCGGTCAGGTTGCCCCCGCCGTTCGGGGCGCTCTGACGGCGGGGGCCGCCCGGTGACCGGGACGGCGACGGCACGGCCCGTCCCGGTCACCGGCGACTCCTTCCGCGACGCGCTGGGGCGGCACGCCGCCGGCGTCGTCGTGGTCACCTCCCAACCCGGGTCCGGCGGCCCCGCCGGGCTCACCGCGACCTCGTTCACCTCGGTGAGCCTGGACCCGCCGCTGGTCTCGTTCTACGTCGCCGCCACCTCCACCACCTTCCCCCGGCTGCGGGAGGCCGCCTCGTTCGCCGTGAACGTCCTCGGCGACGGCCAGGCCGACCTGGCGGCCCGGTTCGCCGCGCGCGGCGAGGACCGGTTCGGGCCGCCCACCCGCTGGCGGCCCGGACCCGGCGGCGAGCCGCTGCTGGAGGGCGCGGCCGCGCGGCTGCGCTGCGGCTGGCACTCGGTCCGCGCCATCGGCGACCATCTGCTGGTGGTCGGCGAGGTCGTCGGCGTCGAGCTGGGCGCCGCCGAGGCGCCGCTGTTGTACCACCGGGGCCGGTTCGGGAGGTTCCGCGCGCACCGGCGCTGATGTTTCGCTGGGCAATGTCTCGGTTACAACCTGTTCTACGAACCGTTATCCCCCCTTGGCGACGGGTTCCGCACGGAACCGGGACGGGGGGTGATGGTGGGACGCGGCTCATGGTGGCCTCCGGCGAACTGGACGGTGCGCACCCGGGTCACCTGCGCCGCGACCCTGGTCGTCGGGCTGCTGCTGGTGGTCGGCGTCGTCGTCTTCTACCAGGTGGTGCGCGCCACCATCTACCAGGGCCTGCGCGAGCGCGGTGACGCGGCCGTCGCCGAGGTCGCCACGCTGGTCCGCCGCGACGCGCTGCCCGGCACGCGCGTGCTGCCCGCCGACGCCGCCGGGTTCGGGCTGCTCCAGGTCGTGGACGACGGGGGCCGGGTGCTCGCCGCCAGCCCCGAGCTGCGCGACCGGCCGCCGATCTCGTCGGTGCGGCCGACCTCCGACGGCGCGCGCGTCGCCGAGATCACCGCCGTGCCCGGCGTGGCGCTCGACGCCTATCTGGTGGCCGAGCGGGTGCGCGGCCCCGACACGTGGGTCACCGTCTACGCCGCCGCCTCCACCAGCTCGTTCGAGCAGGTCAAGGGCCCTTTCATCGGCTGGCTGGCGCTGGCGGTGCTGCTGGCGCTGGCGGCCGTCGCGCTGATCGTGTCGCTGGCGGTGCGGCGAGCGCTGCGCCCGGTGCGGGTGATGCGCAGCGAGCTGGCCGGGATCTTCGACGGCCGGGGCCGGGTCAGCGTGCCCGGTTGCCACGACGAGGTCGCGGAACTGGCCGGGTCGGTGAACGCCACGCTGCGCCGGCTGGAGAAGGTCCTGGACCGCCAGCGCGGCTTCGTCGCCGACGTCTCGCACGAGCTGCGCAGCCCGCTGACCGGCCTGCGCGCCCAGCTGGAGGTGGCGCTGGAGCACCCCGAGGACGAGGACTGGCCCGCCGTCGCGCGGGCCGCGCTCGGCGACGCCGACCGGTTGCAGCGCATCGTCGGCGACCTGCTGATCATGGCGCGGCTGAGCGCCGGGGTGCCGCAGGAGCACACGCCGCTGGACCTCGGCGCGCTGGTCCGCGAGGAGACGGCCCGGCGCGCCCCCGGGCGGGTGCCGATCGAGATCGAGACGGCGGCGGACGTGGTGGTCCGGGGCAGCTACGGCCAGCTCTCGCGGGTGCTGACCAACCTGCTCGACAACGCCGTCCGGCACGCTCTCGGCTGGGTGCGGGTCACCGTCACCGCCGAGGAGGGGCAGGCGGTGTTGTGCGTCATCGACGACGGCTCGGGCATCGCGCCCAAGGACCGGGAGGCGGTCTTCCAGCGGTTCCACCGGCTGGCCGAGGGGCGGCGGCGCGACAGCGGCGGGACCGGGCTGGGGTTGCCGATCTCCCGGGAGATCGCGGTCGCGCACGGCGGATCGCTGGTGGCGACCGACTGCGACGACGGCGCCTGCCTGGTGCTCCGCCTGCCGTTGGCCCCGCCGTTGTCCGGAGCGGACAAAACCGGGTCTGCGGATTTAAAGTGAAAAGTATTCACTTTCATCGGGCGTCCTGTTATTGATCAAGTGTCGAATACGCCCGTCCCCCCGCAGAGGTGCGCATGTCCGGTGTACGCCCGTCGCCCCGTCTCCTGACGGCGGTGCTCGTCCTCGGCGCCCTGATCGCGGCGCTGCTCGCCCCGGCCCCCGCCGTCACCGCCCGCGCCGCCGCCCCGCCCGCCCGCGCCCCCGAACCGTCCACCGGCGCGACCGGCACGCCCTTCGCCGGAACCGCCCCCAACGGCGAGGTGCGCGGCTACGTCGACGCCCACAGCCACCTGATGTCCTACGAGGCGTTCGGCGGCAAGCTCATGTGCGGCAAGCCGTTCGACCCGCACGGCGTCCAGGCCGCGCTGCGCGACTGCCCCGACCACGAGCCGCACGGCATCGGCGCCTGGTACGAGAACTTCACCCGCCACGGCACCCCGTTCGGCACCCACGACACCCGCGGCTACCCGACCTTCAAGGACTGGCCCGCCCATGACTCGCTCACCCACCAGCAGACCTACTACAAGTGGGTCGAACGGTCCTGGCGGGGCG
>NZ_BCRO01000020.1 GCF_001552635.1 Actinomadura hibisca NBRC 15177 | reverse complement strand
CCCGCGGCTACCCGACCTTCAAGGACTGGCCCGCCCATGACTCGCTCACCCACCAGCAGACCTACTACAAGTGGGTCGAACGGTCCTGGCGGGGCGGGCAGCGCGTCCTGGTCAACCAGCTCGTCGCCAACCGCACGTTGTGCGAGATCTACCCGCTGAAGAAGAACTCCTGCGACGAGATGGACTCCCGGCGCCTCCAGGCCCAGCGCACCCGCGAGCTTCAAGACCACGTGGACAAGGAGTACGGCGGCCCCGGCAAGGGCTGGTTCCGGATCGTGGAGAGCCCCGAGCAGGCCCGGTCGGTGATCAAGGCGGGCAAGCTCGCGGTGGTGCTGGGCGTCGAGACCTCCGAGCCGTTCGGCTGCCGCCAGATCGTCGGCAAGGCGCAGTGCACCGAGGCCGACATCGACAGGGGCCTGGACGAGCTGCACCGCATCGGCGTCCGCTCGATGTTCCTGTGCCACAAGTTCGACAACGCCCTGTGCGGCGTGCGCTTCGACCCCGACACCACCGGCGTCATCATGAACCTCGGCAACTTCGTGGGCTCGGGCCGCTTCTGGCAGGCCGACACCTGCACCGCGCCCGAGCACGACAACCCGATCACGCCGTCCGGCGGCCTCGGCGACCTGCTCGCGGGCCCGCTGCGCGACCTGCGCGGCCTCGGCGTGACGTTGCCGATCTACCCCAAGGGCCCGCACTGCAACGTCAACGGCCTGACCGCCCTCGGCGAGCACGCGCTCAGGGGCATGACGAAGCGCAAGATGATCGTCGAGCTGGACCACATGAGCGCCAAGGCGGCCGGGCAGGCGCTGGACCTGCTGGAGAAGGACGGCTACTCCGGCGTCATCTCCTCGCACAGCTGGTCCGACGAGCACTACGCGCGGCGCATCTACCGGCTCGGCGGGATGGTCACCTCCTACGGCTCCCCGGCCGACGCGTTCACCTCGGAGTGGCGCAGGGCCAAGGAGCTGCGCGACGACCGGTACGTGTTCGGCTACGGGTACGGCCTGGACGCCAACGGCATGGGCCCGCTGCCCGGCCCGCGCAAGAACGCGTCCGACAAGCCGCTCGAATACCCCTACACCTCGCCCGTCGACCCCGGCGTCACGCTGGACCGGCAGACCACCGGCGACCGCACCTGGGACCTCAACACCGACGGCGTCGCCAACTACGGCCTGGTCCCGGACTGGATCGCCGACATGCGCAACGTCTCCGGCGGCGAGATCACCGACGACATGGCGCGCGGCGCGGAGGCCTACCTCCAGATGTGGGGGCGCGCCGAACGTTGATCCGCGACGCGGCGGCCCGGCGGCGACCCTCCGCCGGGCCGCCGCGCACGCTGTTGAAAGGATGGGCCGACCCACCCTGAGGAGGCCGCCGATGACCGAGCGTGTCGGAGCGCGCGACCTGTTGCGGCGCGTGCTGGACGACGGGTCCTGGACGTCCTGGGACACCGCCCCGCTCCCGGTCGCCGAGCCGGGTTCCCGCTACGCCGACGAGCTGGCCGCCGCCCGCGAGCGCAGCGGTTGCGACGAGGCCGTCGTCACCGGCACCGGCCTGCTGCGCGGCCGCCGCGTCGCCTGCATCGCCTCGGAGTTCCGGTTCCTGGCGGGCTCGATCGGCCTGGCGACGGCCGAGCGCATCGTCGCGGCCGTCGAGCGCGCCACCGCCGAGGGCCTGCCGCTGCTGGCCGCGCCGTCCTCCGGCGGCACCCGGATGCAGGAGGGCACCGCCGCGTTCGCGCAGATGGCGCGGATCACCGCCGCCGTCACCGAGCACCGCGCCGCCGGGCTGCCCTACCTCGTCTACCTGCGGCATCCCACCACCGGCGGGGTGTTCGCGTCGTGGGGGTCGCTGGGCCACCTGACCGCCGCCGAGCCGGGCGCGCTGATCGGGTTCCTGGGGCCGCGCGTCTACGAGGGCCTGTACGGGGAGCCGTTCCCCGAAGGCGTGCAGGTCGCCGAGAACCTGGCGGCCAAGGGCCTGGTGGACGCGGTCGTGGAGATCGACCACCTGGCCGACGTGGCGGCCGACGCGCTGGAGGTGCTGTGCGCGGACGAACCCGCCGCTCCGCCCCCACCGCCGGAGACCGCCGTCCCTTCCGACGAACCGGCGTGGGAGTCGATCGAACGTTCCCGCCGCCCCGACCGGCCCGGCGTCCGCGAGCTGCTGCGGCACGGCGCCGACCACGTCACCCCGCTGTCGGGCACCGGCCAGGGCGAGGCCGAGCCCGGCCTGCTGCTGGCGCTGGCCCGCTTCGGCGCGTCCCCGTGCGTGCTGGTCGGCCAGGACCGCCGCAGCCAGCGGTCGGGCCACCCGCTCGGCCCGGCCGGGCTGCGGGTCGCGCGGCGCGGCATGGGCCTGGCCGCCGAGCTGGACCTGCCGCTGGTCACGGTCGTGGACACCCCCGGCGCGGTGTTGTCGGCCGAGGCCGAGGAGGGCGGGCTCGCCGGGGAGATCGCGCGCTGCCTCGCCGACCTGATCACCCTGCCCGCGCCCACCCTCTGCCTGCTGCTGGGGGAGGGGACCGGCGGGGCCGCGCTCGCGCTGCTGCCCGCCGACCGCGTGCTGGCCGCCCGGCACGCCTGGTTGTCGCCGCTGCCGCCCGAGGGCGCGTCGGTGATCGTGCACCGCACCGCCGACCGCGCGCCCGAGATGGCCGAGGCGCAGGGCGTGCGCGCCGCCGACCTGCTGCGCGACGGCATCGTGGACGCCCTGGTGGACGAGCGCCCGGACGCCGCCGACGAGCCGGAAGCGTTCTGCGACCGCGCCGCCCGCGCCGTCGAGCACGCGCTGCGCGCCCTGGCCACGACCGATCCCGCCGACCGCCGCGCGGCCCGCCGCGACCGCTACCGGAACCTGGGCCGACGCATGTGACGCAGGCCACTCCGCCGGTGGTCACATTCGGGGACGCCCGCCCGTCCTGTCCCCGGAAACCGAATCCGAGGAGTGATCGTCATGCGCGTTCTCGTCGCCGGAGCCACCGGGGTCATCGGCCGCCAGTTGGTCCCGCTGCTCACCGCCACCGGGCACGAGGTGATCGGCCTGTCCCGCACCGGCCAGGTCAAGGCCGACGCCCTGGACCGGGCCGCGCTCACCAGGGCCGTCAAGGACGCCGCCCCCGACGCGGTGGTCCACCTGCTGACCGCCATCCCCGCCGAGATCAGCCCGCGCCACATGGAACGCGACTTCGCGCTCACCAACCGGCTGCGCACCGAGGGCACCCGCAACCTGCTGGACGCCGCCCACGAGGCGGGCGCGACCCGGATCATCTCCCAGGGCGTCGCCTTCGCCTACGACCCCGCGCCGGGCCTCGCCAACGAGGACGCCCCGTTCTGGACCAACCCGCCCAAACCGTCGGCGACCACCCTGGCCGCGCTGGAGACCCTGGAGAAGCTGACCGGCGAGGCGGACGGCCTGGTGTTGCGCTTCGGGCACCTCTACGGGCCGGGCACCGTGTTCGCGGCCGACGGCTCCATCGTCCGGCAGGTCCGGGCCCGCAAGATGCCGCTCGTCGGCAAGGGGAGCGCGGTCTTCTCCTTCACCCACACCCACGACGCCGCCACCGCCGTCGTGTCGGCGCTGTCGCGGCCGGTCGGCGGCGCGCTCAACATCGTGGACGACGACCCCGTGCCCGTCGCCGACTGGCTCCCCACCCTCGCCGCGATCCTGGGCGCGCCCAAACCGCAGCGCGTCCCCACCGCGCTGGCCCGGCTCATCGCGGGCCCGTGGGGCGTGGCGTTCATGACCAGGCTGCGGGGCGCCGACAACGCCCGCGCCCGGCTGGAGTTGAATTGGCGGCCACGCCACACCTCGTGGCGCGACGGCTTCGCCGCCGAACTGGGGGAACGGTGAACGAGGAGTTCGAGGAGCACCGGCCGCTGCTGCTCGGCCTGGCCTACCGGATGCTGGGCAGCATGTGGGACGCCGAGGACGTGGTGCAGGAGGCGTACCTGCGCTGGAGCGGCACCGACCGGACGCGGGTCCGCGCGGCGCGGCCCTTCCTGGCGACGATCGTGTCGCGCCTCGCGTTGGACCAGCTCCGCTCGGCCCGCGTCACCCGCGAGTCCTACACCGGGCCGTGGCTGCCCGAGCCCGTCGCCACCGACGGGCTCGGCCCCGTGGACACCGCCGAGCAGCGCGACACCCTCTCCTACGCCACCCTGCACATGATGGAGCGCCTCACCCCGCCCGAACGCGCCGTGCTCGTGCTGCGCGAGGCGTTCGAGATGCCCTACGAGCAGATCGCCGACGTGGTGGGCGCCTCGGCCGCCACCTGCCGCCAGACCTACCGGCGCGCCGCCCGCCACCTGGCCGAACGCCGCGACCGGACGCAGCCGACGCGCGAGGAGCACGCCGCGCTGCTCGCCCGCTTCCTGGACGCGGCGGCGGGCGGCGACCTGGCCGCCCTCACCGACCTGCTCAGCGCCGACGTCACCGCCTGGAACGACGGCGGCGGCAAGGTCCGCGCCGCGCTGCGCCCGATCCTCGGCCGCGAGCGCGTCATCGCGTTCGTCCTCGGCCTGGTCGCCCAGTACGGCCTGGGCGAGATGGAGGCGATCGAGGTCAACGGCGAGCTCGCGGTCCAGGTGACGGTGGACGGCGTGACGCAGGTCGTCACCGCCGACGTGCGCGACGGCCGCATCCACGCCCTGTTCAACGTCCGCAACCCGGACAAGCTGCACCATCTCCCCGCCCGGCCCGCAGCGGAGGACGCGTGACTCAGCCGTCGAGGGCCGCGAGCGCCGCCGCGTGCAGCTCGGGCGTGGCGGCCGCGACGACGAAGCCGCCGTCCACCGGCGTCCGTCCGGCCCGATCGGTGATCACGCCCCCCGCCGCGCGGACGATCGGGATCAGCGCGCCGACGTCGTAGGGCTGGAGCCCGTTCTCCACCACCAGGTCGAGCTGCCCGAGCGCGAGCAGGCCGTAGGAGTAGCAGTCGCCGCCGAAGCGCTGGAGCCGCACCGCCGTGGAGATCCGCCCGAACGCGGCCCGCTCCTCGTCGGTCTCGAACATGCTGGGGTGCGTGGTGTACATGACCGCCTCGCCCAGCTCGGTGGTGGGCCGGACGCGCAGCGGCGCGCGGCCGTGCGGCCCGTCGAACCATCCCTCGCCATCGATCGCGCCGAAGGTCTCGCCCAGGTAAGGCTGGCGCAGCCACCCCGCCACCGGATCGTCACCGACCGACAGACCGAGCAACACGCCCCACATCGGGACGCCGCTGACGAACGCCTTGGTCCCGTCGATCGGGTCGATCAGCCAGGTGCGGCCGCTCGCGCCGCTGCCCGACGTCCCGGCCTCCTCGCCGATCACCCGGTCGCCGGGGAACAGGCGGCTCAGCTCCTCCCGCAGGAAGCCCTCCACCGCCTTGTCGGCCTCGGTCACCGGGTCGTAGGCCCCGGGACGGCCCTTGTCCAGCTCGCCCAGCGCCGCCGGGTCCTGCCGGAACCAGCGCAGCGCCAGTTCCCCGGCCTCCGCCATCAGGGCGGGCACCCGGTCCCGCGCAACATCATCGATCACGCACCCATCATGGCGGACCCGGCCGTGATCACGTTCCGGGGCCCGGCGGAATCCGGATCGAGGCGGCGGTGCAAGTTACTGGACGGTTCATCCAATTGTGACGCACGCAACGCGCCGCCGGTCTTGCCCGGACACGGGCGGATTCCTACCGTCGAGATGTGTCCCAGGTCACCACGACGACCCCGGGACGTTCCCTCCCCGGCACGGACCTCACAGGAGAGTCCCATGAGCCCAGCAGCGGCCCGGCGCCGCGTCACGATCACCCCGCGCACCGTGCGCACGCGCCGCATCGCGTTCGAGTACCCGCCCGAGCGGCTGCCCCGCCACTACGTCGGCGGCGACCTGGTGATGAGCCACGTCGTCACCGTGCTGTCCAGCTTCTTCCCCGAAGGCGAGGACTTCTTCATCCGCTCGGTGCGCAACTACCGCGACCGCGTCACCGACCCCGAACTGAAGGCGCAGGTCGCCGGGTTCATCGGGCAGGAGGTGACGCACAGCCGCGAGCACCGCAACTTCAACGACCGGCTCGGCGCCCTCGGCTACCCGACCCGCCAGATCGACCGGGCGATCGGGGCGCTGCTGCGCTTCGGCGACCGCACGACGCCGCGCAGCAGCCGCCTCGCGGTGACCGCCGCGCTGGAGCACTACACCGCGACCCTCGCCGAGGTGCTGCTGACCGACGCGCGGGCGCGCGAGATGTTCGACGTCGACGAGGTCCGCTCGATGCTCGAATGGCACGCGCTGGAGGAGAACGAGCACAAGTCGGTCGCGTTCGACGTCTACCAGACCGCCGTCGGCAACCAGTTCCGCCGCGTGTGGACGATGCGCGTCACGACCGTCAGCTTCCTGGGCATCACGATCCTGGCGACGGTCTACTCGCTGCTGCGCGACCCCGTCGTCTACCGGCAGCCGCGCCGCCTGGCCGCGAGCCTGCGCGGGCTGCGGCACTCGCCGTGGCTCACCCCGGAGGTGGCGCGGCACATCCGCGACTACAACCGGCGCGACTTCCACCCCGACGACCACGACACCACCGCGCTGATCGAGGAGTGGAAGGTGCGCCTGTTCGGGACCGAGGGCGAGCTGACCGAGCGCACCAAGGGGCGGCCGGAGGAGGCCACCCCGAGTTGACGCGCGCCGGGTATGGCCCCGGTAGGCCGCCGGGCGCGACGGCAAGGACGCGGTCGGCGGCCGGTGATGCTTGCCTCGCGCATCGGCAAAAGCGGCGGAGATCGTGTGCCGCCGCCGCGCGGCGCGCGGCTACGGTGCCGCACATGTCGAACAACACGGCACACGAGATGTCACCCGGCCAGGGCCGGGTGACGGGACGCTACGCGCACCCGGGCGATCCGGTCGGGATGACGCACCCGCTGAGCGGGATGCCGCAGGGGGCGGTGATGGCGAACAAGGAGCTGGACCCGGCGGTCGCGGGCCTGGTGGCGTGGCTGCCGCCGTCCGGCGGCACCCTGTCGCGGGCCGCGATCGACCGCTGGACCGACGCGGCCCGCACGGTCCTGACCCTGGCCCACGCCCGCGACGAGGAGGAGCGGCAGCCGGCCGAGTGACCGAGGCCGGCGGGCGGCCGCCCAGCGGCCGCCGGCCGCCGCTCTCGGGCCTACGGGACCTGGCGGAGCCCGGAGGGCGAGATCACGACCTCGGCGAGGTGCACCAGGGGCGGGCAGTCCTTGCCGTTCGGACGGAAGTCCTCCAGCGTCGCCACCGCCGAGCGCTCGAAAAGCGGACCCGCACGACCGGTGACGCGCACCGAGACCGGCACCTTCTGCTGGGAAGCCGCCGCCTCGTACTTCACGAAGAACCGGACGGGCTCGGCGTCGGCCGCCGTGACCTCGGCATCGCGACAGACGGCGGCCACGCACGCGCGGACGCGCGTCGCCTTCTCCAGGACGGCCCGTTCGACGGTGAAGCCCACGCCGGATTCACCACCCATCAGAGTGCACAAGCGCTCGCCACCGCACCCGGCGACGGCCGCGACGAGCAGCGCGCACAGCAGAACCCGCATGTCCCTAGGACGCACAGGTCCCGAACGGGGTTGCTGCGGAAATGCGAACGGGCCTCGCGCGTGCGCGCGAGGCCCGGACGACTTCGGACTACAGCGGCAGCCCGGTCAGCACCATGATCTTCTCTTCGGTGTAGTCGGCCATCGCCGAACGCAGCCCCTCGCGGCCGACGCCCGAGTCCTTCACACCGCCGTAGGGCATCTGGTCGGCGCGGTAGGACGGCACGTCGCCGATGATGACGCCGCCCACCTCCAGCTCGCGGTGCGCGCGGAACGCCACGTCCAGATCGCGGGTGAAAACGCCCGCCTGGAGCCCGAACTTGGAGTCGTTGACCAGCGCGAACGCCTCGTCCACGCCGTCCACCGGCTGCACCAGCAGCACCGGGCCGAACACCTCCTCGCGCGCCACCTTGGCGTCGGCGGGCACGTCGGCCAGCACCGTCGGCGCGTAGGCCGCGCCGTCGCGGGTGCCGCCCGCCAGCACGGTCGCGCCCGCGGCGACGGCCTCGTCCACCCACGCCTGCACGCGCTCGGCCGCCTCGGTGGACACCAGCGGGCCGACCTGCGTCTTGTCGTCCCACGGGTCGCCGGTGACCAGGCCGTTCACCGTCTCCACCAGCTTGGGCACGAACGCGTCGTACACCGAGCGCTCGACGTAGACGCGCTGCACGGCGATGCAGCTCTGCCCCGCCTGGTAGTTGGAGAACAGCCCGATGCGCTGGGCCGCCCAGTCCAGGTCGGAGTCGGCCAGCACGACCGCCGCGCCGTTGCCGCCCAGCTCCAGCGTGACGTGCTTGCGCGGCACCTGGTCGTTGATCGACCAGCCGACCGGCACCGACCCGGTGAACGACACGATCGGCAACCGCGGGTCCTCCACCAGCGCCGACGCCCGGTCGTTGGGCACCGGCAACACCGAGACCATGCCCTCGGGCAGGTCGGTCTCGGCGAGGATCTCGCCCAGCACCAGCGCCGCCAGCGGGGTGGCGGGCGCGGGCTTGACCACGATCGGCGCGCCGACCGCGATCGCCGGGGCGACCTTGTGCGCGGTCAGGTTGAGCGGGAAGTTGAACGGCGAGATGCCGAGCACCGGCCCCTTGGGGACGCGCGAAATGTAGGCGAGGCGGCCGACGCCGCCCTCCTCGGTGTCCAGCCGCTGGGTGGTGGGGTTCCAGCGGCGGGTCTCCTCGGCGGCGAACCGGAAGGTGGAGATCGCGCGCTTGACCTCCACGCGCGCCCACATCAGCGGCTTGCCGTTCTCGCCGGTGATCAGCTCGGCGATCTCCTCGGCGCGCTCCTCCAGCCGCCGCGACACGTGCGCCAGCGCCTCGGCCCGCACGTGCACCGGCAGCGCCGCCGCCCGAGCGCGCACCGCGTCGGCCGCCGCGAGGGCCTGCTCGACCTGCCCGGTGGTCGGCACCGCGACGGTGCCCACGACCCGGCCGTCGTAGGGGTGGGTCACGGTCAGCTCGTCGTCGCCGGTCGCGGCCCGGCCGGCCAGCCAGAATGGAGTCACGTTCATGTCCTGGTCAGCGCCCGCCCGGCGATCTTCATTCCGGGCCCGGGGGCGCCCTCTCCTCTCAGTCGCCGACACCGCTCACGCTATCCGGCGGCCGGGGCGAAGCCGTAGAGGCCCGCGAGCAGCTCGTAGGAGCGCAGCCGGTCGGCGTGGTCGTAAACCATGGTGGTGACCATCACCTCGTCGGCCTCGGTGCGCTTGAGCAGCAGGTCCATCTGCTGGCGCACGCCCTCGGGGCCGCCGACGACCTGCGCGGCGAGCCGCGCCTCGATCATGTCGCGGTCCAGCGGCGTGTAGGGGTAGGCGGCGGCCTCCTCGGGGGAGGGCAGCGGCCCCGGGCGGCCCAGCCGCAACTTCAGGAACGACAGGGCCTGCGGCTGGGCCAGCACGCGGGCGGTGTCGTCGTCCTCGGCGGCGGTCACCGACACCGCGATCATCGCGTACGGCTTCGCCAGCGTTTCGGACGGCCGGAACGACTCGCGGTACAGCTCCAGCGCGGGCAGCGTGTTCTCGGCGCTGAAGTGGTGCGCGAACGCGAACGGCAACCCCAGCAGCCCCGCCAGGCGGGCGCTGTAGCCGCTGGAGCCCAGCAGCCAGATCGGCGGCCGGTTGCCCGCCGCCGGGGTGACGGTGCCGCGCTCGTCGAAGTAGCCGCTCAGCTCGTGGACCTGCTCGGGGAAGTCGTCCACCGACAGCGCGTCGGGGGAGCGGCGCAGGGCCCGCGCGGTGGCCTGGTCGGTGCCGGGCGCGCGGCCGAGACCGAGGTCGATGCGCCCCGGGTACAGGGCCTCCAGCGTCCCGAACTGCTCGGCCACGACCATCGGCGCGTGGTTGGGCAGCATGATCCCGCCCGACCCGATCCGCATCCGCTCGGTGGCGGCGGCGACCTGCCCGATCAGCACGGACGTGGCCGAGCTGGCGATGCCCGGCATCGTGTGGTGCTCGGCCAGCCAGTACCGGTGGTACCCGAGGGCCTCGGTGCGCCGGGCCAGGTCGAGGGTGTTGCGCAGGGCCTGCGCGGAGGTGGATCCGCTGGTCACGGGCGCGAGATCGAGGACGGAGAAGGGAACGCTCATGAACGTGCCAACCGGCGCGGGCGGTGTCCTCTTCCCTGGTGAGCCGAGTTTCACACCTCAGTAGCCGTAGGAGGGTTCCTGCTGGTGGGAGGTCTGCTGGGTGGGTTGCTGCGTGGGCGTTTCGTAGCCGCCGTCCTTGTTGAGCCAGACCAGCAGGACCGTGGCGGCCAGCACCGCGATCAGGACGGCGGCGACCAGCGCGGACCAGACGACACCGCGCCGGGACCGGTTCCGGGCGGGCGGGGGCTCGGGCCGTCGCGTCGGGATGAAGGGCTGCGCTGGAGGCTCGCGCCGTTGCGGCGGGACGAAGGGCTTCGCCGGGGGCTCGCGCCGCTGAGGCGGGATCGAAGGCTGCGTCGTCTGGGGCGCGAACCCGCCGGTGGTCTCGACGGGCCAGCCGCCCGAGGCCGAGGACGAGCGCGTCTGCGGGGCGTGGACCGCGGTGTCCTGCCCGGCCTCCAGGATCTGCGCGGTGAGCGCGGGCGCCGGGACGGCGGCGGGGAGCGGGCAGCCCAGCAGCCGCAGCAGGATCTCGTGGGCCTCGGGGCGTTCGCGCGGGTCCTTGGCCAGGCACTGGGCCACCACCTCGCGCAGCAGGCCGTCCAGGCGACCGAGGTCGGGCTCGGTGTTCAGGACGCGGTTGACGACGACCGGCAGGGTGCCGCCGCCGAACGGGGGCCGCCCGTTGGCGGCGTACCCGATGGTGGCGCCCCAGGCGAACACGTCCATGGCGGGCGCGGCGGGTTCGGCGCGCAGTTGCTCGGGCGACATGTAGACCGGCGTGCCGACCATGTGGGCGGTGAGCGTGGCCGCGTCCAGGGCCCGCGCGATGCCGAAGTCGATCACCCGCGGCCCGGCCGGGCCGAGCAGCACGTTGCCGGGCTTGAGGTCGCGGTGCACGACGCCCGCCTGGTGGATGGCGGCGAGGGCGGTCGCGATGCCGACGGCGGTCTGCTGGAGCGCGCCGCCGGTGAGCGGCCCGTCGTCGGAGACCTTGCGGTGCAGCGACGGCCCGGGGACGTACTCGCTGGCGATGAACGGCCGCCCGTCCTGCGTCCCGACCTCCAGGACCTGGGCGGTGCAGAAGGAGGCCACGAGCTTGGCGGCCTCGGCCTCGCGCACGAACCGGGCGCGGGCCACCTCGTGCCCGCCGGTCAGCAGCTTGACGGCGGCCTGGACGCCGTCCTTGCTCCCCAGGTAGACGGTGCCCTGCCCGCCCGCGCCGAGCCTGCCGCTGAGCCGGTAGCCGCCGAGGAGGGTGGGATCGTCGCCGCGCAGGGGCGTCGGAGTCATGGTGCGCATCCCCGTTCCGCCAAGCCGCTTCTCCCGTGGCCGCCGTTGGAGGGGTCCAACGTCCGACGGCCATGCCCGGCGTCCCCCAGTACGACGCACCGCATCGGACCACGAGTTCGATCCACAACGAAAAACCGGCCGCGGCGGGCCCGAGGGCCCACCGCGACCGGCCGGTAGTGGATCAGCGCAGGTCGAGGCCGATCAGGACGGGGTCGTGGTCGCTGCTGCGGAACGCGTCCGGCTGGTACAGCGACGGCGGGTTATATTCCTGGTTGTAGTCGAGGATGGTCGGCTCGTCGGCGTTGATGTGCCAGATCGTGGCGCCGGTGACGCGCTTGGACAGGTCGGCGCCGGTCAGCACGTGGTCCAGCTCGCCGGACTGGCCGTCGAAGACGTAGCTGTAGCGCTGCTCGTCGCGCACGAAGCGCTCGGTCTGGCCGACGAGGCCCGCGCCGGTCAGCGTCTTGATCGGGTCCTCGGCGGTGTAGGCGTTGAGGTCGCCGAGCACCACCGGGTTCGGCACGCCGGCGGTCAGCTCGGCGATCGCCTTGGCCTGGCTGACGCGGCGGGCGTTGTAGCAGCTCTGCCCGTCGCCCTGGTCGGCGTCGGGGCCGGTGGCGCCGCCGCAACCCTTGGACTTGAAGTGGTTGACGACCATCGTGAACGGCGTGCCGCCCGCGACCGGCTCGAAGGTCTGCACCAGCGGCGGGCGCTCGAACACCGGCGCGTCCGAGGAGCGCGCCGCGCCCACCGGCTTCACCTTGGCGGCCTTGTAGATGACGGCGACGTGGATCTCGTCGGTGCCGGGCTTGGGGTGCTTCACCCAGGTGTAGGTGCCCTCGCCCACGGCGGCGTTCAGCCGGTCCACCAGCGCCTTGAGGGCGGTGTCGCCGTTGTTCTCGACCTCCATGAGCCCGGCGACGTCGGCGTCCAGACCCTTGAGCGCGGCGACGAGCTTGGTGAGCTGGCGCTCCTGCTCGGCGGCGGTGTTGGCGCCGCGCTTGTTGAGCGTGGTGAACCAGTTGAGGGTGTTGAAGCTGGCGACGCGGACGTCACCGCCGACCGGCTGCGGCTTCTTGGGCCGGGGGTTGGCGTTGGCGAAGTGCGGCGTGCGCGTCGGCTGGAGCCGGTAGCTGCCGAACCCCTCGCTGAGCACGCCCTCCAGCCCGGCGGTGGTGCTGCCGATCCGGATCACGCGCGGGTCGGTGTAGGGGACGGTCTTGGGGTTCTGCACGGTGGAGGCGTCGTCGATCAGCAGCGCGCGCTCGGCGTTGCCCGCGGCGGTGTCGCCGCGCCCCTCGGTGGGCTGGAACAGCCGCCCGCCCGCCGCGACGGTGAGCTCCCCGTACCGGCCGAGCTGGTAGGTCTCGGTGGCGGTGAGCTGCTGCCCGAACCGCACGAGCACGCCCTCCAGCGACTCGCGCGTGACGCCGTCCTCCAGCGGCAGCCGGACGTTGTCGGCGGCGACCTTGCCGCGCCCGCAGACGTCCACGGCCGTGACGGGCGACAGCTCGGTGAGCCCGCTGTACTCGACGACCTTGCCCGACACGAGCACGCGGTCGCCGGGCGAGACCTCCGTCGTGGAGTAGACGAAGAGGCCGTCGGAGGTCTTCGGGTCGTCGTCGGGCGTGGGGTCCTGGACGAAGAAGCCCTTGAGCTGGTCGGCCCGCTGGTAGTCCCCGGTGACCACGCCCTCGACGCGGACGGTCTGCCCGGCGATCGGCGACGCGTTCCCAGCGCCCTGGACCTGGGCGATCTGGTGGCTGGCGGGGACGGCGCAGGCGGCCGGCTCCGCGAGGGCCATCCCGGTGCCGGCCGCGGTGACGAGGCCGGCCGCCAGGACGGTCGTGAGTGCTGCTGCTGTTCGGCGCATGCGCGCGAGCGTAGAACGCCCGGCACCCGCCCCGGCGAACCGTTAGTGAAGACTCCACCAATTTGTAACTGATTGAGAAAATTGAGGGACTTGAGGGGCCGCAGTGACCCGGGAGCCCCGCCACCGCTGGCCATGCCGGGCAGTGTGAGGGATCATGCGGGTTCGTTCCGGCGACGGGGAGGCGGCACGATGCGGCGTACGGCGGTGGGCGCGGTCTTGCTCGTGGCGTCGGCCGGTTGCGGATCGCAGCAGGCCGCCACGGAGGCGAAGCCTTCGTCCGCCTCTCCGTCACCGGAAGCGCGGTTGGAGGTCTCCACGCCGTGGGAGGACGCCGCGGTCCCGAATCCCGGAAGCGGGCAGGCCGATCCCCGTCTGGCGGCCGCGCTGCTCGACCGCTTCCGGCCGTCCCCGACGGCGGCCGTCTCGGTTCCCGAGGTGCCGGGCGCGGGCGTGCGGATGCCCGTCCGCGACACCAGGTCGCGGTTCCTCGGACTGCGTCAGATGAGCAGCCCTTTCCACGGGGAACCGGCCTGCACCAAATGGACCTCCGGAATGTGGATGACCCTGTACGACGTCTCCACCACGCCCCCCGTGCAGTTAGGTGTGACCAGGCTGCACCCGGACCTGCGCAGGGAGGGATCGTCCTCGGCGGGGCTGACCTTCAGCGAGGCGATCATCACCGGGCCGCCGCAGGTCGTGGACGGGCTGGCCGATGACCGCCTGCCCCCGGCCTGCGCGCGGTTGTCCATGCGCGACGGAGCCCCGGGGCGCGTCGAGCCGCTCCCCGTGGCACCGGTCGGCGACCGGACGTGGGCCTACCGGATCATCGACGCCAAGGGGTACGTCTGGCACTGGGTGCAGGTCGTCCGCTTCGGAGCCCACCTGATCGAGATCCGCATCCCCAACCAGGAACCGGCCCCGGCGGGCGACATGGCGCACTTCCTCCAGCGGATCGCCGCGCAGGCCCACGCGAAGGCCGCGAGGACGCTCACCTAGGGGCGGCGCGCATGGCGCGGACCGCCATCGTGACGATCGTGTCCGCGTACTCGTGGGTCAGCGGGGCGGTGCGCAGCAACCAGCGGTGGAACGGCGGGCCGAACAGCAGCTCCACCGCCACCGACAGGTCCAGGTCGGGGGCGAGCTGGCCCACCGCCTGCGCCGCGCGCAGGCGGTCCTTGGTGGCTTCGAGCTGGGGGCCGAGCAGGCGGTCGCGCATGTCGGCCGAGAGCTGGGGATCGTTCTGGATCTCGGTGTTCAGGGCGCGCGTGACGCCGTCGAGCACCGGGTCGTTGAACTCGTCCACGATGGCGCGCAGCACGGTGCGCAGGTCGGCCTCGACGTCCCCGGTGTCGGGCAGCTCCGCGCCCTCGGCGCGGGACATGTCCAGCAGCGAGTCGAACATGACCGCGCCCTTGGAGGACCACCAGCGGTAGATGGTCTGCTTGCCCACGCCGGCGCGGGCGGCGATGGCCTCGATCGTCAGCCGGGCGTAGCCGACCTCGAAGAGCAGTTCCCGGGTGGCGGTGAGGATGGCCTGGCGCGAACGCTCGCTGCGGCGGGTCGGGTCTGGGGCCTTGGGCGGTGTCATGGCGCGAACCTACCCGATGACGAGTCGGAACGTCTCGTCTTGACATGGGCGTGGAACGGCGGCATAGTGATGGGCAACGATACGTCTCGTCTCGTCTCGTTGAGAGAAACGGAGATCCGCATGGCCCATGTCGCGATGGTGAGCACCCCCTTCCCCGGGCACGTCAACCCGAGCCTGGAGGTCATCCGCGAGCTGGTCGCGCGTGGCCACCGGGTCACCTATGCCAACGACCCCTCCTACGAGGAGAAGGTGACGGCGACCGGGGCCGAGTTCGTCTCCTACAAGTCCACCCTGCTGTCGGATCGGGCGGCGAACATCGCCCCGGACGACACCGTCGGGCAGCTCGACCTGTTCCTGGACGACTCGATCTCGATGCTCCCGCAGCTCCGCGCCGCCTACGACGACGACCGCCCCGACCTGCTGCTCTACGACATCACCGGGTACGCGGGCCGCGTCCTCGCCGAGGGCTACGGCATCCCGTCGATGCAGCTCTCTCCCTCCGCCGTCGCCTGGGAGGGATACGAGGAGGACATGGCCGAGGCCCTGGACGCGCTCCGCCAGGACCCCGCCGGGGCCGAGCACTACCGGCGCTTCTCCGCATGGCTGGAGGAGAACGGCGCGTCCGTCACCGACTCGCTCGCGTTCGTCGGCAAGCCCGAACGCGGCCTGGCGCTGATCCCGCGCGTCATGCAGCCCAACGCCGACCGCGTGGACCCGGCCCGCTTCACCTTCGTCGGCCCCGCGCTGGCCCCGCGCGACGACCAGGGCGAATGGCAGCGTCCCGCCACCGCGGAGAAGGTCCTGCTGATCTCGCTGGGCTCGACCTACACCGACCAGCCCGACTTCTACCGCGCGTGCCTGGCCGCGTTCGGCGACCTGCCCGGCTGGCACGTCGTCCTGCAGATCGGCAAGCAGGTCGCCGTGGCGGACCTGGGCGAGATCCCCGTCAACGTCGAGGTGCACGACTGGGTGCCGCAACTCGCGATCCTGGAGCAGGCCGACGCGTTCGTGACGCACGCGGGCAGCGGCGGCGCGAACGAGGGGCTGTCCTGCGGCGTCCCCATGATCGCCGTGCCGCAGGCGGTGGACCAGTTCATGAACGCCGACAGCCTCGTCGAGGCTGGCGTCGCCCGGCGGCTCGACACCGCCGACGCGACCCCCGAAGCGCTGCGCGAAACCCTCCTGGCCCTCACCGGCGACGCGGAGGTGGCCGCCCGCGTGGCCGGGATCCGCCGCGAGCTGCGCGAGGAGGGCGGCACCCGGCACGCCGCCGACCTGATCGAGGCCCTGCTGCCCTGACCTGCGCGAACGGGTCGGTAATCTGGAGATCATGGACTCTGGAGCCGCCGACCCGTTCGTGCGGGTGCACGGCGCCCGCGAGCACAACCTGCGCGACGTGACCGTGGCCGTCCCGCGCGACGCGCTGGTGGCGTTCACGGGCGTGTCCGGTTCGGGCAAGTCGTCCCTGGCCTTCGGCACCCTCTACGCCGAGGCCCAGCGCCGCTACATGGAGTCGGTCGCGCCCTACGCCCGCCGCCTGCTCAACCAGGCCGGGGCCCCCGACGTGGACGACATCACGGGCCTGCCGCCCGCCGTCGCCCTGGAGCAGCGCCGCTCGGTGCCGTCCTCCCGCTCGTCGGTCGGCACCGTCACCACGCTGTCGAACCTGCTGCGCATGCTGATGTCGCGCGCGGGCGACTACCCGCCCGGAGCCGAGCACCTGGACTCCGACTCGTTCTCGCCCAACACCGCCGTCGGGGCCTGCCCCAACTGCCACGGCCTCGGCGTCGTGCACGACGTCACCGAGCAGACCCTCGTCCCCGACCCGTCGCTCAGCATCCGCGACGGCGCGATCGCGTCCTGGCCGGGCGCGTGGATGGGCAAGAACCTGCGCGACATCCTGCGCACCCTCGGCTACGACATCGACCGGCCCTGGTGCGACCTGCCGCAGGCGGACCGCGACTGGATCCTGTTCACCGACGAGCAGCCCGTCGTGACCGTGCATCCGATCCGCGACCCGCACCGCCACCAGAACAGCTACAAGGGCACCTACTCCAGCGCCAAACGCCTGGTCCTGCACACCTACGCCGACTCCAAGAGCGAGCCGCAGCGCCGCAAGGCGGCGGGCTTCCTGGTCAGCACGACCTGCCCGGTATGCCACGGTCTGCGGCTCAAGCCCGAGGCGCTCGCGGTCACGTTCGCCGGACGCACCATCGCCGAACTGGCCGCGATGCCGCTGGCGACACTCGCCGACGTGCTGCGGCCCCACACCACCGGCGACGGCCCCGCCGCCGTCCTCACGCAGGACCTGGTCGCGCGCATCGAAGTCCTGGTCGAACTGGGTCTCGGCTACCTGGGCATCGCCCGGCCGAGCCCCACCCTGTCCTCTGGCGAACTGCAACGGCTGCGGCTGGCGACCCAGCTCCGCTCCGGCCTGTTCGGCGTGGTGTACGTGCTGGACGAGCCGTCGGCCGGGCTGCATCCCGCCGACACCGTCGCGCTGATCTCGGTGCTGGAGCGGCTCAAGGCGTCCGGCAACAGCGTCTTCTTCGTCGAGCACAACATGGACGTGGTGCGCCGCGCCGACTGGATCGTGGACGTCGGCCCGGCCGCCGGAGTCCACGGCGGGCGCGTCCTGCTCAGCGGCCCCGTGGAAGAACTGCGCGACATAGACGAGTCGGTCACCCGCCCCTACCTCTTCAACGAGATCCGCCGCGCGCCCCGCGACCCACGCACTCCCTCCGGCCACCTCAAACTCCGCGACATCACCCGCCACAACCTCAACGGCCTGGACGCCGACGTCCCCCTCGGCGTCTTCACCGTCATCACCGGCGTGTCCGGCTCGGGCAAGACCACCCTGCTCGACGTCGTGGGGGAGACCGCCGAGGCCGACGGCGACCGCGTCGTGCGCGTGGACCAGAAGCCCATCGGCCGCACCCCGCGCTCCAACCTCGCCACCTACACGGGTCTGTTCGACGCGGTGCGCAAGCTGTTCGCCGCCACCGACGAGGCCCGCACCCGCGGCTACACCGCGAGCCGCTTCTCCTTCAACCTGCCCGAGGGCCGCTGCCCGACGTGCCAGGGCGACGGCTACGTGACGGTGGAGCTGCTGTTCCTGCCGTCCACCTACTCGCCCTGCCCGACCTGCCACGGCGCGCGCTACAACCCCGAGACGCTGGAGATCCGCTACCACGGGGCCGACATCGCGCAGGTGCTGGCGATGACCGTGGACGAGGCCGCCGACTTCCTGGCCGACGTCCCGCCAGCGGCCCGTTCCCTCAAGACGCTGCGCGAAGTGGGCCTCGGCTACCTGCGCCTCGGCCAGCCCGCCACCGAACTGTCGGGCGGCGAGGCCCAGCGCATCAAGCTGGCGTCCGAACTCCAGCGCGCCCGCCGCGACCGCACCCTCTACCTGCTGGACGAGCCGACCACCGGCCTGCACCCCGCCGACACCGACCTGCTGATGCGGCACCTGCACGCGCTGGTGGACGGCGGCAGCACGGTCGTGGCCGTCGAGCACGACATGGCCGTGGTCGTGGACGCAGATCACGTCATCGACCTCGGCCCTGGCGGCGGCGACGAGGGCGGCCGGATCGTCGCCCAGGGCACTCCCGCCGACATCGCCGCCAGCAACGGCAGCCGCACCGCGCCTTACCTGCGCCTTTAGGCAGTGTTTCAAAGTCCCGGCCCAGGGGGCTCGCCTGGCGGCTGTGTTTCTTGAAGTCCCGGCCCAGGGGGCTCGCCTGGCGGCTCGCCCCCTGACCGTGCCTTGGCGAGTGCCACATCGCTTCGCGATCTGTCGCGGCGGGGCTCGCCTTCGGCTTCGCCCCGCCGGGACAGTTAGTCACTCGCGCGACGGCTGAGGTCTTTGAGACAGGCCCTAGGCCGTGATCGGCCCGGCCGCGACGCTGCGCGCGATCGCCGTCCTGGCCATGCTCCAGCGTCTCCCCGACGTCCCGGACGGCCCGCCGCCAAGACCCTCAGGGACGGCTGACCGCGGTCGCGTCGAGCAGGTGCTCGCGGCCCCACTTCCCGAGCGGCGCCAGCGCCTCGTTCAGCGCGGCGCCGCGCGGGGTCAGCGAGTACTCCACACGCGGCGGCACCATGGCGTACTCCGCGCGGTGCACGATGCCGTCGGCCTCCAGTTCGCGCAGGTGCGCGGCCAGGACCTTCTCGGTGACGCCGTCCAACGCGCGGCGCAGCTCGCCGAAGCGGTGCGGGCGCTCGTCCAGCGCCCACAGGATCAGCACCTTCCACCTGCCGCCGATCACGTCCATCGCCGCGTCGATGCCGCAGTGGTAAGCCCCCGGCCGCCGGGCCCGCGTGCTTTCCATCAGGTAACCACCCACTTCGAAGTGCGTACTACTGCATGACGCCGGGTGCCACCAAGCTTGTTCCCATGAACGCCAACGCTTCCCGCGTCGCACTGCTCGGCCTCGGCGACATGGGCGCCGCCATCGCCCGCGCCTGGCTCGCCGCCGGGCACGCCCCGACCGTCTGGAACCGCACCGCCGCCCGCGCGCGGCCCCTCGCCGCCGAGGGCGCGACGGCCGCCGCCACCCCCGCCGAGGCCGTCGCCGAGGCCGACCTGATCGTCACCGTCCTGCTGGACGACGCCTCGGTCCGCGCCACTCTCGACGGTCTCGACCTGGCCGGTAAGGACCTGGTCGACCTGACCACGGGCACGCCCGCCGAGGCCCGCGCCCGCGCCGCCTGGGCCGCCGGACGCGGCGCCCGCTTCCTGGACGGCGCGATCCTGGCCGTGCCCCCGATGATCGGCGGCCCGGGCGCGCGCATCCTCTACAGCGGCGACCGCGCCGTCCTGGACGCGCACGAGACCGCCCTCACCGTCCCCGCCGCGCCCGCCTACCTCGGCCCCGACGCGGGTTTCGCCGCTCTGCACGACGTCGCGCTGCTCAGCGCCATGACCGGCATGTTCGCCGGCATCGAGCACGCCTTCGCGCTCCTGCGCGAGGAGGACGTCGCGCCCGCCGCCCTCGCCGCCATGCTCGCGCCCTGGCTCACCGCGATGACCGGCCACACGCACGGCATCGCCGCGCACCTGGAATCCGGTGACTACACCAAGGACGTGGCGTCGAACCTGGCCATGATGGTCCGGGGCAACGCGACTCTGCGCCGCACCGCCGAGGAGCAGGGCGTCAGCAGCGAGCTGCTCGACCCCTACTTCCGGCTGATGGAGCGCCTCGTCGCGGACGGCCGCGGTAAGGAGGGCACGACCGGCATCGTGGATCTACTGCGCGCCTGAGTGCGAAAAAGCGAAACGGCCCCCGCCGAAGCGGGGGCCGTCAAAAGCGTCAGCCGCGCAGGCGGTAACGCTCGCTCAACACCTGAGCACGCTCCAGCACGTTGCCCGGCAGCCTGTCGGACGACTGGGCGAACGGCCCCATCTCGTCAGGCGCGGGCATTCCCGTGCCCTTGCAGGACAGGTCCTTCTTGGGCAGCACACCGTTGACGATGTAGTTCTCCACGACGCGGTCCACGCAGTTGTTGCCGCTGGCGTAGAGGCCGTGGTCGCCCTCACGCGTGACCGTCAGCATCCGCGACCCGGCGAAGCGCCGGTGCGCGTTCAGCGCGCCCTCGTACGGCGTGGCCGGGTCGTGGGTGGACTGCACCATCAGCACCGGCGGCACGCCCTTGCCCGTCACCTTGGGCAGCGCCTTCACCTTCGGACGCTTCCAGTGCTGGCACGGGTCGGAGATCATCGCGTAGCCGACCAGCGGGTAGGCGCGGCCCGCCTTGGCCGAACGGGCGACCAGGTTCTTGACCGTGCCGGTGCGCGGGGTGTCGTTGCAGGTGACCGAGTAGAAGGTGGCCGTGTCGGCGTCCCAGGCCGGTTCCTCTTCCACGCGCAGCGGCGACCAGCGCTTGCGCAGCTTCTCGATCGAGCGGGCCAGGTCGGCGGGCGCGGCGGCCGACCGGACCTTCACGCCGGTGTAGCGGCGCAGGACGCTCAGCACCCGCGCGACCTCGGAGAACTCGTACTTGCTGTACATGCCCTGGGTGATGAGCCCATCCAGCTCCACGGCGTGCAGGTCCGGCCCGGACAACATCGGCAGCGGGTTCCGGGCCAGATTGGCGCGGATCGCCTCGTAGGTGCGGCGCACCTGCGCGGCGTTCTTGCCGAGGCCGTACTTGCGGTTGTAGTTGGCGGCCCACGGCGCGAAGTCCTGCCGGAAGCGCCGCTCGAAGCCCAATGGCTGGCGCGCGAACGCCTGCTGCCAGGTGCCGGTGAAGTCCACGTTGGAGTCGAGCACGAACCGGCCGGTCCGCTTGGGGAAGGCGGTGGCGTAGTGCGCGCCGAGCCAGCTTCCGCCCGAGTAGCCGATCCAGTGCACCTTCTGCTGGCCGAGCAGCGAGCGCAGCAGGTCGAGGTCGCGGACCGTCTGCCAGGTGGTGATGTAGCGGCCGCGCGCGCCCGACGCGCCCTGGCACGCCTTGGCGACGGCGCTCGCGTCCTTCAGGAGCTTGGCGACGTTGGCCTTGCTCCGGTTGCGGGGGTCGAGCGGCCGGTAGGGGAGGGGGCCGCAGGTCACGGTGGAGCTGTCGCCGGTGCCGCGCACGTCGATGCCGACGATCTGCATGGCGTCGGCCAGCTTCGAGCGGCCGTTCATGTCGGCGAACGACAGCGGCAGTTCGAGCCCGGGACCGCCGGGCCCGCCGGGGTTGGTGAACACCACGCCCTTGGCGCGGCCGCTGACCGGCCGCAACCGGGAGACGGCGACCTTCAGCCGTCCCTTGGCGGGGGCGGCCCAGTCCAGCGGGACGGTCATGGTGCCGCAGTCGAACCGCTTGAAGAGCGCGGGGAACTCCTCGCCCGAGGGGAAGTCCGCCGGGTCCACGCACGGTTTCCAGGCGATCTTCTGTGCGGTGAGGCGGGCGTCGGCCGACAACCGGACCGGGGATGCGGGGGACGGGGACGTGAACACCAGCGAGCCTGTGGCCGCCAGCGCGAGCGCTCCCGCCGCCGAGCCCACCGCGAGGGTGAGACGGCGCATGGTGCCTCCTAGTGCGGGCACGAAAAAGGGCCCCGGCCATGCCGGGACCCGTTCTCCGCGCGATGATCTGTAGCGGGATCCTATGGGATAAAAGACCCATAAGGGACCAGCCGCCCGCACCCCGATTCTGTCGGTCCCACCAGGGATGATGAACACATGAGCGAAACCGGGATCGCCGACCAGGCCGCCTACGCCGCCGCCGTCCAGACCGCCGTCGCCGCCTCCGCCGCCTACTACGGCGACGGCGACTCCCCGCTCGACGACGACGCCTTCGACCGGCTGGTGCGCGGCATCGCCGCCTACGAGGCCGCGCACCCCGAGCACGTGCTGCCCGACTCGCCCACCGGCAAGGTGGCCGGGGGCGCGGTGGTGGGCGACGTGCCGCACACCGTGCCGATGCTGAGCCTGGACAACGTGTTCGGCCCGGAAGAGCTGGCGTCGTGGGCGGCGGGCCTGGAGCGCCGCATCGGCCACCCGGTCACCAAGTGGAGCGTGGAGCCGAAGCTGGACGGCCTGGCGATCTCGGCCCGCTACCAGAACGGCCGCCTGGTGCAGCTGGTCACGCGCGGCGACGGCGCGGCCGGTGAGGACGTGAGCCACGGCATCGACAGCGTGCAGGGCCTGCCGCGCACGTTGGCCGAGCCGGTGACGTTGGAGATCCGCGGCGAGATCCTGATGACGACCGCGCAGTTCGAGGCGGCGACGGAGGCCCGCGTCGCGTCGGGCGGCACGCCGTTCGCGAACCCGCGCAGCGCCGCCGCCGGTTCGCTGCGCGCGCAGGACCGCCCCTACAAAGTCGAGATGACGTTCTTCGGCTACGGCGCGCTGCCCCTGGCGGAGGACGCGGGCTTCGGCACCGGAAGCACCCCCGACCTGGCCGAAGAGCTGCGCACCCTGCCGCACGGCCAGATCATGACCCGGGTGGAGGAGTGGGGCGTCCAGACGACGTCGAAGACGCCGGTGGCGGGCACGACGGCCGACACGATCGAGCAGGTCCAGGAGTGCGTGGACCACATCGCCGCCCAGCGCGCCGAGCTGGAGTTCGGCATCGACGGCATCGTGATCAAGGCCGACGACGCCGCCGACCAGCGGCAGGCGGGCTTCTCCTCGCGCGCGCCGCGCTGGGCGATCGCCTACAAGCTGCCCGCCGTCGAGAAGATCACCAAGCTCCTGGCCGTCGAGTGGAACGTGGGCCGCACCGGCATCATCGCGCCCCGCGCGGTGCTGGAGCCGGTCGAGGTGGACGGCGTGGTCATCACCTACGCCACGCTGCACAACGCGGGCGACATCGAGCGCCGCGACCTGAAGATCGGCGACTCCGTCATGGTGCACCGCGCGGGCGACGTGATCCCGCGCGTGGAGGCACCGGTCGTGCACCTGCGCACCGGCGAAGAGACCCCGATCGAGATCCCGTCGGCCTGCCCGAACTGCGGCGACACCATCGACGACTCGCAGAAGCGGTGGCGCTGCGTCAAGGGCCGCGCCTGCATGGCGGTGGCCTCGTTGCGCTACGCGGTGGGCCGCGACCAGCTCGACGTGGAGGGCCTGGGCGAGAAGATCATCGACCAGCTCGTCACCGCAGGGCACGTCACCGACTTCGCCGACCTGTTCACCCTGACCAAAACACAGCTCCTGACCCTGGACCGCATGGGCGAGACCAGCACCGACAACCTCTTGAAGGCCATCGAAGACGCCAAGGCCAAGCCGCTGAACAAGGTGTTCTGCGCCCTAGGAGTACGGGGAACCGGCCGCTCGATGTCACGACGCATCGCCCGCCACTTCGCGACGATGGACGAGATCCGCGCCGCCGACGCGGAGGCGTTCCAGGAGGTGGACGGCATCGGCCCGGAAAAGGCCCCCGTCCTGGTGGTCGAACTGGTGGAACTGGCCCCCCTGATCGACAAGCTGGTGACGGCGGGCGTGAACATGACCGAACCCGGCGCGATCACCCCCGCCGAACGAGCAGCCCGCCAGGCAGCCGCGGCCGAAGAAGCGGCCGCCGCCGCCGAGGCCGCAGGCGAGGACCCGGCCGAAGCGGCCGAACAGGCCGCCGCAGCCGCCGCCGTGGGCGACCTGCCCCTGTCGGGCATGTCGGTGGTGGTGACGGGCTCGATGACGGGCCCGCTGGCCGACCTGTCCCGCAACGAGATGAACGAACTGATCGAACGAGCGGGCGGCAAGGCATCGTCGTCGGTGTCGTCGAAGACGTCACTGCTGGTGGCGGGCGAGAAGGCGGGCTCCAAAAAGACGAAGGCCGAAAAGCTGGCCATCGACATCACCACACCCGAGGAGTTCGCCGACCGCCTAGCAGACTTCCTCTAACCTACCCACCCAACTGTCCAGGCGACCTCACTCTCCCATCATCGGAAGCTCCTGATCCATACCTGGCGATCGCCGCGCCCGCCCCGACTACTCTCAATCGCGAGAAGCCACCTCAGGAGCGGGCGATGGACAACGAGATTCAGCTGATCAGCGACGGTGATGGTCTGGCGGTCATCGGGAATGCGACGGATGTCGAACACTTTCTCCGCTCGAAAGGACTGCCGTCGAAGGATCTTAGGCTGCAACGGCTCAAGTCCGTCTTCGGCACCGGGGCTGTAGTCACGCAGGCGGGTTCGGAGGTCGCCGCCAACTCCGGCCGCTGGGTGAAGCTGACTCGGGAATCGGCACAGCTCGTCAAGGAGTTCGGGCTGAGGGAAAGCGCGAAATCGGATCTCAGCACAGGCGTGGTGAAGGGGCACAAGGGCCAGGTCAAGGGCTTCGTCGAATTCGTGAAGGGACCCCGAGCGCTTCTGACCAACCCGGCTGTTCTCGCCGGAGCTGCGGGGATCATGGCGCAGGTCGCAATGCAGCAGACTATGGACGAGATCACCGACTATCTCGCCACGATCGACGAGAAGGTCGACGACGTGCTGCGCGCCCAGAAGGACGCTGCGCTGGCCCGCATGATCGGAGTGGGTTTCGTCGTCGAGGAGGCCATGACCATCCGAGAGACGCGGGGCAGGGTCGACGACATCACGTGGTCGAAGGTGCAGGGCGCACCGGCGATGATCGCGGAAACCCAGGCGTACGCATTGCGGCAACTCGATGCGTTCGCGGAGAAGATGGAGAGCAAGACCAAGATCGGTGACCTTGCCGCGACGGCCAAGGAAGTTGAGTCCAAGGTGCGGGAGTGGCTCGCTGTTCTGGCCCGCTGTTTCCAACTGCGGGACGCGGTTGCGGTACTCGAACTCGACCGGGTGCTGGACGCGTCTCCGGAGGAGCTGGACGGGCATCGCCTCGGGCTGAAGGTCGCCCGGCAGGACCGGCTGGAACACATCGTGCGGAGCACCGAGCGTCTGGTGGCACGGATGAATGCGGCTGCGGGCACGGCTAACGCGAAGGTGCTGTTGCACCCGACCAAGTCCCCGGCCGTAGTCCAATCGAGCAACCATGTCGCGACCGACGTCCATGACTTCCACGAGCGGCTCGGGATCGAGTCCGGTCGCCTGTCATCGGAGCCGAGACGATGGGTGGGCGCGGTCGCGGAGGTGAGGAACAAGGCGCTTGAGACAGGGGCGAAGGGCGTCGGTGTCGCCAGAAGCCGAGGCAACGAGACCCTGGATCGGGCTGGCTTGGCCAAGGACAAGCTCTCTAACGGGATCGCCGAACGAACGCGCCGTCGGCGAGGAGGAGCGTGACGCGGAAGGCTGAGCGAGCGCCGATCGTCAGTGATGTACGCAGCCCAACTACACCCTCAACGGCGAGGAGTTCGATTTCCTGGGCCTAGTAGCTGGCTCTAACGGACGCGCCTCCTCGTCCGGCACAGCACAAGACGAGGAGGCGCGTTCGTGTTCGTGCTCAGACGCTCTTAATCATGCTGGCAAGGCGCCGGAAGTCGTCGCGATTCAGGAGGAGATTGGGGCCCTCCGGGTCTTTGCTGTCACGCACGGCGACAGTGTTAGAAGAAGTGGCCAACTCGACGCATTCGCCACCGTTCCCGCCGCTGTGCGTACTCTTTCGCCAGCCGGTGCTGATCGGGACCATCTTCCGCTACGCCTTCTCTAGGCTTGCAGATTCTTGACGGTGCTGGCGAAGCGTCGGAAGTCGCCGCGGTCCAGCAGGAGCTTGGGGCCCTCGGGGTCCTTGCTGTCACGCACGGCGACGATGCTGGACGCGTTGGCGAGTTCGATGCAGTCGCCCTGGTTGTCTGCGCTGTAGGAAGACTTGCGCCACGCAAGGATACTCAGGTCCATCGCTAGCCTCCTTTCTGTAGCACTACAGGATCTTGATCGCGCTGGTGAAGCGCCGAAAGTCATCGCGCGCCAGCAGTAGACCGGGGCCTTCTGGGTCCTTGCTGTCACGCACGGCGACGATGCCACGAGTACTTGCAACTTCCACGCACTGGTCGCCTTGTTCGCTGCTGCGACGGGACTTGCGCCACATGATGGTGCTCAGGTCCATCTCGTAGCCATCTTCCTGTGTAGCTACAGATTTTTGATGGTGCCGGCGAAGCGTTGGAAGTCGTGGCGGTCCAGCAGGAGCTTGGGGCCGTCCGGGTCCTTGCTGTCGCGCATGGCGACGATGCTGGACGCGTTGGCGAGTTCGATGCAGTCGCCCTGGTTGTCGCCGCTGTAGGAAGACTTGCGCCACGTGGCGGTGCTCAGGTCCATTTTTCGAGCGCCTTTCTTATCAGGTCTCGCGACATGCCTACGGGCAGCGCCTTGCCGCGCAAGGATATCAGCACGTTGCCGATGGCCCTGAGGTCGGCTGGATCGTCGGTCGTGATTCCTCGGATAACCGTATCCAGGTGCACTACTTCGCTGCGGTCCTCCATCATTGCGAGAACGAATGCGCCAGAGATGCCTGCGGGCAGCCCGTCGTTCGCGACGATCTGAATGGTCACATTCGGGCGCTCGCTCATCTCAAGCAAGTGCTCCAACTGCTTCCTCATCACCTCTTTGGAAACGACGAGGTTGTACAGCGCCTCCTCTTTGATGAGGGCGATGTACTTCACGGGGTTCTCGTCTCGCGTGATGAGGGCCTGCCGCTCGATCCGCGTGCTCGCGTCCTTGTCCTCAGGGAAGAATGCGCGCGCGTACTCCTCGATCTGTAGGAGCCCGGGAATGATCGAGTGCTGCCACGTGGTCAGCTCGACAGAATCCTTCTCCACCTCGGGCCAGTCGAACCAGAGAGGTACGGGATGACCTTCCTTGTTGAGGTTGTTCCAGAGTTCTATGAGTGCGCCGTCCGCCTCAAGGTAGTCGTCCACCTTCTCGACGAAGACGAGGTTGCAGCGCTTGTACCCGTTCTCGACTTTGGAGATATAGGTGTCGTGAACGTTGACCGCCTTGGCGATCGCCGCTTGCTTGATGTTCTTCGCTAGCCTCAGGCGCCTCATTTGCGCGCCGAACGCGATCAGAGCGGGGGAGTGCATGGGGCGTCGTCTGTGTGCGGGCATCTGAACTCCGAAGCTGCTCGTCTTGCTGCACCGAAAGATCACTTGCCACTTGCTGACCAATCATCTGGGTCAGATAGAAGTCTAGATGGCGCTAGCGTGACTGTGGAGGGAGTTACGAAAAATCAACCGGGAGTCACCAAGGCAAGACAGCAGCCATGATCACCGAGATAATGCGCAAAGTTCCCACATCGGCGACGACCATCGCGTCGTTGACGATCAAGTCCGCGCCGGAGACGATCAAGAAAGCGCGCGACTTCGTCGGCGAATGGTCCGGCGATCAGGGTTTCGGCCCTTCCGCCGCCTATATCGCCAAGACCGCCGTGACCGAGCTGGTCACCAACGCCTACCGGCACGGCACCGAGCCGAGAGAAGAGATCGTCGTCCGCGCCTACCTCAGCGACGTGGGCCCAGTCGTCGAGGTGCTGGACTCCAGCTCCCAACTCCCCGTCATCCGCCCTCTCGACCTCACCAGCGAGGACGGGCGCGGCCTGGCCATGTTGTCCCTCCTGGTCAGGGCATGGGGCTTCAACGCCGTCGCGGGCAGCGGCAAGGCGGTCTGGGCACTGCTGAAAGACGACGAGGCGTGACGGAAAGAGAGCCCGCGACGATCGCACGGCTGCTCGTCCTCGCCCTCGTCCGCCAGATGTTCCCCCGCTGGGACATCTGGATCTGCGACCAAGGCGTCTGGCGTGCGGCCGGGCCCGTCGTCATCAGCGCATCGTCGTCCGACGGCCTGCTAACGCACCTGGCGGGCGCGGACGCAGAGGCCATCCGGAGAGCAGCCCATCTCTTCTCGCTCGACGCCTGAACCCCCAGACGAGGAGCGCGGCGCGCGTCCGCCACTGCGTCGCACGCGCCGCGCTCCCGCCAACCCAGGCGCGACAGCCACCCCCCAATCACGATCAGCACCCACCGCCGAACGCGTCCACAGGACTCAGCCCCTGCGCGCGTCCTCCCCGAATCGGCGTTGCGGCACCGACCTGGGTAACCTGCGCGACGTGACCGAAGCGAAGCGCAATGACTCCGGGGCGTTCGGCGATGGCATCGCCACCGTCACCGCCGACGGAACGATCCTTGACACCTGGTACCCCCAACCCCAGTTGGGCGAGCCCGCCGAGCCCAAGACGCGCCGCCTGAGCGACGCCGAGGCCGCCGACGTCTTCGGCGCCGACGCCGCCCTCGGCCCCGACGCCGCGCGCGGCGTGGAGACGGTCGCCGTCCGGGTCGCCATCGCCGACCTCAGCGCGCCGCCCGCCGACGCGCACGACGTCTACCTGCGCCTGCACCTGCTGTCCTCGCGCCAGGTGAAGCCGCACGAGATCAACCTCGACGGCGTCTTCGGCCTGCTCGCCAACGTCGTCTGGACCAACCACGGCCCCTGTGCCGTGGAGGGCTTCGAGCAGACCCGCCTGCGGCTGCGCGCCCGCGGCAAGGTCACCGTGGACGGCGTCGACAAGTTCCCGCGCATGACCGACTACGTGCTGCCCTCGGGCGTCCGGATCGCCGACGCCTCCCGCGTCCGGCTCGGCGCGCACCTGGCGTCCGGCACCACCGTCATGCACGAGGGCTTCGTCAACTTCAACGCGGGCACCCTCGGCGCGTCCATGGTGGAAGGCCGCATCTCGGCGGGCGTCGTGGTCGGCGCCGACTCCGACGTGGGCGGCGGCGCGTCCATCATGGGCACCCTGTCCGGCGGCGGCAGCGAGGTCATCAGCATCGGCGAGCGCTGCCTGCTGGGCGCCAACTCCGGCATCGGCATCTCGCTGGGCGACGACTGCGTGGTGGAGGCCGGCCTGTACGTGACGGCCGGGACCAGGGTCGCCGTCGGCGGCCAGTCCCTGAAGGCCCGCGAGCTGTCAGGCCGCTCCGGCCTGCTGTTCCGCCGCAACTCCGTCAGCGGCGCGGTCGAGGCCGTCGCGCGCGAGGGCAAGGGCATCGAGCTGAACGCGGACCTGCACGCCAACGACTGACCCAGAACACGCATCGGGGGGCCTCGCCACGGCGAGGCCCCCCGATCTGTTTTCGAGCAGTCCGACGTTCACGCTCGCGACGAAGCGACCGCGCCCACTCGTGCATCGGCTTCCGGCCACGTGGCCATGGGCGGCCATCCCCCACCCGAGCCCCACCCCCAAGAGGTCCCGTTGATGATCTAGGTTGGGGCGAAATCGCCGTAAAACCGGACGGAGCGGGGAGCGCCATGTCGGTGGACGAGCTGGTCGATGAACGCGAACGCCTCATCGAGGAATGGGACGAGGCCGTCGAGGAGCACCTCGCGGACTTCAAGGACTACACCCGGCTCATACACCAGCGTGAGCGCGTCCAGGCCGAGGTGACGGTGTTCGACGAGATCTACGGTGCCGTGATCGACACCGGCTCGCGGGTCGACGGCGATCGGCGGCAGGCGCAGATGGGCCTGGCGAACATCCTCCTGCGGGTTCGCTACGCCTTCGAGGAGGAGATCGTCGAAACGACCCTGCTCAAGCGCAAGGCCGACGGACTCCAGCACCTCTTCGAGCGGAACCAGGCCGTGTTGTCGGAGCTGGAGCGGCGGCTCTCGCGCCAGTACCGCGACGAGCTGGATACCTTCCACCAACTCGCCGACCTGCACGCCGAGTTCGCCCGGATGCAGCTCTCCGCCTCCCACCAGGCGTGGCGCGACACCTGGCAAGGCGCGATCACCAGCCAGGAGATGGTCGCCGAGCAGTTGGAACGGTTCGCCCCCGGCTCGGCGGCGTCCTGGCGGTTCCAGGCCCCGCCGACCTGGCCGCAGCCCCACCCCGGCTGGTCGCCGCAGCCCGACTGGCTGCCCGACCCGGCCTGGGAGATCTCCCGAGATCTGAAGTGGCACTTCTGGACCCGGGACTGACCTCGCTCACCGGCCCGCCAGCAGACGCGGACCCATGACACGCATCGGGGGCCTCGCCGCAGCGAGGCCCCCGACCTGTTCCGGCTACTTGCCCGCGCGGCCCAAAAGGCCCGCGTCCACCGCCGCGCGGCGCAGCGGGCGGGCCAGCTCGCGCAGGCGCTCGCAGCCCTCCTCGCCCAACGCCGCGTAGGCCGGGACTGACGCCTCGTCCGTGCGGTCCTCGATCTCCTGGCGCAGCCGCGCGCCGTCCTCCGACAGCTTCAGTTCCGCGTCGGCGGTCAGCAGGCCCGCCGACCGCAGCCGCTCCGCCCCCTCGCTCCACTGCTCCGCCGACCACGCCCGCGTGCTGGTCAGGAAGCGCGGCGAGATCTCGCCCGACGCCGCGTGCAGCAGGTTCGCCTCCAGGCCCGTCACCCCCGCCAGCACCAGCGCCGCGATGTGCCCGTCCCCACGGAACTCCCGCAGCAGCGTCTGGGCGTGCCACAACACCAGGTGCGGCGCGTCCGGCCACGGCAGCGCCGCGTGCGCCGCGAACAGCGGGCGGCCCTCGGGACGCTCGGTGGCCGCCAGCGCGGCTCGACGGGTCAGCTCGGCCGCCTCGGCGAGGTCCGGCGTGTCGACGGCCTCGCCCAGGCCGCGTCGCAGTGCCTGGTCAGCCGCCTTGAGACGCGCTGCCACCAGTGCCTCGGGCGCGGCGACGTCCCAGACTGCCGGGACGGCGTAGTGCACCAGCGCCGGGCTGAAGTTGAAGAACGTGGCGTGCACGACCTCGGCCGACGCGCGGCCCATCGGCGCCGCGCGCGAGCCGAAGTAGCCCATCGCCGTGTCGGTCACGCCGATCTCGGCGTAGGCGGCCGGGGCCTCCGGCACGAAGTAGATCATCGTGTGCAGGGGTTCCACGTCCCGCCAGGCACGGCGGGCGAGGGCGGGGGAAACCATGGTCATCTGCTCCTTGCTCGGGAACGGCGCTCCGGCCGCCGAGCGTACCGGCCGGTCGGTATGTCCCCGGCGGCGGGCGGGAACAGAGCGGCCCCGCCGTCCCGGGCGTCGTTGACCGGGAGGGCGGGGCCGCTGCCTGAAAGGGCCGCTAGGCGGGGACCGGCGCGCTGTTCCAGCGGACCAGCAGCTCGCCCAGCCGGTCCTGGTAGCGGGCCACGTTGGCGGTCTTGACGTCCTCGTAGCCGCGGATCATGTCCGGCAGCTCCGCGATCTCCACCGCCAGTCCGTGCCGCGCCTCGTCCAGCTCCGCCATCAGCCGCTCGACCACCGCGAGGTAGTCGGCGACCAGGCGGCGCTCCACCCGCCGCTGCTCGGCCAGGCCGAACGGGTCCAGCGGCGTGCCGCGCAGCCCGCGCATCGCTCGCAGCGCGTAGAAGGCGGGCTTGGCCGTCTTCCCGAGCGCGATCTTCTTGTCCATGCCCAGCGCCCGCAGGATCGGCGGGTGCAGCATGTACTTGATCTCAGAGCCCGCGCCGAACTGCTCCTCCACCCGCCGCCGCAGCGCCGGGTCCAGGTGCAGCCGCGCGACCTCGTACTCGTCCTTGTAGGCCATCAGCTTGTACAGGTTGCGCGCCACGGCGGTCGCGAGGCGCTGCCCGGCGACGCCCGCCGCCTTCTCCGCCCGCTCGACGCCGCGGACGGTGTCGAGGTAGCGGCGCGCCAGCGTCGCGTTCTGGTACTTGACCAGGTCCGGGACGCGCACGCGCAGCACCGACGCCAGGTCGTCGCCCACTGGGACGGCCGCCGGGGCGGGCTCCTCCACGCGCGCCCACGCGGGGTCCAGCACCATGCGACGGCCCGCGCGGAACGCCTGCACGTTCGCGGCCACCTGCACCCCGTTGACCTCGATGGCCTCCTCGACGGCCTTGGCCGACAGCGGCAGCAGCCCCGCCTGGTAGGCCGCGCCCACCACGATGAAGTTGGCCGGGGCGGAGTTGCCGAACCAGCGCTCGGCCAGCGCCAGCGCGTCGAACGCCACCATCCGGTCGGCGCGGGTGCGCGCCGCGATCTGCCCGACCAGGTCGGCCGACGGCGGCAGCTTGGCGGTCACGTCCACGATCATCTGGCCGGTCGGGACCTCGCCGGTGGACACCACAGCGCCGGTCCGGTCGGTGGCGCAGCGCCGCAGGTTCGTCTCGCTGGTCCCGGCGAGCGCGTCGAACACCAGGTACGCGTCCGCGCCGCCCGCGCCGATCTGGCCGGGCCGGTCGCGGTCGGTCCCGGTGACGCGCAGGTGCGACACCACCGCGCCCGCCTTCTGGCTCAGGCCGGTCTGGTCGAGGGTGCGGGCGTGCACGCCGTCCAGCAGCGCGGCGGTCGCCAGCACCTGGTTGACGGTGACGACGCCGGTGCCGCCGATGCCGACCAGCAGCACGTCGCCGGTGTGCGGGCGGTCGGCCAGCTCGCCCAGCTCGCCGATCTCCGGCAGGCCCTGCGCGCGCGACTTCTTCTTGCCCGGCACGACGGTGACGAACGACGGGCAGTCGCCGTCCAGGCAGGAGTAGTCCTTGTTGCAGGAGGTCTGGTTGATCTGCGTCTTGCGGCCGAACTCGGTCTCGACCGGCTCCACGCTCAGGCAGTTGGACTTGGTGCCGCAGTCGCCGCAGCCCTCGCACACCGCCTCGTTGATCAGCACGCGGGTGACCGGGTCGGGGGCCTGGCCGCGCTTGCGCTTGCGCCGCGTCTCGGCCGCGCACGCCTGGTCGTACAGCACCACGGTGACGCCCGGGACGTCACGCAGTTCGCGCTGCACGGCGTCCATCTCGTCGCGGTGCCGGACCGTCACGCCCGGGGCCCAGTCGGTGCCGCGCGGGTACTTGCCCGGGTCGTCGGCCACCACGATGATCTTCGCGACGCCCTCGGCGTGCAACATGCGCGTGACGGTCACCGGGTCCGCGCCGCCGTCGGCGTCCTGGCCGCCGGTCATCGCGACCGCGTTGTTGTACAGCAGCTTGTAGGTGATGTTGGTGTCCGCCGCGACGGCCTGCCGGATCGCCAGGCTGCCGGAGTGGAAGAACGTGCCGTCGCCGATGTTCTGGAACATGTGCTCGGTGCCGCTGAACGGCGCCGCGCCCACCCACATCGCGCCCTCGCCGCCCATCTGGGTGGTGCCGAGGCTGCGGTCCATGAACACGCTCATGATGTGGCAGCCGATGCCGCCCGCCGCCAGCGAGTCCTCCGGCACGGCCGTGGACCGGTTGTGCGGGCAGCCCGAGCAGAAGTACGGCGTGCGCGCCGGGGCCAGCATGTTGATCTTCGGGACGCGCGGCTTCAGCACCGGGTGCCGCAGGTCCAGGTGCTCCTCGCCGAGCCGGTCGGCCAGCAGCCGGGCCAGCGCGCGGGTGATGCGGTCGGCCTCCAGGCCGCCGTCGGCGGGGATCAGCGCCGCGCCGTCGGGGCCGCGCTTGCCCAGCACCGCCGGGCGCTCGGGCAGGTCGTAGAGGATGTCGCGGATCTGCGACTCCACGAACGGCCGCTTCTCCTCCACCACCACGATCTCGTCGAGCCCGGCGGCGAACGCGCGGATGCCGTCGCGGTGCAGCGGGTGGATCATCGCCAGGCGCAGCAGCCGCACGCCGCGCCGCTCCAGCGCGGCGTCGTCCAGGCCGAGCCGGTCCAGGGCCTCGCGCAGCTCCAGGTAGGTGCGGCCCGCGGCGACCAGTCCGACGCGGGCCTCGCCCGTCGCGCCCTCGACGCGGTCGAGCCGGTTGGCGGCGGCGAACGCGGCGGCGGCCTCCAGCCGTCCTTCCAGCACCTCCGGCTCCATGGCGGTGGTGGTCTTGATGTCGATGCCGGCCTTGCGGGTCGGCTTCCAGGGCCGCCCGCGCCAGGCGAACTCCGGCAGCACCGGCGCGCCGACGGGGGCGACGTCCACGACCTCGTGCGCGTCGGCCACGTCGGTGATGATCTTGAAGCCGACCCAGGCGCCCGAGTAGCGCGACATCTCGTAGCCGTAGCGGCCGAGGCGCAGCACGTCGCCGACCGAGGCGGGCACCAGCACCGGCATGAACGCGTCGGCGAGCGCGCCCTCGGTGGCCGAGGGGAGGGTGGAGGACTTGCAGGACGGGTCGTCCCCGGCGACCACCAGCACGCCGCCGCGCTCGGTGGTGCCGAGCCAGTTGGCGTGCTTGAAGGCGTCCAGCGACCGGTCCACGCCCGGGGCCTTGCCGTACCAGAGCCCGAACACGCCCTCGAAGCGCGGGTCGGGGAGCTGCGGGACGAGCTGCGACCCGTAGACGGCGGTGGCGGCCAGCTCCTCGTTGACGCCCGGGATGAAGCGGATGTCGTGGGCGTCCAGCAGCTTGCCCGCCCGCTGGAGCTGCTGGTCGAGGCCGCCGAGGGGCGAACCCCGGTAACCCGAGACGAACCCGGCGGTGGACCAACCCCGCAGCGCGTCGGCGCGCCTCTGGTCCAGCACCAGGCGGACGAGGGCCTGGACGCCGCCGAGGGCGATCCGGCCGGTCTCCAGCTCCAGCCGGTCCCGGAGCGGGGCGGAAACGGTCATGCTTCACCTCTGGTTCAACACGGTGTGATGAGGATCATTCACCCTCCCCGCTGAGCGACCTGCAAGATGACGGGCGCATAATTGAGCGGATTGCTCAGGTCCAGGCACGCCCCGTTTCGAGAAATGAGCGATGTGATGCGCGTCAACCTGCTCGACATCCAGATCCTGCGCCGCCTGGTCGAGCAGCCGCGCATCGGCGTGACCGAATTGGCCGCCAAGCTCGGCATCGCCCGCAACACCGCGCACTCGCGCGTCGAGCGGCTGGAACGCGACGGCGTGATCGGGCACCGCGGCCGCGAGGTGGACCTCGGCGCGCTGGGCTTCGAGCTGACCGCGTTCGTGACCCTGGAGGTCGCGCAGGGCCGCATCGCCGAGGCGTCGGCGGCGCTGGCGACGATCCCGCGCGTGCTGGAGGTCCTCGGCATCACCGGCCAGGGCGACCTGCTGGTGCGCGCGGTCGCGCCCAACGGCAAGCAGCTCCACGAGGTGATCGACTCGATCCTGGCCTGCCCCGGCGTGCGGCGCAGCACCACCTCGATCGTGCTGACCCACCAGGTGCCGTTCCGGATCGCGCCGCTGCTGGCCGACGAGGAGCGCCGCCGCTCCCGCTAGGGACGGCGGCGCAGCGCGCCGACGACCAGCGACAACGCCGTGGTGACGACGAGCAGGTCGAAGGCCGTCTGCACGGTGACGACGGCGCGCGCGGCCTGCCCGACGGCGACGATGTCGCCGAAGCCGACGGTGCCCAGCGTCGTCATCGCGAAGTAGAGGGCGTCCAGGCGTGTGCCGATGCCGTCGAACTGCCAGGCGAGCAGGAAGTAGACCGCCGCGAAGAACGCCACGACCAGCGTCACGACCGTGAGCAGCAGGGCGATCTGCTCGGTGAGCAGCCGCTCGGGGCCCAGCGCCCGCTGGACCTGGAGGCCGACCAGCCAGGTGACGGCGGCGAGGCCGAGGGCCAGCAGCAGGACACGCGGCAGCAGACGGTCGCGCGGATGCAGCGGGAGGGTGAACTAGACCCCGACGATCACCACGGCGGTGATCGTCGCGTTCAGCCAGGCGCGGACGCGGCGGCGCAGGTCGGGGTCGCTCATGGGGGCGTCCCCGCGCCCGGCGACGCCTCCGCCGCCGGGCGCGGACGGGTCAGGCGCCCTGCTCCCGGGACGCGCCCGGTGCCGCGGCCGCCGCGTGGGAGCGGGAGGTCTCGACGGCCTCGCGCAGGCCCTGCTCGTCCTCGGTGGACAACGACGTCTGGATGATCTGGCCGCCGAACTGCGCCATCTCGGGCACGACCTTGTCCGGGTTGCGCTTGTCGACCAGCACGAACACCGCCGCCGCGCCGGGGCGCAGGCCCTCGCCGAGGCGGCGCATGAAGTCGTCGTCCACGCCGGTGTCGGTCGCCGCGCCCACGGCCGCGCCGGTCGCGCCGCCGATCGCCATGCCGAGCAGCGGCATGAAGAAGATGAGCCCGATGAGGCCGCCCCAGGCCGCCCCGCCCAGCGCGCCGCCGGCGACGAGGCTGTTGGCCTGGTGCAGCTTGATCTTGCCGTCGTCCTTGCGCTCGACGACGACCACGTCCTCCAGCTCGATGACGTGCTCCTTCTGGAGCTGGACGAGCTTGTCGCGGGCCTGCTGGGCGGTGGCCAGGTCGTCGTAGGCGATGGCGATGAGGTCGCTCATGTGCGGTTTCTCCCCGTTCTATTGCTGCACGGCCGCGGCCGCGTCGACGATGCCGAGCCCGAGTCGCGGGTCCCTGGCGGGATTGGTGGCGGTCTGCCGGATGGTCTGCATGATCTGGTCGGGTGTCCGGCCCTGCCCGGCCAGCAGGGCGGCCAGCGCCGACACCTGCGGGGCGGCCATCGAGGTGCCGTCCAGCCGCCCGTAACCGGAGGTGCCGTCCTTGGTCTCCGGCGTCCGATAGGTGGGCAGCGTGGACAGGACGCCGACGCCGGGCGCGGTGACCTGCTCCTGCGCGCCGACGTTGGTGAACTCGGCGGGCCGCCCCCGCTGGTCGCTGGCCCCGACGATCAGGACCGGCGTGGATACCCTGTAGGGCTGCTTGGCGGTGCCGTCGTTCCCGGCGGCGGCGACGACCACCGCGCCCTTGCCGTGGGCGTAGGTGAACGCCTGGTTGAGGACGCCGCCCTTGATGAGCCGCGACATCAGCCCCGACTCGCCGAGCGAGAGGTTGATGACCTTCGCGCCGTGGTCGGCGGCCCAGAGGATGGCTTTGGTGATGGTGGCGTTGTCGCCCGACCTCAGGGTGTTCAAGGCCCGGACCGGCATGATCCTGGCGTCCGGCGCACTCCCGGCGATGCCGACGCCGTTGTCGGTGACGGCCGCCGCGATGCCGGACACATGGGTGCCGTGCCCGTTCTGGTCCTTGGGCTCATCGTCGTTGTCGACGAAGTCGTAGCCGTCGACGAGGTTGTCCTTGAGGTCGGGATGCCCGAGATCGGCCCCGGTGTCCACGACGGCGATGGTGACGCCCCTGCCGGTGGCGTCCCGCTTCCAAGCGCCGGGCAGCTTCATGGCGTTCAGCGCCCACTGTTGGTCGCGCATCGGGTCGGCCTTGGCACTCGACCCGCACCCGGCGACGGCGACGAGCACGACGCACCCCGCCAGCCAGCCCCGCATCGCACCCCTCCACCGTGTCGGCCCCCGCCCTAAGTGATCTTTCCGGGAGGGATCAAAGCCCCGCTGCGACCCGGGCAATGAACTGCCAAAGCTCCGCTACGCCGCCCCGCGCCCGGGTGACCACGCGGGAGGATCCGGCGACGGAGGGCCTGGTGGCGCCGCCGCGGCGCTCCCGACCTGGCTGCTGGCGTCAGGCCGTCCGGCAATGCAAATACCGAAGAACGCCCCACAGCATCGGCCCGCTAACGCACGGTGACCATAGAATCCGCAGGTGCGTTTCGAGGCGATCACAACGCTGCTGGACCTGGCCGGGGTGCTGGCCAACGCGATCCTGGGCGGCGCGATCGCCCGGCAACGCAATCTGGACCTGTTCGGCTTCCTGGTGATCGGGGGGATCTCGGGCCTGGGCGGCGGCGTGCTGCGCGACACGCTGCTGCAACACGGCACACCGGTGGCGCTGATCGACCCCTTCTACATCCCGACGGCCCTGGCGGGCGCGACGCTGGCGTTCGTCCTGAACGTGCACCATCGGGCGTGGAACCAGATCTTCAACATCCTGGACGCCGCGGCCCTGAGCCTGTGGGCGGCGGCAGGCGCACAGATGTCCCTGGCCGCGGGCCTGGGCTCAGGCCCGGCGATCCTGCTGGGCACCCTGACGGCCGTAGGCGGCGGCGCAACGAGAGACCTGCTCCTGCAACGAGTCCCAGCGATCCTGGGAGGCAACGCCCTGTACGCGTCGATCGCGGTCCTGGTGGCAACGCTGCAAGTCCTGTGCTCAGCCCTGGGCGCACCCTTGGTAGTAGGCACAGCGGTAGGAATCCTGGGCGGCTCGATCCTGCGCCTGATAGCGGCCTGGCGAGGCTGGAGCTTGCCGAACGGCCTGGACTGGAAACCACGCGAGACATGGACGAAAGTCGTCCAATACACCTCAATCCCACACCGCGACGAACTGAAGGTGAACCTGCGAAAGAAACCTCTGCCAGACGAGCGCAACCAACACCACCGAAAGAAGCCCTCGTGACAACCCCCCAAGCGTCGACGCGATCGTGCTGACGATGAACGACCGCCCTACGGAGTTCGCCGAAGCGATGGCCTCCCTGCTAGCTCAGACCGACGTGGCCCTGAACGTGGTCGTGGTGGGCAACGGCTGCGAGCCGGACAACGTCCCCGATGGCGTCCGCACGGTCACCCTGTCGAAGAACGTCGGCATCCCCGAGGGCCGCAACGTAGGAGCCGAAGCACTCCAGAATGGCGAGTTCCTGTTCTTCTTCGACAACGACGCGCTCCTACCGACCAGCGATACCCTCGCGCGCCTGATCGCCGAGCTACGCCACCACCCGACCGCCGCCTACGCGCAACCCCGCATAGCTGACCCGGCTACCGGCACCACCCTTGCCCGCTGGGTACCTCGTTTGCGCGGAACCGACCCCACGCGGCCCGGCACCGTCGCGAGCATGTCCGAAGGCATCATCGTGATCCGCCGTGCGGACTTCGAGCGTGCGGGCGGCTGGCCAGGCCACTATTTCCTGTTCCACGAGGGCCTGGACCTGGCCTGGCGACTGTGGAACCTGGGCAAGACCGGCTGGTACGCGCCGAACGTCACCGTCCACCACCCGGCGACCAGCCCGACCCGCCACGCCACCTTCCACCACCTGAACGCCCGCAATCGGGTCTGGGCCGCCTACCGCAACCTGCCCGCCCCGCTGCTCCCGCTCTACCTGGCGATATGGACACCCCTGACCTTCGCCCGCCTACGCACCCGTAACGCGGCAAGAGCGACCCTGACCGGCTTCCGCGAAGGCTTCACCACCCGCCAAGCCCAGACCCGCCGCCCGATCACCTGGCACACCGCGGCTCGCCTGACCCGAGCCGGCCGTCCCCCGATCATCTGACGGGCATCCGCTCATATCCGGAAGTCGGCACCGTCAATCTCGAACCAAGGCACCCATGTGGGCCATGACTTCATGAAACGACCGCCATCACTGTGCTTCGTCGTCATGGGCGTCCAACCCATTCGGCGTCACAACTCGAGGATTTCGGAGGGGAAACCAGCGGGAGAACGCGGGTTCGGTGGCCTCCGGCTCAGCGGCTTTGCCCCGGCCAGAGCCATCCCGCAGATTCCTCGAAGTATCCCTCCCCGTCCGCCTCCTGTGCGACGCCAGGCCGACATGGCTCCGCTCGATCAGTTGCAGTGCTGAGTACCGTCAAGTCTGCGATCACCAATACCAACGCACCACTGCTGTTCGTATCCGGGACATCCTGCGCGAGTTGGGAAATCGGTCATCGCCACCCGAGCGACAAGGTCTACCAAGGCCCGAAGCGGCGGTGGCCATTGTGCTTGTGGATTGTGGATCATCGAGTGCCGGCGCCACCATAGTGGCGCCGGCACCGGATAAGGCGGGGACGTGAGGTGCTGGCTCAGGACCCGTAGCGGTCCTTGGCATCACGCAGAGCGGTGACCTGCTCGGCGACCGCTTCCTTCAGGGGCGTCAGCTCGGCGGCGTGCTTCTTGATCGCGGCCTGTTGGAGGGCCACCTCGACACCGTGCTCGATCTTGACCAGGTCGGTGCGCTGTTTGCAGGCGACATCGGCGACAGCGGTCTGGACTTCGCGCGGCGTGATGGCCTTGTCCAACTCCCACGCGGGATCGGTCGCGGCCTTGATGGGGTTGGCGTAGCGGAATCCTTGCTCGGCCATGCAAGCCGACCACTTGTGGAACACCGCCACGGTGGTGGGGTGGGACTGGGTCTTCAGATAGGCCTGACGTTGCAGCGTGGCCGCGAGCATGACCGTCTTCTGGGAGACCTGGTTGGAGCCGGACAGACGCAGGGCACGGGATGTCTCGCCGATGCAGCCGCCCTCGGGCACGGTTTTACCCTGGTACTCCTTGATCGCCAGGAGCCGGACTTCGGCACGCCGGTTCGTGTCGACCGGGGCCTGGCCGGTCAGGACCTGCTTCTGCTCGGAAGTGAGTTGGTCGTCGCCTGCTGCACGCGTGGACGTCTCCTCCGTGGAGCGCATCGCTGGAGGCAGGTGGTAGCCGCGTTCCTTGGCGGATACGGCGTCGGAGATGCCGTAACGCCTGCTGTCGGCGGCAGCGGTACCCGCCAGGAAGCGGCTTGTGATGTCGGGGGTGTCAGCCAGGTAGCTGATCCCGAAGCTCTTCATGCACGCACGGGTCACGATGTTCTCAGCGTTGACCTGTTCGGCGTGCTGCTGGGCGCTCAACTGGTAAGCGTCCAGCGGGAGGCTGAGAACCATGTTGGTGTTCTGCGGAGGCTTGTCAGCCTGGGCGGTGGGCGGCGGCCCGGTGAGGACCAATGCCCCGGCGGCCGACAACAGGCCGGTGGCTCCCGCCCCGATGGCGATCGCCTTGACGTGCTTGGTGAGGCGCATTGAGTCTTGCCTTTCCGGTCATGTCGATGGGAGCGGTCGGCGAATCGCCTGTCAGCAGGCGTTTCCTCGACCGGCAGACGCCTCGTTGTTGGCCAGTACCGAGTTCAAGGTCCCCCACCTGTAGGCACCCACCCAGTTGTAGTCGCCGACGGCGTTCTCATACACCCAGGTGGTGGCGCCGTAGCAGCGGTTCGAGGCCAGGGAGTGGGCGTTGTTCCGGACCACCTGTCCATTGGGGCGGCTTCCGTCGAATCCGTAGCAGGAAAAGGTGTTGTAGCTCAGGTTTCCCTGGAACGCGTTGGATCCACATGCCCCGAGACCCGCCAAAGGCCCGCGCAGCCTGGATGCGTAGGTGAGCGCCCATCCCGAGGTTCCGCTGATGGAGGGGGTGTTCCCGCCGTTGCTGCCGACGTCGATCCTCCAACCCTGCGCCTGGGCCGTCGGACCGGTGAGCAGGAACGCTCCCGCCAGGGCTCCGCCCGTGATCAGGCTGGACACGGCGACCTTGCGCACCTTCTCGGATTTCATAGGTCTCCTTTCCCTCTTTTGTCGAGCACTGAGTACTGCAGCACTGCCATGCCTGTAAGGAGGGTCGGTTTTGGCATGTGAACGCTCGGCTCGTTGACGATGGCTAGGATCTTTGCCTGTTCGACAGAATAAGTAAAGCCTATTTTCTGAAATGGTTGCTGACTGCCAGTGATCGCCACTGCGTCTCAACTGGGCTGTGAAGTGGAACGCCGGCATGTGCAGAAGGCCGTTCCGCCTGATCAAGGCTATGTGCGGGTCTTGCATCTGCTGGTTACGGCCGGTTGAGAGGTTCTACGTGGTCATGGCCACAGTCGCAAGTGGTCGTGGCTTCGCCATTGAGCGTCTGTAGGGAGTATCCGCGCTGGTAACTGGCCATCACTGCGATCCACTCGCTGAACGGCGACTAGGGGCCTGACTGGATGACAGTCTGTGAGTACAGCATCCTGCTCGCCACTGTCCCAATGCGGCCAGGCGAACATACTGACTTGACAAGCGAGTTTTGTCGATGATCACACTTGGTTCACTCGATAACGATAAAAGTTGTCATGGAGGAGTTGCGACATTGCGCTCTATCATCCCCCTCAAGCCGTCCTCTCAACGCCCAAGCCGGGGACCACCAGCTACCGACCAGTGTGGTGGTGTCGCCACACCGAGGATGGCGGCTGCAAACTCCAGCGCGTCCGGAACCGCTTGGGGCATCGACTCCTGCTCATCTCGCTGGAGAGCACCAACCGCGGCAGTCGGCGCTACACGCGCGAGCAGCGCACCATCAATAACCGAAGCGGATCACGGCAACGGTGAGGGTGGCGCAGTGTGGACTTCCCGACACTCTCCCAGCAGGTCTTCCACAAGTTTCTCTTTGGAGGAACGCCAGTGAACCGTTTTCACCGAGCCGTTGGACCGTCGCGCACGTCACCGGCAGCGCTCCGCCGTCCTACCTCTCCCGGTGTCCGTCTTTCGTCCATGGGCGAGGTCGGCCTGATCGAGAAAGCCTGCGCGACCGCGGCGCGTCGCTGCCTGTCCTCGTCGGGACTCGCCAAAACCTCCCTACCGATCGCCACGACTTTCCTTGACGGGCAGAACCGCAAGGTCGTGGCATGCCTGAAGCCCAAGGCCGCAGCCGAGCATGGCTATGACGGAGACGGGTTCCCGGGTGACGACGGCAAGCATCCAGCCTTGACCGAAGTGCGCAACTGAGCTCCGAGCGGGGCCAGCGCCCGTTCGGCCAGGCGTCCAGAGCCAAAGAACCCAAGGTCGCTGTCCGGGACGCCAAGTGTCAGCGGCGAACCCACCCGGTCGGCTAGCCCAAGCGGTGAAGATCGCTCACCGGAAGAAGGTCGTCAACGACAACCGCGTGTCCGCTGAAGGCAAGCAGGTGGTGTCCACCTGGCCGCGCAACGCCAAGACCGTCATCGCTTGGAGCTGCACCCAGCTACCAGGACAGCCCGGGCAACGGGGCGGGCCGCAGGTATCGCCAGGCGACGCCTGCCGTCCGGCCGATCTGTACCTGCTACCGGCGGAGAACACACATCTCCTCGCTCAGGGGTGCCCTGGGGACAGGGAGGTGCCTTATTCCACGCCCAAGAAGAATCCAGGTGAGAAGTGAAACACCGAAGATCTCTCATCATGGCGACGGCCTTCGCCCTGTCAATCTCGCTGGCCGCGCCCGTCGATGCCGCCACTGTCGCCTTGCGGCGACCTCTCTCCCAATCGAAGCCGTCCCCCGGCTCCCCGAAAGCGGGAACTCTGGCGCCCAAGCCGAGCGACCGGCCGCCACTATCGGAAATCGCCCCTGGTGACCGCCGTCGCGTCTTGGGCGCCGATTGGCGTGCCTCACGCGACCGGGCCTGGTCCACCATCGGCGACGCCACCGGATTCCACGTCCTGATATCTGACAAGGACGACGGCTACCGCTGGCACACCGCGGCCACCCTGTCGGAGCCGGGCCTGGACGCCGATATGTGGATCGGCAACGCATGCGTGACCGGCTCAGGCCGTCGCGCCGTGGTCACCTATGCTCCCCGTAGTTTTACCAACAAGCCCGACCTGATGCTGCGTGGAGCTTTCACCGCCATCGTCGACCTGGAGAGCGGTAAAGTCCGCAAGCTCAAGACCCGCTCATCCCTGGCATACTTCAGCCCCGGCTGCGGCACCTCGGAAAAGGCAGTTTTCACTCAGTACCCCAAGGAGACCAAAAACGCTTCTCGCCTCGTGGCCGTCGATGCCGCCGATGGCGCGATCGAACTTCCCGTTGAGCTGGACGGCCAGATCTCCTCGGCGGTACCGGTTGCCGACGGGTTCGTCGCGGCCGACTCGGCCCGAGTCGTCAAGATCACTCCAAACGGTGCCCGGACACAGGTGGCGGCGGCCAGACAGGTACCCTTTCAGTTCAACGCCGACAGCAAGGGCGGCGTCGTTTTCCTGGATCGCGAATCCAGTCCTTCCCCCGCCGCCGGGGCCCAAGCAGGGCGGCAGCGCGCTGTTGTCCGTCGAGTCGACGCTGTACAGATCAAGCATCCACGCGCTCCTCACGCCATCCCCACAACACTGGCCGACGGGCCCCTCCAAGATGTCGATCTCACGCGTAGCGCCAACGGACAAGTGTTCATCACCGGTGCCGCTACCCCACGTACTTCACTGCCGACCTCCGTCACTCTGATCGAGGGGACGCCCCGCGGAGCCAAGGCCACGACTCGCGCGGAATCACTGGTGACGCGCACTGCATGGGCTGACGGCCACGATCCCCGCAACGCAGGCATAGGACCGGGCGACCCGCGCCCCACCGATATCAACATCACCGCCCTTAACACCCGCCGAACGGCGACCTTCCAGATGCTGCCGGGCGGCGGAGCCGGCACTGCCGAACGCTCTCCGCTGTTAAAAGCCGCCGCCGACTCCGTCGATCCGGACGCCATCTGCGCCGTCCCGCGTAACAGCACCGTCAAACATGCGCTGCAGCCAACGCCTCGCCAGGTCGAATGGGCCGTCAACCAAGCGATCACCGGAAACCTCAACAAGCACATCAACCGTCCCGCAGGATGGATGGGCCTCGGGATGGGCGCCTACCAGCCCCAGACGCTGTTCCCTCTTCAGAGCCTGGTCGGTGGCGGCCGAATCCCGGCACAAGTGTTCCTCGGCATCATCGCCCAGGAATCCAATATGTGGCAGGCCTCCCGGGTTGTGATGCCCGGTGCCACCGGAAATCCGCTGATCGGCAACTACTACGGCATCGCCTATGAGCCCGATGGCACCCAGGGGGATCCCTGGAAGATCGACTACAGCAAGTCCGACTGCGGATACGGCGTCTCGCAGGTCACCGACGGGATGACCAAGGTCTCTGCGATGAGCAGGCTCCAACAGGAGGCCATCGCGTTGGACTACACCGCCAACATCGCTCGCGGTGTCAACATCCTCATCGAGAAATGGAATACGACGAGAAACGAAGGTCTGGTCGTCGATAACGGTGACCCTAAATGGGCCGAGAACTGGTTCTTCGCCATATGGGCCTATAATAGCGGCTACCATTCCAAAGCGCAGGCTAACAACTATGACGGTAAATGGGGTGTGGGGTGGACCAATAACCCCGCCAATCCATTGTGGAAGTTCAACCGCCCCCCATTCCTGGAAAAAAGTGGCGGTGTCGGCGACGACTATGAACACGCCTCCCACCCTCAGGACTGGCCCTACCAGGAGAAGGTCCTGGGTTGGGCCGGGCGCCCGCTCTTCGCCGCCGAAGCGCCGAACAAGATGGTCGCGGGCTACCGGGCCGCTTGGTGGAGCACATATGATACTCGATCCACAGTCAAGCCACGCGAGGATCTGTTCTGCACATCCGCTAACCTGTGCAGTCCCGATAAGATGGGTGACAATGCCAGTAATGACCCGGGGAAGGGACCCTGCGGCCATAAGGACCTGTATTGCTGGTGGAATGCAAAAATTAGCTGGAAATCATGTGCTGCTGGAAACTGTGCCAACGAAGTGCTGAGATTTGACAGCACTTATCCTGAGCAGCCCAACGGAGTATCGTATATATCGCGGTGCGACACTGAAGGGCTTCCGAGTGGAGCTCTGGTCGTCGACGATGTTCCTGACTCGACTCCCATTCATCGAGATTGCAAAGCCCCTCCAAAGCCGACCAGTGGGACTTTCGCGCTCGAATTCGCCAGTGATTCGGCTAAGATCGACCTCCATCAGATAGGCGCAGCCTACAGTGGCCATTTCTGGTTCACGCATACCCGTCGGGTAGATGCTGCGGGTGGGCGGCTCCAGATGAAGGGAACCTGGAAGCTGAACCGCTCCTTGAACTCCTGGACCCGTATCCTGGTTCACCTGCCCGACCACGGCGCTCATACTCAGCAGGCCAAGTACGAGATTGACCTGGGAAACGGGAACTTCAGTCGCGAACGGTATATCAATCAAAAACGCATGTCTAATAACTGGGTCTCGCTCGGGGTATACCAGGTAAATGGAGTCCCGCGAGTCCGGCTTGGCTCGGTCACCGGGGAAGGGGACGGCAGTGAAGACGTCGCCTGGGATGCCATCGCTTTCCAGCCGTTGAGCTCCAAGCCGAAGCATTTTGTTGCTGCGCTGGGTGATTCCTACAGTTCTGGCGAAGGCGCCGGCTCCTACTATGCTGAGACAGACAGCGATCACGGCTCCTCTCGGTGGAACGCCTGTCGCCGCAGCCGCAACGCCTGGCCCAGGAGGATGAGCCTTCCTGACAGCAATCAATCGGTCGGAGATCTCGCTGATCAATGGGATCCCAACGTAGAGTTCGGGTTCGCGGCATGTTCGGGAGCATGGAACCGCAACCTCATCGGCGAGTACTACGACGTAGATGGGAATTACCCCAGCTATCCGATCTCCTGGGACAGACCCAGGGAGTACGAACTCGGAGAGGGGCAGTTCAGGGAGGTTCCGCAGGCCCAGTCCGGCGTTCTGGACGAGAATACGACGCTCGTCACCCTGACTATCGGTGGAAACGATCGGTATACCTTCGCCAGCGTGATGCAGGAATGCGGTACCCCAGCCTCTTCCTGCTCGCCAGCGGACTACAAGCCAAAGATTGCCGAATCGGTCGCCAATGCCAGGAGGACTCTGGTTGACATCCGGAGAAAGGCGCGGAATGCCAATATCGTCCTCGTTGGTTATCCGGAACTGCTCAGCAAACGTCACGAGTGTTCAGGGGCGCTGACCTATACCCTCGGTGAGGCGAACGAACTGGCCTCGCTGGTGCGCTACGGAACGACCGAGCAGAAGAGCATGGTCGATGACCTGGCGAAGACCGATGCCAAGATATTTTATGTGGACAAGGTGTGGAACAAATTTACAGACCATTCGGCCTGTGACCCAGACGAATGGATCCACGCTCTCAGGAATGGGCCCAACGGTGATGGGGACTTCCATCGGGGCGACCGCGCGTCTAGACTTTGCTTCGTCAACGGGGAGTTGTGCCTCAGTCGTGAAGCGTTCCATCCCAATGAGGAAGGGACAAAGCAATACGCTTACTACGTAAGCGCGGCCCTGAAAGGTTTCCTCTAAGGGCCAGCGACGTCCCCAGGTCGCCGATCGGCGGCTGGCATCCCTGGTGCCTCGTGGTAGGGCAGGCACCAGGGACGCCTCGCTGCACTAGCGGTACTTCGTTTCGTCCTTTGGTCGGCAAGGAAGGTACCTGTGGCTACTGGTTCGCCCACTGACGGACGACCGGCGGAACGCGGGCCAGGGCGACGGGAGCGGTTCGGCCGAGTGCTTCCCGTGATGATAGCGCTGGCCATGGTGCTCATCATCCTGGTGTTGCTGTTGTGGTTTGGAATTTCCCGGTGGCTGGGGAAGCCACAGCGCGATGCCGAAGAAGCGGTCAAGGAACAAGCGAGTGCTGTGTTGGTCGCAGCGGCTCGTGATGGGCTTATCGACAAGCATGCGGCATTGCGCGCGGCAAGGATTTCTGCTTCTCGTCTAGTGCGCTTTGAGGACTCGGGTAAGCATGCGCGTATCGATGTCATGCGTCCGGGGTATGGTGGATTCCATGGCAAAAGCGTGGCCGAATTCTGCTACAGATTTTCTATCGCAAAGCAGTCTGTTGGGGACGTTGCGAAAGTTACGGCGAACAAACTGGGACGCTGCCCGCGCCCTGTCGAGAGCGGTCGTGATGCCCTAGAACGTATCCGGCTGGCCACTGAGGTGACCCGCGATAGGCTGGCCGAAGCCGCTGCTGATGCTGAATTTTCTCAACAGCGCACGCGAGCGGCTGTCCATGGCGAACTCGGAGACCTGTGGGCATTTGGCTGGACAGGCAAAAAGGCCATCATCACAGTCGACTATATCTCTCTGACTTCTGCGGGAGAGATTGAAGCGGTCAAATGTGTCCAGTTCACCGTCGTTCGTGAGACGCGTGGAGGCGATGTGGTAGCACTTCCACTTCCCGAGTGTCCGTTAAGGCAGGAGTAGGAATTACCTTTCGTAATTCCGGTATTCTTCACTGCCGTACGGATGTAACCTGCCCAAGCGGCTGCTGACCACTTCGGATGATGCCGATTATTCCCGGTCCGGGGCGTGGCCTGGATGTCGGATGAGAGGTGAGCGTCTCAAGCCTGACCACCTTGGTAGTGGTCAGGTCTCTAAGTTTCGGGACCGGTGGAGCGGGTGACGGGAATCGAACCTGCGTAGCCAGTTTTGAAGAGCCAAAACCCGTCCAGTATCTTCATTCGCCGATCAAGTCATTGCCTGCATTCGCTCTGTAGGTGAACGTCGTGGTTGGTAGTACGTTTGTGTGGCGCGTGGTGATGTGACCGGTGAGGAATGGGTGCTGATCGAGCCGTGGCTTTTGCTGGGCGCGCGTAGTTCGGTTCCTGACTTGCAGTGACAGTTAAACGGAGTGATCTGGCGGTTCCGGATGTATAGCCCGTGGCGGGATGTCTCTGAGCAGTATGGGTGGTGGTCAACGGTCTACGACCGGTTCCGGGCGCGGACGGTCACGGGCGTCATGCAGAACCTTCAAGAACAGATGATCGCTGAGGCCGCCACTCGCGGCGAGGTTGATCTGAGCTTGGTCAGCGTCGATTCCACGATCGAGCGCGCCCACTAGCACGCGGCGGGGACGCGGCTGGATCCCGAGCAGTTCCAAGCGCTGCATAGGGCGGCCGGGGACGAAACCGCGGATCGACGAGCCCGGCGACCAGCCATCCTTCTGGCGGTGGGCGCGGCGACAAGGAGCGATCCGGCTGAAGGTCGCCCTGCTGGGCCGGTCTCGCGGCGGGCTGACCAGCAATACCCACCTGTCGGCCGACCGGTGCTGCCAGCCGTTGTCGTTCGCCCTCACCGCGGGCCAGACCGCTGGCAGTCCCCCGCTTCCAATGGGCATTGCGTCCATCAAGGTGCGCGGCCGCATCGGACGCTCCGCACCCGTCCCGGCGCGATCGCGGCGGACAAGGCCTGCTCCTCCTGCGTCAATCGCGCGTATCTGCGCCGACGCCGCATCAATTCCCCAAAAGCCCGACCAAGCCGCCCGAGGCGACCCGTTGCCGGGCGGAGCAGGACGTCCAGCGCGTCGTAGAGGCCGGGGCCGACCGTCGCGAGCCACTCGATCGCGTGTACGAGGCTGCCGACGGCGGTGGCCTCGACCGACACCTCGATGCGCAGGTCCTCCTTGATGACGACGCGGTGCGCGCGGTCGCCGGACGGCGGCTGCGGTCAGTCCGGTGCGCAGGAGGCGTGGATGCGGGTGACGTGCTCGATGACGATGCGCGGCTCGCCGTCCACGACGCCCTGCTCCTCCAAGCGGACGGCGCCCTGAGTGTCGGCGGCGAAGTCGCCCATGGTGGCGGTCGTGGTGTCGGCTTCCAGGGGGCGGCGGTCCAGTGTCTCGCGGATGTCGTCGAGCTCGGTGCCGAACGCGTGGTCCATCAGCCGAATCCGCCCGCCTCACGCCATGGCCGGGACGGCCGCGGTGAGCGTCGGATCGCGCGTCTCGACGGGCGCGTTCGCCGGGTTGTGGTGCGCGTCCGCCGCCGCGATGGCGAGTTGTCCGACGTTGCCGGTGCCCCGGGCGAGTGTAGAGATCACGTCCGGGGACCGGCAAGCGTTGGGGCGGGTGGCCGGGAACGTACCGGTTCAGCGGGCCGCGCCGAGGCAGAGCAACGTAGCCCTGCTTTCCGACCTCGCCCTTCCAGAAGGCGCTGAGGGTGCCCTGGTAAGGCGCGCACAGCGTCTTGCCGTTCTGGTCGAACTGGTACTTGTACTTGTCGTCGACGCGGCCGAGGACCCTGTAGGCCGCCGTCGCGTCCGTGCACTTGACGATCTTCAGGTCGTCGCTGCCCGGCGTCGCGACGCAGTCGCCCGCCTTGGCGCGGTCGGGGCTGCCCTGGGACGCCCATGCGCCGAGCGCGACGAGCCCGCCGACCAGTACCACGATCACCGCGAGCACCACGATCCAGCGCCCAGTCGACGAGCGTTTCCGCGGCGGGTGCCCCGGCTGCTGGACGTAAGCCATCTGCCTGCCTTTTCCTAGTGGTAGAAGTACGGGTCGAGGACGCTGACCTCGGTGATCTGGTCGGCCGGGAGGTTCGCCGCCTGGGCGGCCTCGCGGATCGCCGCCGGGGACGGCCCGTCGTAGATGCAGTAGCTGACGCTCTTGTCCGGGCTGACGTAGGAGTGGACCCAGGTGACGCCGTGCTTGGCGTTCTCCTCGACCACGTCCAGGCACGCCTTGGCGCCGTCGGCGTCGACCGGGATGAACAGGCCGTCCGCAAAGTTTCGCTGGACCAGGTATCGCGGCATGTCGCACGCTCCTTCTCTCTGAAGGCACCAGTGTCGGAGCGGGCGGGCTGCACGGGCATCGGGAGACGGTCCCCGTATTGGAGGGCGGCCTCCCTATATCGGGTGGGCGTTCTCCCTAGGGAGTCCCTATCCCAGCCGGGCGGCCTCGTGACGCGTGCGGACGCCGAGCTTGGCGAGGATGGCCGAGACGTGGTGTCCGGCGGTCTTTTCCGAGATGTGCAGCCGTTCGGCGATTTCGATGTTGCGCAGGCCCTCGCGCAGCAGGTCGAGGACGTCGGCCTCGCGCGCGGTGAGGCCGTGCGGGTGGGCGAGGGTGGCGCGGCGGGGCGCGCGCAGGCCGCGCTCGCGCATGAGCCGTGCGGCCATGTCGGCGGCCGGACGGGCGCCGAGGCGCTCGAAGACGCCGAGCGCCTCGCGCAGATGCGCCTCGCTACACGTTAAAGACATCGCGGCCTCATACGGGCAGCCGATGGCTTCCCAGGCGCGCGCGCCCGCGACCGGGTCCAGCCGGTACGGTTCGGCGGCGTCCTCGTGCGCGCCCGCGGGCGGGTCGTCGAGGAACTGCTCCAGCTCGCCGATCGCCCAGCCGTGCCGCAGCCGCACGGCGAGGTCGTAGGTGTCGCGGACGAGCGGGCCGGTCGGGCGGGCCTCGAAGCGGGCGAATTCGGCGCGCCCGGCGGCGGCGGGCCAGAGGCGCTGGAGGTCGCCGGTGCGGACGGCGAGCCGCCACGCCTCGTCGAGCGGCTCGGCCGCGCCGGGCTCGCCGCGCCGCACGCGGAGCCGCCCGAGGACGGTGAGCGCGACGATGCGGGCGGGCGCGGCACCCTCCAGTTCGGTCTGCGCGAGGACGGTCGCGGCCTCGTCCCACTCGCCGCGCTCGAACAGGCAGCGGGCGAGCCAGGCGCTGCTGTAGCGGCGGTTGCGGTCCAGGTCGCGGACGGTGCACCAGTCGACGGCCTTGCGCAGCCACTCCTCGGCGACGGCGTAGCGGCGGATCTCCCCGGCGCCGGACCCGAGGTTGGACAGTGCCGACGCCACGCTCACCTCGTCCCCGACGCGCAGCGCGATCTCGACGGCGCGCGTCAGGTGGCTCTCCGCGCGGTCGGGCTCCTGGAACCACGTCGCCGATCCGACGGCGTTCAACGCGCGCGCGAGCAGCGCGCGGTCGCCATACCGCTCGGCGAGGTCCACGGCGCGCTCGCCGGTCTCGATCGCGGCGGGGATCTCGCGCGCGTACATGAGCAGGAACGCCGACCAGGTGAAGGCGGCGGCGAGCGCGGGGCCGGGCGGCAGGCTGCGGGCGAGGTTCAGAGCCTCGGCGACGGCGGCGCGGGCGGCGGTGGAGTCGCCGGTCAGCCAGAGGAAGTGCGCGGTGCGGGCGAGCAGCGCGGCGGCGCGCCAGCACTCCAGCGCCTCGCGGGAGACCTCCAGGGCACGGTCGTCGCGGTCCAGGCGGGTGCAGGCCTCGGCGTAGCGTTCGAGCAGTTCGGCGCGGTCGCGCGGCTCCAGCAGGTCGGCGTGGTCGAGGGCCTGGCGCAGATGGTCGGCGGCCTGCCGGTTCGCGCTCACCGCGAAGGCGCGCTCGGCAGCGGCGGGCGCGTGCACCAGGACGGCCGCGACGTCGCCGGCCTCGGCGGCGTGGTGGGCGAGTCGCGCCGGGTCGGCGCCGCGGCGCGCGAGGTCAGCGCGGGCGCGGGCGTGCAGGGCGGCGCGGCGGGCGGGCGGCACGGCGTCCTCGACGGCGAGCCGGGCCAGCTCATGGCGGAACCGCACCCGGCCGCCCTCGCGAACGACGACGCCCGCGCCGACGCAGGCGTCCACCGCTTCGGGGGCGGCCTGCACGAGCGGCAGCAGCGTGTGCCCGGGGAAGATCGCGATGGCGTCGAGCGCGGCGCGCGCCTCCTCGTCGAGCGCCGCCGCGCGCGCGAGGACGGCGTCGCGGACGGTGCCGGGCACCGTCCGGCCGGGGTCGGCGAGCGCCTCGGTGACGAAGAAGGGGTTCCCGCCGGTGCGGGCGTGCAGGCGTTCGGCCGCCGGGCCGTCCGCCCCGGCGAGCGCCGCGACGCCCTCCAGCGACAGCGGCGGCAGCGCGAGCCGCAGCACCGTCCGGTCGGTGGCGAGCGCGCCGAGGACGGCGAGCAGCGGATGGCCGGGGCCGACCTCGTCGGCGCGGTAGGTGACGACCAGCAGGCCGCTGGTGCCGGCCATCCGGCGCCCGGCGAACACCAGCAGGTCGAGGGTGGCCTCGTCGGCCCAGTGCGCGTCCTCCACGACCGCGATCGCCGGCCGCGCCAGCCGGTCCAGGAAGGCGGTGAACAGTTCGTGCCGGGAGTTCTCGGCGGCCATCGCGGCGGCGAGGTCGCCTCCGGCGGCGCGGGCGATGTCGTGCAGCGGCCCGAGCGGCCGCGGCGTGCGCAGCGCGTCGCAGGCGCCCCACAGGGCGCGGCGTTCGTCCTGCTCGCAGAAGGCGCGCACCAGCGCGGTCTTGCCGATGCCCGCCTCGCCCGACACCAGCACGACGCGGCCCGCGGGGCACGACCGCAGCTCGTCCAGGAAGCCCGCCCGCTCCAGCAGCTCCATGCCGGGCATTCTCACACGGACCGGACGAGGACGGTCTCTCCGCGGCCGGGCCCGGTCAGGCCCGCCGTCCACTCCGTGCATGTGAGGACGCGCTCCATCAGGACTGCGTGCAGCTTGGATCGTCGCAGCCGTCGGACAGCACGACGCCACTGATGGAAGATGAGCCAGGACGCCCGCTGATCGCGTCAGGTCCGGGTACCCCATCTCGGGGCGGCGTGATCAGGAGCCTGGTGGAACTCTGGAGCGGGTGACGGGAATCGAACCCGCGTAGCCAGTTTGGAAGACTGGGGCTCTACCATTGAGCTACACCCGCGTCGGCCGGTCGTGCCCTGGTCGGGGCCGCGATCGCCATGCCGTAGCGTACAGGGTTTCGCGGGTGTTCGTGATCCCGGCGCGGCCGGTGGGGGCGAATGCCGGGTTGGACGAGGCGTCCGGCGCTGATCGGCACTACACTTCAGCGGGTCGCCTTGGTTCGATCGTGCCTCGGCGGGCGGGCTGTAGCGCAGTTTGGTAGCGCACCGGCTTTGGGTGCCGGGGGTCGTGGGTTCAAATCCCGCCAGCCCGACGTAGATCGACGCCCTCTTCCACCTGGTGGGAGGGGGTTTCTTCGTATCAGCTCGTGTCCACTGAGTTCTGCTGGCCCGGGTAGCCCGGTTTCTGGCCTGGTAGGCCCACCTGTTCGTCGTACAACGTTCCCGCTGTTGCCGGACGGTCCGGCGGGTCCGGTAGGTCGGGCGTCGGGGGCGGGTTCTCTTCGGCGTCCACGGACGGGCCCGCGTTGACGCCCTGTTCTTCGATCAGGTCCGGTTCCTGCTTCTCCTCGGGCATGAGGTGGCCTGTACCCCCTGGGTGGCGCGGTGAACATCGGGGTTTGGTCTGTTTTGTCCCAAGGGGACTTGTGGCTCAATGCGACATTTTGCGAGCTACGGTGGAAGTGTGAAGGTCGCGGAGGGGCGCCGGGAGCGCAAGGTCACGCGGACCCGGCGCATCCTCGCCGAGGCCGCGCTCGGGCTGGTGCGCGAGCGGGGGTTCGACGCCGTCACCGTGCAGGAGATCGCCGAGCACGCGGATGTCTCGCGGCGCACGTTCTCGCGGCATTTCGCCGGGATCGACGACGCGCTCGTCGAGCCGCTGCGTGTCGACTTCGTCCAGATCAACGACGCGCTCGCCCTCCGTCCGGTTGATGAACCGCCGCTGCTCGCCTACCGCAACGCCGTGGCCGGATGGCTCGCCCGCGACGACGCCTGGCACCGCCGGGACGCCGTGCTGGAGCTGTTCCGGCTCATGGCCGAACGGCCCGCGCTGCTGGAGGCCTTTCATCGGGTGGGGGCTGTGGCTGAGGACGAGACCGTTGTGGTCTTGGCCGCGCGCATGGGGGTCGGGCGTGACGATCTTCGGCCTGCGGTGCTCGCGGCCGTCGGGGCTGGAGCCTTGAGGGTCGGGGTGCGGGTCTGGTGGAGCGCGCCCGGTCTGGACCTGCCCGTCGTGGTGGCGCGCGCTTTCGACGCCCTGCTTGGGGAGCAGGGCGTCCATCTGGGGGGATGAACGTATGGACGAGGAATTTGCCGGCAAGGTCGCCCTGGTGACCGGGGGAGCCTCCGGTATTGGGCTTGCCGTCGCCAAGCGGCTGGGCGCGGGCGGTGCCACGGTCGTGGTCGCCGACCGGGACCAGGAGGGCGCGCTCAAGGCCGTCAACGAGCTGGAGATCGACGGCGCGAAGGCCGCGGCCGTCGCGCTGGACGTCGCCGACGCCGCGTCGGTCAAGGACGCGGTGCACTTCACCGTGGAGACCTACGGCGCGCTCCACCTGGCCGTCAACAACGCCGGGATCAGCGTCCCGCCCGCGCCGATCGGGGAGACCGACCCCGAGACGTGGCGGCGGGTCATCGACATCAACCTCAGCGGGGTCTTCTACTCGTTGCGGTACGAGCTGCCCGAGATCGTGCAGGCCGGGGGCGGGGCCGTGGTCAACATGGCGTCGATCCTGGGCACCAACGGTTTCGCGGGCGCGGCCGCCTACGTCGCGGCCAAGCACGGCGTCGTCGGGCTCACCAAGACGGCGGCGCTGGAGTACGCGGCGCAGGGCGTGCGGATCAACGCGGTGGGGCCGGGCTTCATCGACACCCCGCTGCTCAAGGAGGCCGACCAGGAGAAGCGGGAGCTTCTGATCTCGCTGCATCCCGAGGGGCGGCTCGGCCGCGCCGAGGAGGTCGCGGAGGTGACCGCGTTCCTGTTGTCGGACAAGGCGTCCTTCGTCCAGGGCAGTTACCACCTGGTCGACGGCGCGTACTCGGCTCGCTGAGAGGGGGAGGACGATGAAGGCTGTTCAGTACCGCGAGGTGGGGAAGGCCCCCGAGGTCGTGGAGGTGCCCAAGCCCGAACCCGGGCCGGGGCAGGTGTTGTTGAAGGTGACGGCGGCCGGGGTGTGCCACTCCGACATCGCCGTGATGAGCTGGCCGGAGGTCCCGTTCCCGCTGCCGCTGACGCTGGGCCACGAGGGCGCGGGCACCGTCGCCGAATTGGGCGACGGTGTCACGGGCGTGGAGATCGGCGACTCGGTCGCGGTGTACGGGCCGTGGGGCTGCGGCATCTGCGCCATGTGCGCCCAGGGCAAGGAGAACTACTGCCTGCGCGCCGGTGAGCTCGGCATCCGCCCGCCGGGGCTCGGCGCGCCCGGCGCGATCGCCGAGTACATGCTGGTGGACGACCCGCGCCACCTCGTCCCGCTCGGCGGGCTCGACCCGGTCGCCAACGTGCCGCTGACCGACGCGGGCCTCACGCCGTACCACGCGATCAAGAGTGCGCTGCCGCGCCTGCTGCCGGGCGGCACCGCCGTGGTGATCGGCACCGGCGGGCTCGGGCACGTCGCTATCCAGCTGCTGCGCGCGCTCAGCCCGGCCCGGGTGATCGCGCTGGACGTCACCGAGGAGAAGCTGGAGCTGGCCCGCCGCGTCGGCGCGCACGACGCCGTGCTGTCCGACGCCGACGCGGCCGGCAAGGTGCGCGAGCTGACCGGCGGCCTGGGCGCGCAGGCGGTGTTCGACTTCGTCGGCGCGCAGCCGACCGCCGACCTCGCCGCCGCCGTCGCCGGGACCGAGGCTGAGGTGGCGATCGTCGGCATCGGGGGCGGCGCGGCCAAGGTCGGCTTCGGGATGCTCGCCTACGACGCGGCGGTCCGCGCCCCGTACTGGGGCAGCCGCGCCGAGCTGGTCGAGGTGCTGGACCTCGCCCGCGCCGGGGCGATCAACGTGCACGTGGAGACCTACGGCATCGACGACGCGCCGCTGGCCTACGAGCGGCTGCACGAAGGCAAGATCAACGGCCGTGCGGTGATCCTGCCCAACGGCTGACCGCTACCGCGTCGGGGAGGTCGCGAGCGTTCCGGCCCGGACCTCCCCGAGCGTGGTCGCGACCGTGCCGACCACCTCGTGCAACGCGTCGCGCAGCGCCTCGGCGGCGGGACGGTGCGCGGCGGCGTCCGGCACGTCGGCGATCTCCAGCAGGGGGACGACGTCGGCGAGCGTCCCGCGCAGCCAGCCCATCGGGTCCTGCGTCAGCTCGGCGGAGAAGGTCCGCCGTCCCGGCTCGTCGCCGACCATCCCGGGGTGGTGGTGCATCCGGTCCTTGGTGCCGGGCCCGCCCGCCACCGACTCCAGGAAGTCGCCCCGCCAGACGGCGCGGTCCACGACGACGGCCTGGGAGGCGTTCGGCGAGCCGCGCCAGGGCCGCTGCTCCAGCAACCGCAGCTCGACCCGCACGCCGCGCTCGTCGCCGCCCCGGTCGGGATCGGGGTCGCGCAGGTAGACGTCCTCGACGGTGACGGCCAGGGTCTCGAAACAGAACACGCGCAACACCGGCGGCTCCCTCCGCTGTCCTTGAAGCGGACGATACGCCGCAAAGCGGGCATGGTCATCCGGTCAGGGTCCGCCGGGCCGTCCGCGCCGCCAGCTCGATCGCCTCGCCCAGCTTCTCCGGACGACGGCCGCCCGCGTTCGCCACCGCGCCCTTGCCGCCGGTCCCGCCGCCGACCGCCCGCGCCGCCTCCCGCAGCAGCGCGCTCGCCGGGACGCCGACCGCCCCGGACGTCACCGCCGCCACCAGCAGCGCCCGCCCGCCGTCGGCGGTGCCGAGCACCACCGCGCCGGGCCGCCGCTCCAGCACCCGCGCCGCCAGCGGGCGCAGGTCGTCGCCGGACACGTCGGGCACCGCCCGCGCCACCAGCCAGCCGCCGTCCAGCCGCTCCGCCTCGCGCACCAGGCCGTCCGCGCGCCTGCCGAGGTCGGCCGCGCGCAGTTTCTCCAGGTTGCGCTGCGCCTTGGCCAGCACCTCCAGGCGCTGCCGCAGGCGGCCCGGCGCGTCGTCCGCCGGGACCTGCAACAGGTCGGCCAGCTCTGCCAGCAACACCTGCTGGTGATCGACGTGGCGGAGCGCGTCGGGGCCCGTCAGCGCCTCGACCCTGCGCAGGCCCGTGCCGACCGACGACTCGCCCAGCAGATGCACCGGGCCCGCCTGCGCGCCGTGCGCCACGTGCGTGCCGCCGCACAACTCGCGCGACGCCGCGCCGATGTCCACGATCCGCACTCGGTCGCCGTAGCGCTCGCCGAACAGCGCGAGCGCGCCCGCCTCCTCCGCCGTCGCCCGGTCGGCCTCCCACACGCGGACTTCGGGATCGGCCAGCAGGTAGTCGTTGACCAGGGTCTGGACGGTGCGCAACGTCTCCCGGCCCAGCGGCGCGAAGTGCGCGAAGTCGAACCGCAGGCGGCCCGGCTCCACGCGCGAGCCCCGCTGCGTCGCGTGCTCGCCCAGCACCCGGCGCATCATCGCGTGCAGCACGTGCGTCGCGCTGTGCGAACGCGCGATCGCCGCGCGGCGGTCGGCGTCCACGACCGCTTCGGCCGTCGTGCCCGGACGCACCTCGCCTTCCAGCACTTGAACCGTGTGCACGTGCAGGTCGTCCATGCCGTGCCGGGTGTCCAGCACGCGCAACAGCGCACCGTCGCCGGTGCGCAGTGTCCCGGTGTCGCCGATCTGGCCGCCCGCCTCCGCGTAGAACGGCGTACGGTCGAGCACCACCTCGATCCGCTCGCCCGGACCCGCCGACGCGACGGGGCCGGTGTCGCCCAGCAGCGCCAGCAGCCTGGTCTCGGCCGTGGTGGTCTCGTAGCCCACGAACGTGGTCGGGCCGTGCTCGGTGACGATCCCGCGATACAAATCCTGCCGCGCGACGGCCGAGTTCTTCTTGTCCCGGCCGCCCTCGCGCGCCTGGCTGCGCCGCTGTTCCAGCAGCGTCTCCAGCTCGTCCTCGTCCACCGTCAGGCCCGCCGAGCGCGCCGCGTCCAGCGCCAGCTCGACGGGGAAGCCGCGGGTGTCGTTGAGTTCGAAGACCGTGCGCGCCGGGAGAACACCGTCCGCCTTGCGGATCGCGCTCTCCAGCACCCGCGAGCCGTGCCGCACCGTGCGCTCGAACCCCTCTTCCTCGGCCGTGACGACCTGCCGGATCAGCTCGCGCCGCTCGACCAGCTCGGGCCACGCCTCGCCCAGCGTGTCCACGACGCTGCCGGTCAGCAGCGGCAGCACCGGCTCATCGACGCCCAGCAGCCGCGCGTGCTGGATCGCGCGCCGCGCCAGCCGCCGCACCACGTAGCCCGCGCCGTCCGGCGACGGCAGCGCGCCGTCGGCGATCAGGAACACGATCGAGCGCGCGTGCTCGGCGACGATCCGGAACGACACCGACTCCTCACCGCCGCCGCGCCCCCGGTAGGCGCGTCCCGCCAGCTCCTGCACGCGCAGCAGCGTCGGCGCGACAAGGTCGGTCTCGCAGATCGAGTCCACGCCTTGCAGGATCGCCGCGAGCCGGTCCAGGCCGAGGCCGGTGTCGATGTTGCGCGTGGGCAGCTTCCCGACGATCGGGTAGCCGTCCTTATCGCCGCCCGGACCGCGCAGGCTCTGCATGAACACGAGGTTCCACAACTCCTGGTAGCGCTCGCCGTCCACCGCCGGGCCGCCCTCGCGCCCGAACGCCGGACCCCGGTCGTAGTGCAGCTCCGACGACGGGCCGCACGGCCCCGGAACACCCATCGACCAGTGGTTGTTGGCCATCCCGAGCCGCTGGATCCGCTCGGCCGGGACGCCGATCCGGCGCCAGACGCGCTCGGCCTCGTCGTCGTCCAGGTAGACGGTCACCCACAGCCGGCCGGGGTCCAGGCCGTAGTGGCGGGTCAGCAGCTCCCACGACCAGGGGATGATCTCGTCCTTGAAGTAGTCGCCGAACGAGAAGTTGCCGAGCATCTCGAAGAACGTGCCGTGCCGCGAGGTGCGGCCCACGTTCCCGATGTCGGAGGTGCGCGCGCACTTCTGCACCGACGCCATGCGCCGGTGCGGGGGCGTGCGCTCGCCCAGGAAGCAGGGCTTGAACTGGTTCATGCCCGCGTTGGTCAGCAGCAGCGTCGGATCGGACGGCACCAGCGGGCTGGACGGCACGACGCGGTGGTCGCGCTCGCGGAAGAAGTCCAGGAAGGTCGAACGGATGTCAGCAGAGCGCATGGGACGGCCTCACGAGGTCGATGGGATGACGGCGCACACCGCCGAGCCGGGCCGGGCACGACTGCTCGTCCCCCAGCTCGGCGCGGCTAGCTCGCCGCCCCACCTCGTGAAAGGCCATCGGATCTTCCTGCTCGTGACGTCCTGAAGCCTCCACGGTAGGCGACCGACCGCAGATCGGTCACCTGGATAATCGAGCCATGCGCGCCTACCCCTACGTCGGCCCCGCCGACCTGCTCGCAGCGGTGGACGGGCCGGGCGGCGTGCCCCTCGGGGAGATGGGCGACCGGGACGCCGACGAGCCGTTCACCTACGTCGTCGCCCTGGACGGAACCCTGCTGCTCGCACCCCAGCGCAGCGAGCACGTCGCATGCGCGGGCGGTGCGCCCGTGCTCGCGGCAGGCGAGATCACCTTCGCCGGGGGAGAGGTCGTCGAGGTCTCTAACCAGTCCACCGGCTACTGCCCTGGCCCGGAGTCGTGGCCCGCCGTCGCCGCCGCGCTCGACCGCGCCGGGCTGCGCCACCCCGACGGCTTCACCGCCGAGTACGTGTTCCGACGCTGCGGTGCCTGCGGGCAGCTCGCCATCGTCAAGGACGACCACTACGTGTGCGCCGTCTGCGACGCGCCGCTGGAGCGCTGACTACAGCAGTGCGGGCAGGTCGATCAGCGTGGTGATCCGGGGGACCGGCAGGCCCTCCGGCGGCCGGGTGTTCAGGCGGTCCAGCCAGACGCCGCGCAGGCCCGCCGACGTCGCGGCCGTCGCGTCCACGTCCAGCCGGGCCAGCTTGGCGCGTTGCTGGGTGGCTTCCCCGTTGGTGACCACGCCGAGCCGGAGCCCGGCCAGCCCCGCCAGCGCGGGCGCGACGTCGGGGAACGCGCGCCACCTCGCCTCGTAGCGGGCCAGGTAGGAGGCGAACCACGCGTCGGCGCGGGCGTCCTCCCACTCGTCTAGGGCCTGTCTCAAAGGCCTCAGCCACCGCGCGAGTGACTAACTGTCCCGGCGGGGCGAAGCCGAAGGCGAGCCCCGCCGCGACAGATCGCGAAGCGATGTGGCACTCGCCAAGGCACGGTCAGGGGGCGAGCCGCCAGGCGAGCCCCCTGGGCCGGGACTTTGAAACACTGCCTAGCCCCAGCTCGCGCGCGAGGGTCTTCACCCGGAAGCGGCGCTGCTCGGCGAACGTCAACTCGCCCGCCAGATACCGGTCCACGCCCAGGTCGTTCAGCTCCGCCCAACGCGTGGCGTCCGCGTCCGGCTGGACGTCGGTCAGCGCGTCGGCCGCCGCCCCCGCGTGGTCCAGCAGCGTCCCGTCCAGGTCGAACAGCACCGCCTCGATCATGCGGCGCGGAATGTCAGCAGGCTCCTCCGGTCCACTGTTCCGACGATAAACCGGTGTCCCGTTGTCAGTGGGGTTTGGGAGCATCTGTGACGTGGACTTCACCGGCGACTTCGAGACCCACCTGACCGTCTCCTGCCCCGCGGCCGAGATCGACGCGGTCGAGCGGTGGGCGGCGGAGCGCGGGCTCAAGTTCGCCCACATCGTGCTGGACCGGGGCCGGGTGCCCTCCCAGCCGATGCTGACCCTGCGCACGCGCGGCACGCTGGACGCCGCGCGGGCGCGGGCCGAGGACGTGGCGGCGCGGCTGCGCGCCGACGGCCACCCGGTGACCCGGCTCAAGATCGAGGCGTCGCCGTTCAACGCCGGGGTGCCCGAGCACGACGCCGACGCGCCCGACCCGGGCCGCTACTACTTCGAGCACCACGTCAAGCTCCTGCTGGACCCGGCCGCCGACACCGCCGCCCTCGCCGCCGCCGCGCGCCCGCACGCCGCGCACCTGTCGCGCAACGCCCGCCGCGTCCGCGCCGACGGGCGGCACGAGCGGTTCGTCACCCAGCGCTGCCGCGGCGTCGGGTCGCGCACCGCCGTGCGGCGGCTGGAAGCGCTGGTGGCCGCGCTGGACGGCCACGAGATCGTCTCGGTGGAGCGGGAGTACGTGGTGTTCGACGGCGACGCCTCGCTGGACGACGGCTGGATCGAGGAGGAGACCCGCCCATGACCGAGGACCGGTGGGACGAGCTGGGCTGGGGCCCCTGGGAGGACAAGCGGTTGCCGCCGAGGCCCCCGACGCCGGAGGAGAGCAAGAGGCTGGGCCTGCCGCCCACCCTGCTGCCGGTGCCGGGCACCGTGCAGCTGCCGGTGTTCGACCCCGCGCTCAAGCAGCACACCAAGGCGATGCGCGCCGGGGAGCCGAGCTTCCCGTCCCAGGAGCAGCAGACGCGCTGGTACGAGGCCCGACGGCGCGCGGTGGACCACGTGCTCGCGGCGATCGCCGCCTCGCGCTGGGGCGAGCACCTGGTGCTGCGCGGCAGCGTGCTGCTGCGCGCCTGGTACGGGCTTCCGGCGCGCGAGCCCGGCGACCTCGACTTCGTGGTGGTCCCGCAGGAGTGGGGCGTCTACGACGAGCGGTCGGTGGCGATGTTGCGCGGCGTCGCGCAGGCCGCCGAGGACATGTCCCTGCGCGACTCCGGCGACCTGGTCACGCTCGTCGCCGACGACGCGCTCTACTCCGACATCTGGACCTACGACCGGGTGCCGGGCCGCCGCCTGGTGCTGCCGTGGGAGGCCGGAGGGCTGCCGCGCGGCACCGTCCAGCTCGACTTCGTGTTCAACGAGGCGCTGCCCGCCCCGCCCGCGCTGACCGAGGTCCCGCGCGCCGACGGCGGCGAGCCGCCGCTGCTGAACGCCGCCACCCCCGAGCTGTCGCTGGCCTGGAAGCTCCAGTGGTTGCTCGACGACGTCTACCCGCAGGGCAAGGACCTCTACGACGCCTGGCTGCTGGCGGTGCACACCCGGCCGTCCTACCGGATGTTGCTCGACGTCCTGGTCCGGGGCGAGCCCGCGCACGCCGGATCCCCGCCGACCGCCGACACCCTCCGCGGGCTGGAGGTCGACTGGGACGAGTTCCGCAAGGAGTACCCCGGCGTGCAGGGCGACGCCGACGACTACAAGCGGATGCTCGCCGACGCCCTGGAGCCGATGTTCGCCGAGGCCGACGCCCTGCCGGACAACGGGTACGAGCGGCGTGCCCTGCTCATGGCCCCGCACGTCGCGGAGTACCGCGAGCTGCGCGACCGCTCCGGCATGGACGAGGTGTGGCGGCGGCTGGCCGACCTGCGCCTGGTGGACGCTGTTGTCATCGCCCGCGAGCTACAGGGCCGGGAGAGCGCGGGCCTGGCGGAGACGGCCAAGCAGATCGTGACGGAGACCCAGCGGCTGCTGCCCAACCACTGGAGTTCCGGCTACCACCGCCGCAACCCCGGCAGGGTGGCGGAGGCCGTGGCCGAGCTGGAGGGCTGAACGCGGAGGAGCCCCCGACCGCGCGTCCGTGCGGTCGGGGGCCCCGTCCAGGTCTCGGCCGAACCCGGGAGGTTGGTCAGCCGAGGCCGTTCCTGAGGGCGGTGATCAGCTCACCGCCGGTGGTGTCCCCGCTCAGCTCCCAGAAGAAGGAGCCGCCGAGGCCCTGCTGCTTGACGTAGGCGGTCTTGCCGCCGAGCGTGGCCGGGGTGTCGTAGCTCCACCACTGGTCGCCGCACTTGGCGTAGGCCGTGCCGGCGACGGTGCCGGTGGCCGGGCAGCGGGTCTTGAGGACCTTGTAGTCCTCGATGCCCGCCTCGTAGGTGCCGGGCGCGGGCCCGGTGGCCGAGCCGCCGGGGGCCGCCTGGGTGACGCCGGTCCAGCCGCGCCCGTAGAACCCGACGCCGAGCAGCAGCTTGCTCGCCGGGATGCCCTTGGACTTCAGCTTCTGGATCGCGGCGTCGGAGTGGAAGCCCTCGATCGGGATGCCGGGGTAGGAGGTGAGGGGGGAGTGCGGCGCGGTGGGGCCGGTCTTGTCCCAGGCGCCGAAGAAGTCGTAGGTCATCGGCAGGTACCAGTCCACGTACTGGGCCGCGCCGCCGTAGTCGGCCGCGTCGATCTTGCCGCCGGAGGTGCCGTCGGCGGTGATCGCGGCGGTGACCAGGTTGCCCGACCCGAACTTGGCGCGCAGCGCCTGCATCACGTTGCGGAACGCGGCCGGGCCGCTGGTGTCGCAGGTGAGGCCGCAGGCGTTGGGGTACTCCCAGTCGATGTCGATGCCGTCGAACACGTCGGCCCAGCGCGGGTCCTCCACCAGGTCCAGGCAGGACTGGGCGAAGGCCGCCGGGTTCTGCGCCGCCTGGCCGAAGCCGCCCGACCAGGTCCAGCCGCCGAACGACCAGAGCACCTTCAGGTGCGGGTGCTTCTTCTTCAGCTTGCGGAGCTGGTTGAACGAGCCGCGCAGCGGCTGGTCCCAGGTGTCGGCGACGCCGTCCACGCTCTCGGCGGCGCTGTAGGCGCGGTCGTAGTCGGCGTAGGAGTCGCCGATGGTGCACTTGCCGCCCTGCACGTTGCCGAACGCGTAGTTGATGTGGGTGAGCTTGGCGGCCGAGCCGCTGGTGTCGATGTTCTTGACGTGGTAACCGCGCTGGTAGACGCCCCACTGCGCGAAGTAGCCGATGACCTTCTGGCCCGCCGGGCCGGGGGTGTCGCCCGCGTCGGTGGTGACCGACAGCGCGTTGGAGGCGGGGGACTGGTTGCCCGCGGCGTCCCGGGCCTTGACGGTGAAGGTGTAGGCGGTCTTGGGGCTCAGGCCCGAGACGGTGACGCTGGTCGCGGTGCCCGAATCGACCTTGGTGCCGCCCTGGTAGACGTCGTAGCCGGTCACGCCGGTGTTGTCGGTGGCGGCGTTCCAGGCCAGCGAGACGCTGGTCGCCGTCTTGCCGGTGGAGCGCAGGTTGCCCGGCGCGGTGGGAGCCTGCGTGTCGTCGCCGGGGCCGGTCGAGCCGTCGCAGGACGCGCCGTTGACCTTGCAGCCGGAGATCCAGCCGGGACCGGTGCCGCCGAACCCGAACGAGACCGACGCGCCCGCGCCGACCGCGCCGTTCCAGCCGACGTTGGTGAAGGTGTAGGAGTTGCCGGACACGGTCTTGGTCGCATCCCAGGTGGAACCGACGCTGGTCCCGGCGGGGAGGGTGAACTCGACCTTCCAGCCGTTGAGTGCCGTCGCCGTGCCGTTCTTGACGGTGCACTTGCCCTCGAAGCCCGAGCCCCAGTCGGCGGTCTTGGTGCAGGTCGCGGTGACCGCGGCCGCCGCCGTGGCGGGTGGGGGAAGGGCGATCAGGGTGCCGCCGGCGGTCAGGACCGCCGCCGCGGCGAGCGCGCCGCCGCGCCGCCGGGTCGCTCTGGTGGACATGATTCTCCGATCAGTTCGCGCCCCCGAACCAACAGGAATCTCGGCCTATTCATTAGGAAACTTTCCTAAGAATTGCGCTGATGGTAACCGGCCGCGCACGGCCCTTCAAGGGGGTGCGGGCACGCTCGCGCCCCGCCTCGGCGGTGGTCCGGTCGCCTGCCAGGGGACGTACGGTCGCGCTGCGGAGAAAAGACGCGGCGAAAACTCGTCCGGCGCTACAGCCGGACGGGGTAGGTGAGCGCGAGCTCGTCCCCGGGGACGCCGCGGATGCCCCAGTTGACCTGGGGCGTCTCGATGATCGTGATCTCAAGGTCGGCCGCGTCCAGGCCGAGCCCGCCGGTCAGCTCCCGGTACAACGTGCGGATCAGCGCGCGCTTGGCGTCGGGCGTGCGGCCCTCGAAGCAGAGGATCTCCAGGATCAGGTAGCGCTCGCCGCGCCCCGGGACGATCCAGTCCTCGGCCTCCAGCAGCAGGAAGCGGTGGAAACGTTTGTCCTCGGGCAGCTTCCACGCCTCGTGGAGGGACGCCTGCACCAGGTCGGAGACCTCCTGCTGCCGCCCCGCCCACGCCGAACGCCGCCCGTAGACCTTCACCTGGCTCATGACCGCCCCCTCCGGAAGATGATCAGCTCATCGTAGGGGGCCGCCCGGAACGCCTCACATGCCGCCGAACCACCCTGGCGCGTCCAGCCGCCACAACTCGGCGGGGGTCATCTCGGTGAGGCCCGCCTCCAGCGCGCGCAGCTGGTCGTCGCCCAGCTCGGCGGCCCAGCGCGCGCGGATCTCGTCGAAGATCCGCGCCGACCGGGCCAGGGCGTCCACGCCGTGGGCGGTGAGGCGGACGACCTTGCGGCGGGCGTCGCGGGGGTCGGTGCCGCGCTCGACGTAACCGGTCCGCTCCAGGGCGTCCACGGTCTTGCCCGCCGCCTGCTTGGAGACGCCCAGCGTGCGGCCCAGCTCGACGGCGGTGGTGCCGTCCGGGCCGATCGCCTGGAACACGAAGCCGTGCATGGGCTTGAGGTCGGGATGGCCCTGCCGGGCCAGCTCGGCGTGCGCCTCGTCGATGATCGTGCGGAAGGCCAGGAACAGGCGCAGCGGCAGCACGAACCCGGGCGGGTCACTTGACATGACGGACAACCTCGTTGACTATTTGGACAACCACGTTGTCCAAATTAGCAGAGGACGCCCCCCATGACCGTGATCCGTTCCGCCGACGCCCGCCGCACCGAGACCCCCAACGGCGTCATGACCACCCTCGCCTCGCCCACCCAGGGCGGCACCGGCCTCGCCCTCTGGCAGGCCGCGCTGCACCCCGGTGCGACCGGCCCCCGGCACGCCTTCGACGCCGAGCAGGTGTGGACCTGCCTGGCCGGGGGCGCGTCGGTCGAGCTGGACGGCGAGCGCCTGGCCGTCGCCGAGGGCGACACGCTGGTGCTGCCCGCGGGCCTGCCGCGCCAGATGACCGCCGGGCCCGACGGCTTCACCGCCGTGGTCACCGCCACCGCCGGGACGCGCGCCTACAACCCGGTGCCGGAGGAGGCCGACGCGTGCGAGCTGGCCCCCAAGGGCGCCGAGCGCATCGTCCCGCTGTGGGTCCGCTGAGCCCGCAAGCCCACTGAGCCCGCAAGCCCACTGAGCCCGCAGGCCCGCTGAGCCCACGGGCCTGCCAGGGCGGCCCGCTAGGACGGCCCGCCGAGGTAGGCCAGCACCGCCAGCACGCGGCGGTTGTCGTCCTCGGAGACCACCAGGCCCAGCTTGGTGAAGATGTTGTTGGTGTGCTTGCTGATCGCCTTCTCGGTGACGAACAGCGCCGCGGCGATCGCGGCGTTCGAGCGGCCCTCGGCCATCAGCCCCAGCACCTCGCGCTCGCGCGGGGTGAGCTGCTGCAACGGCTCCTCGCGGGCGCGGCGGGTCAGCAGCTGGGCGACCACGTCGGGGTCGAGCGCGGTGCCGCCGCCCGCCACGCGGCGCACCGCGTCCACGAACTGCGCCACGTCCGACACCCGGTCCTTCAGCAGGTAGCCGATGCCGCCGGAACTGTCGGACAGCAGCTCGCGCGCGTAGAGCTGCTCCACGTGCTGCGACAACACCAGGATCGGCAGGCCCGGGATGCGCGAGCGGGCCTCCAGCGCCGCGCGCAGCCCCTCGTCGGTGAAGGTCGGCGGCAGCCGAACGTCCACCACCGCCACGTCCGGCTGGTGCTCCACCAGGGCCCGCACCAGCGACGGGCCGTTGTCCACCGCCGCCACCACCTCGAACCCGTACGCCCCGAGCAGGCGGATCAGCCCGTCCCTCAGCAGGGCGAGGTCTTCGGCGAGGACGACGCGCACGGCAGCTCCATGGTCACGAGGGTGGGCCCGCCCGGCGGGCTGGTGACCGCCATCGTGCCATCGAACGCCGCCAGCCTGCGTTCGATGCCGCGCATTCCCGACCCCGCCGCCGGGTCCGCGCCGCCCGCCCCGTCGTCCCCGACGATCATCTGGAGGCGGTCGCGGGCCTGCTCGATCTGCACCCAGGCGCGCTCGGCGCCGCTGTGCTTGACCACGTTGGCCAGCATCTCGGCCACCGCGAAGTAGGCGGCCGACTCCACCGGCGCCTCGGCCCGTCCGGGCAGGTCGATCACGACGTCCACCGGCAGCGGCAGGCGCAGCGCCAGCGCGCGCACCGCGCCGTCCAGCCCGCGTTCGGCCAGCACCGGCGGGTGGATGCCGCGCACCAGGTCGCGCAGCTCGGTCAGCGCCTGGCCGCTGGCGGCGCGCGCCTCGGCCAGCAGCTCCTGGGCGGTGTCGGGGTCGTGCTTCATGAGCTGCTCGGCCAGGCCGATGTTCATGCTGAGCGCCACCAGCCGGGCCTGCGCGCCGTCGTGCAGGTCGCGCTCGATGCGGCGCAGCTCGGCGGCCGAGGAGTCCACGGTGGCGGCGCGGGTCTCGGTGAGCCGCGCGACCCGGTCGGCCAGCGCGCCCCGCGTCGGGGCCAGCAACGACCGCGTGAACAGCGCGTGCGCCCTGAGCAGCCGGGGCCCGAGCGGCAGCGCCACCGCCGTCAGCAGCGGGCCCAGCACGAGGCAGCCGAGGATCCCGAGCACGCCCCAGTCGTCCAGCATCCAGAACGGGCCCCAGCCGTAGTCGGTCACCTGCGCCAGCCACGGCGCGACCAGCACGCCTTCCACCCCGTACACCAGCGCGGCGGCGGGCAGCAGCCCCAGCAGCAGCCCCACCGGGACGTTCACCAGGATCCACAGCAGATCCCGCCAGGTCGCCGGGTCGCGCAGCAACCACCACACCCACCGGGGCGACAACCGCGCGCCGGGCTCGGGCCGGTAGGGGAGCGGGATCGGCACGTCCGACCACTCGGCCGCCCACGCCCGCTGCTGGTTGGCCAGCGCCCGCAGCGCCAGCAGCGCCGCCGGGGCCAGCACCAGCCCGACCCCGACGGGGATCAGCGCCACCGACACCACCGAGAGCACGAACACCGCGATCCCGAGCTGCGACAACACCGCCTGGACCAGGCCGCGGAGGGCGGCGGTCGTCCCGCGCCGGGCCGTCGCCCCGAACCGGGCGGCCACGCCCTCGTCGTCGTTCACCGTCACTCCTTCGCCCGCCGGACGCCGCAACTGCCGCGACCTGCCCATTGTGCGAGCAAACCGGATGCCGGGGCAGTGGAGCTAGGTCCACTCTCCGGGCCGGACGGCCGGGCACCGGGCCGGGTTTCGACCGTGACGCGACAAGCGGGGCGGGTTCCCGGGAGAATGCACGGGCGACATCCAGGGGAGAAAGCGAATCGAACTCGTGACAGCCACCACCAGCCAGACCGCCACCGACCAGACCTCCGGGGGGACCGCGCCGGTCACCCGGCGGATCGCCGACGAGCTCGGCGTCCGCGAGGGCCAGGTCCGCGTGGCGGTGGACCTGCTCGACGGCGGGGCCACCGTCCCGTTCATCGCGCGCTACCGCAAGGAGGCCACCGGCGCCCTCGACGACGCGCAGCTGCGCGCCCTGGAGGAGCGCCTCCGCTACCTGCGGGAACTGGACGAGCGCCGCGGCGCGATCCTGGAATCGATCGAGTCCCAGGGCAAGCTGACCGACGAGCTGCGCGCGCAGCTCATGGCCGCCGACTCCAAGGCGCGGCTGGAGGACATCTACCTGCCCTACAAGCCCAAGCGCCGCACCAAGGCGCAGATCGCGCGCGAGGCCGGGCTCGAACCGCTGGCCGACCTGCTGCTGGACGACCCGTCCCACGACCCGCAGGCCACCGCCGCGTCCTACGTCGACGCCGACAAGGGCGTGGCCGACGCGACCGCCGCGCTGGAGGGCGCCCGCGCCATCCTCGTCGAGCGCTTCGCCGAGGACGCCGACCTGATCGGCGCGCTGCGCGAGCAGATGTGGACGCGCGGCCGCGTCGTCTCGCGCGTGCGCGAGGGCAAACAGGAGGCGGGCGCCAAGTTCGCCGACTACTTCGACTTCGCCGAGCCGTTCACCAAGCTGCCCTCGCACCGGATCCTGGCGCTGTTCCGCGGCGAGAAGGAGGAGGTCCTCGACCTCGACCTGTCGCCCGAGGAGAGCGAGCCCGAGCCGGGCGCGCGCAGCGCCTACGAGGTCGAGATCGCCCGCCGGTTCGGCATCACCGACCAGGGCCGCCCCGCCGACAAGTGGCTCGGCGACTGCGTGCGCTGGACGTGGCGCACCCGCGTCCTGGTGCACCTCGGCATCGACCTGCGCACCCGGCTGCGCCAGGAGGCCGAGGACGAGGCCGTCCGGGTGTTCGCCGCCAACCTGCGCGACCTGCTGCTGGCCGCGCCCGCCGGGACCCGCGCCACCATGGGCCTGGACCCGGGCCTGCGCACCGGCGTCAAGGTCGCGATCGTGGACGGCACCGGCAAGGTCGTGGCCACCGACACCATCTACCCGCACGAGCCGCGCCGCCGCTGGGACGAGTCGATCGAGACCCTCGCCCGGCTGGCCCGCGAGCACCACGTGGACCTGGTCTCGATCGGCAACGGCACCGCCTCGCGCGAGACCGACAAGCTCGCCGCCGACCTCATCGCCCGCCACCCCGACCTCAAGCTCACCAAGATCATGGTGAGCGAGGCGGGCGCGTCGGTGTACTCCGCCTCCGCCTACGCCGGGCGCGAGCTGCCCGGCATGGACGTCTCGCTGCGCGGCGCGGTCTCCATCGCCCGCCGCCTGCAGGACCCGCTGGCCGAGCTGGTCAAGATCGACCCCAAGTCGATCGGCGTCGGCCAGTACCAGCACGACCTGTCGGAGGTGAAGTTGTCGCGCTCCCTCGACGCCGTCGTGGAGGACTGCGTGAACGCCGTCGGCGTGGACGTCAACACCGCCTCCGCGCCGCTGCTGACCCGCGTGTCGGGCATCGGCGAGGGCCTCGCCGAGAACATCGTGGCCCACCGCGACGCCAACGGCCCCTTCCGCAGCCGCGCCGGGCTGCGCGAGGTGCCGCGCCTCGGCCCCAAGGCGTTCGAGCAGTGCGCGGGCTTCCTGCGCGTCCCCGCCGGTGACGACCCGCTGGACTCCTCGGCCGTGCATCCCGAGTCCTACCCGGTGGTGCGCCGCATCCTGGACGCCGCCGGGAGCGACATCAAGGGCGTCATCGGCAACACCGCCACGCTGCGGGCGCTGAAGCCCGCCGACTTCGTGGACGACACCTTCGGCCTGCCGACCGTCACCGACATCCTGGCCGAGCTGGAGAAGCCCGGCCGCGACCCGCGCCCGGCGTTCAAGACCGCGACCTTCAAGGAGGGCGTGGACAAGCTGTCGGACCTGGAGCCCGGCATGCTGCTGGAGGGCGTGGTCACCAACGTGGCGGCGTTCGGCGCGTTCGTGGACGTGGGCGTGCACCAGGACGGCCTGGTCCACATCTCCGCGATGTCGGACAAGTACGTCGCCGACCCGCGCGACGTCGTCAAGCCCGGCGACATCGTCCGGGTGAAGGTCCTGGACGTGGACCTGCCGCGCAAGCGCATCTCCCTCACCCTGCGGCTCCAGGACGAGGCCGACAAGCGCGGCGGCGGCGAGCGCGGCGGGGACGGGGAGCGGCAGCCCCGCCAGGGCGGTCGCGGCGGCGGGCAGAACCCGCGCGGCCAAGGCGGCGGCGGCCGTAACCAGGGCGGACGCGGCGGCCAGAACCGTGGCGGCGGCCAGGGCGGCGGCGGACGCGGAGGCCAGGGCGGCGGTCAGGGCGGCGGCCGGGGTGGTCAGGGCGGCGGCGGCAATAGCGCCATGGCCGACGCCCTGCGGCGCGCCGGACTCGACCAGGGCCTCCCGCGCCAGGACCGCAAGGGCCGCTGACCGGGAACCCCGGCCCTCCGGCGGGCGGGTCCGGACGCGGCGACGCGTCCGGACCCGCCCGCCGGTCTTTTCCGCCATGATCGTGCGACAGGCGGATCAATGCGGCATCCTGCTGACATCACACCGTCTGTTCCCGGGGGACCGATGCCGAGAGTCGTCGCACTACGCGCTCACGACCCCGAGCACATCGGCCCCTTCCGGCTGACCGGCTTCCTCGGCGAGGGCGGCCAGGGCGTCGTCTACCTCGGGGCGCGCGCGGACGGCACCGGCCCCGACTGCGCCGTCAAGCTGCTGCGCGCCCACCTGAACCACGACCCCCGCGCCCGCCGCCTGTTCGCCCGCGAGTTCGCCGTCGCCCAGCGGGTGACGAGCCCCTACACCGCGCGGATGCTGGACGCCGACGTCGCCTCCGACGTCCCCTACATCGCCAGCGAGTTCGTGGACGGCCCGGCGCTGGTGGACGAGGTGCGCGAGGCGGGCCCGCTGTCGGGCGCCGCGCTCGCCCGGCTGGCCTCGGGCACCGCCGAGGCGCTGGCGGCGGTGCACCGCGCCCAGCTCGTCCACCGCGACTTCAAGCCCGGCAACGTGCTGCTCGGCGCGGCCGGGCCCAAGGTGATCGACTTCGGCATCGCGCGGGCCCTGGACCTCACCGTGTCCACCAGCAGCGGGATCGTCGGCACCCCCGCCTACATGGCCCCCGAGCAGCTCGCAGGCGGCGACATCACGGCGGCGGCCGACCTGTTCGCCTGGGGCGGCAGCATGGTCTTCGCGGCCACCGGTACACCGGCGTTCGGGCTGGACTCCCTCCCGGCCATCATCAACCGCATCCTCAACCACCCGCCGGACCTGGGCGCGCTCCCGTCGCCGCTGCGCGAGGTGGCGGCCGAGTGCCTGGCCAAGGACCCCGCGCTGCGGCCGAGCGCCGAACAGGTCCTCGCCCTGCTGGGCCGGGCCGCGCCCGTGGACGAGGACACGTACGCGCCCCCGCAGCCGGTGCGGCTCACGAAGTCCGGCCCGCAACCGGTGCGGCTCGCCCAATCCGGCCCGCAGCAGGCGCCGTCCGCGTCACAACCCCTGCCGCCGCCCATGGCGCCCGTCCAGTACGGCCAGTACGGGCCGCCTCCCGTGCCGCAACACGCGCCGTTCGCCCCGTTCCAGCCGCCCACCACGCAGGGCTCGTCGTTGCCGGAGACGCTGCTCGGCTCCCGCCGCAAACGCCTCTCCGGCCCCGCGCTGTCCGCCCTGGCCGCCGCCGCCCTCGTCGTGCTCGTCATCACGGTCGTGACGATCGTGGTGAACACCCGCGACCCCGGCAACCAGTCCACGACCAAGGAGGCGGTCGCGGGCTTCAACGGAGCGCTCACCTCGGTCGCCAACCGCTCCGACAAGCGCGGCGGGACGCTGCGGCTGACGCACTCCGGCGACCTCGACTCCCTGGACCCCGCCGACTCCTACTACCTGCAGACCTGGGAGCTGGGCCAGCTCTTCCTCCGCCGCCTGATGACGCTCACCGGCCGCGAGTCCGACGGCCGTCCCGTCCCCGACCTGGCGAGCGCCGCAGGTCAGCCCAGCAGTGACTTCAAGACGTGGACCTACCGGCTCCGGCCCGGCGTGAAGTTCGAGGACGGCTCGCCGGTCACCGCCAAGGACGTCAAGTACGCCGTCGCCCGCACCTTCGACCGCACCGTGCACCCCGGCGGCCCCGCCTACTTCTCCCAGCTCCTGAACGCCGGCGGCTACCCGGGGCCCTACAAGCAGACCGACCTCGGCAAGTTCACCGGCGTCACCACCCCCGACGACGCCACGGTCGTCTTCCACCTCAAGCAGCCCTACAGCGAGTTCGACCAGATCGTGGCGCTCCCGCAGACCGCACCGGTGCCCCAGCCCAAGGACACCGGCACGAAGTACGGCGAACGTCCCGTCGCGACCGGCCCCTACCGCCTCCAGAACGTCGGGAACGGCTCGCTCACCCTGGTCCGCAACGAGCACTGGGCCGACGACCCGGTCCGCAAGCCGCTCGCCGACCGGATCACCGTCACGCGCGCAGAGAACGAGGACGCGCTCGCCAACGCGCTCTTCACCGGCAGCGCCGACCTGCCCATCGGCACCACCGGACTGAGCCCGGCCGCCTCCCAGCGCGTCATGGCCGACGCGAACCTGCGCGTCAACGCCGACGTCGCGCCCAACGGCTTCCTCAACTACCTCGCGCTCTCCACCAAGGTCGCGCCGCTGAACGACGTGCACTGCCGCCGCGCCGTGCACTACGCGATGGACCGCGCCTCCATGACCACCGCCTACGGCGGGACGAACACCGGCGACCCGGCCACCCACCTGATCCCGCCGAACCTCCCCGGCTCCCGCGCCAGCGACCGCTACCCGGCGGGCCGCGGCGGCGACCTGGCGCAGGCGCGGCGCGAACTCGCCGAGTGCAAGCAGCCGAACGGCTTCAGCACGACCATCGCGATGCGCTCGGACCGGCCGCGCGAGGCCGCCATGGCCGAGGTCCTCAAGTCCGCGCTGGCCAAGGTCGGGATCGTCGTCCGCATCCAGGGCTACCCCGCCGCCGACTACTTCACGAGGACCGCCGGCTCGCCCGCCTTCGTCCGGAGCAACAAGCTGGGCATCATGTTCGCCACGTGGGGGCCCGACTTCCCCACCGCGTCGTCCTTCCTCCAGCAGATCGTCGGCACCCGCGCCATCCCGGCGAGCGGCAACATGAACCTGGCCGAGCTGGTCGACCCCGCCGTCAACGGGAAGTTCGACGAGATCGCCCGCACCGCCGACCCCACCGCCCGCGCCCGCCTGGCCGGGGACGCGGCGGACACGGTCATGGAGCGGGCGGTGCTGGTGCCGGTGCTGTTCGCCAAGAACCTGCACTACCGGGGCGAGCACGCCACCAACGTCGCGGCCGACCGCTACTTCGGCGGCTACGACCTGACGGGCGTGGGCGTGCGCTGACCCTTTCGGGGACGCTAGGCGGGGGAGCCGGGCGGGCGGCGGCCCTGGTCGGCGGCGTCCGGCCCCTCCGGAGGGCGCCGCCCTTCCGGCGGACGGTGCCCCTCGCGCCAGTACGGGCCCTTGCCCAGCGGATCGTGCGCGTACGGGCTGCGCGGCGGCGGCACCTGGCCGGGACCGGACGCACCGGCGGGCGGACGGCCCTGCACCGGCGGCACCTGGTCCAGCGGCGGCACGTCGTAGGGCGTCGGGGCCGCCGCCAGGCCCAGCGACGAGACGCCCGAGGTCGGGCGGCCGAGCGCCGGGCCGCCGAACGGGTCCTGCGCGGGCGGCACGACCTCCTCGGGCTCGGGCAGGTCGTTGTCGGGGACCGGCCGGTGCCGCGGGAACTGCGCGACGGCCACCGCGCCCAGCACCAGCGCGCCCACCCGCAGCAGCGCGTGCGGGCCGTCGGAGGGCCACGCCTCGTCGTACATGAACGTGCCCATCAGCAGCAGGTAGGACTTGGCGCTGACGGTCATCACCGCCGCCACGATCGTCACCCGGCAGCGCTGGAACGCCGCCACCATGATGCCGAAGCCCAGCGCCGCCGCCAGCACCGTCACGTACGGGTAGGGCGTGGCCAGGATGCCGAGCCCGTCGGAGCTGGAGTCGCTCCACCCCTTGATGGCCAGCTCGGCGGTGCCCACCGGGAACCCCGAGGCCAGCCCGTAGGCGATGCCGGTCACCGGGCGGGCGTGCCGCCCGTCGGGCCGGTGGTCGCCCAGCACGATCAGCAGCAGCGGCACCACGATCGCGGGCCCGACCACCACCGCCAGCTTCCACGACGGCACGTCCACCGCCTCGATCGGCGGCGGGTTGCCGGTGGAGGCCACCAGCATCAGGATCGCCACGCCGATCAGCGCCAGACTCAGCCACTCGCGGGCGGTGAGCCGGTCGCCGAAGAAGACCATCGCGATGACCAGCAGCGGCACGACCCCGGACATGAAGATCGGGACGGCGATGCCCAGCGACACCTCGGTCAGCGCCAGGATCTGCAGGGTGAGCCCGCCCAGCACCAGGGCCAGCGCCACCAGGAAGACCCAGTTGCCGAGGATCGTCCAGATCATGTGCAGGATGCGGTTGCCGCGCAACGTCGCCATGCGGTCGGCCGCCAGCTTGAAAACGGCGAAACCGACGTAGTACAGCACGGTGGCACCAAAAGCCGCAGCTATCCCGTTCATCCCGGAAGAGTATGAGGGCTCGCGTGCTCCATGTCACATGCCCAGGTGACAGGGGCGGCGGGCCCGGCGGCGGGTCCCCGGCGGGCCGTCCCCGGTATCGGACGGCCGCCCGGCGGGTTCGGGGCGTCCCCGCCGGACGCCGATGTCCGCACCGACCGCCGGAACCCCATAGACTTGGCGCGCACAGGCGCGGAGCCGGTTCTTCGGCGTGCCCGCGCCTGTCTGAGAGCCTGAGAGACTGACTGGCTGAGTACGCGTCGAACGCCGCGGCCGAGACAGCGCCCGATCAAGGAGACACACCCCAGTGAAGACCGATGTCGAGGAGCTGACCCCCACGCGGGTCAAGCTCACCGTCGAGGTTCCGTTCGACGAGCTCAAGCCGAACCTCGACAAGGCGTACAAGGAGATCTCGCAGCAGGTGCGCATCAAGGGCTTCCGGCCCGGCAAGGTGCCCGCCCCGCTGATCGACAAGTACGTCGGCCGGGGTGCCGTCCTGCAGGAGGCCGTCAACGACGCCCTGCCCGAGCTCTACGGCCGCGCCGTCGAGGAGACCGAGATCTTCGTGCTCGGCCAGCCCGACGTCGAGGTCACCGAGCTCGACGACGGCAAGCAGTTCGCCTTCACCGCCGAGGTGGACATCCGGCCCAAGTTCGAGGTCCCCGACTACGACGGCCTGGAGGTCGTCGTCGACGACGCCGAGGTCACCGACGAGCAGGTCGAGGAGACCCTCGGCAACCTGCGCGAGCGCTTCGCCTCGCTGACCGCCGTCGAGCGGGAGGCGCAGGAGGGCGACTTCGCCACCATCGACCTGGTCGCCAGGATCGACGGCGAGGAGGTCGCCGACGCCTCCACCACCGGCTTCTCCTACGAGGTGGGCTCCGGCTCCGCCATCGAGGGCCTGGACGACGCGCTCACCGGCCTCAAGGCCGAGGAGTCGAAGACCTTCACCAGCACCCTGGCCGGCGGCGAGCACGCCGGCGAGGAGGCCGAGGTCACCGTCACGGTGCAGAACGTCAAGGTCAAGAACCTGCCCGAGGCCGACGACGAGTTCGCGCAGATGGCCTCGGAGTTCGACACCGTCGAGGAGCTGCGCGAGGACGTGCGCACCCGCCTCGGCCGCCAGGTCAAGCTCCAGCAGCTGTCGGACGCCCGGGACAAGGCCCTGGAGGCCCTCCTGGAGAAGGTCGACATCCCGCTGCCGGACCGCGTCGTCGACGAGGAGGTGTCCCGCCGCCACCAGCAGCTGGAGCAGCAGCTCCAGATGGCGGGCATGTCCAAGGAGGACTACCTCAAGGACGAGGAGAAGTCCGAGGAGGAGTTCGACGCCGACGTGGCCAGCGCCGCCCGCCAGGCGGTCAAGGGCGGCTTCGTCCTCGACCAGCTCGCCGTGCAGGAGGAGCTGGGCGTCGAGAACGAGGAGCTCAGCGAGTACGTGGTCACCCAGGCCATGCAGATGGGCGTGGCCCCGCAGCAGCTGGCCCAGTACCTCACCGAGAACAACCAGCTCCCGGCCATCGTGTCGGAGGTGCTGCGCAACAAGGCGCTGAACCTCATCGTCGAGCACATCGCGATCAAGGACGAGTCCGGCAACGTGATCGACGCCGAGGCCGTGCAGCGTGAGCTGAACGGCGAGACCGGCGAGACGGTCCAGGCCGGCGAGGCCGAGGTCGTCGCGGAGGCCGAGGAGATCGCCGACGCGACCGAGGCCGCCGCCGAGGCCGACGAGGCGGACGCCAAGGCCGCCCAGGACGCCAACGCCGAGGCCGCGGCCAAGGCCGACGCCGAGGACGCCAAGAAGGACGCCTGAGTCCTCAGCCGTCACGCGAGTGCCTGACTGGCCCGGTGAAGCGAAGCCGGAGGCGAGCTTCGCCGGGCCAGATCGCGAAGCGATGTGGCACTCGCCAAGTTCTGGTCAAGAGGTGAGCCGCTAGGCGAGCCTCTTGGGCCAGGACTCCGTTGAACACGAACCCCGTACCGAGGCCCGGTGCGGGGTGTTCCCGTTTACGGGATCTTGATGCCCGGATACGCCGCCAGCGAAAAGCCGCCCCCCCGGGCTTAAGCGGGGGGCCCAGCGCGTTAATGTCCAATCATCCGTACCGATAAAAGGACCGGAGGAACACCCGGTGAGCATGCCTCCGACTTTCGATGAGTCGTCGCGGGTCCAGGCGCGGGTCGCTGAGGCGCCCCTGCTGCCCCTGGGCGACCAGCTGTTCCAGCGGCTGCTGCGCGAGCGCATCGTCTTCCTCGGCCAGCAGGTCGACGACGACATCTCCAACCGCATCTGCGCCGAGCTGCTGCTGCTGTCGGCCGAGGACGGCCGGCGCGACATCACGCTCTACATCAACTCGCCCGGCGGCTCGGTGACCGCCGGTATGGCGATCTACGACATCATGCAGTACGTGCCGAACGACATCGTCACCGTGGGCATGGGCCTGGCGGCGTCGATGGGGCAGTTCCTGCTGTGCGCGGGCACGCCGGGCAAGCGCTACGCCCTGCCGCACGCGCGCATCATGATGCACCAGCCGTCGGGCGGCATCGGCGGCACCGCCTCCGACATCAAGATCCAGGCCGAGCAGATGTTGTACGTCAAGCAGACGCTCGCCCAGAAGATCGCCGAGCACACCGGCCAGTCGGTGGACCAGATCGAGAAGGACTCCGACCGCGACCGCTGGTTCACCGCCGACGAGGCCAAGGACTACGGCCTGGTCGACCACGTGGTGCTGAGCGCCAACCAGGTGCCCTCCGAGGGCCCCGTCTCCTGACGACCCGAACCACTAAGCGGAGGCACTGAAGTGAGCGATCTGATCCGTCCCCGGATCCAGGCGGGGGGCACCGCGACGCCGGTGGACAACCGCTACATCATTCCGTCGTTCGTGGAGCGCACCACGTACGGGGTCAAGGAGATGAACCCGTACAACAAGCTCTTCGAGGAGCGGATCATCTTCCTCGGCGTGCAGATCGACGACGCGTCGGCCAACGACGTGATGGCCCAGCTGATCACGCTGGAGTCGATCGACCCCGACCGCGACATCAGCATCTACATCAACTCGCCCGGCGGCTCGTTCACCGCCATGACGGCGATCTACGACACGATGCAGTTCGTCAAGCCCGACGTGCAGACGGTGTGCATCGGCCAGGCGGCCTCGGCCGCCGCGGTGCTGCTGGCGGCCGGCACGCCCGGCAAGCGGGCGGCGCTGCCCAACTCGCGGATACTGATCCACCAGCCCGCGACCGAGGGCACCTACGGCCAGTCCAGCGACATCGAGATCCAGGCCCGCGAGATCATGCGCATCCGCGAGCTGCTGGAGGACATCCTGGCCAAGCACAGCGGCAAGTCCCTGGAGGAGGTCCGCAAGGACATCGAGCGGGACAAGATCCTCACCGCCGCCGAGGCCAAGGACTACGGTCTCATCGACGACGTCTTCGTCAGCAGGAAGCGCAAAGCCGAGGTAGTGTCGTCCTGATACGACGGCGCTGACGGCGTTTCCAGGGACCTGGAGGCCCCCGCCCGGACGGCACACTTCCGGGCGGGGGGCTTACCAAGTGCCGATGAGGCGGTAACGTCGAGTCCAACGTCGAGAGCCTTCGGGACGCAACCGAGCCGCACCGCATCCTCTCAGGCGCGCGGCCCCACGAAAAGGAGACAGTTGGGTGGCACGCATCGGCGACGGTGGTGACCTGCTCAAGTGCTCGTTCTGCGGAAAGAGCCAGAAGCAGGTCAAAAAGCTCATCGCGGGTCCGGGCGTGTACATCTGCGACGAGTGCATCGATCTCTGCAACGAGATCATCGAGGAGGAGCTCTCGGAGACCTCCGACCTCAAGTGGGACAGCCTGCCCAAGCCGCGGGAGATCTACGAGTTCCTGGACTCCTACGTCATCGGGCAGGAGGCGGCCAAGAAGGCCCTGTCGGTCGCCGTCTACAACCACTACAAGCGCATCCAGGCCGGGGACAGCGGGCGGGACGACCTTGTCGAGCTCGGCAAGTCGAACATCCTGCTGCTGGGGCCCACCGGCTCGGGTAAGACGCTGCTCGCGCAGACGCTCGCCAAACTCCTCAACGTCCCGTTCGCGATCGCGGACGCCACGGCGCTGACGGAGGCCGGATACGTGGGCGAGGATGTGGAGAACATCCTGCTCAAACTGATCCAGGCGGCCGACTACGACGTCAAGAAGGCCGAGACCGGGATCATCTACATCGACGAGGTCGACAAGGTCGCCCGCAAGAGCGAGAACCCGTCGATCACCCGGGACGTCTCGGGCGAGGGCGTGCAGCAGGCGCTGCTGAAGATCCTGGAGGGCACCACCGCGAGCGTGCCGCCGCAGGGCGGCCGCAAGCACCCGCACCAGGAGTTCATCCAGATCGACACCACCAACGTGCTGTTCATCTGCGGTGGCGCCTTCGCGGGCCTGGAGAAGATCGTGGAGTCCCGGGTCGGCAAGCAGGGCATGGGCTTCGGCGCGGTGATCCGCTCCAAGGCCGACGTCGACGAGTCGTCGGCGATGCTGGCCGACGTGATGCCCGAGGACCTGCTGAAGTTCGGGATGATCCCCGAGTTCATCGGCCGTCTCCCGATCATCACCAGCGTGCACAACCTGGACCGCGAGGCTCTGATCAACATCCTCACCGAGCCCAAGAACGCGCTGGCCAAGCAGTACCACCGGCTGTTCGAGCTGGACGGGGTGGACCTGGAGTTCACCGACGACGCGCTGGAGGCGATCGCCGACCAGGCCATCCTGCGCGGCACCGGCGCGCGCGGCCTGCGCGCGATCATGGAAGAGGTCCTGCTGTCGGTGATGTACGAGGTCCCGTCCCGGCAGGACGTGGCCCGCGTGGTGATCACCCGGGAGGCCGTCCTGGAGCACGTCAACCCGACCCTGGTGCCGCGCGAGCGCACCAAGCGGGAGCCGCGCGAGAAGAGCGCGTAACGACGCCGGAAGCCCCCGGCGGGACCCACGAGGTCCCGCCGGGGGCTTCGTCGTTTCTGCGACGTGATGCGGGCCTCCCCGGAAGGTGAGACCTCCCTTGCCCGCTCCGGACGGCGGTCAGGCCCCGGCGTTCTTGGCGGTCTCGCCGAGCCCGGCCTCGCGGGCCAGCACGATCGCCTGGGCGCGGTCGGCCACGTGCAGCTTCATGAAGATGTTGGAGACGTGGTTGCGCACGGTCTTCTGGCTGAGGAACAGCGTGGCGGCGATCTCGGCGTTGCTGCGGCCCTGCGCGATCAGCTCCAGGACCTCCCGCTCCCGCTCGGTGAGCTGCGGGAAGGCGGCCTGGCGCGGGTCGGGCATGTCGGTGAAGTAGGTCAGCACCCGGCGGGCGATCTCCGGCCCGTAGATGGCCTCGCCCGCCGCCACGGCCCGCACCGCCCGCGCGATCTCCTCGGCGCCCGACTCCTTGAGCAGGTAGCCGCGGGCCCCGGCGCGCATGGCGGCGAACACCGAGTCGTCGTCGCGGAACATGGTCAGCACCAGCACGCCGATGCGCGGGCTGGTGCGGGTGATGGTGCGGGTGGCCTCGATGCCGTTGCCGCCGGGCATGTGCAGGTCCATGACCACCACGTCCGGCTGGAGTTCGGCCGCCAGCTTCACCGCCTCCGGCCCGCTGCACGCCTCCCCGGCGACCTCGATGCCGCCGATGGCCTGGAGCAGTCCCTTCAGGCCCTGCCGGAACACCGGGTGGTCGTCGGTGATGAGCACCCGGATCGCCTCTGTCGCAGTCACGCTCGCCCGCCTTGTCCGTTGGGGCCCTGAGGATAGCCGGGCACCGCCAGCGGCAGCCGGGCGCTGACCACGGTGCCGCCGCCGGGCCGGGAGGAGATCGCGCAGCTGCCGCCGATCTCGGCGGCCCACTCGCGCATCGCCGCCAGCCCGCCGCGCGCGGCCCAGCCCGCCCGCACCGGCTCGGGCAGGCCCGTGCCCGAGTCGGCGACCATCAGGTGCAGGTCGTCGTCGCGGCTGAGCAGCACCAGCGCGGTGCCGGCGCGGGCGTGCCGGCGGATGTTGGACACCGCCTCGGTCACGATCCGGTAGGCGGCGACCTCGACGGCGGCCGGCAGGTCGCCGGGGTCGCCGTCGAAGCGCACGTCCACCCGGTCCGAGCAGCCGTCGGCCAGCGACTCGATCGCCCCGACCAGGCCGAGGTCGTCCAGCGCGGGCGGGCGCAGCCCGTGGGCCAGCTCGCGGATCTCGCCGACGGTCACCGCGAGCCGGTCGCGCAGCTCGGTCAGCACCGGCCCGATGCGCTCGGGCTCGCCGGCCAGGGTGAGGCGGGCGGCGTCCAGCGAGTGCGCGAGCCCCGCCAGCGTCGGGCCGAGCCCGTCGTGCAGGTCGTTGCGCAGCCGCCGCCGCTCCTCCTCGTGGCCCGCCAGGATGCGCTCCCGCGAGCGTTGCAGGTCGGTGGTCATGCGCAGCAGGTGCGGGATCCCGGCCAGGTGGGCGACCGCCGCGCCGGCGGCGAACGCCCCCGCCAGCCCGGCGGCGCGCGCCAGTGCCGCTCGCATCGCTCTGCCTCCCCGCGGTCGTGTCTCGCCCGTCCGTGGCCAAGACTGGCCGCCGGGGCGACCCGGTGTCAGGTGACCGGTGTCCCGATCCCGGCGGGAACCGGGCTACTTCTTCTGCTCCACCTCGCCGCGGAAGGTGCGCATCAGCTCGGCGGCCGTGCCGGTCGAGGTGCCCGGGGTGGTCGGCACCACCACGCCGAACGAGCTCCGGGTCGCCCACGCGCACTGCGAGATCGTCACGCCCGAGCCCGACACCTGCCCGCAGGCCGCCTTGCCGCCGTGCGGGCCGGGCTCGGTCTCGGTGACCACCGACCCGGCCTTCTGCCCGGCCTCGCGGAAGCCGCGCACGAACGCGTCGGGGTCGCCCATCTCGCCGGTGCCGCCGACGAACATCACACCCTGCGGCACGGTGAGGCTCGTGCCGCCGGAGGCGTCCTTGTAGAACGCGCTGACGAACGAGTCGATCTTGCCGCCGCTCTGCGACTCCAGCTGGCTGCGCAGGCTGGACATCTGGGTGCTCAGCCGGGACTCGGTGGAGGTGTCGCGCTGGCGGCCGGCCACCGTCGCCGGGGTGGTGATGGTGTACTCGTCGCCGCCGCCCGCGCGGGCGAGCACGACCACGACGATCCCGGCCACCACGATCAGCGCCAGCGCGCCGATGACCAGGCCGATGACCAGCCCGGCGCGGGACTTGGGCGGCCCGGGGGGCGGGCCGCCGTAGGGGGACTGCCCGTAGGGCGCGCCCGGTCCGGGAGGACCGGGAGGCGGGCCGTAGGGGCCGCCGGGCGGCGGGCCGTAGGGACCCTGCCCCTGCGGGACGCCGCCGTACGGGCCCTGCGGGCCGGGGGTCTGGGGGCCCTGGCCGTACGGTCCGGGTCCCTGCGGGGGGCCGCCCGGGGGGTTCCAGCTCATCTCTGCTCCTTGTCCGCGGGGGCGGTCCTCGCGGGGGCGAGGACCGCGGGGGTCTGCTCCGATCATCGCCGAGACCGCACGTGGCGGGTGCCGCGGCCCCGTAGAATCCGGTCCCGTGACAACGCCCAGCAATGAGCGCGGCCCGGGGGCCGCCGAAGTCGACCTGCCCACCCAGTATCAACCGGCTGACGTCGAGGGCAGGCTGTACGAGCGCTGGGTATCGGCCGGGTACTTCAGCGCCGACCCCGGGCGCGACCCGGGCCGTCCCGCGTACTCGATCGTCATCCCGCCGCCGAACGTGACCGGTTCCCTGCACATGGGGCACGCCCTGGACCACTCGATCCAGGACACGCTGATCCGCCGCCGGCGCATGCAGGGCTACGAGACCGCCTGGGTCCCCGGCATGGACCACGCCGGCATCGCCACCCAGAACGTCGTCGAGCGCGAGCTGGCCAAGGAGGGCCTGTCGCGCCACGACCTGGGCCGCGAGGCGTTCGTGGAGCGGGTCTGGAAGTGGAAGGGCGAGTCCGGCGGCCGGATCCTCGGCCAGATGAAGCGCCTGGGCGACAGCGTGGACTGGTCGCGCGAGGCGTTCACCATGGACGACGCCCGCGCCCGCGCCGTCCGCACGATCTTCAAGCGGCTGTTCGACGACGGCCTGATCCACCGCGCCGAGCGCATCATCAACTGGTGCCCGCGCTGCTTGACCGCCCTGTCGGACATCGAGGTCGAGCACGCCGAGCGCGACGGCGAGCTGGTCTCGATCCGCTACAGCGACGAGGTCGTGGTGGCCACGACCCGCGCCGAGACGATGCTCGGCGACACCGCCGTGGCCGTGCACCCCGACGACGAGCGCTACCGGCACCTGGTCGGCACCGAGATCGAGCTGCCGCTGACCGGCCGCCGCATCCCGGTCGTGGCCGACGAGCACGTCGATCCCGGGTTCGGCACCGGCGCGGTCAAGGTCACCCCGGCGCACGACCCCAACGACTTCGAGATCGGCCGCCGCCACGACCTGCCGTCGATCTCGGTCATGGACGAGCGCGGCGTGATCACCGCCGCCGGGCCGTTCCAGGGCCTGGACCGCTTCGAGGCCCGGCCCGCCGTCGTCGCCGCGCTGCGCGAGGAGGGCCGGATCGTCAAGGAGGTCCGCCCCTACGAGCACTCGGTCGGGCACTGCCAGCGCTGCTCCACGGTCGTCGAGCCGCGGGTGTCGCTCCAGTGGTTCGTCAAGGTGGGGCCGCTGGCCAAGGCCGCCGGCGACGCCGTCCGGGACGGCCGCGTCGAGATCCACCCGCCGGAGATGGCCCCGCGCTACTTCGAGTGGGTCGACAACATGCACGACTGGTGCATCAGCCGCCAGTTGTGGTGGGGCCACCGCATCCCCGTCTGGTACGGGCCGGACGGCGAGACGGCCTGCCCCGGCCCCGACGAGGAGCCGCCCGCCGGGTGGACGCAGGACCCCGACGTCCTCGACACGTGGTTCTCCTCGGCGCTGTGGCCGTTCTCCACCCTCGGCTGGCCCGACGACACGCCTGATCTCAAGCGCTTCTACCCGACCTCGGCGCTGGTCACCGGCTACGACATCCTGTTCTTCTGGGTCGCCCGGATGATGATGTTCGGCCTGTACGCCATGGACGGCGTCGAGCCGTTCAAGCAGATCGTGCTGCACGGCATGGTCCGCGACCAGAACGGCAAGAAGATGTCCAAGTCGTTCGGCAACGTCGTCGACCCGCTGGACTGGATCGAGCGCTACGGCGCCGACGCCACCCGCTTCACCCTGCTGCGCGGCGCCAACCCCGGCGGCGACGTCCCGGTCGCCGAGGAGTGGGCGCAGGGCTCGCGCAACTTCTGCAACAAGCTGTTCAACGCCACCCGGTTCGCGCTGCTGAACGGCGCGCACACCCGCGGCGACCTGCCCGGCGAGATCACCGCCGTGGACGCCTGGATCCTGTCCCGGCTCCAGCGGGTGACCGGCGAGGTGGACGCGCTGCTGGAGGGCTTCGAGTTCGCCAAGGCGTGCGAGACCCTCTACCACTTCGCGTGGGACGAGGTCTGCGACTGGTACGTCGAGCTGGCGAAGGTGCAGCTCGGCGACGAGCGGGCCGAGGCCACCCGGCGGATCCTGGGCGAGGTGCTGGACAAGCTGCTGCGGCTGCTGCACCCGGTGATCCCGTTCGTCACCGAGGAGTTGTGGACCACGCTGACCGGCGCGGAGACGGTCGTCACCGCTCCCTGGCCCGCCGCCGACGAGGACCTGCGCGACAAGGAGTCCGAGGAGCTGGTGGAGTCGCTGCAGCGGCTGGTCACCGAGGTCCGCCGGTTCCGCTCCGACCAGGGCCTCAAGCCCGGCCAGAAGGTCGCCGCCGCGCTGGAGTGGAACGGCTCGCCGCTGGCCCCCCACGAGGAGGGCGTGCGCGCCCTGCTGCGCCTGACCGCGCCGGAGGACGGCTTCGCCGCCACCGCGTCGCTGCCGGTCGAGGGCGCGGTGGTGCGCCTGGACACCGCCGGGGCCATCGACGTGGCCGCCGAGCGCAGGCGGCTGGACAAGGACCTGGCCGCCGCGCGCAAGGAGGTCGAGCAGATGGGCAAGAAGCTCGGCAACGAGGCGTTCATGGCCAAGGCCCCCGAGGCCGTCGTGGCCAAGAACCGTGCCCGCCTGGCGCAGGCCGAGGCCGACATCGTGCGGCTGGAGGCCCAGCTCGCGGCCCTGCCGAGCGCCTGACCGCCCCCGTCGCGCTGCGGGCCCCGGCACCCCGGGCCCGCGGCGCGACGCGATGATCGCGCGGATGAACCGCCCGCCGCTTCCGGACGACCACGGGAAACCGGACGTAAACTGAGGCCGGGCGGGTCCGCGGAGATCGAGGGGTGCGCATGACCGAGCAGCCGTATCAGCCGCCACGACCGCCGCTGGCCGCGGCCCGGTCGCAGCCGCCGGTGGTGCACGTGAACGTCCACCAGCCGCAGCAGCCGGTCGTGGTGACGCGGGGCAACGACGCGGGCGTGCACCTGATCCACCTGATGCTGACGCTGGTGACCTTCGGGTTGTGGCTGCCGATCTGGATCATCCACGCGATCGTCATGGCCGGCCGCCGCCCGGCGGTGGTCGCGCCCGTCGCGCCGCCGGTCACCGTCCTGCCGCAACCGTGGACCGGGCCGCCGCGCCCGCCGCTGACCCCCGAGCAGACCAACCGGTACGCCGTCGAGCAGGTCAACGCCCGCGCGCAGCGCCGCCGCGAGGCCCGCCAGCTCGCGCTGCACAACCCGCTGATGGCCCGCGAGCTGCGCATCGGCCGCTCCGACATCCCGGCCGAGCAGCGCGCCTACGACGACGGCGGCCTGATCGACGTCAACCTGGTCCCGGCCAAGGAGCTGACCCGCTTCGGCCTCGACTACGCCGCCGCCGAGCGCGTCGTGGAGCTGCGCGAGCACACCGACGGCTTCACCTCCGCCGAGGACCTGGCGACCGTCGCCGACCTGCCGCCCCGGCTGCTGCCCGAGCTGATCGAGTACGGACTGTACCTGCGCTGACCTGCGCGAACGCCGGAACCTGCCGCGACCGCGCGGCTGATCGGTCTACCATGGCCGTGATCAGCGCGCCGCCAGATGAGCAGACACGCCGGGAGAACAATGGCCGATTCGCCCTCGGGGGACCCCGGCCCGGACGAACCCGCCGCCCCGCCGCCCGCGCCCGTTCCGCCGCCGCCCCTGCCACCCGCGCCGTGGGGCGCGTCCCCGCCCTGGTGGGCCGCCGACTCCGACGAGGACGCGCCCGCCGCCGAGGCGGAGCCCGTGCCCGTGACCGCGCCGACCCCGGTGACCGCGCCTTCGCCCGTCGAGGCGAGCGGCCCGCAGCCCGTCGCGGGGGCGCGCCCCCTGCCAGGGCCGCCAGCCACCGTCATGGACTTCGAGCCCCCGAGCGGCTCCTCGCCCGCCATCGCCGTGCAGGCCCTGCCCAGCTGGGAGGGGACCGGGCCCCTCCAGGCCGTCCCGGTGAACGCCCCCGGCGGTGTGGCCGCCGACGCCCAGCGCCGGGCCGTCCCGAAGATCGGGCTGGCGATCGGCGCGGTCTTCGCCCTGGTCATGCTGGTGGGCGTGGTGGTGCTGGCCACCGGCGGCGGGGAGCCCAAGCCGCGGATCACCGCCGTGGCCACCACCGCCGGGTTGCACAAGGACGCCGGCACGCCCGCCGCCAGCGCCGCCTACCCGTTCGTGTCGGCGGGCGTGCGCGCCGGGGGAGTGGCGGGCCTCCGGGAGACCGCGGCCGTCTACGGCGACGCCCCGGCCGGCACGCGCAACGTGCTGTTCATGGGCGGGACGGGGACGGTCGGCGACCCGGCGGCATTCTTGGCGCGGACCCGGCCCAGCACGTTCATCACCGCGGGCAAGGCCACCGACGCGGGCAAGGCCGGCGGCAAGACCTCCTGCGGCACCTTCGCCGTCCTCGCCGACGTGCACGCCTACTGCGCCTGGGCCACCGAGGACTCCTACGGGGTGGTGGCCTCGAACACGCCGCTGCTCCCCGCGCCGCCCGCCGCCCTCCAGCAGGGTCCGCAGCCGATCCAGCAGCCGGTCTCGCTGACCGACCTCACCCGGCAGTTGGCCGATCTCACCCGGCAGATGCGGGCAGACCTGGAGAAACGCTCCTAGAACAGGCGCGTGGTGTCGGCGTCCACCAGCGCCAGGACCCGGCCGACGAAGTAGACGGTGCCCAGCGCCACCACCCGGCCCGTCAGGTCGCCGAGAGCGAGGTCGGCGGCGTCCACGACCGTCCAGTGGGGCGGCAGCGGCCGGGTGAAGCGCAGGTGCTCGTAGGGGAGCCGCACGTAGGTGACCGGGAGGTCGCCCAGGGCGGCGATCGCGCCGTCCAGGTCCTTGTGGTCGGGGAGGCACACCAGCGCCCGGTCGATCCGGCCCCAGCGGGCGCGGGCGGCGGCCAGCGCGGCGGCGACGCCGGTGCCGTCGATCGCCGAGTCGGCCAGCAGGTCCAGGCCCGGCAGGTGGTGCCATGACGTCCGGCCCGGCAGGGTGACCGAGCCCAGCACCTCCCGCAGCCGCTCCGGCGCGGGCGCGACGCCCGGCAGGCGGAGCGCGGCACGGCCGCCGACCTCGGCGCTCACGCGGCCCAGGCCGTCCGGCAGCAGGTAGGCGGGGAGGGTGAAGGCGTCGGCGTACTCGACCGCCGTGCCGCCGCCGGTGCGATCGGCGACTGTGCGGTCCAGGGCGGCGCGGATCTCCGGCGGCTGGGGCGCGGAGACCACGGCGCGGGTCGTCGGGGCCGTCACCGCGGCCTTCTCGGCGGCGATGTCGGCCGGGGTGTCGCCCAGGACGCCCAGGTGCTCGCCGAACACCGGGGTGATCGCGACCACGGCGGGCGGGAACAGCGACACCTCGTCCGACCGGCCGCCCATCCCGGCCTCCAGCACCAGCACGTCCGCCCCCACGTCACGGGCGTGCAGCACCCCGGCCAGCAGGAACAGCCCCGACGGCGACAGGTAGCCCGCGCCGGGCGAGGGCAGCGTCCCGATCGCCGCGCCGAGCCGTCCGGCCAGGGACTCCAGCGAGGCGACCGACCGGCCGTCCACCCGGATGCGGTCCCGGTTGTCGCGCAGTCCGGGGCTCGTCACCGTGCAGACCCGCAGCCCGGCCGCCACCAGGACCGCCGACGCGTAGGTGGCGGCCGTGCCCTTGCCCTTGGACCCGACCACCGTCAGGACCGGGACGCGCGGGGACGCCACGCCCAGCGCCCGCGCGGCCTCCCGCGCCCGGTCCAGATCGCGCCGCGCCCCCGGGGCCCGCGCCCGCCACTCGCGGAAGAACACCTCGTCAGCCTCGTCCTCCATCCGTCACATGGTGTCACCGGCGGGTATGGCGGGGGCTCGGGGAGGGCCCGAGTAGGCTTCCCACAGAGGACTCCGGCGGCGCCTGCGGCCCGCCGGGGGGAGCGGCCGGGCGGACACGCCGGCCGAGGCATCGAGGCGGGGAAGCACACGACATCGTGAGTCAGGTGAACGAGCCGGCGGACTACCGCGGCGCGGTGGGCGCGATCATGAGCCGCGGCGTGGAGTGGGAGATCGACCCCACCCTCGACCGCGTCCGCGACCTGGTGGACCTGCTGGGCGAGCCCCAGCGCGCCTACCCGGTGATCCACGTCGCCGGGACCAACGGCAAGACCAGCACCGCCCGGCTGATCGAGGCGCTGCTGCGCGAGCGGGGCCTGCGCACCGGCCTGTACACCAGCCCCGAGATGACCACCCTGCGCGAGCGCATCGCGATCGACGGCGAGCCGATCAGCGAGGAGCGCTTCGCCGAGACCTACGCCGACGTCCAGCCGTACGTCGAGCTGATCGACGCCAAGCACGGCGTCCGGCTGTCGTTCTTCGAGGTGCTGACCGCGATGGCGTTCGCCGCCTTCGCCGACGCGCCGGTGGACGTCGCCGTCGTCGAGGTCGGCATGGGCGGCTCCTGGGACGCCACCAACGTCGCCGACGGCACGGTCGCCGTCGTCACCCCGATCGGCCTGGACCACACCGCCTACCTGGGCGAGACCGTCGAGGAGATCGCGGGGGAGAAGGCCGGGATCATCAAGCCCGGTTCGGTCGCGGTGCTGGCCCAGCAGCCGGTCGCCGCCGCCGAGGTGCTGCTGCGCCGGGCCGCCGAGGTCGGCGCGGCCGTGGTGCGCGAGGGCATCGAGTACGGCGTGACCGGCCGCGACGTCGCGGTGGGCGGCCAGATGCTCGACGTCCGGGGCCTGCGCGGCGCCTACGAGGAGATCTTCCTGCCGCTGTTCGGCGAGCACCACGCGGGCAACGCCGCGACCGCGCTGGCGGCCGTGGAGGCGTTCGCCGGGGGCGCGCAGACCGCCGGGACCGCCGGGCTGGAGGCCGCCACCCGCATCGCGCCGGGCGAGGACTTCACCGGCGGCGGCGAGGGCCAGCTCGACCCGGCGCTGGTGCGCAGCGGGTTCGCCAAGTCGGCCTCGCCGGGCCGCCTGGAGGTGGTCCGCACCGGGCCCACGGTGATCCTGGACGCCGCGCACAACCCGGCCGGGATGGCCGCGACCGTGGCGACCATCACCGAGTCGTTCTCGTTCACCCGGCTGGTCGGGGTGTTCGCCGCCGCCGCCGACAAGGACGTCGCCGGGGTGCTGGACCAGCTGGAGCCGGTGCTGGCCGAGCTGGTGGTCACCCGCAACTCCTCGGTGCGCTCGTTGCCGCCCGAGGAGCTGTACGAGCAGGCCGAGCAGATCTTCGGCCCGGACCGGGTGCACCTGTCGGAGCGGCTGGACGACGCCATCGACCGGGCGATCGGCCTGGCCGAGGAGACCGGCGAGTACCAGGGCGCGGGCGTGCTGATCACCGGCTCGGTGGTCACCGTCGGCGACGCCCGGACCCTGCTGCGCGTGGCGGACGACCGATGAGCGCCACCGCGACCCACGAAGGAGCCCCCCGCATGAACCCCGCCCGCCGCCTGCTGTCCACCGTGCTGACCTGCGAGGCGATCGTGGTCGCGCTGGTGATCCCGGTGGCGGTCGCGGTGCAGGGGGTGGACGGCGCGACGGCCGGGATCGTCTGCGGCGGCCTGGCGGTGTTGTGCCTGCTGACGGCGGGGGTGTTGCGCTTCCCGTGGGGGGTGGCGGCGGGCACGGTGGTGCAGGTGCTGGTGCTGGCGACCGGGTTCATGGTCTCGACCATGTTCATTCTCGGCGTCGTTTTCGGCGCGTTGTGGGCGACGGCCATTTGGCTCGGACGCCAGGCGGAGAAAGCGCGGGCGCAGTAAATTTGCGGGGACGGCACCGCAATTCATCCGCCGATATTCGCGATTCCCACTAATCGCGCAAATCCGACATCAAGCCCTTTCCGGGAAATGTGTCGGTGGATGACGTCCTCCGAAGGAGAAGGCCGTGTCCCCCGACACCCCCGAACGCCCCGCCAACGGTCACCCCGTTGACTCTCCACCCCCGGAACTCCTGACCCAGGAGTTCCCGCGCCAGGAGTTCCCGCCCCAGGAACCGTCGCAGGCTGAGGAACCACGGCCAGAGCCGTTCACTCCACCGGCCGCACGCCCACCGGCCGACGACGCGCCCGGCACGTCCAGAACGTCGACGCCTCACGCGCCCGACATGCTGGACGCGTCCGGCGTGCCGACGCCGGGCACGTCCAACGGGTCCAGCGTGGCTGGGACGCCGACGCCCCACACGTCTGGTGTGTCCAAGACGCCAGGGCCCAGCGCGTCCGACGCCTTCGGAGAGCAGCCGCCCCATGCGCTCGACACGCTGGACGTGTCCGCCGCCTCCGGGACACCGACGCTGGGCATGCCCGACATGTTCGACGGGACCGGCGTGCCGACGCCGCGCAGGTCCGACACGCCAGGCGCGTCCGGGACTTCGACGCCGCGTACGTCTGACGTGTCCGGTGGGTCTGAGACTCCAGCGCCGCACACGCCTGATGTGCCCGACCTGTCTGCTGACGGGCGGTTCGGTGCGGCCTTCGGGAGCGCAGCGGGTCCGCGCCGGGTCACCACCGTCGCCGCGCTGCTCGTGGCCGTCACCGCACTGCCCGCCGCCGTGCTCACCCTGCCCGACACCACCCTCAACGTCGTGGAGCAGGCGGGCGACGCCCTCCGCCTCCAGGCAGGCGGCCTGCGCGATCTGCTGCGCGCCACCGGGCTCACCCTGCCCGCGCTGCTGCTGGCCGTCCCGCCCGCCGCCGTCGCCGCGCGCAGGCTGCCGGTCCGCGCGGTCCTGCTCGTCGGCCTGCTCGTCCTGCTGGCCGGGGTGCTGACCGCGCCCCTGGCCGGGTCGGTCGCCGCCATCGCCGCCGTCCGCGCGGGGCAGGGCCTGGGCGCGGGCATCGTGCTGCCCGCCGTCCTGGTCCTGGTCTGGGAACGCCGCGACAACGCCCTCACCGCACTGTGGGCCGGGACGCTCGCGGCGACGCTGCTGGCGGCGATGCCGCTGGCGTTGCGCGCCGTCCCCATGCCGACCGGCGAGACCGCCGCGCCCATCGAGTGGCACACCGCGCTCGCCCCCTACCGCTGGCCCGCCATGGCCGCGTTCGCCGCCGCCCTGCTCGGCCTGCTGCTGCGCGCGTTGACGCGCGGGCAAGGCGACCGCCCCCTGCCCGCCTTCCGGCACGCCGAACGCGGCCAGCTCGTCCTCCCGCTGGTCCCCGCCGCCGGGTTCGCGTTCCTGGCGATGATGACCACCTACGACTGGTCGCCCGGCGCGCAGCTCGTCGTCGCCGGGGCCGCGCTGCTGGCGCTGCTCGGCCTCGCCCTGGTCGGCGGGCGCGACGTCACTGCGGGCAGTCCTCTGGCGTGCGCGCTGGTCATGGTGTCGGCGGGCCTGTTCACCTACCCGCTGGTCGCGCCGCTGTCCGGCCTCGCCGCCGCCCACGCCCAGGCCGCGGGCGACCCGGCGGGCCTGCCGGTGGCGCCGTTCGCGGCGGGCGCGGTCGCCGCGCTGCTGGGCGCGCTGGCCACCGTCCGGATGTCGCGCGCGGGCGCGCGCACCGCCGTGCTCGCCGGGCACGGCCTGATCGTGGTGGCGGTGCTGCTGGCGCTGGCCGCCGACGTCACCGGCACCCCCTGGATGTTGCTGGCCCCGCTGGTGCCGCTCGGCGCGGGCGTCGGCATGGCCCTGGCCGCCTCGCTGCGCGACGCCGGGGTCGGCGCGGCGCTGTTCGGGCTGACGTTGTGCTTCCCGGCGGTGCTGACCGGCCAGCTCCTGGTGCTCTCCCTCCAGGTCGGACGGCTCCAGAGCGTCGACCCCGCCAACGACGCGCAGCGCCTGTACGGCCTGACCGCCGGCTACCGCCTCTGGCTGATCGGCGCGGGAGTGCTGGCGCTGCTCCTCGCCGCGCTTGTCGCGAAGACGACCGCGCGTCGCGCCGCCGCGGCCGTCTCCGCGACGGACGCCGCGACCGGCTCCGAGGCCACCCGCGAGGCCGGCCGCACGCCCGCCTCCGACGCCGGGGAACGTGCCGTCACCGCGTCCTGATCGACGCTGTGCGGCGGCCGGGCGGGCGCGGGACCGGTAGGATTCGCCCCCAGAGGTGTGCAGGCCGCGCAGCGGCCACGCCCCCCGCCATCGGCGGGCGCGCGTCCACCCCATTCCACCTGGTTGAGGAGAAACACCCGTGTCCGAGCGCACTCTTGTCCTGGTCAAGCCCGACGGCGTCCGCCGCGGTGTCGTCGGCGAGGTCGTCTCCCGGATCGAGCGCAAGGGCCTGAAGCTCGTGGCGCTGGAGCTGAAGCACCTGCCGCGCGAGACCGCCGAGGCGCACTACGAGGAGCACGCCAGCAAGCCGTTCTTCGGCGAGCTGGTCGAGTTCATCACCGGCGGCCCGCTGGTCGCCCTGGTCGTCGAGGGCCCGCGCGCCATCGAGGCGTTCCGCGCCCTGGCCGGCGCCACCGACCCGGTGAGCGCCACCCCCGGCACCATCCGCGGCGACTTCGCGCTGGAGATCGGCGAGAACATCGTGCACGGCTCGGACTCCACCTACTCGGCCGAGCGCGAGATCAAGCTGTTCTTCCCCGACCTGGGCTGAACCGCGCCCCCGGCGGGGGACGCCGACACACGCGGGCCGGAGATCTCCGGCCCGCGTGTGTTTTTCCGAAAACTCACCTGGTGAGGGGCCGTTTCTTGATTCGCGCGCGGCGGAGGGGCGGCTGTTCCGGCACCCCCGGGCACGTTACGATGGGAACGCCGCTCCGCACGCCCGACAACATGAAGGGCTCCCTTTCTTCATGGGTAACAAGCTCTCGTTTCTTGGCCGTGACATGGCGGTCGACCTAGGCACCGCGAACACGCTGGTGTACGTGCGCGGGCGCGGCATCGTGCTGAACGAACCCTCCGTGGTCGCGATCAACACCAACACCGGCAAGATCGTCGCGGTGGGCATCGAGGCCAAGCGCATGATCGGCCGCACGCCCGGCAACATCGTGGCGGTGCGCCCCCTCAAGGACGGCGTCATCGCCGACTTCGACGTCACCGAGCGCATGTTGCGCTACTTCATCCAGAAGGTGCACAAGCGCCGGCACTTCGCCAAGCCGCGCATCGTGGTGGCGGTGCCCAGCGGCATCACCGGCGTCGAGCAGCGCGCGGTGAAGGAGGCCGGCTACCAGGCCGGCGCCCGCCGCGTCTACATCATCGAGGAGCCCATGGCCGCCGCGATCGGCGCCGGGCTGCCGGTCTACGAGCCCACCGGCAACATGGTGGTCGACATCGGCGGCGGCACCACCGAGGTCGCCATCATCTCGCTGGGCGGCATCGTCACCAGCCAGTCGGTGCGCGTCGGCGGCGACGAGCTCGACCAGGCGGTCATCTCCTTCTCCAAGAAGGAGTACTCGCTGATGCTGGGCGAGCGCACCGCCGAGGAGATCAAGATGGCGATCGGCTCGGCCTACCCCGGCGGCGAGGACGAGCCGCACGCCGAGATCCGCGGCCGCGACCTGGTCAGCGGCCTGCCCAAGACCGTGGTCATCTCCTCCGAGGAGGTGCGGCGCGCGATCGAGGAGCCGGTGAACTCGATCGTGGACGCGGTCAAGACCACCCTGGACAAGTGCCCCCCCGAGCTGTCCGGCGACATCATGGACCGGGGGATCGCGCTGACCGGCGGCGGCGCGCTGCTGAAACACCTGGACGAGCGGCTGCGCGAGGAGACCGGGATGCCCATCCACCTGGTGGACAACCCGCTCGACTCGGTGGTGCTGGGCACCGGCAAGTGCGTGGAGGACTTCGACTCCCTGCGCCAGGTGCTCGTCCCGGAATCGCGGCACTGATCACCCACAGACGGAGGAATCGGGAGGTCGGTGGGTGAAGGACACCCGGCGTAGCCGTGTGGTGCTCGGGGTGCTGCTCGCGGTGGCGCTCATCATGATCACGATCGACTATCGCGGCGGGGCCGACTCCCCGCTGCGCGGCCTGCGCGGCGTGGGCGAGGCGGTGTTCGGCCCGGTCGAGCGCGCGTCGGCGGCGGTGGTGCGGCCCATCGGCAACACCGTGGACGCCATCACCGACGCGCCCGACCAGCGCCGCCGCGCCGACCGCCTCGAACGCGCCAACCAGAAGTTGCGCGAGGAACTGCGCTCCAGCCGTCTCGACAGCGGCCGCGCCCAGCAGCTGGAGCGGCTGCTCGGCACCGCCGGAATCGGCGGCTACAAGATCAGGGCCGCGCACGTGATCTCCGCCGGGCAGGGCCTGGAGGACACCGTCACGCTGGACGTCGGCAGCCGCTCCGGGGTGCGCCCCGACATGACGGTGATGGGCGCCGAGGGCCTGGTCGGCCGGGTCGTGCGGGTCGGCCCCGCGACCGCGACCGTGCTGCTGGCCACCGACGTCACCTCCTCGGTCGGCGCGCGGCTGGAGGACTCCAAGGAGATCGGCATCGTGCAGGGCCGGGGCCGCCGGGGCCTGGGCGACGGCGGGGCGACCCCGCTGCGCTTCCAGCTCCTGGACGCCAACGCGCCCCTGCGGGCGGGCCAGCGCCTGGTCACCCTCGGCTCCCAGGGCGAGCGCCCCTACGTGCCGGGCGTGCCGATCGGGGTGGTCGAGCGCATCGACCGGCCCGCCGGGGGCCTGACCCGCACCGCCTACATCCGGCCGTTCGTGCGGTTCACCAGCCTCGACGTGGTCGCGGTGGTGGTCGCGCCGCCCAAGACCGACCCGCGCGACGCGGTGCTGCCGCCCGCGCCGCCGTCCCCGAGTCCGGGCTTGACGGCCGCGCCGTCGGGGAAACCTTCAGAGAAGCCGTCGGAGAAACCGTCGGGGGAGAAGCGGGACGACGCGTCCGGCGCGCCCGGCGACCAGTCCACCCGGAAACCGTCCTCAAGGGATTGATGTGCTGAACGCGCCCGAGCCGTCGGCGACCGGCCGCAACGTGATGACCGTGCTGGTGCTGGTCGTGGCGCTGATCCTGCAGGTGTCGGTGGCCAACCGGCTGCCGCTGCCGGGCGGGGTCACCCCCGACCTGGTGCTGCTGACGGTGGTCGCGCTGGCGCTGGTGAACGGATCGTTGACCGGCATGGTCGCCGGTTTCTGCGCCGGGCTGGCCGCCGACATCATCCCGCCCGCCGACCACACGCTGGGCCGCTACGCGCTGGTGTACTGCCTGATCGGCTACGTGTGCGGCATCGCCTCCACCGAGATGGACCGCCAGTCGCTGGTGCCCTTCCTGGCGGTGGCCGCGGGCGCGCTCGCCGGGACCGTGCTGTACGCCGTCACCGGCATGATGCTGGGCGATCCGCGCGCGTCCTGGACGATCGTGTCGCGGATGGTGCCGCTCCAGGTGCTCTACGACGTCATAGCCAGCCCGTTTGTGGTGTGGGCGGTGCTGCGCGCCACCCGCCGCTACGAGCGGGGCGAACGCACCCGCAAGGACCGCTTCTCGGTGCCCGCCGCCCGGTACCGCGCCATGTCGGGGAGGGGACCGGGCCTGTGAACTCGCGCACCCACTTCCGGCTGATGGTGCTGTACGTGCTGGTCGGCGCCATGCTGCTGGTGCTGATGGGGCGGTTGTGGTCGATGCAGGTGCTGGAGGGCGCGCACTACCGGCAGGTCGCCGCCGACAACCGCACCCGCGACATCGTCGTCCCCGCCGTCCGCGGCCTGATCCTGGACGCCAACGGCAAGCCGCTGGTGCGCAACCGCACCGCCCTGGTGGTGTCGGTCGACCGCACCGCGCTGTCGCGGCAGAAGGACCGGGGCGCGACCGTGCTGACCCGGCTGGCGGGCGCGCTCGGCACCACCCGCGACGCGCTGGAGAAGAAGATCCGGCTGTGCGGGCCCGGCATCAAGCGGCCCTGCTGGCCCGGCTCGCCCTACCAGCCGATCCCGGTGGACGACCGCGTCGACCCCAAGCGCGCCCTCCAGATCATGGAGCGGCAGGAGGAGTTCCCCGGCGTCACCGCGCAGGTCCAGGCGGTGCGCGAGTACCCCGAGCCGGACGGCGCGTCGGCCGCGCAGGCGCTGGGCTACCTCCAGCCGATCACCCAGGGCGAGCTGGACAAGCGCAAGGGCCTGAAGGTCACCGGCTACAGCGGCGTCGACCTGATCGGCCGCGACGGGCTGGAGGCGACCTACGACGCCGACCTGCGCGGCGAGCCGGGCTTCCGCAAGGTGCTGGTCGACAGCCAGGGCCGGGTCACCGGCACCGCGACCGAGCAGGCGCCCGTCCCCGGCGGCTCCCTGGTCACCTCGCTGGACGCCGGGGTGCAGGGCGCGGCCGAGAACGCGCTGGAGAAGGCGGTCAGGGAGGCGCGCAAGCGCGGCGACAAGGCCGACGCGGGCGCGGCGGTCGTGATGGACGTGCAGACCGGCCGCCTGCTGGCGCTGGCGAGCTACCCCACCTACGACCCCGGCATCTGGACCGGCGGCATCTCCCAGGACGAGTACGACGCGCTGCTGGGCAAGAAGAAGGGCGAGCCACTGATCTCGCGGGCCACCCAGGGGCAGTTCGCCCCGGCCTCCACCTTCAAGATCTCCTCGGTGGCGGCGGCGGTGCGCGACGGCTACGACCTCAACGGCACCTACTCCTGCCCCGGCTCGTTCAACGTGGGCAGCCGCGCGTTCCGCAACTTCGAGGGCCAGGCGCACGGCAGCATGAACCTGCACCGCGCGCTGGTGGTGTCCTGCGACACGATCTTCTACAAGTTCGCCTACGAGCAGTGGTTGCGCGACGGCGGCACCACGCCGAAGAAGAACCCCAAGGACCCGATGGTCCAGATGGCGCGCGACTGGGGGTTCGGCGCGCGCACCGGCGTCGACCTGCCCAGCGAGACCGAGGGCCGCATCCCGGACCGCAAGTGGAAGCGCGACTACTGGAACGCCACCCGCAAGTCCGACTGCAAGGCGGCCCAGGAGGGCTTCCCCGACGTCGCCAAGAGCGACCCGTCGCGTGCGGCCTACCTGAAGTCCATCGCCAAGGAGAACTGCACCGAGGGCTTCAACTGGCGGGCCGGTGACGCGGCGAACCTGTCGATCGGGCAGGGCGACATGCTGGTCACGCCGTTGCAGCTCACCCGCGCGTACGCGACGCTCGCCAACGGCGGGCGGCTGGTGGTGCCGCGCCTGGCGCAGGCCGTGGTGCGGCCCGACGGCAGCGTGGCGCGCCGGATCGACAGCCCGCCCGCGCCGCGGCTGCCGGTGGAGGACAAGGTGCTGCGCTACATCCGCAGCGGCCTCGCCGGGGTGACCAAGCAGGGCACGGCGGCGGCGGTGTTCAACGGGTTCGACTTCAAGAAGGTCGACGTGGCGGGCAAGACCGGCACCGCCGAGGTCTACGGCAAGGGCGACACCTCGTGGTTCGCGTCGTTCGCGCCGGTCAAGAAGCCGCGCTTCGCGGTGGTCGCGATGGTGTCGCAGGGCGGCACGGGCGCCACGACGGCCGCCCCGATCGTCCGCGAGATCTACGAGGCGATGTACGGGATGAACGGGCACAAGGCCGCGCTCAAGGACGGCAAGCCGGCCGAGGGGCTGCCCCGGCTGCGGTACGACGGCACGGGGGCCAATCCCTGATGGGCATCCCTGATGGGCGCGAGCGGTGGTCACGGGATGGGGGTCCCTACGTGAGCGGTAGCGGGGTCGCGGGGGGCCGGTCGTGATCGGCAACATCGGGGCCGTCGAGGGCTACGGCGACCGGACGCTCTGGCGGCGGCGCGCCGCGGGCCTGCGCCGCCTGGACTGGACGCTGGTCCTGGCGGTGGCGGCGCTCGCGGTCATCGGCGCGGTGCTGGTGCGCTCGGCGACCTTCCAGCTGCTGACCGAGCAGGGCAAGGACCCCAACGGCTTCCTCAAGCGGCACATCCTCAACCTCGTCATCGGCGTGGTGCTCGGCGTCGTGGTGGCGGTGCTGGACTACCGGCTGCTGCGCGCCTACGCGCCGATCCTGTACGGCGTGTCCTGCGCCGGCCTGGTCGCGGTGCTGACCCCGCTCGGCGAGACGATCAACGGCTCGCACTCGTGGATCGTGATCGGCGGCGGCTTCCAGGTGCAGCCGTCGGAGTTCGCCAAGGTCGGCCTGGTGGTGCTGCTGGCGATGATCCTGGGCGAGCCGCGCGACGGCGAGGTCGGACCGGGCCGCCGCGACGTGCTGCTGGCGCTGGTGCTGGCCGGGGTGCCCGCCGCGCTGATCATGCTCCAGCCCGACCTCGGCACCACCCTGGTGTTCACCGCCGTGGTGCTGGGCATGCTGGCGGTGTCCGGCGCGCGCAAGCGCTGGCTGTTCGGGCTGGTGGGCGGCGGCGTGGCGGCGGCGTTCGCGGCGATCGCGCTGGGCCTGCTCAAGCCGTACCAGCTCGCCCGCTTCACCGCCTTCCTGGACCCCTCGGCCGACCCGCGCGGCGCCGGGTACAACGCCCAGCAGGCCCGCATCGCGATCGGCTCGGGCGGGGTGAGCGGCAAGGGCCTGTTCCAGGGCGAGCAGACCGGCGGCCACTTCGTGCCCGAGCAGCAGACCGACTTCATCTTCACCGTGGCGGGGGAGGAGCTGGGCTTCGTGGGCGGCGCGGTGATCGTGCTGCTGCTGGGCCTGGTGCTCTGGCGCGGCCTGCGGATCGCGACGCAGGCGGCCGACCTGTTCGGGACGCTGGTGGCGTCCGGGGTGGTGTGCTGGCTGGCGTTCCAGACGTTCGAGAACGTGGGGATGACGCTGGGGATCATGCCGATCACGGGGCTGCCGCTGCCGTTCGTGTCCTACGGGGGGTCGGCGACGTTCGCGAACTTCATCGCGCTGGGGTTGTTGCAGGCGGTGCATCTGCGGCGGCGGCCGTTCGACTAGGACGTCTCGCCGGAAGCCGTTGCTCTCGGTACGTCGGCCGTGGGAGTGGGGCGGCGGCGGTACGCTCAAAGGTCTATCCCGCGTCCAACATCCTGGAGGACACCGTCATGTCCATCGAGTCGCTCTTCCCGCGCCTGGAGCCGCTGCTCCCGCGCGTGCAGAAGCCGATTCAGTACGTCGGCGGCGAACTGAACTCCCAGGTCAAGGACTGGGACGACACGACCGTGCGGTGGGCGCTGATGTACCCCGACGCCTACGAGGTCGGGCTGCCCAACCAGGGCGTGCAGATCCTTTACGAGATCCTGAACGAGCGCGACGATGTGCTGGCCGAGCGCACCTACAGCGTGTGGCCCGACATGGAGCAGGTCATGCGGGAGCACGGCATCCCGCAGTTCACCGTGGACGCGCACCGTCCCGTGGCGGCCTTCGACGTGTTCGGCGTCAGCTTCTCCACCGAGCTCGGCTACACCAACCTGCTGACGGCGCTGGACCTGGCGGGCATCCCGCTGCACGCCGCCGACCGCACCGACGAGCACCCCATCGTGCTGGCGGGCGGGCACGCCGCGTTCAACCCCGAGCCGATCGCCGACTTCCTGGACGCCGCGGTGCTGGGCGACGGCGAGGAGATCGCCCTGGCGATCACCGAGGTCGTCCGGGAGTGGAAGGGCGAGGGCGAGCCGGGCGGCCGCGACGAGCTGCTGATGCGGCTGGCGGCGTCGGGCGGCGTGTACGTGCCGAAGTTCTACGACGTGACCTACCTGCCCGACGGGCGGATCCAGCGGGTCGCGCCGAACCGGCCGGGCGTGCCGTGGCGCGTCGAGAAGCACACCGTCATGGACCTGGACAACTGGCCCTACCCCAAGAAGCCGCTGGTGCCGCTGGCCGAGACCGTGCACGAGCGCTTCAGCGTGGAGATCTTCCGCGGCTGCACCCGGGGCTGCCGCTTCTGCCAGGCCGGGATGATCACCCGCCCGGTGCGCGAGCGCTCGATCGAGACCATCGGCACGATGGTGGACCAGGGCCTGAAGCAGTCGGGCTTCCAGGAGGTCGGCCTGCTGTCGTTGTCCAGCGCCGACCACAGCGAGATCGGCGAGGTCGCCAAGGGCCTGGCCGACCAGTACGAGGGCACCAACACCTCGCTGTCGCTGCCCTCCACCCGCGTGGACGCCTTCAACATCACCCTGGCCAACGAGTTCTCCCGGGGCGGGCGGCGCTCCGGCCTGACGTTCGCGCCCGAGGGCGGCTCCGAGCGCATGCGCAAGGTGATCAACAAGATGGTGTCGGAGGACGACCTCATCCGCACCGTCACCACCGCCTACGAGAACGGCTGGCGGCAGGTCAAGCTGTACTTCATGTGCGGGCTGCCCACCGAGACCGACGAGGACGTCATGGAGATCGCGGGCATGGCCCGCCGCGTGATCCAGGCGGGCCGCGAGGCGACCGGCCGCAGGGACATCCGCTGCACGGTCTCGATCGGCGGCTTCGTGCCCAAGCCGCACACGCCGTTCCAGTGGGCCGCCCAGTGCGACCACGAGACGGTCGACCGCCGCCTCAAGGCCCTGAAGGACGCGCTGCGCCAGGACAAGGAGTACGGCCGCGCCATCGGCCTGCGCTACCACGACGGCCAGCCGTCGGTGATCGAGGGCCTGCTGTCGCGCGGCGACCGCCGCGTGGGCGAAGTGATCCGCGCGGTGTGGGAGGACGGCGGCCGCTTCGACGGCTGGACCGAGCACTTCTCGTACGAGCGCTGGACCGCCTGCGCGCAGAAGGCCCTGGCCGACACGCCGGTGGACCTGGACTGGTACACCGTGCGGGAGCGCGAGGAGGTCGAGGTACTGCCCTGGGACCACTTGGACGCGGGGCTGGACCGGGAGTGGTTGTGGCAGGACTGGCAGGACGCGGTGGACGAGACCGAGGTCGAGGACTGCCGGTGGACTCCGTGCTATGACTGCGGGGTTTGCCCGACGATGGGGACTGAGATCCAGATTGGGCCTACGGGGAAGAAGATGCTTCCTTTGTCTGTGGTCTGATGTCTGTGGTCTGATCGTTTGGCGGCGGCTCCCACGTTGTGCGGGTTCGCTCTCCTACCGCCTGCCCTTGGCCCGCCCGGCTCGCTGCGCGAGCCGGGCGGGCCAAGGGCAGGCGTGGTTTTGGGCCCGGCCTGGGATAGGCGGTACGTCTGGGTTGGGGTGGGCGTGGGTCTAGCTTTGTGCGGGCTGGGGCTGTTGGTCTGGTGTGGGGCGCGGGGTTGGGGTTGTTGGTCTGGTGTAGACCCCCACTGATTGAGTCGGTGCAGATCTGCGGTGAAAGCGGCTGTG
>NZ_BCRO01000019.1 GCF_001552635.1 Actinomadura hibisca NBRC 15177 | reverse complement strand
GCCAGGCGAGCCCCCTGGGCCGGGACGTCAGGAAACACAGCCGCCAGGCGAGCAACCTGGGCCGGGGCTGTTGAAACACCGTCTACAAGCGCTCGACGGCCGCCGCCACCCGCTCGTCGGTGGCGGTGAAGGCGACGCGGACGTGCCGGTCGCCCGCCGGACCGTAGAAGTCGCCCGGCCCGACGATGACGCCGAGGTCGGCCAGATGCCCCACGGTGTCCCAGCAGGGCTCGTCGCGGGTCGCCCACAGGTACAACGACGCCTCGGAGTGGTCGATGCGGAAGCCGTGCCCCTCGAACGCGCCGATCAGCGCCGCGCGCCGCCGCGCGTACCGCTCGCGCTGCTCGGCCACGTGCGCGTCGTCGTCGAAGGCGGCCACCATCGCGGCCTGCACGGGCGCGGGCACGATCATCCCGGCGTGCTTGCGCACCTCCAGCAGCCGCCTGACCAGGGCGAGGTCGCCGGTGACGATCCCGGCGCGGTATCCGGCCAGGTTGGAGCGCTTGGACAACGAGTTGAGCGCCAGCAGCCCCTCGTGCGAGCCGCCGCACACGTCGGGGTGCAGGATCGAGATCGGCTCGCGGTCGGGGTCCCAGCCGAATTCGAGGTAGCACTCGTCGCTGACCACGATCGAGCCGCGCTCGCGGGCCCAGGCGACGACCTTGCGCAGGTGCTCGGCGGGCAGCACGCGGCCGGTCGGGTTGGACGGCGAGTTCACCCAGACGATCTTCGGGGCCGCGGGGCCGAGGCCGAGCAGCCCGTCGGTGGCGACCGAGGAGGCCCCGGCCAGCCGCGCGCCCACGTCGTAGGTCGGGTAGGCGAGCTGCGGGAAGACGACCTGGTCGCCGGGGCCGAGGCCCAGCAGCGTCGGCAACCACGCCACCAGTTCCTTGGTGCCGATGACCGGCAGCACCGCGTCCGGGTCGGCGCCGGTCACGCCGTGCCGGCGGCGCAACCAGCCCGCGACGGACTCGCGCAGCGCCGGCGTCCCGTAGGTCGCCGGGTAGCCGGGCGCGTCGGCGGCGGCGGCCAGCGCCGCGCGGATCGGCTCGGGGGTGGGGTCGACGGGCGTGCCCACCGACAGGTCCACGACCCCGCCGGGGTGCGCGGCGGCCCGCTCCCGGTACGGGGTGAGACGGTCCCAGGGGAAATCCGGCAGCGTGAACAACGACCCGCCCTCCTAGACAGACCGCAAGGCCGTGCCCTCCCCGTCGTCCGGGAGGTCACGGCCCTGAGGGTACGGAAACCCGCGCGGGGAGCCTCAGTCCTGGCTCTGCGGGGGCAGCGCGGCGACGATCGGGTGGTCCTTGTCGATCTTGCCGACCTTGGACGCGCCGCCCGGCGAGCCCAGGTCGTCGAAGAACTCGACGTTGACCTTGTAGAAGTCCTTCCACTGCTCGGGGACGTCGTCCTCGTAGTAGATGGCCTCGACCGGGCAGACCGGCTCGCACGCACCGCAGTCGACGCACTCGTCGGGGTGGATGTAGAGCTGGCGCTTGCCCTCGTAGATGCAGTCGACCGGGCATTCCTCGATGCATGCCTTGTCGAGCAGGTCCACGCAGGGCTGCGCAATGACGTAGGTCACGTTAGTGACTCCTCTCCCGGCTCACCGCAAGCTCGCTGTGAATAGTATTGCCGCCACGGCTCAGTCGATTCGACACGGGGGTCCTCACATGTCCGGCCGTCTCGCCGCGAGGCTGGTGGTCTCGATCAGTTCGGCGGACGTGGGCCAGCGGGTCTCGCTGCGCCGCCGTCTGCCAACGGGAGAGTACAGCGACGTGGTCGGCGTACTCGAATCCTGGTCCGACGGGCGGCTGCTGGTCCGGCGGCGCACCGGCGAGGTGGTCGAGGTGCCCGAGGGGATCGTGGTGGCCGGGAAGGTCGTGCCGCCCGCGCCGCCCGAGCGCCGCCGCCGGGCCTGACCTGCCGCGACGCCCGCGCGGGACCGGTGGCGACGTCCGCGCGGTACCGGCGGCCGGTCCGCCCCGCGCGGACCGCCCAATCGGCGGCAAAGCCTTGGCGATGAGTGCGGCGGCACCGCTGGTGGCGCTGTCCGGCCGCGTCCGTTCCTCCCCAGTCTGTCCTGGGGGGTCGAGATGGAACCAGAGCAGGACGTTCCGGCGGGCACGACGCAGGACTTCGCGAACGGCGGTGCGGACGACGGCGCGGTGGTGCAGGCCGCGGGCCTCGGCCTGCGCGGCCGGCGCGGCTGGGTGTACGCCGAGGTCGACCTGCGGGTCGGCGCGGGCGCGCTGGTCGCGGTGGCCGGGCCGGGCGGCAGCGGCCGCACGTCGCTGCTGCTGACGGTGGCCGGGCGCATGAAGCAGACGACCGGGATGTTGCGCGTCTGCGGCCACGACCTGCCCGGCGAGGCGGCGCGCGTGCGGCGGTGCGCGGCGGTGGCGCGGGCGACCGGCGCGGCCGAGCTGGAACCGGACCTGCGCGTCCGCGAGCACGTGCGGGAGCGGCTGCTGACCCTGCGGGACGTGCCCGCCGGGGCGTTCGACGACGCCCGCGCGCTGGTCGGGCTGGAGGCCTCCGGCAAGGAGCTGGTGCACGAGCTGCCGTCGTCCGACGCGACCCGGCTCGCGCTGGCGCTGGCGCTGCTGGGCTCCCCCGCGGTGATCGTCCTGGACGACCTCGACGACGGCGCGGACGCCGCCGACCAGTACGCGTTGTGGCAGGCCGCGCGGCGGGCCGCCGACACCGGCCCGGTCGTGCTGGCCGCCGCCACCGAGCCCTCCCCCGCCGAGGGCCTGGCGGACGCGCTGGTGGAGCTGACCCGCGCCCGCCCCGCCACCGGGTCCGACGACGAACCCGCCGCCGAGAACGCCCCGCAGGACGGTGACGCCTGATGCGCGCCTTCCGGCTGGCCGCCTACGAGCTGCTGCGCTTCCGCTCCCCGATGCAGATCGCGGGACTGCTGTTCCTGCTGCTGGTGCCGCTGCTGTACGGCGGCATCTACCTGTGGTCGAACTGGAACCCCTACTCCAAGATCAGCCAGGTGCCGGTCGCGGTCGTCAACGAGGACCGCCCGGTGACGGTCGAGGGCCGCGACATCGACGCGGGCGCCGACTTCGTCGCGGAGCTCAAGAAGGAGCGGCTGCTCGGCTGGCGCTTCACCGACGCCGCCGAGGCGTCCGACGGGCTGAAAGACGGCCGCTACTACGCGATCATCACCGTGCCCGCCGACTTCAGCGCCAAGCTGACCAGCGGCGCGGCCGGGACGCCCGAGCAGGCGGCGATGTCGATCCGGCTGGACGACGCCAACAACTTCCTGGTCGGGATCATGGCCGGGACCATCCAGTCGGAGCTGGAGCGCAAGATCTCGGCGGCGGCGGTGACGGCCTACTTCGAGGCGGCGTTCGGCAAGCTGGACGAGCTGCACGACGGCCTGGCGGACGCAGCCAAGGGCTCGGCCGAGCTGCGCGACGGTCTCGGGCAGGCCAAGGACGGCTCGGCGCAGCTCGTCGGCGGCCTGGGCGAGGCCAAGCAGGGCACCGGCGCGCTCGCCACCGGCCTCGGCCAGGCCAAGAAGGGCTCGACGCAACTGGTCGGCGGCCTGAACCAGGCCAGGCAAGGCACCGGCGCGCTCGCCACCGGCCTCGGCCAGGCCAAGAAGGGCTCGACACAACTCGTCGGCGGCCTGGAGCAGGCCCAGCAGGGCACGGGTGCCCTCGCCACCGGCCTCGGCCAGGCCAAGAAGGGCTCATCACAACTGGTCGGCGGCCTGGAAACGGCCGACCAGGGCACCGGCGCGCTGGCGGGCGGCCTGCGGCAGCTCAAGAACGGCACCGGCCAGCTCGCGCCGGGCGCCGACCGGCTCGCCCAGGGCTTGCACAAGCTGACCACCGAGGCCGTGCCGCTGGCCGACGCGGCGTCCCGCTCCCTGCCGGACCTGGCGGCCCTGACGGTCGCGGCGTCCGGGGACGCGGCCGAGCTGACCAAGCTGGCCACCGAGGTCGCCGAGCACGTCGCCTGGCTGACCGGCCGGATCGACGACTGGCTGCACGGGCTGGCCGACGCCCACCCCGACATCGCCGCCAGCCCGCGCTACCAGCGGCTCCAGGAGGCGGTCCGGAACCTGGACGGCACCGTCGCGCAGCGCCTGCGGGAACTGGCCGCCGCCTACCCGGAGGTCGCCCGGCAACCCGGCTACCAGGAGATCCTGCAAGCCGCCGAGCGGCTGGACGCGACCCTGCACAGCAAGCTCAACCGGCTCGCCGACCGGCACCCCGAGCTGCTACAGGATCCTGTCTTCCAGGACATCCTCCGCCTCGCCGACCTCATCGCCGACCGGACCCGGCGCATCGCCGCGCTGGCCGCCGGGGTCAACGGCTCCGCCCAGAAGATCGCCGCCGACGCCCGCACGTTCCAGACCCACGTCCCCGCGCTCCAGAAGAAGATCTCCTCGGCCGAGACCGGCCTGCTCGCCCTGGACGCGGGCGGCGGGCAGGTCGCCGCCGGGGCGCGCCAGGCCGACGCGGGCACCGGCAGGCTCCTCGCCGGGGCCGACGCCCTGCACGCGGGTTCCGGCAAACTGCTCAGCGGAGCCCAGCAACTCGACTCCGGGAACACCAGACTCCTCAACGGCGCGCAGCAACTCAACGCGGGCAGCGGCAAACTTCTCAACGGCGCTCGGCAACTCGACGCGGGCAACACCAAACTCCTCGGCGGAGCGCAGCAACTCAACGCCGGAAGCGGCAAACTCCTCAACGGCGCTCGGCAACTCGACGCGGGCAACACCAAGCTCCTGAACGGCGCACAACAGCTCAACGCCGGAAGCGACCAGCTCCTCAACGGCGCTCAGCAACTCGACTCCGGCAACGCCCAGCTTCTCGACGGAGCCAAGGAACTGGCCTCGGGCCTGGCATCGGCCGAAAAGCAGGTCCCCACCGTAGGCGACCAGGGCGACACCGCCGAAAAGCTCGCCAACCCGGTGAACGTGAAGACCTCCAACGCCCACCCCGCCAAGACCTACGGGCGCGGACTCGCGCCGTTCTTCATCGCGATCGCGCTGTGGGTGTTCGGCATCGTCGCGTTCCTGCTGCTGCGCCCGGTGTCGGGACGGCTGCTGGCCTCGCAGGCCGGGGCGGCGACGGTGGCGTTCGCGGCGTGGCTGCCGGTGTTGTTCATGGGTCTGCTGGGCGCGCTGCTGCTGTTCACGGTGCTGACGGTGGGGCTCGGCCTGGACGCGGTCAACGTCGGCGGCACGCTGGGGCTGATGGCGCTGGGCGTGGCGACCTTCAGCGCGATCGTGCACCTGCTGCGGCTGACGCTGGGCGCCGTGGGCGACGCGCTCGCGCTGGCGCTGCTGATGCTGCAACTGGTGTCGTGCGGCGGCCTGTACCCGGTGGAGACGTTGCCGCAACCGTTCCGGGCGATCCACGACGTGGTGCCGATGACCTACTTCGTCGCGCCGATGCGGGCCACGATCTCCGGCGGGCAGACTTCGCACGTCGTCAAGGACGCGCTGATCCTGGGCGGCTTCCTGGTGGCCGCGCTGGCGCTGCTCGTCCTCGCGGTGCACCTGCAACGGCGCTGGTCGATGCGGCGGCTGAAACCCGAGCTGGAGCTGTGACCTACCACTTGGGGTAGAGGCGGCCGGGCTTGAGCTGCTTGCCCTGGTAGAGCTCCGAGACGGTGACCAGGGTGAAGCCGCGGCGCTTCAGCCCGGCCACCACCTTGGGCGCGGCCTCGACCGACGCCTCGTGGATGTCGTGGTAGAGCACGACCCCGTCCCTGCGGGGCTCGCGCACCCCGACCCGGGCGTTGCGGGCGACGCTGCGGTAGCGCCAGTCGAGGCTGTCCACGCTCCACATGATCAGCGGCATGCCGATCGCCTTCCCCACGCGGGCGTCGGTGGCCCCGTAGGGCGGGCGGAACAACGTCGGCTCGACGCCCGACGCCTCCTTGATCGCCTCCTGGGTGCGCCGCACCTGCGACCGCACCCCGGCGCTGGACAGGCTGGTGAGCTGCGGATGCGACCAGCTGTGGTTGGCCAGCTCGTGGCCCTCGGCGGCCATGCGGCGCACCAGGTCGCGGTGGGCGTGCACGTTCTGGCCGAGCATGAAGAACGTGGCGCGCGCGTCGGCCTGCTTGAGCTCGTCCAGCAGGTGGGCGGTGTACTCGCCGGGCCCGTCGTCGAAGGTCAGCGCCACGCACTTGGCCTTCGCGCAGTCGATCTGCCGCGGCGGCGGTGTGGGAACCGGCGTGGGCGCGGCGGGAGACGCCGGCGCCGGAGACGCCGGCGCGGGCAACCCCGGCGCGGGAGAACCCGGCGCGGGCGAACCCGTGGAAGACGGCGCGGCGCGCCCGGCCTGCTGGCCCGGCACCGCCGCCTGCTGCCGCACGGAGACGGCCTGTCCGCACGCCGCGGCCAACACGCCCGCCGCGACGAGCACAGTGCAATTTCCGGCACGCACCACTTACCCCCGAAAGTGTCGCTCAGGGTGATTGATACCCCTGCGCCACTCCGACACACCGCCGCCAACGCAAGATCACCTGCTCGTGACCGTTTCGTGAATCCCCCGGCGAAAGATCCATAACACGCGAAACCCCGGGGCCCGCGGCCCCGGGGTCACGACGTGCGCGCGGTGCGCGTCCGGCGTGCGCGCGGCCCGCCGTCAGGCGCGGCTCAGCGCAGCGGCCAGTCCGGCACCTGCGGCGGCAGGTCGGTGCTGACCCGCATCGGGAACACCGCCGGGCGCTTCTCCAGGAACGAGGTGACGCCCTCGTTGGCGTCGGCCGCGCCGCCCAGCGCCGCCATCAGGCGCGAGTCGGCGGCGTGCGCGTCCCACGGCGACGGGGCCGACAGGCCCGACCACATCAGGCGGCGGATGGCCGCCACCGACACCGCCGAGGTGTTGTCGGCGATCTCGCGGGCCAGCTCGTAGGCGGCCGGGAGCAGCTCGTCGGGCGCGTACAGGCGCGACACCAGGCCGCCCGCCAGCGCCTCCTGCGCGTCGAACACGCGGCCGGTCGCGGCCCACTCCATCGCCTGGGCGATGCCGACCAGGCGCGGCAGGAACCACGACGAGGCGGCCTCGGTGACGATGCCGCGCCGTGCGAACACGAACCCGAACTTGGCCTTGTCGCTGGCCAGCCGCACGTCCATCGGCAGCGTCATCGTGACGCCGACGCCGACGGCCGCGCCGTTGAACGCGCCGATGACCGGCTTGAGGCAGCGCGCGATGCGCAGCGCCACGGTGCCGCCGCCGTCGCGCGGGGTGCCGTCCTCCAGGACGTCGTCCTCGCCCGCGAACATGTCCTGCGACCTGTCCTTGTCGAAGGTGGCCCCGCCCCCGCCGAGGTCGGCCCCGGCGCAGAACGCCCGGCCCGCGCCGGTGACCACGACGACCCGCACCGCATCGTCGGCGTCGATGCGGTCGAACGCGTCGAGCATCTCGGCCCGCATCGTGTAGGTGTAGGCGTTCATGCGGTGCGGCCGGTTCAGGGTGATCGTGGCGATCCCGTCCTCGACCCGGTACTCGATCTCGGTGTACGACACCTGCGGCCCCTTCTCGCGCCCAATGATTAGAAGCCGATTCTAGGAACCCGGCTCAGCCGAACCACACCCGGCTCAGCGCGGCCCGCGCGACGGCCGCCGCCCGCTCCTCAGCGCGCCGCCCGTCGGAGGCCGGCGCGGTGTACCCGACGATCACGACGACGTTGCGGCGGCGGGCGGCGAGCTGGACGTTGCGGGCGGCCGTGCCGTCGCTCCCGGCGGCGGTGCCGGTGGCGTTGTTGGTGGTGCTGTCGGCGGGCCGCGCGATCTGCCAGGCGGCGTCCCCGAGGCCGGACACCGGGGTGCTGTCGTAGGAGCGCGAGTAGGTCAGCATCCGGTCCTTGGCGTTGGCGACGCCGCCGCTCATGCCCTCGCTGGAGTAGCGGTGCAGGCTGAGGTCCAGCCCGGCGACCCGGCCGGGCTCCGCCCAGCGGCACCCCGACGTCTGGAACGGCTCCCGGTCCAGGTGGGCCTCGTCGGACTGGACGGCCCCGGGCACCATCTGCCGCACGGTCCCGGCGTCGACCGCCGCGCACGCGTGCGGCAGGGCGGCGGCGTCCTTGTTGGTGGGCCACCAGGGCTCCTGCCAGGGCAGCTCGACGAGCTGGACGGCCAGCAGCGCGGCCAGCGGCCACGCCACCACCGCGGCCTTGCCCGCGCCCGCGCGCGTGGTGGGCTTGAGCCGGTTGCCCCCGACCTTCCGCCGCTGGATCTCGCCGACCTCGGCGTCGAAGTCGCCGCTGCGGGCCAGCAGCCCCTCGCGCAGCGCGGCCAGCGGCACGGCGGCCCCGGCGCCGCCCATTCGCACCATGACCCGCCGCCCGAACGGCGTGGTCACGACCTCCAGCCCCCGCACCTGCTTCCACTTGGCCTCGCGCTCGCTGCTGTGCAGCTTGTGGACCATCCCGGTAGGCCCGACGCGGACGAAGCCGTTCACCAGCAGGCTGGCCAGCCGCACGTAGTACAGCGCGCCGACGATGCCGAAGCCGAACAGCGTGAACCGCCCGTAACCCCGGTACACCACGGCGACCACGACCATCGCGACGCAGACCAGCAAGCACGGCACGACCCAGACCAGCATCCGGCGCGGCGGCCGGAACTCCTGCGGCGGCAGGCCGAGCGCCTCGCTCTCCCGCTGCGCGGCGCGCTGCCTGTTCGCTTCCTGCTTCGACTGCCGGGAAGGCTTCTTGGGGGCGGCCATGGCGTCCTCTCGACGGTCAGCGAAGAACGATCGCGACGCCCCACCCCAGCGCTCCGCGCGACGGCCGCGGCACGACGGCCTGCGGCTCCTGGGTCTGGGTGTCGGTCGGCGGCACCACGGCTCCTCACGGGGCAGAAGTCGCCCCGGAGCCTAATGGAAGCGTCCCTCGCTAAACACTCGCTTCCGGGAAAAGCCGGACCAGCAGCTCGCGCCGCCAGTCGTCCACCCGGCCGCCGTGGTCGGGCGGCGGCAGCACCGCCAGGCCGCCCTTGTCGGCGGCCAGCAGCACCGCGACGCCGTCGCCCAGCTCCAGCCGGGCGGGACCGTTCAGGCCGCTTGCGGCCATGCGCTGGGCGACCAGGCCGAGCACCTGCGCCCAGCCCTGCCCCAGGTAGGGCGGCAGGCCGGTGGCGCGCAGCTCGGGCAGGCCGCGCTCGGCCAGGCCGAGGGTGCGCAGTTCCAGGCCGCCGGGCCGCTCGGCTCCGACGATCCGGACCTCGGCGCGTGTGCTCTTCTCCCCGCTCATGGCACGACGGTACGCGGGCGCGCGCGGCCCGGCGGCACCGGCGGGGCGCGCAGTGAGACAGATCACCGATCGGCCTCGACCCCGCCCGGCGCCGCGCGTCGAACGGAATATCGGATAAATTGCGACCGTGAACTGGGCCGTGACGACGTACGACTCCGCCTTCGGGTACGTCTCCGCGCACGGTGCGCCGCTGGTCGACCTGCTCGATCCGCAACCCGGCGAGAAGGTCATCGACCTCGGCTGCGGCACCGGCGCCTTCAGCGCGGAGATCGCCGAGCGCGGCGCCGACGTGCTGGGCATCGACGGCGCGCCGGAGATGATCGCCCAGGCCGCCGCGCTGCACCCGGGCCTGTCGTTCGCGGTCGGCGACGCGCACACCTTCACCACCAGCGAGGCGTTCGACGCGGTGGCCTCCAACGCGGCGCTGCACTGGATGACCCGGGACCCGGACGCGGTGATCGCGCAGGTGCGCGCCGCGCTGCGGCCCGGCGGCCGGTTCGTGGCCGAGCTCGGCGGCGCGGGCAACTGCGCCGAGCTGATCGTGGCGATGCAGACGGCCTGGCGGGTGTTCGGGCTCGGCGAGCCGGACCTGCCCTGGTACTTCCCGAGCCCGGCCGAGTACGCCGCGCGGCTGGAGGAGGGCGGGTTCACGGTGCGGCTGCTGGAGCACGCCGACCGGCCGTCCCGGATGGTGGAGGGGCCCAACGGCGCGGCCGACTGGGTGCGCGTGTACGCGCCGCGCGCGCTGGCGGACGTGCCGCCGGAGCTGGTGGAGCCTCTTCTGGAGCGGGTCAACGAGCTGGCCGCCCCGGCGCTGCGCCGCGAGTCGGGCTGGGTCGCCGACTACGTGCGGCTGCGGTTCGCGGCCGTCCGCAAACCCGACCGCAACGCGCCGATGCCGGAGGGGCCGCACCTCACCGGCACGGTGCTGTGACGATGTCCTCATGACGTTGCGACTGGGAGCCTACGAACCGCCGCCGGGCCGTCCGCTGCGGGTCCACCTCGCGGCCGGGGCGGGCCTTCGCGCGCTGGTCGTCGCCGACCTGCTGCGCAGGGTGGCCGAACGGCGGCGGCACCACGTCCTGCTGACGGTCGCGCCGGAGACGGCCGCCGACCGGGACTGGACCGACTACAACATCCGGCCGTTCGAGACCACGGACACCGGCGCGCACGACCTTCTGATCGTGCCGGAGGGCTCCGACGGCCTGGTGGTGCCGTGCGAGACCGGCGACCCGGGACCGGCGCCGGACCCCCTCTACACGCGCCTGGCGATCCTGGAAATCCCCTACGGCGAGCCTCTGCACCTGGACGCCGACCGTCTCGGGCGCGCGGAGGCCCGCCTGAATCGATGGCGGGAACAAGTCGCGCAGTGGGCCGCCGCGCCGGGCCGTCCGCTGGACCGTCCGCACGCGGCCGAGGCGGAGGACGCCCTCGCCGCCGATCTGGACGCCCCGGCGGCCCTGGCGGCCCTGGACCGGCTGGCCGCCGATCCGGACGTCGCGCCGGGAGCGAAGATCGAGACGTTCGTCCACCTCGACCTGCTGCTCGGGTTCAACCTGGTCGCCGACATCGGCCGCGCCTGATCACCGGAAACCGGCGCGAAGCCGTGATCTCCGGACGTTTGCCCGTCCCGCCCCGCTCCGCGCGTGCCCGTCGCTAACGTGCGGCGACGACGGAACGGACACGAACGGACACCTTCAGCGATGACGAGAACCGGTGCGCTCGCGGCGGCGGCCCTGCTCGCGGGCGCCTGCACGCCGACCGCCGGGGCGTCGGGCGACCTGCGTCCCAGCGGCACCAACCCGCCCGCCCCACCGCCCCCTGAGGCCGCCCCAACGGATGCCGCCTCCGTCCTCACCCGCTACCGGCTGTTCCACGAGGTGCTGGAACACGCGCTGGAAACCAACGACACCAAGCAGATCCGAACGGTCGCGACGAGCGAAGCGGCATCCCGCCTCCTGGCGGCAGTGCGCCGCAACCGCCGCGCCGGTGTGGTCCAACGGAGCCACGCCGTCCCGCGCCCGCGCGTAGCGGCCCTGCGCGCCCGGACGGCCGACATCATCGACTGCGTCTCCACCTCGGGCCTGTGGACTTACAGGAAGAAGACAGCCACCCGCGTCGGCGCTCCCCCACGCTCACAGCGCTATCTGCTCTACGTGAGCATGGCGCGCACGCCGGGCGGCTGGAAGGTCGCCAGGATCGTCCACCCGCGCGATCCGCGATGCTGATCGACGCGTTCACCGCCGCCGTCCTGCTGGCCCCGGCGGACGTGGACTGCACGCCGGGCAACGGCTGGTTGTGCACCATCGGCGCGTCCGCTCCGGCCCCGCGCGCCCCCGCCCGGCCCGGCGGCGGCGGGGCGACACCACCCGAGACCAGCATCCGCGTCGAGTCGATGTGCGCGCCGACCGGCGGAGCCGACCACTGCATCACCCTGCCCGCCGAGCAGACCGCGCGGACGCCGACCGCCCAGGTCGCCGAGATGGCCCGCGACGCGATCGTGCTGCCGCCGCCGCGCCTGCGCACCAGCCCCGCCCGCCGGACGTGGGTCGGCCTGCGCACCTACCTGTGGATCGACGGGACGGCCTGGCGCACGCGCACCGCCCGGGTCGGCGTGGACGGCCAGGAGGTCACCGTCACCGGCCGTCCCGCCCGCGTGGTCTGGGACACCGGCGAGGGCACGCTGACCTGCCAGGGTCCCGGCACGCCCTACCGCAGGGGCATGACCGGATCGTCGTGCGCGCACACCTACCGGCGCGCGGGGGCGTTCACCGTGACGGCGACGTTGTACTACGAGGTCTCCTGGACGTGCACCGGCGCGTGCGACGCCCCGGGCGGCGGCTTCGGGGCGTTGCCCGCCTCGGCGTCGGTGCCGCTGCGGGCCGCCGAGATCCAGACCGCGACCCGCTGAGCGGCCGGTTCCGGCCGCCAAATTACGGACAGACGACCACAGAAACATCCTGGGTGACATTTCCAACTAAAGACTCATGTTGCCGCCGGTTCCCGGTCGCGGTTGACTGTGCGCTCCAACCGTCCGGAACGCTCCCCCCTTCACGGAAGGCAGCACCAGTTGCGTCTTTCAACGCCTCGCCTCCTCATCGCGGGCGCTGCTCTCGGCACCGTCGCGGCCGCTTCCGGCGTGGCCGTCGTGGTCACCGCCGATGACGCTCCGGCCAAGCAGGCCGCGCCGGTCGGCGCCAAGGCCACGGCCGACCCCAACGCCCGGCCCGACGTCCTGTCGGTCACGCAGGACCCCGCGGCGGTCAAGAAGTACTGGACCGCCTCGCGCATCAAGGCCGCCAAGCCGCTGACGCCCAAGAACGTCAACGCCGCCCCGGCCGCCGCCTCGCAACTGTCGGCGCAGAGCGCCGAGCAGTACGCCGCCGGCGCCCCGACCCTGCCCGAGGACGCCCCCGAGGCGCTCACCTCCCAGAGCGCCGGGTACTCGGCCCAGGCCGTCAAGACCGCGCGGCAGTGGACCAGGCACGGCAAGCCGCCGGCGCGCACCACCGGCAAGCTGTTCGGCGTCGACAACCGCAACCGGCAGTACACCTGCTCGGCGACGGTCATCAGCTCCAGGAACAAGCGCACCGTCTGGACGGCCGCGCACTGCCTGCACTCGGGCAGCGGCGGCCGGGCCGGGTTCGCCAAGTACGTGATGTTCCGCCCGGACTACAAGGACGGCAAGTCCTACGGCTCCTGGGTCGCCGACCGCCTGGTCGCGCTGGAGGGCTGGACCAAGAAGGGCGACCTGCGCTACGACATCGCCGGCTTCACGGTGAAGAAGTACCGCGGCCAGGGCATCCAGTACTACACCGGCAGCCAGGGCTACACCTTCGGCTACAAGAAGCGCGCCTACCCGATGTACAGCTTCGGGTACCCGGCCCGCGCGCTGCCGTCGAAGAAGGCGATGAACAGCAACCGCCTCTGGTACTGCTCCGGCAAGACCTTCGGCGTGAACTACGGCGGCGGCAGCGTCGGCCTCGGCATGTGGTGCTCGATGGGCAACGGCGCGTCCGGCGGCCCGTGGATCTACGGCATGCAGCGCAACGGCCTCGGCCGGATCGTGGGCGTCAACAGCACCCACAGCCTGCGCACCCTGCAGATGAACTCGCCGTACCACGGCACGGCCGCGGTGAACGTCTACCGCGCCATCGCGTACTGACCTTCCCCACGCGACGCGAAACGCCCCGCAGACCACACGGTCCGCGGGGCGTTCCCCGTTCGTCAGGGGTTCTCCGGCGCCTCGGGCATCGGCATGGGCTGGGCCTCGCGCATCCGCTTCTCGGTCCAGTACTCCGCCGCGTCCTGAGCCTCCTCGGCGGGCACCTCGTGCACCACCGCGCCGGAGGGCTCCTCGCGTTCGCGATCGGCCTGGCCCGCGGTCGCGAACCCCACGACCGCCGCGCCCGCCGCCGCGACGGCGCCCGCCAGCAGAACGATCCGCCGCTTGTTCATCCGGCCTCCCGGGTCGAGTGAACAAACATCCTAGAAGATGACTCAATCGTGACCTCGCGTCACCAGGATCTCCCTGATCCCATGTTCCCCCCGCAGACAGGGAGTCCCTCTTCGTGACTCGCAAGGGCCGCACGGCCGGAGTCCTGTTCGGCGCCGCCACCCTGACCGCCGCGATCCTCGGCTCGGGCCCGGCGCAGGCCGCGCCCGCCGCTCCCGTCGTCGCCGCCGCCGCTCAGAAGATCACCTGGCGCGCCTGCCCCGACGACCGCACCGTGCAGTGCGGCAAGCTGACCGTGCCGATCGACTGGGCGCACCCCAAGCGCGGCACCATCAAGATCGCGGTCGCGCGCGCCCGCGCCACCCAGCCCGACAAGCGCCTCGGCACGCTGTTCGTCAACCCCGGCGGCCCCGGCGGCTCCGGGGTCGACTTCGCGCTCGACCGCGGCGAGCTGTCCAAGCAGATCCGCCAGCGCTACGACATCGTCGGGTTCGACCCGCGCGGCGTCGGGGCCAGCACGCCCGTCAGGTGCGCCAAGGTGGGCCCGCGCCCGTCGCTCCACCCGCGCAACCAGGCCGAGCTGAACAAGCTGACCGCCTACCAGGTGAAGCTGCGCCAGTCGTGCCGCAAGAAGACCGGCCCGCTGTACGACTTCCTGGGCGCGGGCAGCGTCGCGCGCGACATGGACGCGATCCGCGCCGCGCTCGGCGCGCGCAAGGTGTCCTACTACGGCGTCTCCTACGGCACCTGGCTGGGCCAGCGCTACGCCGAGATGTTCCCCGGCCGCGTCCAGCGCCTGGCCCTGGACAGCACCATGGACCACAGCGTCACGGGCGCGACCCGCTTCCTGGTGGACGAGACGCGCGGCCTGGAGACCGCCTACAAGCAGTTCGCGAAGTGGTGCCCCACCTCCAAGTACTGCGGGCTGCGCGGCAAGGACCCGATCAAGGTGCTGGACGCGCTGATGTTGCGCGCCGAGCGCGGCACCCTGCACGAGATCGGCGCGCCGAAGACGCCGCTGCGCGTGCCGGGGCTCGCCCAGATGATCCGGGTGTCGCTGTACGACCCGATCTCGTGGGCGCAGCTCAGCGAGGAACTGCGCGAGCTGAACCGCCAGAAGCCCAAGACCGTCAAGGCGGCGGCCGTGGACCCGACGCCGGACGGCCTGTTCGCGGGCATCATGTGCAGCGACTGGTCGTTCCCGATCCGCGACGGCAAGGCGATGGCGGCGGTCAAGCGGGAGACCCGCAAGGCGGCCCCGCACATCCGGATCAGCCCGCTGGGCTGGGAGCCGATCACCTCCTGCCTGGGCAGCAAGGCCACCGACCCGCAACGCCCGTACCGGATCAAGGGCGTGCCGCCGGTGCTGATCGTGAACGGCCTGGGCGACCCGGCGACGGTGCACCCGTGGGCGGTGGGCGTGAACCGGCAGATCCCGGGCTCGCGGCTGCTGACCTACGACGGCGGCGGCCACCGCGCGTACTCACTGAGCCCGTGCTCCCGCAAGGCGGTGGACGCCTACCTGCTGACGGGCCGCCTCCCGGCGAAGGGCGCACACTGCCCGGCCGTGATGCCGGACTACACCGAAATGCGCACCCGCCGCACACCCCCGACCAACCCGAGGTTCTAGAGCCCTCCTCTAACGCGAGACCCCAGCCCCTACAACGCACCGCTGACGCGAGACCCCAGCACTCTCACAACGTGCCCCCGATCGCCCCAGGCGATCGGGGGCACGTTCACGCTCTAACCCCGTCCCACTCCTACCCGAACACCTCCACCAACCCCCCGTCCCCCAACAACTCCCCCACCGACCGCGACAACACGTAACCCACCCCGCCCCCCGGCTGCTCGAACCAAGGCACCGCGACCCCCGTCAGCACCCACATCGGCCGCTCGACCCGGTACAGGTGATACGGCCGCCCCGCCCAGTCCGGCGGCAGCGAACGCCGCTCGAACGGCGTGTGCGCGGCGTAGACGAGGTTCCCGCCCGTCTCGCCGAAGCGGTCCAGCATCGTGCCCGCCTGCAACTCGACCATCTGCCGCTCCCGGAACAGCGTCAGCGGCGGTTCCCCCGGCAGCGGCTGAATCGTCTCCCCCATCCACTGCTGTCGCGTCTCCTCCGGCTCGGGCACGGGCGGCGCCGGGACGGGTGGGGCCGGCACCGGCGGCGCGGGCACGGGCGGCACCGGGACCGGCGGAGCCGGAACGGGCGGCACGGGCACCGGAGGCGCAGGCACCACCGGCTCAGCACGACGCTCCTGCGGCACCCCCGCCTCAACACGACCTTCCTGCGTCGCCCCCAGCCCAGCACGCCCTTCCTGCGCCCCCACCGCCTCGTCTCGACGCTTCCGAGGCACCAGCAGCACACTCCCCAACAAGTGAGCCGCCGCCTCCCCCACCTCGTCGAAGACGCTCTCGCGATACCGCTCGCCGTCATCCAGCCGGAACACCGACCAACGCCCTTCCTCCACCAGGCACCAAGCCCCTTCAGCGGTCTCCCGGATGCGATAGGAGCCTGGGTCCACGCCGAGTTCCTCCAGTTTCTCGCTCAGCCGCGTCAGCCACTGTTGGGTGAAGACCTTGCCCACCGGCTCAGGCGCGGAACGCCCCGTGACAGCGGCGTTGGCGGCGTCCATCGCCGTCTCGTCCACCTCCGGCACCCGGAACCCGCCCGCCCGGATGTGCTCGACCAGGTCAGGTTCCGGCGGCAGGCCGTGCTCCGCCAGGTAGTAGCCCACCGCGCCCGACCACACCCAGGTGCCGTCCGTGTGGAACGTGAGCGGCACCCGGTCGCCGCGCGCCGGATCGAGCTGGTCGGGCGCGTACGAGCGGGCCGCCAGCACCACCGGCGCACCCCGCAGGTAAGCCACCACCCGCTCGACCTCCTCCTCCGGAACCGCCGGCCGCGACACCGACGGCCCTTCCCCGTCCGGACCCAGACGGTCGAACACGCGGGCCTTCCGTACGCCCTCGGCCGGTGCCGTCACCGGCGCGACGGCCTCCGGGACGCCGCCCAGCGTCCGGCTCATCCACTCCGGTACCCGGTCGCGCGGAAAACGTTCCAGTTCTCGCCGAACGTCATCGATGGAAGGCGGTTTGCCCCAGTCGGGCTCCTCGTCGTGGGTGAACGCCGCGCGGCAGCGCACCCCGCCGTCCTCGTACAGGATCTCGAAGTCGATCCGCGACCACGTCGAGCCCTGGAAACCGTGCGTCCCGGCGCGCAGCCGGTCCAGCAGCACGGCGGCGGCGCGCGGCGGCGTCCAGGTCTGTGTCCGCCCGTCCGCCAGCTGCACCATCAGCGGCGGGAACTCCACGTGCTCCCCGGCCGCCTGGTAGTACCCGAACGCCCGCTCCCACAGCGCGGGGACCTGCACCGCCAGCAGCACGCTGAGCCGGTCCGACAGCACCTCCATCTGCTCGACGGGATTGAGCGTCAGCGGCGCGGGGTCGATCGGGTACTCCGGCTCGCGGTCGGACATGCGGTCGCGCAGCCAGGCGGGCAGGTTGCCGCCGTCGCGCGGCAGCACGGTCTGGTCGCGCCGCCAGCACTCGGGCGGGATCGGCGGCTGCCATCCCGGGTCGAAGTCGAAGTTGTAGAAGGGCCGCGCGGTCTCCGGCTCCACGTGGAAGACCATCGAGAACCAGGTGCCCTGCTCCGACAGGTAGTGCGCGCGGCGCAGCTCGACCAGCAGGTCGGCCAGCTCCGGCGGCGGGTTCTCGGCCGTGGCGACCTTGCCGTCGCCGGTCAGCACCGTCAGCGCGACCTCGTGCACCGCGACGGTCGCGCGGCAGGACACGTCCGCGCGCCGCCAGCCCGGCGGGGCGACGGCCCGCACCAGGTCCACGATCTGCCGCTCCAGCACGGTGCTGCGTTCGTTGCGTCCCGCCATCCAGGTCCCCCTGAAGTTCGCCGACCCGACGATCCGCAGGTTATCCGTCCACACCGGGCGGAAAAGGGGTTGGCGTCCGGTGCGCGGTCCGGCAGGCTCGGAGGATGCGCGTAGCGGACCTGATCAAACTGGAAGAGCAGCGACAACTGCCGGAGTTCGTGCTGTTCTGGGGCGGGAAGCAGCGCAAGGGCTGCCTGAGCCAGTGGTGGCCGTCACCGTTCGTCCTCGACGACGTCGTCTACCCGACGGCCGAGCACTACATGATGGCCGAGAAGGCGCGGCTGTTCGGCGACGAGGAGAACCTCAGGCAGGTCCTGGCGGCCGACTCCCCGGGCAAGGCCAAGGCGATGGGGCGGCAGGTGCAGGGCTTCGACGAGCGAACCTGGGTGGAGCACCGCTACGACATCGTGGTGCGCGGCAGCGTCGCGAAGTTCGGCCAGTCCGACGAGCTGCGCGGGTACCTGCTGTCCACCGGCGGCAAGATCCTGGTGGAGGCCAGCCCGCTGGACAGGATCTGGGGCATCGGCCTGGCCGAGGACCGCCCCGAGGCCTTGACTCCGTCCCAATGGCGCGGCGAGAACCTGTTGGGCTTCGCCCTGATGGACGCCCGCGACGCCCTGAAGTAGGCGACCGGTTACCCGGGGCGGCCCTGCCTCGCATAACGTCGTATGTCGTGCCCACCGAAACCGACGCTCCCAGCGTTTCCGCCAGCCCGCCGCGCCGCCACAAGAAGCGGCTCCTGCGCACGCTCCTCGCCGCCGTCGTGGCGCTCGTGCTGCTGGCCGGGGCGGGCGCGGCCGGGATCGGCTGGTACTTCTCGGGCGTCGCGACCGAGGTGGAGCACGGCCGCGAGTACCGGCTGACCGTCCTGGCCGCCGCGAACGGCACCGTGACGCTGCCGCGCGAGCCGGGCACCGTCCGGCCGGGCCTGTGGGGCCTGGTCTGGCGGGACGGCCGCGCGATCATGGGACAGGTCGTCGGCGGCGACGCGAAGACCGTCGTCCGGAAAGTCGAGTCCGTCCCGCAGGGCGCCCTGACGACGGGGCTGCGCGCCGCGATCGACCACTGGGTCTACGGCGGCGACCCCAAGACAGCCCTGGGGCTGGACTTCCAGAACGTCACCTATCCGTCCAAGCTGGGCCCGATGCCCGCCTGGTTGTTGCCCGGCACCACGCCCCGCCGCACCTGGGTGATCGCCGTGCACGGCCGCAACGCCGACCGCGCCGAAACCCTCCGCGCGATGCGGGCCGTCCAGCGCACCGGCATGCCGATGTTGTCGATCGCCTACCGCAACGACGTGGGCGCGCCGGCCGCGCCGGGCGGCCGCAACCTGATGGGCCAGACCGAGTGGGACGAGGTGCGCAACGCCATCGCGTACGCGCGCGGGCAGGGCGCGACCGGAATCGTCCTGTACGGCTGGTCGATGGGCGGCGCGATGGTGATGCGGACGCTGCGCAACGACCCCGCGCCGATCCGGGGCGTGGTGCTGGATTCGCCCGTCATGGACTGGGGCGCGACGCTGGACAAGCAGGGCGCCGAACGCGGCCTGCCCGCGCCGCTGACCGCCGTCGCCAAGCGCGTCGTGGAGTGGCGCTACGGCATCGACCTCGGCCAGTTCGACCAGCGGCGCTACGCCATCACGCTGAAAACGCCGGTGCTGCTGTACACCACCGACGAGGACGAGATGGTGGACAACCGCCCGTCCTACGAGTTCGCGCGCAAGGCCCCTGCCGGACTGGTCAGCCACATCTCCGTGCACGCCGACCACACCGACGCCTGGAACGTCGATGCGAGCGCCTACGAGGCGTCCCTTGACGCATTCCTTCGGAAGGCGGGTTGACGCGCGCTAGGGTCGGAGGCGTGGACGGCGTGTCCTGCCTCAGCACGCCGCGGCTGCTGCTTCCGGCCTGGCAGTACCGCTACGGCGCCGACCTCGCGCGCATGTCGTCCGACGAGCGGGTCATGCGCTACGTGGGCCAGCGCCCATGGCCGCCCGCCCACGCCGCGCTGCGGCACTCCGAGGCCCTGGCGCACTGGGTACGGCACGGCTTCGGCTGGCGCGCCGTCCTGGACCGCCGCACCGGGCGGTTCCTGGGCCTGGCGTCACTGACCTGGCTGCACGACACGCTGCCGGGTATCGAGGACGCGGCCCTGGAGATCGGCTGGTGGACGGAGCCGCACGCGTGGGGCCGGGGCGTCGCCACGGAGGCGGCGCGGGCCCTGCTGGACGAGGCGTTCCACCGGGTGCGGACGTCGCTGGTGGTGGCGCGCTGCGACCCGGCCAACGCGGCATCCGAACGGGTGATGGTGAAGCTGGGGATGACGCGCCGCTCCAGCGACGGAAAAACACTGGTGTACGCCCTGCCCGCCCCGGACGGCCTTTACGACCGGACTCCCTCCCACTAGAAAGATCGCCATGGGATTCGCCACCGGTTACGTCGCCGTCAAAGACCTGTCCCCAGAGGAGATCCTGACCCGCCTCGGCGCCACACTCGGCGAGACCGTCGCAGAACCCGACCTCTCGACCGCACCCACCTGCGTCGCCCCCGCCACGAACGGCTGGACGGTGATCGGCGACTCGGCCCACAACGTCTGGGACGAACCAGACCACCTGACAGCGCTCAGCAAGGGCACCACCCTCGTCACGGCGTACATGGAGGAGCACGACATGTACGCGCACGCAGAGCTGTACCGCGACGGCCGCCGCGTCTGGCGGGTGGTGAGCGAAAGCGGCGAGGACCCGCAGCTCAGCACCGAAGGAACACCGCCCGAAAGCCTGGCCCGCCTCGCGCAGGAGGCCGAAGCGGAGGATCCCGACGTGGACCACCTCTTCGAGGTGCCGTTCGCCCTGGTCACCGAGGCGACCGGCAACGAGGTGGACGGCGGTTGCCCCTGGCCGGAGAGCGGCTTCCGCGAACTGCTCTTCCAGTGAAGAAGGAGCAGGTCCGGCGATACTTGGAGACCGGCCATCTGGCACCCGTCGCGGCCTACCTGACGGACCTGCTGACCGACCGGCACCCGTCCAGCATGACGGCCCGCGCGTTCGAGGACGCCCTGTTGGCCACAGCCCGCTCCCCGGGCCGCGACCGGATCGCTCTAGTCCTGGACATCGCCGAACGCCTGCGAGCCATCGCGCCCTTCCCGCGTCCGAAGCCAGGCATAGCCGCCCCCGAGTTCTGGCTACGCGGTGGCGAGGCGGGGATAGCACTGTGGCTGGCGAACAACCAATCCCTGACGGACCTGCTGCCCGTCCTGGGCACCCGTACGGAACTGGCAGCGTGCCTGCTACACGAACTGATCCTGCGCCACGGCTCCCTAGCGGACCACCCGGAAGCGGTACACCTAGCCGAACACCTCCGCTTGACCAACCACCCCTTGGCCAACCTGCCGCTACAACGCTTGGCCCAGGAAGAACCAGCCTTCCCCCTCCTAGGCTTCCCGACGGCAACCCACGGCCTAGCCAACGAACCGGTCGCACACCAAACAGCCCACGCTTCCCTGCCCATCGAAAGCATCGAGGTCGATTGGCCGGAAGCAGCCCAAGCCAAGGCCGTCCTGCTCGACTACCAACGCACCGACCCGGACCTGGCCGAAGCACGCCTGTACCTGCTGGCCGAGCCCACCACCCCCAGCCCGGCCCTCCTACTGAGCCTGAACGCAGCCTGCCTGACCGGAGCAGAGACGGTGCAGGCCCGCGAGGTGAGCGGCACCGAACTATGGACGACACTGTTCCGCAAGTCCATGGCAGGCGGCCCGTACACCACCTGGCACAGCGGCGCGTACTCCCGTGCACGGGCATGGCAGTCCTACAACGCCCTCTGCGGCCCCGACCCCGGAAGCAAGACCTTGCTGTTCGCAACGACCAGCAACTGGTACCTGGGAGTCGCACCGATCCTGGACCTGGGAGTAGCCGTCCTGCGCCCGGACAGCGAGACGCTGGCCCTCCTGGCCGCAACCGACTCCGACTGAAGCCGCAGACCAGCCCGGCTCCCCGTCCCACCGGTGCCCACATCACCGAAAACCAGATGCACCAGACGCGACGTGCACGGTCAGACCTTTCGGCAACGAATCCCTTTTCTCGCCACATACACCTCTGTAAGCTTTCGCGCGTACTCCGCCCCGTTGTCGGCTGAACAAGTCAGGGATAGCGATGCGCGCCCGGTCGGTACGTACCACCCCCCGCGGACCCCGCCGCGCCACCGTGACGGCTGAGAAGATCCCGACTTCCCCCCTGTTCCGTGCCGCGTCCTGCCTGCTCGCAACGACTTTGCTGGGCAGCACTCTCACGGCCTGCGGCCAGGAGAAGGCGTCGAGCGGCGCACTCAACCCGAACGGAACGTTCGACAGCGCCTCCCCGGCCCCCAGCGGCTCCGCACCACCCACAGGGACGGCCCACCCGTCCAGCCTGCCGACTCCTCAGGTGAACCAGGACGTCCTGAGCCGCTACCGCGAGTTCCAGAAGGTCTACAAACAGGTTTACGAGCGGAACGACGCCACTGATCTGGCCACGGTCGCCGTCGATCCCGTCTTGACAAATGTCACTAGGGACGTCGAAAAAGTAAAGGCAGCAAACCAGGTCTGGCGTTTCACCCTTGTCACCAATCCCAAGGTCTACGCGCGCGCCAAGGACGGGCTGACCGTCTATGTCGTCGATTGCCTGCGCACCCTCGGCAGCTACCGCTTCTCCACCAAGACGGGCAAGCGCACCGGCGGCGGCCCTGGAGGCGCCTTCGTCTATCGCACTGCCGTGCGTTACGACTCCGGCACCTGGAAAGTCTCCGACAGCATCCGGGACGAGAAATGCTGACCACACCGTCGCACCGCACCGAGCCACTGGCCGACTCTCTCGTCCAGGCCGCCCCCTCTTCATCGTTTCACAGGACGAGAAATCCGATGCGCAGTCACCGTTCGCTATTGGTCGTCGCACCGATAACCGCAGTTCTAGGGATCATTCTGCTCCTCGCTCCCCCCGCCAGCGCCGATCCTTGCACCAGGTTGGACTGCGGCTTAGGGAACGGCGGCGGCTCCACCGGTGGCGGCGGCAACGAGGATTCCGGCGGTGGAGGCGGAAGCAACGTCATTCCGGAACTGCCTGGTGAGGAAGGCGGCGGCGGAGGGGTGAACACCGGCCCGCCCCAAGCAGCCCCACCGGCCACTGCCGATCTGGCCGAATGGGCTCGCTCCACGGCCAAGCTTCCCATCCCACAAGTGCACACCTCCCCCGAAGGCAAGACGTACGTGCAGGTCCGCACCGGCTTGTGGGTCGACGGCTTCAACACGGTGCAAACAGCCCCCATCACTGTCGGCGCCCAGACCGTACAAGCGACGGCCACACCACAATCCGTGCGCTGGGAACTGGGTGAAACCACCCTGACCTGCAATGGCGCAGGCAGCAAGGACGGCACCTCCTGTGGTTATACCTATCACCGCTCCTCGACCAAGGCACCGGGCGGCTCCTACAAGATCACTGCCACTATCGTCTGGACAGTGTCCTGGACCTGCTCAGGCGCTGAATGCGACCAGGCAGGTGGGGGCTTGGCTGAAATGACGCAACCCTCCGCACCAACACCACTGGTCGTGGGGGAAATCCAGACCAACACGCAACAGTGAGCGTCGCTGGAATGAGTTACCCCAGCCTCAGGACCTCTCTAATCTTTTGCGTCATCGCAGCTCTGACCTTGACGGGATGCAGCGAAGATCAGAAAAAGAGCACCCCGACTTCGTCGACTCCTAAGCCAGGAGCCACCACCGCGCCACCCAGCTACACCGTCGCAAAAATAAAATCCGCCCTTCTCGCTCCCAAAGAGATGGGCAAGGATGTCAGTGAAATTGATGTCGCACTGACTTCCCTCAAGGAGCGCAAGGCGCCCATGTGCTCACTGTCGAGCGCCAAACTCTCAGGCAGCCCGGACGTCGCCGTGCGCCAGTTCAAGAACTCTGAACGCGGAGGCGACGAGATAAAGTACGGGCAGTTGTTCGCCCGTTACGAGAGCCCAGCAGATGCTTCGACAGCCTACACAGCCCTCAAAGCGACAGCACAAAAGTGCCCAGCTAAAAAACACGTGCCCCAGAAGAAGATCCGCAAGAACTTCGTCCTCCTCTCTCATGACGACACCTGGCAGGTGAGCGATGAGAAGCTGGGAGAATGGGAGCATTTTCGCGGCCTCGAAAAGCATACCGAGCCATCATCCCAAACAAAGTTCAATGTTTATCACTTCATGTACGACTACGCCCTGAGTGGAAATCTCGTTGTCTCCACCCTCTACTGGGAGCGAACAGCGCCCGGCAAATCTGCGGACCCGATCGCTCAACGGGCCACGAAGCTGTTGAAAAAGCAACTCCAGAAGCTCGGATGAGCGGAGGAGACCGGCGCGTCCCCGGCTACGCCGAGATCAAGTTATTGGGTTCTGGGAGTCAGGGGCAGGTTGTACTCGCTCGTCACGAGGCCACCGGTCGAGCCGTCGCGGTCAAGTTGCTCGCGCCCGAACTGCTCAGTGACGTCGAGTCCCTGGCCACCTTCCGGGCCGAGGCCGAACTCCTTAAGCAGGTGGTCGACCCGCATGTGGCGCAAATTCTGGACTATCTCGAAACTCCTCACGGTCCCGTCATCATCATGGAGGCGGTCCCCGGGCATTCGCTTCGTCAGGTGCTGGATAAGTACCGGAAACCCCTCATGCCCGAAACCGCGTTGGGAGTGCTGAAGGGTTCCCTTCTCGGTCTCGCCTCCACCCATGCGGTCGGGGTGGTGCATCGTGACTACAAGCCTGCCAACGTCCTTGTCAAAAGCGACGGTCAGAGCAAGCTCATCGACTTCGGGGTCGCAGTGCTCAGCGGCCATAGCGGCACCGCCAGCACTCCTTCCTATATGGCCCCCGAACAGTGGCTGGGCCAGCCTTCCTCAGCGGCGACCGACATCTATGCGGCCACGTGCGTCTTCGTCGAATGCATCACTGGGGCCAAGCCCTATACGGGTGGGACGATCGATGCGCTCCAGAGTCAGCACATAGGCTCTCCGCCGCCACTCGATCGGATTCCCGAACCACTGCGTCCTCTCGTGGCCCGAGGGCTCGCCAAGCGTCCCGTCGAGCGTCTTAGGAGCGCCACCGAGTTCGTCACCGAGTTGGAAGCGGTCGCCACCCAGACCTATGGCTCGGACTGGGAACGGCGTGGCCTCGTCTCACTCGGTGCCGTCGCCATGCTTCTCGGCACCGCCATCCCGACTGTCCTGCTCAGTTCCGCCGTACTGGCCCCTGGAACCTCCAGTGTAGGGGCCGGGGTCGGGGCCACCTTGGCAGGCCAGGGAGCGGTGCCCTTCGGGAGCGGGCAAGTGGCCGCGTCGGCAGGCAAAGGCGTACTGTCCAAGCTCGGCGGGGCCAAAGGGGCTGCGACCATCGGCGCTGTGAGCACGGGCGTGATCGTCGCTGGATTCGTCCTATGGCCGACGGAACCCACTGTGGGAGATACCGCTGCGGGCCGGTACCAGATTTCCTTCGACCGGCCGCGCGTGATTCTTGCCAATGCCTCGATCCCTGATGGCGAGCGGGCCGCGGGGCCGACCGTGGATATCGCGGTCAAAGTGTCCCCAGCCGTGGTCAGGGCCGGAACGAAGGTGACGGTGACCCACAACTGGACCTCCCGGACGCCTTGGGGCTTGGAGTATCGGGCACCGGGAAAGTACCGCTGCCACTCCCCGAACTCAGAAAAGGGTGATGCCTTTCACCAGACCTACAGTGCTTCCATCGGAGATGCGGAAGGGGCGCGACCCAAGGTGGGTCGGCTCTGGCTGTACGACAGCCCCGCCGACAAGCCCGCCAGGCTTCCGTCCGGTGTTCCTATTCAGGTCAAGACTACAACCCGACAAGACGAGAATCCCAAGGGCTATGACTACTCCAGATGCGCATGGACGTTCCAGTACACCGCCGTCCACGAATTCATCGTCTCTCCACCAGCAATCAAGTTGGGAAAGTATCAACTCTCGCCCTACCATCCCGTGGGCATCTCATCAATGAAGGCCACGGTGAACGGCCGCGTCCAGGAACTCTCCCCAGAAGCGGCCGGTGCGAGAGCTGAGGGAACCTTGCCCGTGATCACCGTGATCGAGTGATGGCCTGGGCAGACCCCGCCCACTACTCCACTTCGCGCCCGTCTCTACCTGTGGCCTACGCAAAGGTGTACGTCCACGCTCACATGACCGCCATCATGGAAGCCACACTCGTGAGCAAGGAGGGCACCACCGGTATGGCAGGCAAGCGCCTCTGGCTTGATGTTTCCTTTTCTCAGAAGGATCAGGCCAAAGCCCATGGGGCCCGCTGGGATCCCAAAGCCCGTCGTTGGTACGCGCCCCGGACTGGGATGGAAGCTCTCCAGCCCTGGATGCCTCTCCCCGACGTTCCCGATCTCCTGCCTGGTGAGGATCGTGGTTTTGGGGACGGGCTCTTTGTCGATCTTGTTCCTTCTACCTGCTGGTTCACCAACGTCCGCACCTGTGTCGACGAGCGGGACTGGGAGCGGCTTCGCAGGATGATCACGGGGCGGGCCGGGCGGCGGTGCGAGGTCTGCGGGCAGGGTGAGGACCGGGACGCTCGGCGCTGGCTCGAAGCCCATGAGCGGTGGGACTATGACCAGCGGCGCCAGGTCCAGTCCCTGCGGCGGCTCGTCTGTCTCTGCACCGACTGCCACACCGTCACTCATATGGGGCACGCCCAGATCACCGGTAAGAGCGCCCAGGCCGTCGCCCATCTCCGGCACGTCACCGGCATGTCGCAGGCCGAGGCCGAGGAGCACATCGACGTCGCCTTCGAGGTCTGGAGCCTGCGGTCACAGGTTCCCTGGACGCTCGATCTCAGCATCCTGACTGACGCCGGTGTCACCCTGCGGCCCCCGCCCGACGCCGCCGAGCGCGTTCACGAAGCCAACCGTCAGCTCGGTTAGGGCCGAGCCGCTTCTGCAAGTTGAGCTCGCCGTCCTTGATCTGGTTGGCCAGAGCACGGGCGGCGGTCGGGCTGATGACGAGGGCGGGGCCGTCCGGGGCCTTGGAGTCGCGGATGCCGATCGCCGCAGGGATGCGGGCGAGTTCGACGCACTCGGCCCCTTCGCCCTGGCTGTAGGACGACTTCCGCCACGACGCGGCGACGAGGGTGGAACGGTGTGCGGCGTTGCGATCGGTTGAGATGATCATTACAAGTCGAGTTCGCCGCGCGTGATGCGTTCATGCAGGGCGCGCCAGGCGGAGCCGGTGATGGCGAGCCTGGGACCTGCTGGGTCCTTGCTGTCGCGCACGGCGGTTCGGTGGCCGCCGCAGGAAGCCACTTCGACGCAGTTACCGCCGGTGTTGCCACTGTGAGTGCTCTTGCGCCACTTGGCGGCAGTTGGGTCCACGTTGGGCATGTCTCCCTCCTACCTGGTCTCCTGCTACCTCAAGTCGGCCGCCAGCGCGCGGAACATCTCGACCGTCTGGTCGGGGCCAAGCGCTCGGGCACGCAAGTGGTCGAATATCAGGCTATACCACTCCACATCGGCGGGTTTTTGGATGTAGAGACCGCCGGTGTGCTGCTCTAAATACACCTTGTCGGGGTTGTTGGGGCCGGGGAACTTCAACAGGCTGAACGAGCCGTGCATGGCGCTGTGCTCGCCGACCTCGAAAGGAAGGACCTGCAGGGTCACGTTCCGGAGGCGGGCCAGTTTGACGAGGTGTTCGAGCTGTTCGCCCATCACCGCACGGCCGCCCACGACGCGCCGGATCGTCGCCTCGTTGAGGACGAGCCACACCTGGGGAGCACCCGGCTCGCTGAGGCGGGTCTGACGGGTGGCGCGGACCTTGACCTTGTCTTCGATCTCCTCGTCGGCGCCCGGTGCGGGTGCAGTGCGCATGATCGCTCGCGCGTACGCTTCGGTCTGCAGGATGCCGGGCACGAGTTCGGACTCGTAGCCCAGCACGTGTGAGGCCGCCGCTTCCAGCACGACGTAGACCTGGAACCACTCGGGGATCGCGCCCGAGTACTGGTGCCACCAGTCGGGTTCGCGGGCGAGCCGAGCGAGTTCGAGGATCGCCTCGGCCTCCTCGCCCTCGACGCCGTACAGCTTGAGCAGGCGGTTGACGTCGCGTTGCAGGATGCGGCTCTTGTCGTTCTCGATCCGGTAGAGCTTGCTGCCGTCCCAGCCCATTTCCTCGGCGACGGCTTCCTGGCTCATCCCCGCCCGTTCGCGCCGGTTGCGCAGCTCGCTGGTCAACCGGGCACTGGCGACGGTGGGGACATGGCGACCCTTGGGCATGGACCTCTCCTTTGACGCATGAGCTTATTTGCAAGGTTGTTAGTAAGCACTTGTGTTCATGGAGTAGCGAGTACATGCTAACGCCGGAAGCGTCCATGCACAGCGTGATCGGAAGATCACCCAGAGAACGGCGAGGAAGAGGTGCGCGTCGATGGAGGCATGTCCGGCTGGTTATGAGGCGCAGTTCCGGCAGCGGAGGTTGCAGATGTACTCCGACCTGGCCGAACGACTGCCTCAAGTGATCCCACCGCTGAGCTTCTCCCTGATCGGTGGCGGTGAGCTGCTGCGGGTCGCCAATCCCGTCAGCGGGCGCTTCACGGTCGTGCTGACCACCGAGGTCAGCAACCAGGCCGGGCGCGTGTGGGGCTACTTCTGGCATGGCGGTGGGCAGGCCTGGCAGGCCGACGAGGCTGCTCGGCGGTTGGCTTGGTGTCTTGCGTGAGCGGGCGGCGCAACGGTGAGGCGCGTCCTTGTGTGACATGGCGCGCTTATCGGGCAGTTGGAGAACGGCCGTGATCTTGGGCGGCTGTGGATGCGAACGGAGGCGCGACGATGGGGCAGGCTGAGTGCCCGCCAGGGGCGGCGGATTTTCTCTGGGGGCCGGACGAGATGCGTTGGCGGCGCGCCTTCCCCGGCCGTCCCGACCAGGTGGCGGCGGCCCGGGGGTTCGCTCGCGCGCTGTTCGCAGGCGCGGCGTGTCTGGACGTGGTGGAGCTCGCCGTCAGCGAGCTGGCCGCCAACGCCCTGCGCCACACCCGCTCGCGCCTGGACGGCGGCTGGTTCGGCATCGAGCTGGTCTACGACGATCCCGCCTACGTCGCCGTGATCGACAATGGTGGGGCGGGGGTTCCTGTCGTCTCCGAGCCTCTCGACGAGTGGGCCGAGTCGGGGCGCGGGCTATGGGCGTTGTCGCTGGTGGCGGTCAAGCTCGGCGTCGAAGGGACGCCTCATGCGGGGCATCGGGTCTGGATCGAACTCGCCCTGGACGAGTCCTCTTAGGTCAGGACCGCTACTAGTACTGCGCTCAGGAAGCCCACCACCAGCACGCTCTGCACTACTACGGCTGGCAGGACCGTCTCGGTCTGGATCGGGATCGTGGTTCGGCTGCCGCCTGGCATCTGGCTCAGCGTCAACAGGGTTGCGTCGAAGTCCGGGGTGTGGAGGAGTAGGCCCGTTCGGGGTGCGGCCAGGCTGATGCGTTCTCCGCTGCGCTTCTCCAGTTGCACGTAGCGGCCGAACAGCGTCTGCATGACGATCAGGCGCGTTGTGTGTTCCCACGCCGCTTCAGCTTGGTTGCCCGCCAGCTGGTTCACCAAGCCGTCCGGCCACGCTTCTGTATAGGCCCGTTGCAGTATCAGCAGGCCCCGCAGCGTGTAGAGCGACATCCCGCAGCCCACCAGGCACGCCGTCGCCGACGGTTGTGTCCAGCCGATCAGCAGCAGGGCGGGGCCGGTCAGCAGGGTCGGGGCGATGATCGCCAGGCTGCGGCGTTCCGGGTGCAGGCGCAGTCGCGGGCTGACTTCTGCCATCGCGCCCTCGGAGGGTTGGGAATCCGGCCAACGCCCATCGTGGCGAACGGTCCCTTTCCGCACAAGGCGTGCGCTCAGACGCGCAGGTAGCGCGCCGCCAGTTCCGCGCCCACGACCGTCGAGTGGTCGATGATCTGCTCGGGGGCCACCTCCAGCGCCCCCGTCTGCCAGGCCGTGACCAGTTCCACGAAGCCGCCGATCCCCATCAGCACGCTCATGCGCAGCTCGGTCTCGTCGGCGTCCGGCCGGAAGTAGGGGCGGCCGGCGTCGATCAGCAGGTCGGTGAACGAGCTGATGGTGTCGCGGCGGCGCCGTTCCAGCACCTCGCTGCCCGCGTGCTCGCCGAAGCCGATGCGGGCGCGGCGCGGGTCGGCGTCCACCTGGGTCACGAAAGCCGAGATGGCCTCGCGCAGTTGCGCGATCGGCTCGTCCGCGGCCGCCCGGATCGCCTCGAACAGCAGCAGCACCGTCTCGTCCTTGATCTGGTCCCAGACGGCGGCCAGCAGCGCGTCGCGGTCGGCGAAGTTCTCGTAGAAGTAGCGGTCGGTCAGGCCCGCGCGGGCGCAGACGCCGCGCATGGTCACCGCGGCCCAGCCCTGGTCGCCCCAGATCTCCAGGGCTGCGTCGAGCAGGCGGCGGCGGCGGGCGGCCTGCCGCTCCTCGACGCTGCGCCCCCCGTAGGTGCGTGGTCTGGATCTCACGGCTCCCATCTTGACGGCAGGTGCCCGCAGACCCCTAATTGAGGGCATGCGCCATCAGAGAGGGCAGGTGCCCTCAGATTCTGGGTCGTGGCGGTCCCGGACGGCCGCGCGGCTGGCCGTCCGCACCGTCCGGCCCCTGGCCTCCGCCCTCCCCCTCAACGGTCCCGGCATCTGGTTGTCGCGCCGGATCGTGGCCGCGTCGCTGGCGCGGTTCGGCCCCGCCCTCCCCGGCTGCCGCGTCGAGGTGACCGGCGACGGCGAGTGGGTGCGCGGGCCCGGAGCGCGGGACGACGCCGTGCTCCTCTACCTGCACGGCAGCGCCTACCTGCTGTGCTCCGCCCGGACCCACCGGGGCCTGACCTCGCGGCTGGCCGCCTGGACGGGGCTGCCGGTGTTCGCGCCCGACTACCGGCTGGCCCCCGAGCACCGCTTTCCGGCCGCCGCCGATGACGTCCGCGCCGCCTACGACCGGCTGGCGGCCGACGGCCGCCGCGTCGTGGTCGCGGGCGACTCGGCGGGCGGGCACCTGGCCGTGGACCTCGCCCTGCAACTGTGCCGGGAGGGCCGGCCCGCGCCCGAAGCCCTGGTCCTGTTCTCGCCGCTCGTCGACCTGTCGCTGGAGGCCGCCGCCGGGCGCGACGTCCGGCGGCGCGACCCGATGATCTCCGCGGGGAAGGCCCGCCGCCTCGTCCACTGCTACGTCCGCGACGCCGACCCCGCCTCGCCCCGCCTGGCGTTCGGCCTCTGCGACGGCGACGCGCTGCCCCCGACGCTGGTCCAGGCGGGCGGCGCGGAGATGCTCGCCGCCGACGCCGAGCACCTGGCGGCGCTCTTCGACGGCTGCGAGCTGGAGATCTGGCCCGACCAGATGCACGTCTTCCAGGCGCTTCCCCGCCTCATCCCCGAGGCCGATCCCGCGCTGCGCCGCGCCGCCGCCTTCATCGACGCCCGCCTCACCGCCCGGCAGGAGGCCGCGTGAGCCGCACCCGCGGCGCCTGCGCCGTGGTCACCGGCGCGGGCGGCGGCATCGGCCGCGCCTTCGCGCTGGAGCTGGCCCGGCGCGGCGGGCGCGTCGTCTGCGCCGACATCGATCCCGACACCGCCGGGCGGACCGCCGAACGCGTCGGCGGGCTGGCCGTGCGCTGCGACGTCGCCGACGAGCGGGCCGTGCGCGACCTGGCCGACGCCGCCGAGGACTGGTTCGGCCGGCCCGCCGACCTGGTCGTCAACAACGCCGGGATCGGCGCGGGCGGCCGCGCCGTCGGGGAGATCCCCCTGGCCGACTGGCGGCGCACGATCGACGTCAACCTGTGGGGCGTCGTCCACGGCTGCCACGTGTTCGCGCCCCGCCTCCGCGCGCGGGGCCGCGGCGGGATCATCAACACCGCCTCCACCGCGAGCTTCGCCGCCGCGCCGCTCATGGGTCCCTACAACGTCAGCAAGGCCGCCGTCCTGGCGCTGTCGGAGACTCTGGCCGCCGAGCTCGCCGGAAGCGGCGTCACGGTCACCGCCCTGTGCCCGACGTTCGTCAGGACCGGCATCGCGGACGGCGACCTGATCGAGGCGGGCGCGGCGCGGCTGGCCTCGCGCGCGATGGCGCTGACCGGCTGGTCTCCCGGACGCGTCGTGCGCAGGACCCTCGACGCCCACGACAGGGGCCGCCTGTACGTGGTGCCGCAGCCCGACGCCCGCCTCGTCTGGGCGCTCAAACGGCACGCCCCCGTCCCCTACGTCCGGGCGTTCGGCCTGCTCGGGCGGCTTCTCAAGGCAGGAGAGTGACCATGCCCCGTGCGCACGACTTCGACTACGACGCCATGCTCGCCAAGATCAAGGACCGGCAGTGGGCGCTCGCCGACATCGACTGGGACGCCCCCGGCGCCGACGCCGTCACCGACGAGCAGCGGCCCCGGCTCAAGGAGTTCATGGCCGACCTCGTCTGGATCGAGAACGTCGGCGCGCGCGGCTTCGCGGCGCTCGCCGGGAAGGCCCCGACGCCGGTGCTGCGCGAGATCTACACCTACTTCCACGCCGAGGAGCAGCGGCACGCCAACGCCGAGCTCGCGCTGATGCGGCGCTGGGGGATGCTGGAGGACGACGAGGTGCCCGAGCCCAACATCAACGTGCGGCTCGCCATCGAGTGGCTGGACCGCTGGTCCGACGACATGTCGCTGGCGGTGCTCGGCACCGTGATCCCGATGCTGGAGGTCGCGCTCGACGGGGCGCTGCTGAAGTTCCTGCTGGACGAGGTGCACGACCCGGTCTGCCACCGCGTCTTCGACAAGATCAACGCCGACGAGTCGCGGCACCTGGCGGTGGACTTCCAGGTGCTGGACCTGCTCGGGCACGCCCCGGCCCGCCGCCTGCTGATCAGCACCGTCGGGACGGTCGCCAGGCCGACGGTGCTGCTCGGCGCGCTGATGTACGTCCCGCTGCTGAACCGGATGCGCGACAACATCGTCGCGATGGGCCTGGACGAGCGGCGCCTGTACACCGCGATGTCCCGCTTCACCAGGGTCGGCGAACGCTCGCCCGCCACCCGCCGCCTGCCGTCCTACCAGATCCTCAAGCGGCACGCCGCGATCGTCATCGACCGCGGCCATCCCTACCACCACTTCGCCGACTTCATGGTGAAGGCGTCGGCCCGCTACCCCCGGCGGCTGCTGCGCCCCACCCCGTCCTGGGCCAGGGAGCTGACCCACGAGCCGGTGGCCAGATGACGACGCACGCGACGCTCATCGTCGGCGCGGGCTTCGCGGGCCTCGGCACCGCCATCCGGCTGCGCCAGGCCGGCATCGAGGACTTCGTGATCCTGGAACGGGCCGGGGAGGTCGGCGGGACCTGGCGCGACAACACCTACCCGGGCGCGGCCTGCGACATCCCGTCGTTGTTGTACTCCTTCTCCTTCGCCCAGAACCCCGACTGGTCGCGCACCTACTCCGGCGGCGCCGAGATCCTCGGCTACATCCGCGCGATGGTCGAGCGGTTCGGGCTGCGCGACCGCATCCGCCTCCGCACGGAGGTCACCGGCCTCGCCTTCGACGAGGCCGCCGGGACCTGGACCGCGACCACCGCCGGCGGCGGGGAGTTCACCGCGCGGACGGCGGTCATGGCGGCCGGGCCGCTGGCCAACGCGAGCCTGCCCGACATCAGGGGCCGCGACTCCTACACCGGCCACATGATCCACAGTGCCCGCTGGGACCACGGCCACGACCTGACCGGCAAGCGCGTCGCGGTGATCGGCACCGGGGCCAGCGCCGTCCAGATCGTGCCGGAGCTGGTGGGCAGGGCCGCGAGCGTGAAGGTGTTCCAGCGCACCCCGGGCTGGGTGCTGCCGCGCCTGGACCGCCGCACCCCCGCGTGGAGCCGCGCCCTGTTCCGCCGTTCGCCGGCCGCCCAGACCGCCGCGCGTCAGGCGTGGTTCTGGGGCCACGAGTCGATGGCGCTCGGGCTGGTGTGGGACACGGTGTTCACCACGGCCGTGGCGAAGGCCGCGCGGCTGCACCTGCGCCGCCAGGTCAGGGATCCGTGGCTGCGCCGCCAGCTCACCCCGCACTTCCGGCCCGGCTGCAAACGGATGCTCATGACCAGCGACTACTACCCCGCCCTGCAGCGCGACGACTGCAAGCTGATCACCTGGCCGATCGTGTCGCTGTCCCCCGCCGGCGTCCGCACCGCCGACGGCATCGAGCACGAGGTGGACTGCATCGTGTTCGCCACCGGCTTCGACGTGGGCAAGACCGGCACCCCGTTCCCGATCCGCGGCGTCGGCGGCCGCCCGCTGGCCGAGCAGTGGGCGCGCGGCGCGCAGGCGTACAAGAGCGTCAACGTCGCCGGGCACCCCAACCTGTTCTTCACCTTCGGCCCCAATTCCGGCCCCGGCCACAACTCGGCGCTGGTCTACATGGAGTCCCAGATCGACTATGCCGTCCGCGCGATCCGGCTGATCCTGGACCGCGACCTGCTGGCCCTGGAGGTGACCCGCGCCGCCCAGGAGCGTTTCAACCGCCGCATCCAGCGGCGGCTCGCCCGCACCACCTGGAACTCCGGCTGCACGAGCTGGTACCTGACCGACGACGGCCACAACGCCACGATGTACCCGGGGTTCGCCACCCAGTACGCCCGCCAGCTGGCGCGCCTCGATCTGGCCGACTACCGGGTGATCTCCCGCCAGACTGAGGAGGTCACAACGTAGGGCGAGGTCAGGAGCGTGCATGGGAGAGCTGTTCGAGGTCGATGAGCCGAGCGTTCCGGTCCCGGTGTCGGGTCCCCCGGTCGTGGTGCACACCGACGGCGGGTGCAGCCCCAATCCCGGCGCGGGCGGCTGGGGCGCGGTGCTGCGCTACGGCGAGCACGTCAAGGAGTTGTACGGCGGCGAGCCCGGCACCACCAACAACCGCATGGAGCTGATGGCGGCGATCCGGGCGCTGGAGCACCTCACGCGGCCCTCGGTCGTCCAGGTGCACACCGACAGCACCTACGTGCGGCAGGGCATCACGCAGTGGATGAACTCCTGGAAGCGCAACGGCTGGAAGACCGCCGACAAGAAGCCGGTGAAGAACGCCGACCTGTGGCGGCGGCTGGACGAGGCCACGCGGCGGCACCGCGTCGAGTGGTTCTGGGTGAAGGGGCACGCGGGCGATCCCGGCAACGAGCGCGCCGACGAGCTGGCGGGGATGGGCATCGCGGAGATGGGGCGCGTCACCCTGGCTTGAGGGTGGCCTCGGCTATGGAGGCACCGGTCATCCGGCGGCTGGAGATCCGCCGTCAACCCGTTTGACCCGCAATGATGACGGTACGTAATCAGAATGAACGTTCTGTTGTGGCACGTGCACGGTCCCTGGACCGCCTCCTTCGTGCGGGGCCGGCACTCCTACCTGCTGCCGACCACCCCGCTGCGCGACGACGACGGCCTGGGCTTCGGCGGCTACGACTGGTCGGCCACGGCCCGCCAGGTCCCGGCCGCCGACCTGCGGCACGAGGACGTGGACGTGGTGGTCCTCCAGCGCCCCCACGAGCGCTACCTGGCGCGCGACTGGCTCGGCCGGGACGACGTGCCGATGATCTACGTCGAGCACGGCGCTCCCACGGGGGACGTGCCCGACACCAGGCACCCGATGGCCGACGAGCCGGGCATCACGATCGTCCACGTCACCCGCTTCAACCGGCTCATGTGGGACAACGGCCAGGCCCACACCGTGATCATCGAGCCCGGCGTCGCCGACCCCGGCGCCCGCTGCACCGGCGAGATCCCGCACGCCGCCGCCGTCGTGGACGAGCCGATCAAGCGCGGCCGCGCCACCGGCACCGACCTGCTCCCGGGTTTTACCGAGGCCGCTCCGCTGGACGTGTTCGGGCTGCGCACCGACGGCCTGGCCAAGTATCTGGGAGTGCCCGGTGACCGGCTGACCAGCACTGATCTGCCGCCGGCCCAGCTGCACGAGGAGCTGGCCAAGCGTCGTGTGTACCTGCACCCGGCCCGCTGGACCTCGCCGGGCCTGCCCCTCCTGGAGGCGATGCACCTGGCCATGCCGGTGGTCGCGCTCGACACGGCCGGAGTGCGGGAGGTGGTGCCGCCCGAGGCCGGTGTGATCTCCACCGACCCGGCGGAGCTCCGGCGGGCCCTGGCCGACATGATCGCCGACCCCGGCCGGGCCCGGGAGGCGGGCCTGGCCGCCCGCGAGGCGGCGCTGCGCCGGTACGGGCTCCAGCGCTTCCTGGACGACTGGGACCGCCTGCTGGGCGAGGCCGCCGTCCGCCCCTAGATCATCGACTGGATCTGGTCCAGGAAACACCTTCCGAATCCATTGTGATCCGCTTCATAAAACCATCCAACTGGAATCCCCACCCCAAAGAGCCACGTTAAAACCCTCTTGTAGCCCCAAAGAGGAGTAAACAACCGTGGCTGTTCCGGTGATGCTGCGCTCGCTGCGCCACCACAACTACCGTCTGTGGGCCCTGTCGGACCTCGTGTCGATCACGGGGACCTGGATGCAGGTCCTCGGCCTGAACTGGCTCATCCTGTCGATCACCCACTCGGCGACCAGCGTCGGGTTCGGGCTGGTGCTGAACGCGCTGCCCGCCGTCCTGCTCGGCCCGTGGGCCGGGACGCTGGCCGACCGGCTGCCGGTGCGTCCGCTGGTGCTGGGCGCGCAGGTCCTGCAGGCGATACTGGCCGTGCTGCTGACCTTCATCGCGCTCGGCGACCCGCAGAGCACGGCCCCGCTGTACGCGATCTCGCTGGCGTCCGGCCTGGTGGCGGCGGTCACGGGCCCGGCCCTCGGGCGTTTCGGCGCCGAGGTCGTCGGCCCCGAGGACCTGTCCAACGCGCTGGCCCTCGGCTCGTTGTTCAACTCGGCGGGGCGCATCCTCGGCATGAGCCTGGCGGGCGCGCTGATCCCGCTGGTGGGCGTGCCCGGGGTGTTCGCGGGCAACGCGATCAGCTTCGCCGCCGTGATCGGCGCGGTGCTGATGATGCGCGGCCGCGAGATGCACCCGGTGCCCCGGGCCGCCGAGGCCGAGCGCGGCGTCGCCGACGGCCTGCGCTACGTGCTGCGCACCCCGTGGTTGCTGGTCACCTTCGCGCTGGCGTTCGTGCTGGGCAGCCTGGGCCGCAACTACCAGGTGACGATGGCCGCCATGAGCGAGGGCCCGCTGCACGCGGGCGCGGCCGGGTACGGCTTCCTGTCGGTGGCGTTCGCGATCGGCACGGTGATCGGCGGGGTGTACGCGGCCGCGCGCACCCACCTGTCGCTGGTGCTGCTGCTCGGCGTGGGCCTGCTCTGCTCGGTCGGCCAGATGATCAGCGGGGTGACCCCCGGCCTGATCGCGTTCGCGGCGGTGCTGGTGCCGGTCGCGGCCGGCGCGGTGATCATCGACACCACGGTCAGCACCCGCGCGCAGCTCGACTCCCCCGGCCACCTGCGCGGCCGCATCATCGCGGCGCAGGGCATGGTGGGCGCCGCCGCGGGCGCGGCGGGCGGTCCCGCGCTCGGCGTGCTGTGCGACACCCTGGGCCCGCGCATGGCCCTGCTGGTGGCGGGCGCGGCCTGCACGGCGGCGGCGGTCGCGGCGACCTACGCCCTGGCGCGGACACGGTCGAGCCGTCCCGGCTGGCTCCCGGACTGGGCGCACCGCGTGCTCCCGGCCCCGGCTCCGGCCCCCGTCCCGGCCACCTGACCCGCACCGGTCAGGGGCCGGGCCCCGTCATATTGGATCAATCAATCCAAAACGTGCTACGGTCCCTTCCATGGCGCGGCCACGGAAGTTCGACGAGGAGCGCGCGGTCGAGGCGGCCATGCACGCCTTCTGGGCCGCCGGGTACGAGGCCACCTCCACCGAGGACCTCTGCCGGGCCACCGGCCTCGGCCGCAGCAGCATCTACAACACCTTCAAGAGCAAGCGCGACCTGTTCGACCGGGCCCTGCGCCACTACACCACGGTGAAGACGGCGCGGGTCCTGGCGGCCCTGGAGGGCGACGCGCCCGTCCGGGACAAGGTCCGCGCCCTCTTCGAGCAGATCCTCCAGGGCGACGCCGACGAGGTCGGCTGCCTGGTCGTCAACACCAGCGTGGAGCTGGCCCCGCGCGATCCCGGGATCGCCGCCCTGCTCAGGCGCGACTACGACGTCCGCTTCACCGCCCTGCGCACCGTCCTCGACACCGCCCGTCGCACCGGCGAGATCGCGGCCGACAAGGACCCCGGCCAGCTCGCCCACTTCGTCATCACCACGATCAGCGGGATGCAGGTGTCGGCCAGCGCCGGGGCCGACCGCGCGACCCTGCGGCAGGTCGCCGGAGCGGCCCTGGGCGCCCTCTGACCCCTTTTCCGAACCTGACCGCCCCTTCGCGCGCCCTAATTTTGTACTGATCTATCCAAAACAAGGAAGGGTCCCCCCGATGCCACTGGCCATCTACGTCCTGGGCTTCGCGATCTTCGCCCAGGGAACCTCCGAGTTCATGCTCGCCGGGCTGCTCCCGGCGATGGCGGGCGATCTCGGCGTCTCGGTCCCCACGGCCGGACTGCTGATCTCCGCCTACGCGTTCGGCATGGTCGTGGGCGCGCCCGTGCTCGCCCTGGCGACGCTCCGCCTCCCCCGCCGGACCGCGCTGCTGGCCTTCCTCGCGGTGTTCGTCATCGCACACGTGATCGGCGCGCTGACGCCGGGCTACGCGGTGCTGTTCGCGACGCGGCTGGTGGGCGCGGCGGCGTGCGCCGGGTTCTTCGGCGTCGCCTCGGTCGCGGCGATCGACCTGGTGCCCGCGAGCGTCCGGGGCCGGGCGCTGGCGATCGTGATCGGCGGCATCACCGTCGCGACCGTGCTGGGCGTGCCCGCCGGGACCTTCCTCGGGCAGTCCCTGGGCTGGCGGGCCGCGTTCTGGACGGTCGCGGCGCTGACGGCCGTCGCGTTCGTCGGCGTCGCGCTCAGCCTGCCCGGCGGCCGTCCCGCCGGGGCCGTGCCCCGCCTGCGCGACGAGCTGCGCAGCATGGCCAGCCCGGCGTTGTGGGCGGCCTACGGCACCCAGGCCCTGTCGTTCAGCTCGATGATGGCGACCTTCAGCTACCTCGGGGCGCTGCTCGCCGACACCACCGGCCTGCCGGAGGGGTGGGTGCCGGGGGTGCTGGCGCTGTTCGGCGCGGGCTCGGTGCTCGGCATCACGATCGGCGGCCGGGTCGCCGACGCCCATCCCGGCCGGACGCTGGCGATCGGCATGTCCGGCGTGGTGGTCGCCTCCGTCGGGATCGCGCTGCTGGCCGAGAACCCGTACGCGGTGGTGCCGCTGGTGTTCCTGATGGGCGCGTTCGGGATGGCCACCAACCCGGCGACGAACGTGCGGGTCTACGCCAACGTCGGCGCGGCCCGCGCCCTGGCCGGGGCCACGGTGACCTCGGCGTTCAACGTCGGTAACACGCTCGCTCCGTGGCTGGGCGGCCTGGCGATCGGCGCGGGTTTCGGTTACCGGTCGACCGCGTGGGTCGGCGCGGCCATGGCGGTGGCGGCGCTCGGCACCGTCGCGCTGGGGTCGGCGCTGGAGCGGCGTCCCGTCCCCGTTCTGGCAAGGGCCTGAGAAGCGGCGGGCCGGGCGGAGGAGATCCGCCCGGCCCGCGTTGGTTCAGCGCCTGGTCAGCGCATGCGGCAGGTGCCGGTGTCGGTCTTGGTCGGGTCGCTCTCGGAGGTGGCGCGCAGCGTCACCTTGCCGTAGCGGTCCGCGCCCGGGGCCGCCTTGCCCCAGACCTCCACCTCGGTGGTGCCGCCCGCCTTCGCCGTCGCGACCGAGTTCGGCAGCCACACCTTCCAGCCCGCGCCCGCGATCTCGCCCTTCAGGCGGAAGACGTCGGAGTCGTGGCGGCCGGTGCCGCCCTTGCCGGTGTTCCGCAGGATCAGCGTGCACTTGGACCAGCCGTTGTCGGCCGCGACCGGGTTGCCCGAGTCCACCTTGACGCCGCGCTTCTGCGGGCCCGCGCCGTCCAGCGAACGGATCGCGACGGTGTAGGACAACACGCCCTGCTTGTCGCGCTTGAGGTCGAGCACGTAGAAGTGCAGCCGGTTGGCCTGGTCCACGTACTCGTACTGGCTGCCGGAGTCGTTGCCCGCGTGGTACAGCGCGTCCGACAGCTGGCGGTAGTCGCCGATCGTCATCTTCGAGACCGTGCCGTCGGGCAGCACGAAGTCGGTCTTGTCGATGTCCTGCGGATTGGCGTCCTTCACCCAGATGAACGGGGCGCTGTCACGGTCCTTGGTCTTAGCCAGCAGCACGCCCGAGTCGGGGGTGAACGAGTCGAAGCCCATCCGGTCCACGACCTCGACCGTGTAGTTGTTGTACTTGTCGGCCGGCCGGTTGCCGTCGCACAGCGGGTCGGTGGTGGTGTCGCACGCCGGGCTCTGGTCCCCGGCCGCGCCGAGCTTGAGGTTGATGCCGGTCAGGCCGTCCTCGCCCGGGTCGGCGGCGCGGGCCGTCACCTTCGCGACCACCGTGCCCTGCGCCGCCAGCACCTCGCGGTCCAGTTGCAGGACGTTCTTGGGGCTCACGATGCCGAGCTTGAGCTTGTTGCGCAGCATGTGCTGGGCGCCCATCGACGCGCCGCCGGTCGCCGGGATCATCCACCGGCTGTGCGGGCCGCCGGGGCCGTTGAAGCTGCCTCGGCTCAACATCTCCCACGGGCCCGAGTAGGAGCGCCGCGCCGGGACTCCGAAGGGGTTGTTGTAGTTGTCGCCGATGCCGAGGATGTGGCTGAACTCGTGCGCGAACACGCCCATGCCGGAGCTCTCGGCCTGGGTGGAGCTGCCCGTGACGGCGTTCGGCCAGTGCGTGGAGCCCGCCTGCCAGGACGTCCAGTCCACGTAGCGGGTCTTGATCCAGTTGGGCAGGGCGGCGTCGTCCTCGGGGCCCCACTCGTCCGGGACGTCCTCCTTGTTCTTCCACTTCATCATCCCGAACTCCTGCCACGTGGAGCTCTCGTCCTGACCGGCCGTCAGGATGAAGACGAAGTCGAACTGCTTGGCGGTCTCCTCGCCCACCTGCGCGATCCACGCCGCGCGCGCGTCGGCGCGGATGTCGCGGTTGCAGGTGTCGCCGGCGGGGCAGCCGGTGCCATCCTGGAACTGGCCGACGCCGTACTCGTGGTCCTTGGCCTTCATCCGGTACGCGCCGAACGCCTTCAGGTCCACGCCGTACCGGCCGCCGGAGTCCTCCATCCAGTACTCGTGGAGGGTGTGGCCGCGGTTCAGGTCCTGCGGCTTGTTCAGGAAGTCCTGGTAGAACTGCGCGACCTTCTCTTGCGGCACCTCGCCGACCACCGACGGGTTGCCGAAGACGGTCGAGTTCTTCTTCTGCGTCACCACGAACGGCTGGTTGGGGTAGTCCACCAGCACGACCGCGCCCCTGAAGTTCTTGATCGAGCCCTTGACCGACGGGTCGGCCCAGTTCTTGCCGGGGATTCCCTTGTAGTCGTCCCACGTCATGGTGTCGGGCAGCTCGTAGTTCTGCGGGTCCACCGGCTTCGGCGCGTCCGGCGCGGCGAGGCTGCGGGCTTGTTGCCCCTGCTGCCAGGGCTGCGTCTGCGGCCAGTGCCGCATCTGCCAGGGGTTGGGGGTGGGTTTCGGGACGGCCGGCGCGGGCGCCGCCGTGGCCGGGACGGACGCCAGCCCGGCCGTCAGCACCAGGGCCGCCACCGGGACCAGCAGTGTCTTTCTGAGGCGCATGTCTCCCCTGTCGCCGTTGTTGCTGCGACCGTAGAGACGTCCCGAAACGCGAGCAACGGCCGAGTTAGCCGATCTTGTGGCGGGCGCGCTGGCAGGAGCCGCCAGCGTGGGAGGCGGGCGGCGGGGGCAAGGAGGCGTTCGTCCGCGTGGGCGCGGGCCTCTCGGCCACCCGCGCCCACGCGGCCGGTCTCAGCCGAGCTCGCGTTCGGCGAGGACGATGCCGTCCTCGTCGCTGTAGAGCCAGTCGCCCGGACGGAACTCGGTCTCGCCGAACGTCACCGGGACGTCCACCTCGCCCGCGCCGTCCTTGGCGCTCTTGCGCGGGTTGGACCCCAGCGCCTTGGCGCCGAGGTCCAGCTTGCGCAGCTCGGCGACGTCGCGCACCGCGCCGTTGATGACGACCCCGGCCCAGCCGTTGGCCACCGCCGCCGCCGCGATCATGTCGCCCATCAGCGCCGACGCCAGCGAGCCCGCGCCGTCCACCACCAGCACCCGGCCCTCGCCGGGGCTGTTGAGCAGCTTCTTCACCAGCCCGTTGTCGCGGAGGCAGCGCACGGTGACGACGGGCCCGGCGAACGCGGCGCGCCCGCCGTACTGGCGGAACTGCGTCTCGCAGCTGCGCAGCTCGTCCCCGAAGTCGTCGATCAGATCAGCGGTCGCGAAGTCCATGACGGCCACCCTACCGACCGGTAACCGCCGTGCCCTCCGCCGCCGGACCCGTACCGGTCCCCGCCCCGGAAGGTCCGGACCACCGAACCCCTGACAACACTTGACGATCTTCGATAGAACAAGGACCCTCCCCCTGGAGGTCATATGTCGTCCCCTGCTCCTCGGCCGGTGCCCGTCTTCGAGCCGCTCCAGGTCGGCGACCCGCCCGAGATCGGCGGCTACCGGGTGCTCGCCCGGCTCGGCGCCGGCGGCATGGGCCGGGTCTACCTCGCCGCCACCCAGGCCGGACGGCGACTCGCGATCAAGGTCGTGCGGCCCGACTTCGCCGACGATCCCGAGTTCCGCCGCCGCTTCCGGCAGGAGATCGCCGCCGCGCAGCGGGTGCAGAGCCTGTACACCGCCCCGGTGATCGACGCCGACCCCGACGGGCCGCGCCCCTGGCTCGCCACCGCGCACGTGCCCGGACCGTCGCTGGCCCAGGCCGTCGCCGACCTCGGCCCGCTGCCCGAGGCCAGCGTCCGGGTCCTGTTCGCCGGGATCGCCGAGGCGTTGCAGGCCGTCCACGGCGCGGGCGTCGTCCACCGCGACCTCAAACCCTCCAACGTGCTGCTGGCCGAGGACGGCCCGCGCGTCATCGACTTCGGCATCTCCCGCGCCGCCGACTCCACCCCGCTCACCCGCACCGGGATGCGCATCGGCTCGCCGCAGTTCATGGCCCCCGAGCAGGCCCTCGGCCACTCCTCGACCCCGGCCATCGACGTGTTCGCGCTCGGCAGCGTCGCCTTCTACGCCGCCACCGGCCGCACGCCGTTCGGCGACGGGCCCGACAGCGCCGTGTTGTTCCGCATCGCGCACGAGGAACCGAACCTCGACGGCTGCCCCGACGGCCTACGCCCGCTCGTCGCCCGCTGCCTGGCCAAGGACCCCGCCGACCGGCCCGCCCCGCGCGAGGTCCTCGACGAACTGTCCGGCACCGGAAACCTCCCCGAACCCGCCTGGCTCCCCGACGACATCACCCGCGTCCTGCCCGCCTACAAGGCCGCTCCCCCGCCGCCGCAGGACGGCCGCACCGGGGACGGCGCTCCCGCGCCCGGCCCTGCGACGCCACCGGGAACCGGGCCTGGCATGCCGTACCGGACGCATCAGCCGGGCGTCCCGTCCCGGTCGCACCCCGGCGCGCCGCCGTCACCGCCGTCCCGGGGCCCGTTGCTTCTGGCGATCGGCGGCGGCGTGCTCGCCCTGCTGGTGCTCGTGGTGGTGCTGGTCTCGGCCTTTCCCGACGACGGCAAGCCCGTCAACCAGCGCGGGACCGGGACCTCGCAGAGCCCCACGGCGCAGAGTCCCACCGCGCAGAGCCCCGCCGCCCGGCAGCCCGAGCCGACGCCCTCCGCGCCCGAGACCAGCGCCGGCAGCAGCGGGCCGCCGTCCGGGGGCACCATCCCCGTCGGGGGCCAGATCGCCAAGTACAAGCGCATCAACATCTCCGACGGCTACGGGCTGGCCTTCGGCAACGATCCCGAGCACCCCAAAGAGTCGTTCACCTCCAGTGACGGAGCCGACCTCAGCTATTCGACCGAGATCCTGTGGGGGAACCGGTTCTCCGTGCTCGACCCCGGCCAGGCCGGAACCTACGAGGCGTGCCGCGACAACACCCGCTACGCCAGGAGCCTGGGGTCCGAGTACCTGGTCAAGGGCAAGCTCATCTGCGCCACCAGCAGCAGCGGGCTGATCGGCCTGGTCAAGGTGCTCGGCCGGGGCGACGAGCCCGACGACTACCTGACCATCGAACTGACGGTGTGGCAGGGCGTCCCGCCCACTCCGGGCGACTGACCGCACGCGCCGCCAGGTGGGACAATCGACCGATCCCCCAGGAGGCGCCCATGCATGACCCGGTGTTCCAGCCGCTCGCGCCCGGCGATCCGCTGCTGATCGGCGGGTACCGGGTGCTGGCCAGGCTGGAGGACGGCGGGCGCGGGTCGGTCTACCTCGCCGTCACCGACAGCGGCCGGCGGCTCGCGATCTGGGTCGTGCGGCCCGACGTCGTCCGCGAGCACGGGTTCGAGGTCCGGTTCCGGCGCGACATGGCCGCCGTCCAGCGGGTCGGCGGGTCGCGGGTGGTGGCGGTCGTGGACTACCACGCCGGCGCGCCCCGGCCCTGGATCGCCAGCGAGTACGTCCCCGGGCCGTCGCTGGCGCAGGTGGTGGCGGGGTCCGGCCCGCTGCCGCCCCGGTCGTTGCGCATCCTGATGGGCGGCATCGCCGAGGCGCTGCGCGACATGCACGCCGTGGACGTCGTGCACGGGCGGCTGGTGCCCTCCACGGTGCTGCTGGCCCAGGAGGGGCCGCGCGTCACCGGGTACGGCGTCGCGCCCGCCGGGTCCCCCGACGCCGACGTGCTCGCGCTCGGCGGCGTGGTGTTCTACGCCGCCACCGGCCGCCAGTTCGAGGGGACGGGCCTGGAGGAGTGCCCGCCCGACCTGCGGCCCCTCATCGAGCGCTGCCTCGCCGAGGTGCCCGCCGACCGGCCCAGCCCCGAGCAGGTCCTCACCGCGCTGGAGCAGGAGCCGGGCGCGGCCGACCCGGGCTGGCTCACCCCCGAGATCGTCGACCGGCTGCTGGCCTACACCGCCGACCCCGAGCCGCCGCTCGACGGGGAGCCGGGCGGCCGGGAGTCGTACGGCCGGGGATCACATGACGGGGAGCCGGACGGCCGGGAGGCGCATGATCAGGAGCCACACGACCGAGGGCCGCAGGGGCCGGTTCCGGCCAGCCAGCCGCCCGACACCCGGCCCGAGCCGCCCCTGATCCTCCCGCCCGATCCACCCGCCGTGCCCGCCGGAGCCCCCCTGCGCTCCGGGCCTCCCACCGGCCCCGTCCCCCTGCCGCCGGGGCCGGGGCCGAGGTCGGGGCCCGTGCCGTCAGGACCCGTGCCGCCAGGCCCCGGGGCCCCGCCCGTCCCCGCCCGGCCGGCGGGGCTCCCGCCCGCCCAGTGGGCCGCCCTCGCGGCGGGCGGCGGCGTGTTCGTGCTCCTCGCCCTCGTCTTCATGCTCACCTTCGTCTTCTAGGCCGCCCGGACGCGGTGGTTTGCCCTACTCTCTCCACTGGTCATCGGCGGTGGGAGGCGGGCGCGGTGGGCGGTCGGGATCTGGTGGGCCAGGGGCTGGAGCAGTTGCAGCGGGGGCTGCGGCCCTTCGTCGAGCGCACCATGGCCGCCGCTTGGGGAACCGACTGGATCGCCGAGAAGCAGCGCCGCGACACCGCCAGATTCGGCGGCGGCAAGCGCGGTTACGGCCTGGGCGACGTCCGGTTCCTGCTGCGGATGATCACCGAGGAGCGCGAGATCTTCAAGCCCGCGCTGCCCCGGCCCGGCCTGTCGCTGGCCTCCGAGCTCCGCGACGTCGGCAATGCCTACGCCCACGACTTCGACGCCGACGCGTTCAGCGCCGTCGAAGCCCGGCAGGCGCTCGACACCATGGCCCGGCTGCTGGAGCTGGCGGGCGCGCGCTCGCAGGCCCGGATCGTCCGAGGGCTGCTGAACGGAACCCCGGCCGGGTCTGCCCGGAAGAAGAAACAGTCCGCCGCCAGTTCCCGCCGTTCTCAGACCCGCACGTCCGCCCTCCCCCAGGCCGACCCCCTCCCCTGGACCGAGAACTCGCCGCCCCAACGGCCCGCGCGTTCGCCCCGACGGCCCGAGCCCCGGTCCCAACGGCCCGCCCCGCGACGCCCGGCGAACCGCCCCCGCTTCGGCTGGAAGTCCGGCTGCGCCCTCGGCTGCGTCGCCAGCGTGGCGCTCCCGCTGCTCGTCACGTCGGTGTCGGGCTGGATGATCAGCAACATGGGCGACTCGTCCCGCAAACCCTCGTCCATCCCGACCGGACCGTTCGAGAAGGTCGGCACCTACCGCGCCGTCAGCCTGCCCAACGGCTCCTTCGTGTCCTTCCTGAACAGCCCCAAGCGGCCCCGCAGGCTCGTCACCACCAGTGCCGCCCAGAACCGCCGCAACAAGGCGCAGGCCGACCTGTTCTTCCGGAACGGCTACCTGGACACCGACCTGCACCAGATGGGCCCCCTGGCCTCCGGCCGCTCCGCCGACGCCAAGGGTTGCCTCGCCAGCACCGCCCGCGTCGAGCGGATCAGGCCCGGGGCGGTGCGCGGCAAGCTGTGCGTCACCGGCAAGAACGGTCTGGTGGCCCTGGTCGCCGTCAGGAGCGCGCGGAGCACCAGCGCGGTCAAACTGGACCTGACGGTCTGGCGGAGCGCGGCCCGCCGCTGACCGGCGGGCCGTGCCTAGGGCGTGGCGGCCCCGGACCGCCTGGTCAGGAGGCCGCCGCCGTGTCCTGCGCGGGCGCGTCGATCGGCCGGCCGATCAGCCGCGACAACACGATCGCCGTCTTGGTGGCGGTGATGTTGTCCTCCCGGCGCAGCCGCTCCAGCGCCTGCTCCAGGTGCTGGATGTCGCGGACCCGCACGTGCACCAGGGCGCTGGCGTCGCCGCTGACGGTGTAGGCGGCGACCACCTCGGGATGCCGCCGGATGCTGGAGTAGATCTCGTCGGGGGAGGTCGCCCCGGTGCAGAAGATCTCGATGAAGGCCTCGGTGGTCCAGCCCAGCGCGGCCGGTTCCACCACGGCCGCGAAGCCGGTGATCACGCCGTCGGCGCGCAAGCGGTCCACCCGGCGCTTGACCGCCGGGGCCGACAGGCCGACCCGGTCGCCGACCTGGGCGTACGAGGCGCGCCCGTCCTCCAGGAGCTGCGCAACGATTCGTCGGTCGAGCTCGTCAAGACGCAACAAATATCTCCCCCCAAGTCGGCTTTCGTCATTGGTCGCTGGTTGATCCCGAACATACGCTGAGTGCAGGGTCGCCGCCCACCGGTTCGCGCGGCCCGCCCACCCCCCTCGGCACCGGCCACCTCCGGTGTCTTCAGCGACCCCGGCCACCCGGCCGGGCCGATCAGGGCGAAGGAGTCACGTTGCCGCGATCCGATGAGCTGCGGGCGTTGTCCGAGAAGCACAGCGCGCACAACTACCACCCGCTGCCGATCGTCATCGCCGAGGCCGACGGGGCCTGGGTCACCGACGTGGACGGCCGCCGCTACCTGGACATGCTGGCCGCCTACTCGGCGGTCAACTTCGGGCACCGCAACCCGCGGCTGACCGAGGCGGCCAAGCAGCAGCTCGACCGGGTCACCCTGGTCAGCCGGGCCTTCGACCACGACCAGTTCGGCCCGTTCGTCGCCGAGCTGGCCGACATGTGCGGCAAGGACATGGTCCTGCCGATGAACAGCGGCGCCGAGGCCGTCGAGACCGCGCTGAAGACCGCGCGCAAGTGGGGCTACGAGGTCAAGGGGGTGCCCGCCGACCAGGCCAACATCATCACCTTCGAGGGCAACTTCCACGGCCGCACCACCACGATCATCAGCTTCTCCACCGACGCCGACGCCAAGGCGTCCTACGGCCCCTACACGCCGGGCTTCCGCACCGTGCCCTACGGCGACGTCGAGGCGCTGCGGGCGGCCATGGACGGGTCCACCGTGGGCGTGCTGGTCGAGCCGATCCAGGGCGAGGCCGGGGTGAACGTGCCGCCGAGCGGCTTCCTGTCGGCGGTGCGGGAGTTGTGCACCGCCAACGGCTCGCTGATGATCGCCGACGAGATCCAGTCGGGGCTGGGCCGCACCGGCGAGACCTTCGCCTGCGACCACGAGAACGTCGTCCCCGACGTCTACATCCTCGGCAAGGCGCTGGGCGGCGGCATCATGCCGGTGTCGGCGGTGGTCGCCGACTCCGACGTGCTCGGGGTGTTCAAGCCCGGCCAGCACGGCTCCACCTTCGGCGGCAACCCGCTGGCCTGCGCGATCGGCCGCGAGGTCGTCGCCATCCTGAGGACCGGCGAGTTCCAGGAGCGCTCCCGCGAGCTGGGCGCGCACATGCACCGGCGGCTGGGCGCGCTGCCCGGCGACCTGGTCCGCGAGATCCGGGGCCGGGGCCTGTGGGCGGGCGTCGAGCTGCACGGCAAGGCGCGTCCGGTCAGCGAGCGGCTCATGGACCTGGGCGTGCTCGCCAAGGAGACGCACGAGACCACGCTGCGCCTCGCCCCGCCGCTGACCATCAGCCGCGAGGACCTGGACTGGGCGCTGGACCAGCTGGAGATCGCCCTCAAGGGCTGACGGACCCGGACGGCCGCCGGGCGGGGAAGCCCGGCGGTCGCCCGCTCCACCCGCGAATGCGGCGGTTCGCCGCGACACGCCTTTTTCGGGTAGCGGACCCGGGGCGACCTGGGCTTTCACAATGATCGGCATGTCCTCCGCACCCCGCTCACCGCACATCGCGGTCATCGTCACCACCCTCGGCCGCCCCCAGCTCCTGGACCGGCTGCTGCTGTCACTGACCGGGCAGACCCTGCCCCCGGCCCAGGTGCTGGTGATGGACGGGGGCGGCGACGGCAGGACGCGCGCGGTGGTCGAGCGGCACGCCGTCCGGCTGCCGGTGCGCCGGACCGCCGCGCCGCACGGGACGTCCGCCGCGCGCAACGCCGGGCTGGTCAGGCTGGGCGTGCTGGACGCCGCCGCCGTCGCCCGCCCCGACCCGCTCGGCACGCTGGACGCCATGCTCGCCGGCGTCCCCGCCGTCCCGCCGCAACCGCGCCGCCCGCTGTACGAGGACGTCCCGCTGCCGGTCATGGTCGGCGCGGGCGGCCAGGCCCCCGAGCCGGAGTCCGAGCCCCACCCGATCGACATCGTGGTGTTCGCCGACGAGAACACCTGGTACCCGCCGGACGCCTTCGAGGCGGGCGTGCGGGTACTGGCCCCGCCGGTGGACGTGCTGTCGGGCCGCATGCTGGACGCCGAGGGCGACGACGCCCGGCCCGGCGCCGGCGCGGACGGCCCCGGCCCGCTCGACGCCCGCACCGTCTGGACGCGGGCCGCCATCGGGGCCTGCCTGTTCCGGACCGGGTTCCTGCGCGCGGTCGGCGGCTTCGACGAGGGCCTCGGCGCGGGTTGCGACACGCCCTGGCAGTCGGGCGCCGAGACGGACCTGCTGCTGCGCGGCCTGCGCGCCGGAAAGACGATCGTGTTCGACCCGGAGGTCGGCGCGTTCGGCCACGACCCGGACGCCCCCGGCCCCGCCCACCATGCCAGGGCCCGGCACGACGCGCGCGGCACCGGCCGCGTCTACCGACGCTACTACGACGGTTACGGATGCGCCCGCGTGCTCGTCCGCCCGCTGGGCGGCGCGGCGAAGGCGGCGGCGCGCGGCCGCTGGGCGGAGTCGGCCTGGTACCTGCACAAGGCGATCGGGCGGCTGGAGGGCATGACGGGGATGTTGCTGCCCGCACCGCCGCAGGACGCCCCGCGCCGGTAGCGCCCACGCAGGCGGGCGTGCGCGAGACAGGAATCAGCCCACCAGGGCGCGGAACACCTCAAGGTGCCGCCGCGCGGCCTCTTCCCAGGTGAAGCGGCGGACATGGCCGAATCCCTGCTCGCGCAGCCCGACCGCGTACGACTCGTCCGCCAGCACCGCGGCCAGCGCGGCGGCCAGGCCCCCGACGGTCAGGCTCCGCACGGTCCGCGCCGCTCCCCCGGCGACCTCCGGCAGCACGCCCCGGTCGGAGACGACCACCGGGGTGCCGCACGCCATCGCCTCCAGCACCGGCCACCCGGCCCCCTCGTGGGACGACGGGAGCGCCAGCACGGCCGCGGCGCGCAGCAGCGGCGCGACCAGCTCGTCAGGGATCTTTCCGAGCCATCGCGCGTGCGGAGCGGCGGCCAGCGCGCGCACGACCGGCTCGTCCCCGGTCGTCGCTACCCCCGCCGCCACCAGAGGGACGCCCAGGCGGGCGGTCGCCTCGATCAGCAGCGGCACGTTCCGGCGCGGCGCGGGCGAGCCCAGGAACAGCACGAACCCCTGCGGCAGCCCCAACGGCTCCAGCAGCGCCGCGTCCCCCTCGTCGCCCGGGTGGAAGCGGCCGGTGTCCACACCGTGCGGGATCACGTGCAGCCGCCGCGCGGGCACCCCGAACGTCCGGTGGATCTCCCGCGCGGAGAACTCCGAGGCGGTGATCACCGCGTCGGCGACGCGGGTGACGCCGCCGACCCGCCGCAACCACAGGCGCTCGCCCAGCGTGCGCCGCAGCCCCGCGCCACGCGACGACGGGCATGGCGGCAGGCCGTGCACCGTCGCGGCCACCGGCACGCGCGCCGGGACCAGCGCGCCGGTGTCGGCCGGATAGTGCAGCAGGTCCACCGCCGCCGTCCGGGGCCACACCAGGCCGTCGGCCAGCGCGTACGACAGCGGCCGCGCCGCCCCGCGCCCGCCCGGCGGCACCAGCGGCCCGGCCTGCACGCCGAGCGGCCGCAGCCGTTCGTACAGCGCACGCGCGTACCCGGCACCGTGGTCCAGCCCCTTGCCCGACACCCCGACCCGCATGAGCCCCCTCAACTCCGCCCGACGGGAGGGGACGCTAGGCCAGCCCGGCCGCGCGGGACCCGCCGCCGCGCTCGACCATGGCCTCATTTGGCGACCCGTTGGCGGCCCGCCAGGGCTCCCACCATGAAAGATGCGCTATCAGTCGATAAGGATTAGTCTAAGTGGACCAATCCGAACCGACTATGACGACGGAAGGACGTTTCGTGGCCCGTCCCCTGACCCCGCTCGCGCTGACCGTCCTGCGGATGCTCTGCGACGAGCCACTGCATCCCTACGAGATGCAGCAGCGCATCCGCACCCGCGCCTACGACCAGGCCGTCAAGCTCACCCACGGCGCGCTCTACAACACCGTGGACCGGCTGGCCGCGAACGGTCTCATCGAGCCGCTGGAGACCAGCCGGGAGGGCCGCCGTCCCGAGCGCACCGTCTACGCGGTGACCGAGCGGGGGCGCGACGCCGCGCTGGACCGGCTCGCCGACCTGATCACCCGGCCGGACGAGGAGTACCCGATGATCGGCGCCGCGCTGGCGCTGGTCACGCTGCTGCCCCCGCAGGAGACGCTGGCCTGCCTGCGCACCCGCGCGGTGGCGCTGGAGGCCCGGCTGGTCGGCGAGCGGGCCGCCAACGACGCGCTGCGCAAGCGCCACCTGGAACGGCACCTGCTGCTGGACCAGGAGCTGAAGATCGCCCAGCTGCGCACCGAACTCGACTACGTGTCGTCGCTCATCGACGACATCGGCGCCGGCCGCCTCGACTGGGAGCCCGGCGCCGTCTCCACCCGTATCGACGTCCCCCCGGGGGAGGACTCATGACCAAGTGGCGCGGCAACCCGTGGGCCGTCCTGCTCACGCTGTCCCTGGGTTTCTTCATGACCCTGCTGGACCTGACCATCGTCAACATCGCCATCCCCAGCATCACCGAGAAGCTCGGCGCCTCGCTGGACCAGGTGTTGTGGGTGACCAACGTCTACACGCTGGTGCTGGCCGTACTGGTGATCACCGGCGGCCGGCTCGGCGACCTGTGGGGCAAGAAGAACCTGTTCATCGCCGGGGTGATCGTGTTCACCCTGGCCAGCCTGGCCTGCGGCCTGGCCCAGGACCCCGCCCAGCTCATCGCGGCGCGCGCCGTGCAGGGCGTGGGCGCGGCGATGCTGATGCCGCAGACCATGTCGATCATCATCGCGACGTTCCCGCCCGCCAAGCGCGGCGCGGCGCTCGGGATCTGGGGCGCGATCGCCGGGGTGTCCACCATCGCCGGGCCGACCATCGGCGGCCTGCTGGTCACCTCGCTGGACTGGCGGTGGATCTTCTTCGTGAACCTGCCGATCGGCGTGCTGGTGCTGGCGATGGCGGTGCCGATCCTGTCCGGCCACACCCGCACCGTCCGGCACCGCTTCGACGTGACCGGCGTGCTGCTGGCCTCGGCCGCGCTGCTGTGCCTCACCTTCGCGCTCACCGAGGGCCAGAAGTACGAGTGGGCCGGCTGGATCTGGGGGCTGCTCGCCGCCGCCGCCGTGCTGCTCGGGGTGTTCCTGCTCCAGCAGCGCCGGATGCAGGACAACGAGCCGCTGGTGCCGTTCGCGCTGTTCCGCGACCGCAACTTCGCGATCCTGAACTTCGTCGGCGCGACGGTGTCGGTCGGCATGATCGGCGTGTTCCTGCCGATGACGATCTACATGCAGTCGGTGCTGGGCTTCAGCGCGCTGAAGGCCGGGCTGGTGATGGCGCCCTCGTCGGTGGTGTCGATGTTCCTGGCCCCGGTGGCCGGGCGGCTCGCCGACAAGATCGGCGGCCGGTTCCTGCTGATGGGCGGGCTCACCCTGTACGCGGCCGGCACCCTGTGGACGCTGGCGATCGCCGAGGTGGACACGCCCTGGGCGGCGTTCCTGCCCGCCCTGATCCTGACCGGGATCGGCATCGGCGGGGTGTTCGCGCCGATGGCCACCGAGGCCACCCGCAACGTCCCGCCCGCGCTGGCCGGGGCCGCCTCGGGCGTCAACAACACCATGCGGCAGGTCGGGTCGGTGCTCGGCGGCGCGGTCGTGGGCGCGGTGTTGCAGAGCCAGCTCGCCTCGTCGCTGAAGACGCAGGCCGTCGAGCGGTCCGAGGCGCTGCCCGCCGACGCCCGCGAGCGGTTCGTGGACGGCTTCGCGCAGGCCGCCAAGGGCGGGCTGGAGGTCGGGGCGGGCCAGCACGGCGCGGCCCAGCAACCGCCGCCCGGGATGCCCGCCGAGGTCGCGCACCGCGTCCAGGAGCTGGCCGGGCAGGTGTTCACGCACGGGTTCGTGGACGCGATGAAGCCGACCATGCTGGTGCCGGTCGCGGCCGTGCTGCTCGGCGCGGCCGCGTGCCTGGGCGTGCGCGCCTACAAGGCGCCCGCCCCCGACGCCAAGAGCGAGGATCAAGCGATCGCGCGGTAGGTCCCCGCGTGGAAGACCAGCGGCGCGCCGTCGGGGTCGGGCAGGTCCAGATCGAGGACCCGCCCGACCACGATGGCGTGGTCGCCGCCGTCGTGCACGGCGTGGGTGCGGCACTCGATCGTCGCCAGCGACCCCGACAGGAGCACCGCGCCGGTGCCCGCCCCGCGGTGGTGCGGCCAGTCGGCGAACTGGCCCTCCAGCGGGCGGCCCCGGGTCGCGAAACGCTCGGCGGCCGCGCGCTGCCCGGCGCCCAGCACCGACACCGCCCACAGGCCGCTGTCCAGCACCGCGCCGTGGAAGCGGGAGGCGCGGTCCACGCAGACCAGCACCAGCGGCGGGTCCAGCGAGACCGAGGTGAAGGAGTTCACCGTCATCGCGTGGTCGGCGCCCCCGGCGGCCGTCGTCACGATCGCCACGCCGGTGGCGAACCGGCCGGTCACCTGCCGGAACAGCACCGGGTCCACCGGGAGCGGGACCAGGTCGGCGGGGGGCTGCATGCCCTCACCCTACCCACGGGTAGGACCGATGCCCCGGGTCAGCCAGTCCCCGGCCGGGCGCCGGGTGGGCGTGGTGCCCGCCGCGATCACGGCCGCGACCATGCCGCCGACGATGAACACGTAGCCGGGCGTGGTGCCCGGGATCACCAGGTCGCCCTCCGGGCGCTGGACCGAGAGCAGGAACACCACCAGCGACCACACCACCGCCGGGATCACCGCGCCGAGCCGCGCCCCCATCGCCCAGCCCGCCAGCCGCACGAAGACGAAGTTCGCCGCCACCAGGCCGATCGCGGCGACCGGCACCGAGCCCAGCGTCCAGTCCTGGGCGAACGCGCCGAGCACGGCCACCACCAGCGCCAGCAGGGCCAGCGCCGCGTAGGCCGCGCCGGACACGAAGGCGTCCACGGGCGTCTCGGCCCGGGGGCCGTCCGCCGTCGCGCCCGCCGGGGGCTGCTCCTCGTCCAGGATCACCGGGGGTTCGTCGCTGTCGTCCACGCCCGTCAGGGTATCCAGCCGATCACGAGGCGGGCGCGGCGAACAGGTCGGTCTCGCGGCCGCCCGGCCCGGCCGCGCCGCGCTCGCCGTCCAGCAGGATGAAGTACTCGGTGCCGAACGCCTGCTGGCCCAGGTTGTTCGACAGCGCGAAGTAGGGCCCGACCTCGTCGGGGGCCACGGTGATCTGCGTGCGGTGCGCGCGCAGCGCCGCGATCTTGGCGGGCAGGTGGGCGCGGGCGTCCACGGCCGTGGTGACCTCGCCGTCGGGCACGCCCGAGCCCAGCTCGTCCAGCCCCGCCACGCGCGGGAACGGCAGCCTGGCCTCGCGCATCACCGCGATGGCGCGGGCCAGCACGGTGCGCGGGGTGGCGTAGGCGTAGAACTTGGCGGCCTTCCAGGGCTCGCCGCCGTCCTCGTGCGCGGGGTCGGCGGCCAGCTCGTAGGCCCGGCGCGCGACCCGGTGCGCCTGGATGTGGTCGGGGTGGCCGTAGTTGCCGCGCTCGTCGTAGGTGACGATCACCTGCGGCCGGACCTCGCGGACGACCTTCACCAGCTCCCCGGCGGCCTCGTCGAGGCCGGCCCGCCAGAAGCAGCGCGGGTCGTCGTTGGTGGGCGCGCCCATCATGCCCGAGTCGCGCCAGCGCCCGGCCCCGCCCAGGAAGCGGTGGTCGCGCACGCCCAGCGCCGCGCACGCCGCGTCCAGCTCGCCGATCCGGTGCTCGCCGAGCCGGTCCTCCTTGTCGGAGGCCAGGTGCCGCAGGTCGGCGGGGATGACCTCGCCCTCCTCACCCAGCGTGCAGGTGACGAGGCAGACGTGGGCGCCCTCGGCCGCGTACCTGGCCATGGTCGCCCCCGTCCCGATGGATTCGTCGTCCGGATGGGCGTGGACGAACAGGATGCGCGGGTCGGTCATAGTCCCCGAGCGTACTCAGCCCGCCGACCCGCCGTGGTCAGCGGCCGCCTCCGGAGAGGTCGCCGCCGAACGCGCCGTTCCGCTGGCCGCCGTTGGCGCCGCCGTTCGCGCCGCCGTTGTCGTTGTTGTTGCCGCCGTTGTCACCGCCGTCGCCGGGCGGGGTGGTGTCGCCGCCGCCACCGGTGCCGGGGGAAGGCGCGCTGGGACGCGTGGGCGGGGTCGACGGCTCGGGCTGGGTCGGCGTCTCGGTCTCCGGCTGCGTGGACGGCGGCGTGGTCCGCGGCCGGGTGGGCTGCGTGCGGCGCGGCGTCGTCTCGCGTGGCGTCTCGGGGGCCTCGGACGTCTCCTGCCCGGGTTCTTCGTCCTCGGTGGAGACGGAGCTGTTGGTGGGCGCGGGCGACTCCTCCCCGGCCGGGGTCTTGTCGCCGCGGGTCGCCATCACCAGGCCCACCACCAGCGCCAGCACCACGATCGCGGCGACGGCCGCCACGATCGGCCACTTGGAGGAGTTGCGCTCGGGCTCGTAGCGGCGGTGCCCGCCACCGCCACCGCCGCCGCCGGGCTGGCCGTAGCCGGGGGCCGGGGGCAGCGTGCCGGTGTAGTCCTGCGGCGAGACGCGCTGGGTGCCGCCCACCGGCTGGGCGGGCTGGGTCGTGTAGGGCAGCGGCGCGACCCCGGCGGCCATGTGCGCGCCCTCGCCGAGCATCGCGGTGGCCTGCGCGGAGTCGTCGGCGCGGGTCTGCGCGCCGGGGCCGCTGCCGATCAGCGTCATCATGATCTGCTGCGCGGTGGGCCGCCGCTCGGGCTCCTTGACCAGGCACGCCGCCAGCAGCGGGTGCAGGTCGGCCGGGACGCCGTCCAGCGACGGCGGCTCGTGCATCACGCGGTTGATCACCGCGACCACGGTGTCGTCGCCGAAGGGCGGCCGCCCGGTGGCGGCGAAGACCATGGTGGCGGCCCACGCCCACACGTCCACGGCCTCGGTGAGCTGCGCCCCGGCCACCTGCTCGGGGGCCATGTAGGAGGGGGTGCCGATCGCCTTGGTGGCGGCGGTCTGGCCGACGTCCAGGGCGCGCGCGATGCCGAAGTCGATCACGCGCGGCCCGTCCGGCGCCATGATCACGTTGTGCGGCTTGAAGTCGCGGTGCACGATCCCGGCCTGGTGGATGGCCACCAGCGCGGTCGCGGTGCCGATCGCCAGCCGCTCCAGCCCGGCCCCGGTGATCGGGCCCTCCTGGGTGATCTGCCGGTACAACGACGGGCCGGGCACGTACTCGCTGGCGATGTAGGGCTGGTCGCCCGCGACGTCGGCCTCCAGCACCTGGGCGGTGCAGAAGCGCGCGACCTGCTTGGCCGCCTGCGCCTCCCGGACGAAGCGGTTGCGCGCCGAGGCGTCCTCGGTCAGGTCGGCGCGCAGCAGCTTGATCGCCGCCTTGGAACCCGAGGGGTCCACGCCCAGGTAGACGACGCCCTGCCCGCCCTCGCCCAGGCGTTCGAGCAGTTCGTAGGAACCCAGCCGCCGGGGATCACCCGGCTGTAGTTCCGGCATGGACAACTCCTTCGACACCTACGACGAGCTTCGGGGGGAAGCCCTGAGCTTACGCGAGGCCGCGCTCGATCATGGGGTCGTTCCCCGTGGGCGGGGCCCAACCCCGTCGTCGCGGGGGCTCCGGCGTGTCGGGCGGGTCCCGGAAAGATCCTTTCGGGCCGCATAAGGGGGCATTAGCGACAAAATTCCCCGGGCCATGACCAGTGGGTCCCTGCTGGCAAACTCAGGTGTCATGAGCATCAGCTATCCGCGGCAGAGTGCCCGTACGCGCCGGTTCACCCTCGGCGCCCCGCGCGCCTTCCAGATCGCGCCCGACGGCGCGTTCACGGCCTTCCTCCGCACCAAGGCCGGCGACGACCCCGTCACCTGCCTGTGGACGCTGGACAACGCCACCGGCGAGGAGCGCCTGATCGCCGACCCCACGGCGCTGGACGTGCCCGGCGAGGCCGAACTGCCCGCCGAGGAGCGCGCCCGGCGCGAGCGCGCCCGCGAGTCCGCCGGCGGCATCGTCGGCTACCACCTCGATCGCGACGCCAGGCAGGCCGTGTTCACCCTCGGCGGCCAGCTCTTCCTCGCCGACCTCGCCACCGCCCAGGTCCGGAGCCTGCCCGTCCAGACCCCGGTGTTCGACCCGCGCCTGGACCCGGCCGGGCGCACGGTCGCCTACGTGTCGGGCCGCACCCTGCGCGTGATCGGCACCGACGGCTCCGACGACCGCGCGCTGGTGCAGCCCGAGACCGAGCAGATCTCCTACGGCCTCGCCGAGTTCATCGCCGCCGAGGAGATGGACCGGATGCGCGGCTACTGGTGGTCGCCCGACGGCGGCTCGCTGCTGGTCGCCCGGGTCGACGAGACGCCCGTGCTGCGCTGGAACATCGCCGACCCGGCCAACCCCGAGCGCCCCGCGACCGAGATGGCCTACCCGGCGGCCGGCACCCCCAACGCGATCGTGTCGCTGGTGCTGCTCAAGGTGGACGGCGGCCGCGTCGGCGTCGCCTGGGACCGCGGCGAGTTCCCCTACGTCGTCACCACCCACTGGGACCGGCACGGCCTGCTGATCGTCGTGCAGTCCCGCGACCAGCGCACCCAGCGCGTGCTGAAGGTCGACACGACCGGCGGCGAGACCAGCCTGCTGCACACCGGGCACGACCCGGTGTGGACCGAGGTCGTGCCGGGCCTGCCCGCCCGCACCGGCCGCGGCGACCTGGTCTGGATCGTCGAGGACCGCGAGACCGACACCCGCCGGATCACCGTGGCGGGCGAGCCGGTCACCCCCGGCGGCCTCCAGGTGCGCGCGGTGCTGGGCGTGGACGGCGAGGAGATCCTGTTCACCGCCTCCGAGGAGCCCACCGAGATCCACCTGTGGTCCTACACGCCGGAGGGGCTGACCAGGCTCAGCGAGGGGCAGGGCGTGTTCGGCGGCCAGCGCTCCGGCGGCGTCACCCTGGTCACCGGCTCGCGGCTGGACGAGGGCGCGCCGGTCACCGAGGTCCGCACCGGATCGGCCGTGCACCCGATCGCCTCCCGCGCCGAGACGCCGGTGATCACGCCCAAGGTCGAACTGCTGAAGGCCGGGGAGCGCGAGATCCGCACGGCGGTCATCCTGCCCACCGGCTGGGAGCCGTCGCACGGCCGCCTGCCGGTGCTGATGGACCCCTACGGCGGGCCGCACGCCCAGCGCGTCCTGGCCGCCCGCCGCGCCTACAACGAGGCGCAGTGGCTGGCCGACCAGGGCTTCGCGGTGGTCATCGCCGACGGCCGCGGCACCCCCGGCCGGGGTCCGGTCTTCGAGCGCGCCGTGCACGGCGACTTCGTCACCCCGGTCCTGGAGGACCAGATCACCGCGCTGGAGGAGGCGGCCCGGCGGCACCCGGCCGCGCTGGACCTCGACCGGGTCGGCATCCGCGGCTGGTCGTTCGGCGGCTGGCTGGCGGCCCTGGCGGTGCTGGCCCGGCCCGACGTCTTCCACGCCGCCGTCTCGGGCGCCCCGGTGACCGACTGGCTGCTGTACGACACCCACTACACCGAGCGCTACCTCGGCCACCCCGACGAGGACCCGGAGACCTACACGGCCAACTCGCTGATCGACATGGCCCCGAAGCTGACCCGGCCCCTGCTGCTGATCCACGGCCTGGCCGACGACAACGTGGTGGCGGCCCACACGCTGCGCCTGTCGTCGGCGCTGCTGGCGGCGGGCCGCCCGCACACCGTGCTGCCGCTGTCGGGCGTGACGCACATGACGCCGCAGGAGATCGTCGCCGAGAACCTGCTGCACCTCCAGGTGGACTTCCTGAAGAGCAACCTGGCCTAACCGTTCAGGGCGAGGACGCCTCCCGTCCTCGCCCTGAACGTGTTCTCAACCGGGCTTACGGGGTGGGCGCGCGGTCTCCGTAGCCGAACTCCGAGACCACGTTGCCGCCGGTGTCGCGGAGCTTGGCCAGGTCGCCCTTGTCGTTCCAGATCGGGCGCTTGCTGCCGTAGGAGAAGCCGCCCCACTCGGGGTGGACCTCGTTGGTGTAGATGCGGATCTTCTGGCCCGGCTGGAGGACCGTGCCGGGCGGGAAGACGAAGTCCTGCCCCCGGTCGTCGGCGCCGACGACCCAGCCGGAGATGTTGGCGGCCACGGTCCCCCGGTTGACGATCTCGATGAACTCGTCGGCCTGGGTGGTCTTGACCTCGCCCTTGTTGCGCACGGTGGTGATGTGCACGTCCGGGCGGCCGGCGCGGGCGAGGATGGCGACCACGTCGGCGCTGTTGGCGCCGTTCTCCGGGCTGATGAACTGCCGGACGACCCGGCCGTTCTGCTTGAAGCCGCTGATGACCACGCCGTAGACCTCGCCGTCGATGGTGACGGTCTCGGGCGAGACGAAGGCGGGCAGGTCCACGATGTCGTCGGGCGCGGGGCCGTTGTTGGGGGTCTCGTTGTGGTGGAAGCGGAAGCTGAAGTCGGCGGCGGTGCCGTCCTCGAACGTCACCTGCACCTTCAGGTCCACGTCGAACTGCGGCTGCGGCATCGCCACGATCGGGAAGTTCTCGTGGGTGAAGGTGCCCAGCGTGAACTCGGTCCCGTCGGTGCGCACCGGCACGGCCCCGCCCCGGAAGACGTAGCCGCTCTTGCCGCCGCCGACGGGCTGCCCCCAGGTCACGTGGTCGGTGCCCAGGCCGGCCTGGCCGGGCGGGGTGGTGGTCATCGACGGCCAGACACCGGTGGTGGTGGCGTTGCCCATGGAAGTCCCTTCGTCGCTGGCCTCCGGGTTCGAGCAAACCCGGCGAGAAGTGCACTTTGGTCAACTCAGTGCGACTTCTCGGACTCGTACGGTAACCAAGGGAAAACTCCGCCCCCAAGAGCCGTGCGGTGACCACAGGCTGGCCTTCGGCAAGCGGCATCTCCCCTTGCCCGTCGGCCCCCGAACGACTAGTGGGACTACTCTGCCCGGGAGGCCGCGGAGGCCTGGTCGCCGTGCCAGGAGGACCACAGGGCCGCGTAGGAACCGCCCGCGGCCAGCAGTTCCTCGTGCGTGCCCAACTCGCTGATGCGGCCGTCCTCCACCACCGCCACGCGGTCGGCGTCGTGGGCGGTGTGCAGGCGGTGCGCGATCGCGACCACCGTGCGGCCGTCCAGGACCGCCGCCAGCGAACGTTCCAGGCGGCGCGCCGCCCTCGGGTCCAGCAGCGAGGTCGCCTCGTCCAGCACCAGCGTGTGCGGGTCGGCCAGCACCAGGCGGGCCAGGGCGAGCTGCTGCGCCTGCGCCGGGGACAGGGCCGCCCCGCCCGAGCCGACGTCGGTCTCCAGCGGCGGGCCGTCCCAGTCGACGGCCTCCAGCGCGGCCGCGACGTCGGCGTCGGACGCGCCGGGACGCGCCATCACCAGGTTGTCGCGCAACGTCCCCTGGAACACGTGGTGCTCCTGGGTGACCAGCGCGACGTGGCCGCGCAGCTCGTCCAGCGGCAGGCCCACCAGCGGGACGGCGCCGCCCTCCGCGCCCACGGTGACCGTCCCGGCGCGCGGCCCGTCCACCCCCGCCAGCAGGCGGCCCAGCGTGGACTTGCCCGCGCCGCTCGGGCCGACCATCGCCAGCCGCTCCCCCGGCTCCAGCTCCAGGCTCACGTCGTGCAGCACGTCGTGGCCGGGGCGGTAGGCGTAGCGGACGCCGGAGGCGGTCAGTTTCTCCCCCTTCGGCCGCGCCTCGTCGGGCTCGCGGTCCGGCGGGACGTTCCCCACGCCCAGGATGCGCGCCAGCGACGCCCCGCCGACCTGGAGCTCGTCCAACCAGGTCAGCAACATCTCGATCGGCCCGGCGAGCTGCTGCACGTAGAGCGTCGCGGCCGTCACCTGGCCGAGCGTCGCCATGCCGTTCAGGTAGAACAGGCCGCCGACCAGCAGCGTCGCCGCCACCGGCAGCACGAAGCCGATCTCAACGAACGGGTACAGCACCATGCGCAGGCGCAGCGTGTAGCGCTCGGCCGCCCAGGTGCGGGCGATGTCGGCGTCGCCGCGCCGGTGCCGCTCGTCGGCCAGGCCCAGCGCCTCGACGGTCCGCGCGCCGTGCACGGTCTCGGCCAGGCCGTCGGTGAGCTGCGCCCACGTCGCGTTCTCGCGCAGGTAGCCGGTGCGGGCCCGGGGCAGGTACCAGCGCATGACGCCCCACAGGACCGGCACCGCGATCAGGCACGGCACGGCCACCAGCGGGCCGGTCAGCACCAGCGCCCCGGCGGTGAACGCCGTCACGACCACGGCGATCAGCGTCTCGGGCAGGGCGTAGCGCACGCTGGTGCCGAGGGCCTCCACGTCCCGCGAGGTGCGGCTCACCAGGTCGCCGGTCCCCGCGCGCTCCACGGTGGACAGCGGCAGGGCCAGCACCCGGTCCACGAACTCCTCGCGCAGCTCGGCGAGGACACGCTCGCCGAGCCGCGCCGAGGCGTAGTAGGCCAGCCAGGTCAGCACGCCCTGCGCGATCATGAAGGCGGCGATGGCCAGGCCCGCCTGGTCGATGGCGGCGTGGCCGCGCGAGACGCTCTCGACCAGGTCGCCGAGCAGGCGCGGCGCGACCAGCCCGGTGACGGCCGCCAGGGCGTGCAGGGCCAGCGCCCCGGCGAGCGCGCGGGGATGTCGCAGCGTGAGCCGCCGGGCGTAGGCCCGTACCTGCGCCGGTGTCGCCACCGGCAGGGTCTGGGTGCTCATTCAGATTCCTCGGGTGACGGCGGCGGCGTAGCGGGGCGTGGTCTCCAGCAGGTCCCGGTGGGTGCCCTCGGCCACGACCGCTCCGTTCTCGACGTAGGCGACGCGGTCGGCGCGGTCCAGCAGCAGCGGGCTGGTGGTGCACACCAGCGTGGTGCGGCCGGGCCGGGCGGTGCGCAGGCGGTCGGCGATGCGGGCCTCGGTGTGGGCGTCGACGGCGCTGGTGGGCTCGACCAGCACCAGGACCTCCGGGTCGGCGGCCAGCGCGCGGGCCAGCCGGAGGCGCTGCTGCTGGCCGCCGGAGAACTCGCGCCCCGCCTCGGCGACGTGGGAGTCCGCGCCGACCGTGGCGACGATGTCCTGGGCGTCGGCGACCTCCAGGGCGTCCGCGAGAACGTCACGACCGGGCCGGACGGAGGGCGGGAGGAGGGAGGCGGCGAGCGGGCCGGAGAACAGGCGGTCCTCGTTCACCGCGACCAGCACGCGTTCGCGCAGGTCGGCCACCTCGTGCAGCGGGACGCCGCCGTAGGTGACCTCGCCGTCGGCGTAGCGGCCCAGGCGGTCGGCGATGGCCTGGGCGTCGCGCGGGTCGGCGGCGGCGACGGCGGTGAGGACGCCGGGCCGCACGACCAGGCCCGACGCGGCGTCGGCCAGCTCGGCCGGGCCCGCTGGGCGGGCGGTGCCGGTCGCGGGCAGCTCGGGCTCGATGTCCAGCAGCGTGACCACCCGGCCCGCCGCCACGTGGCCCTTGGTGAACTTCCCGGCGGCCTCGCCCAGCGTCTTCAGCGGCTGGATCAGGAAGACCGCGTACCCGTAGAACGCCACGAGCTGCCCCACGCTGATCTCGCCGTCGGCGGCGAAGCGCGCGCCCAGCCACGTCACCAGCGCGATCAGCAGGCCGGGCAGCAGCACCTCCGCGCCGTTCAGCCGCGACTCGGCCGCCGCCACCGCGACGCCCGCGCGCCGCACCCGTTGCGACTCCGCCCGGTAACGCTCGGCGAACAGCGCCTCGCCGCCGATGCCCCGCAACACCCGCAGGCCCGCCACCAGGTCGGTGGCGTGGGTGTTGAGGCGGCCGACCAGCTCGCGGTGCTCGTCCTCGCGCCGCCGGTAGGGGCGCAGCAGCGGGGCGGCCAGCAGCAGGATCAGCGGGACGCCGACCAGCACGACCAGGCCGAGCTGCGGGGAGGCGGCCAGCAGGATCGCCGCGACCGCGACGATCGCCACCACCGCGCCGGTGCCCCGGCCCAGGATGTCGACGGCGTCGCCGAGGTGGACGACGTCGGAGATCCCGACGCTGACCACCTCGCCCGCGCTGAGCCGCCGGGGCAGCGTCGCGCCCAGCCGGGTCGCCTGGCGGGTGACCACCTGGACGGTGCGGTAGGCGCTGGCCAGCCAGTTGAACACCGACAGCCGGTGCCGCAGCACCCCGGCCGTCGCCTGGACCACGGCCAGCCCCAGCAGCGCTCCGGACCACAGGGCGAGCGCCCCGGCGTCCTTGGCGGCCAGGCCCTGGTCGATGGCGCGGCCGATCACGGCGGGCATGAGGGCCTGGGCGAGCATCCACACCACCCCGAGGCCCGCGGCGCCCGCGACCGTCGGGGCGTTGACCCGCACCAGCCAGCGCAGGTAGCGGCCGGGCGACCGGTGATCCGGCGTTCCGGGATCTTTCACCGGCAGAGGCTTCACACAGCGCAGGCTATGCAGGCGCCCCGCTCCGGGACGAGCGATTTTTCCGCGGCGCGGACCGTCCGGAGGGCCGGTGTGGAACGGTCCCGCACCCGTAGCGGGGATGCGTGGCCACGATCGGAGACGCTAAAGTCGGGGGCGACGGGGCGACGTTCCTCCGCCCCTTGAGCCGGGACCTCCGGCGGCTAGGCCAATGCCGCCGCCCGGCGCGGTCCGACCCGGACGGCCCGGCCCTGCGCCGCCGCGAGCACTCGGGACGGCCCGGCCGTCGCCAGCGCGCCCCACCTCGCCTACAGTCCGGAAGCCTCTCTGTGAGCACGATCAGCCACCAGTCACATCCGATGGCCCCCGGGTCGGAGGACAGGGTCGACCTGCTCCTCATCGACGACGACCCCTCCGACGTCTTCCTGGTCGAGCGCATGCTGACCGAATCCGGCCTGGACATCCGGATGACGGTCGCCCACGACCTGGAGGCCGCCCGCGGCCGGATCGGCCGTCGCACCCAGTGCATCATCGTGGACCTGTCGGCGCCGGGCCTGGACCACCTGGACGGGCTGCGCCAGGTGCTGGAGCTGTCGGGCAACGCCGCCGTCGTCGTGCTGACCGGGCTGGACGACGCCGACCTCGCCGCCCGCGCCGTCGCCGCCGGGGCCGAGGACTACCTGGTCAAGCAGGAGGTCGACGGGCCGCTGCTGGCCCGCGCGGTCCGCTACGCCATCGAGCGCAAGCGCGCCGAGCGCACCGAGCGGCGGCTGGTGGAGGCCCGCATCGTGGGCCGGGAGAACGCCCGGCTGGAGCGCGGGCTGCTGCCGGTGCCGCTGATCGACGACCCGGCGCTGCGCCACCACACCCGCTACCGGCCCGGCCGGCGGCGGGCGCTGCTCGGCGGCGACTTCTACGACACCGTGCAGACCGCCGACGGCACCGTGCACCTGATGATCGGCGACGTGTGCGGGCACGGCCCCGACGAGGCGGCGCTCGGCGTGCAGCTCCGCATGGCCTGGCGCACGCTGGTGCTGGCCGGGCACACCGGCGAGCAGCTGCTCGGCATCCTGGACACCGTGCTGGGCCACGAGCGGCGCAGCGAGGAGATCTTCACGACGCTGTGCATGGTGACGGTCGCGCCGTCGCGGCGCACCGCGCGCATGTACCTGGCCGGGCACCCCGCGCCGCTGCTGTTCCGCACGGCCGCCGACGGCTCCGACGGCGCGGTGGCGGCGCTGCCGGAGTACGCGCACGGCCCGGCGCTCGGCCTGCTGCCGGGCGCGGAGTGGCCGACCACCGAGATCGAGCTGGGCGGGGCGTGGAGCCTGATGCTCTACACCGACGGCCTGATCGAGGGCCGGGTCGGCGACGGCTCGCCGGAGCGGCTGGGCACCGAGGGCCTGGTCGGGCTGGCCCGCACGGCGCGCGACCGGGGCGCGACCGGCCGGGGCCTGATCGACGCGGTGGTGGCCGAGGTGGAGGAGCGCAACGGCGACGCCCTCACCGACGACCTGGCGGTGCTGCTGCTGTCGCACCGCCCGGCGCGCTGACGGCGCGGGCCGCGTCCCCGGCACGATGTACTACAAGCTGTAGTACAGTACGAGTACTACAGCCTGTAGTTCCCGAACACGCTGTGAACTCGCTCACCCCCACCGGCCGACGCGGCGTCGGCAAAGCCCGGACCGGCACCGTTCATAGCCTGTGGCTATCGAAACGAGTGCCGTGATGACTTGGCTCTCTCGAACCTGGTAGACATACGGTTCGCCCGTGGCTATAGCGATACCTGCGATCTACAAATCGACCGTCGGCAAGAAGGCCGTCATGGCGGTGACCGGCGGCGTTCTCGTGCTGTTCCTGGTCGCCCACATGGTCGGCAACCTGAAGATCTTCATGGGCGCCGAGGACTTCAACCACTACGCGCACTGGCTGCGCACGATGGGCGAGCCCGCGGTCCCCTACCGCACGCTGCTGACCGTGCTGGAGGTCGGGCTGGTCGTGGCGGTCGTGCTGCACATGTGGTCGGCGGTGTCGCTGGCGCGCCGCGCCCGCGCGGCCCGGCCCGTCAAGTACGAGGCCAAGAAGAAGTCGCACGCGCACGGTTACGCCACCCACACCATGCGGTACGGCGGCGTCATCATCCTGCTGTTCATCATCTGGCACCTGCTGGACCTCACCTTCTTCGTGGTGAACCCCAAGGGCGGCGACGCCTCCCCCTACGAGCGCGTGGTCGCCGACTTCGCGCCCGAGCGCTGGTACATCACGCTGTTCTACGTCGTGGCGGTCCTGCTGGTCGGCCTGCACCTGTGGCACGGGATCTGGAGCGCCTTCCAGAGCCTCGGCCTGCGCAGCCTCCGCAACGAGCACACGCTCCGGGTGCTGGCCCTCACCGTCTCCGTCGTGCTGACCCTCGGCTTCCTGGCCGTTCCCCTTGCCGTCACCTTCGGATGGGTGAGCTGAACATGACCGACACCTTCTACGAGTCCGGCGAGCCGATCGCCGACGAGCGCGCCCCGCACGGCCCGGTCGAGAACCGCTGGACCACGCGCAAGTTCGAGGCCAAGCTGGTCAACCCGGCCAACAAGCGCAAGAAGAAGATCATCATCATCGGCACCGGGCTGGCGGGCGGCTCGGCCGGCGCCACCCTCGGCGAGGCCGGCTACCAGGTCGTCCAGTTCTGCTTCCAGGACAGCCCGCGCCGCGCCCACTCCATCGCCGCGCAGGGCGGCATCAACGCCGCCAAGAACTACCGCAACGACGGCGACAGCGTGCACCGGCTGTTCTACGACACCGTCAAGGGCGGCGACTTCCGCGCCCGCGAGTCCAACGTGCACCGCCTCGCCGAGATCTCCACGCAGATCATCGACCAGTGCGTCGCGCAGGGCGTGCCGTTCGCCCGCGAGTACGGCGGCCTGCTGGACAACCGCTCCTTCGGCGGCACCCAGGTCTCGCGCACCTTCTACGCCCGCGGCCAGACGGGCCAGCAGCTGCTGCTCGGCGCCTACCAGGCGCTGATGCGGCAGGTGGAGGCCGGCAACGTCGAGCTGCACGCGCGGCACGAGATGCTCGACCTGATCATGGAGGACGGCCGGGCCCGCGGCGTCGTGGTCCGCGACCTGCTCACCGGCGAGATCAAGAACCACACCGCCGACGCGGTGGTGCTGGCCTCCGGCGGCTACGGGAACGTCTACTTCCTGTCCACCAACGCCATGGGCTCCAACGTGACCGCCTCCTGGCGGGCCCACAAGCACGGCGCGTACTTCGCCAACCCGTGCTACACCCAGATCCACCCGACCTGCATCCCGGTCAGTGGCGACCACCAGTCCAAGCTGACCCTGATGTCGGAGTCGCTGCGCAACGACGGCCGGGTGTGGGTGCCCAAGAAGGCCGGCGACGACCGCAAGCCGTCCGCCATCCCCGAGGACGAGCGCGACTACTACCTGGAGCGCATCTACCCGTCCTTCGGCAACCTGGTGCCGCGCGACATCGCCTCGCGCGCCGCCAAGAACGTGTGCGACGAGGGCCGCGGCGTCGGCCCCGGCGGGCTGGGCGTCTACCTGGACTTCGCCGACGCGATCGAGCGGCTGGGCCGCAAGACCGTCGAGGCCAAGTACGGCAACCTGTTCGAGATGTACGAGCGGATCACCGGCGAGAACCCCTACGACACGCCGATGCGCATCTACCCCGCCGTGCACTACACCATGGGCGGCCTGTGGGTGGACTACGACCTCCAGTCCAACATCCCGGGCCTGTTCGTGATCGGCGAGGCCAACTTCTCCGACCACGGCGCCAACCGCCTGGGCGCGTCCGCGCTCATGCAGGGCCTGGCCGACGGCTACTTCGTGCTCCCGACCGGGCTCGGCGACTACATCGCCCGCAACGAGCTGGGTCCGGTCTCCGAGGCCGCCGTCGCCGAGGCGCAGGAGCGCGTCTCCGCCCAGATCGAGAAGTTCCTGGCGATCGACGGCGACCGCACCGTCGACTCCTTCCACCGCGAGCTCGGCCACATCATGTGGGAGTACTGCGGCATGGAGCGCACCGAGGAGGGCCTGCGCAAGGCGCTGGAGCTGATCCCGGCGCTGCGCGCGGAGTTCTGGACCCGCCTCAAGGTCACCGGCAAGGGCGACGAGCTCAACCAGCAGCTGGAGAAGGCCGGCCGGGTGGCCGACTTCCTGGAGCTGGGCGAGCTGATGGTCGTCGACGCCCTGCACCGCGCCGAGTCCTGCGGCGGCCACTTCCGCGCCGAGAGCCAGGACGAGGACGGCGAGGCCAAGCGCGACGACGACAACTTCGGCTACGTCGCCGCCTGGGAGTGGGCCGGGCAGGACCGGCAGCCCGTCCTGCACAAGGAAGCCCTCGAATTCGAATACGTCAAGCCCACCCAGAGGTCGTACAAGTAATGAAGCTGACCCTGCGCATCTGGCGCCAGTCCAGCCCGGCCGAGAAGGGCCGGATGGTCGAGTACCCCGTCGAGGACATCTCGCCGGACGCCTCGTTCCTGGAGATGCTCGACGTCCTCAACGAGAAGCTCATCGCCGACGGCGAGGAGCCGGTGGCCTTCGACCACGACTGCCGCGAGGGCATCTGCGGCATGTGCTCGCTGGTGATCAACGGCACCCCGCACGGGCCCGAGCGCAACACCACCACCTGCCAGCTGCACATGCGCAAGTTCGAGGACGGCGAGGTCATCGACGTCGAGCCGTGGCGCGCCAAGGCGTTCCCGGTCGTCAAGGACCTGGTGGTGGACCGCAGCCCGCTGGACCGGATCATCCAGTCCGGCGGCTACATCTCCGCCCCCACCGGCACCGCGCCGGAGGCCCACTCGGTGCCGGTGCCCAAGGCCGACGCCGACCGCGCCTTCGAGGCGGCCGAGTGCATCGGCTGCGGCGCCTGCGTGGCGGCCTGCCCCAACGGCTCGGCGGCGCTGTTCCTGGGCGCCAAGGTCACCCACCTCGGCCTCATGCCGCAGGGCCAGCCCGAGCGCTGGGACCGCGTGGTCAACATGCTGGAGACCCACGACGACGCGGGCTTCGGCGGCTGCACCAACACCGGCGAGTGCAGCGTGGCCTGCCCCAAGGGCATCTCGATGGACGTCATCAGCCGCCTGAACGGCGACATGCTGAAGGCGTCGGTCGGCGGCAAGAAGAAGCGGTAGTCAGTCATAAGGCCGAAGGCCCCGCCTGGATCGCTCCGGGCGGGGCCTTCGCCCTGTCCGCTCACGCGCTGACCAGCGACTCCACGCCCGCCGGCAGGCTGCCCGCCAGCGCCGCCTCCACCAGGAACGTCGCCAGGGTGTCCTCGAAGGCGCGGGCGGCGTGCGTGCGGTCCACGTCCTTGCGGCGCGCCAGCGCGATCGTCCGCAGCAGGCCCGGCCCGTGCTGGCCCCGGCGCGGCGGCTCCCGGTCGGCCGCCTGCTCCGACACCACCAGCGGCGTGCCGCGCAGCAGCGGGCGCCCGGCCAGCACCATGCTCGGCACCACCGCGACGCCGAGCCCGGCCTCCACGAACCGCAACACCGCGTCCATCTCGCCGCCCTCCACGGCGAAGCGCGGCTCGAACCCCGCCGCGCGGCAGGCGCCGATCGTCGCCTCGCGCAGGTCGTAGCCGGAGCGGAACATCACCAGCGGCCGGTTGCGCAGATCCTCGATCCGCAGGTGGGAGCGGCGCGGCACCTGCGCCCCGTCGCGACCCGACGCCCGCGCGCCCTCGCCGCCCGCGTTCCCGGCCGGGGACGCCACCACCAGGTGCTCGCGCAGGATCGGGGTGGTCTCCAGCGGCGGGTCGCCGTGCAGCGGCAGGATCACCAGCGCCAGGTCCAGCAGGCCGCGCGTCAGGTCGCGCACCAGGTCCCGCGAGCCGCCCTCCTCCACGATCAACTGCACGCCCGGGTAGGCGTCGTGGAAGCGGCGCAGCACGTCGCCGAGCAGCCCGGCGCACAACGACGGCGTCGCGCCGAGCCGGACGCGGCCGCGCCGCAGCCCGGCCAGCTCCTGCACCTCCAGGCGGGCGGTGTCGACGTCGGCCAGGATGCGCTTGGCCAGCGGCAGCAGCGTCTCCCCCGCCGGGGTCAGCGTGATGTTGCCGCGCGCCCGGCTGAACAACGACGCGCCGAGCTCGGTCTCCAGCGCGCGGATCTGCTTGGACAGCGACGGCTGGGCCACGCGCAGGATCTCCGCCGCCTGGGTGAAGTGCCGCACCTCGGCGACGGCGACGAAGTACGCGAGCTGCTGCAACTGCATCCTGCCCAGGGTAGGCCCCGGCCCGGCCGTGTCGGCGGGCGGCACCGTCTCCACCTGACCGAACACGGTCTGTCACGTTCCAAAAGGGCAGCGCGACCACTGTCGCCGCAGTTGTCACGGGCGGATGAATTCCCCCGCACCCCTCATGAATTTTGTTCACAAAGTGCGCTAGATCACCAGGTCGGGCGCTCACTACGGTGTGCTCCACCCCACCCCGCACTTGGAGACACGCCCTATGAAGCACCTGGTCAACCGGGTCCGGATCACCGCCGGGCTCGGTGCCACGGCCCTCGCCGCAGGACTGCTGGCGACCGGTCCCGCCACCGCCGCCCACGCCGAGACCGGCTACACGCCGAGTCCGGCCGACTTCAAGGACTGCCCCGCGCCGCCCGCGGGCGCGCAGGCGTGGTTGTGGAACTGCCTGTCGATCGTCATCACCGGCGGCGAGATGAAGCTGGGCGGCCTCACCCAGAAGGTCACCAAGCCCATCACGATCCCGGTCGCGGTGGGCCTGCACGAGTGGAAGATGCAGATGCTGACCCCGGCGGGCGGCTTCCAGGGCGAGCCGATCGAGGTGCCGAAGGAGAACCTGCCGCTGCCCATCTCGGGCGTGAGCGTGCAGGTCAGCCAGGCCGGTGAGGTCAAGCCGGGCAAGCTGCTGGTGCCGGACGTGCTGCCCATGAAGATCAAGGTCAACCACTTCGTCTTCGGCGACAAGTGCTTCATCGGGAGCCAGGCGAGCCCGATCAACCTCAAGCCGGGCCTGTCGAACCTGGGCCTGGGCAAGATCGGCGACGCCTACGTCATCAAGACCAAGATCAGCGACAACACCTTCGCGGTGCCCGCCGCGGCCGGCTGCGGCCTGCTGAACGGCGCGCTCAACGCGATGGTCAAGCTGCCCAGCGCCGCCGGCTCCAACGCCGCCGCGCTGGACGCCGTGGTGCGGATCAAGAACTACGCGTTCGGCGACAGCACCAAGTCCTACGCGGGCGAGCGCGGCATCCGCTAGACCGCGGCCGTCCGGCGAGCGCCGCGTCCAGGGCCTGGGGCGCGGCGCTCGCGCCTTCCCGGACCCGCGCCCGCCCAGCGGGCCCCGCTAGCGGGCGTGCCTGCGCAGCGCCCGGAGGTCGTGGACGATCACGCTGCGCCGCCCCGTCTCGATCCACCCGTGCCGCCGCAGCGTGCGCAGCGCCTTGCTGACCGCCTCCCGGGACGCGCCCACCCAGCCCGCCAGCTCCTCCTGCGACAGGTTCAGGTTGATCAGCACGCTGGGCTCCCCGCCCTCCGATCCGCCGGCGCGCGGGTCCTCGCCGCCGCCCGGCTCGTAGGGCACGCCGAACCGCTCGGCCAGCTCCACCAGCCGCTGCGCGACCCGGCCGGTCGCGTCGAAGGCGCCGAACTCGACGCGCTTGCGGTCGGCGTCCCGCCAGCGCTGGCAGAGCATCCGCATGATCAGGATCGAGACGCGGCCGTGCCGGTGCAGGAAGCCCATGAACTCCTCGGCGGTCACCGCCAGCGCGCTCGCGGCCTCCAGCGTGGCGACGCTGGCCGAGCGCGGCAGCTCGTCGATCGCGGCGACCTCGCCCAGCAGCGCGCCCGGCCCGCGCACCGCCAGCAGCGTCTCCCCGCCCTGCTCGCGGTGCGAGAACGCCTTGACCCGGCCGGTCAGCAGCACCGCTACCCACGTGGACTCCTCGCCCTCGCGGAACAACGTCTCGCCGCGCCCGAACTCGCGCACCCGGCCCCGCGCCGCCAGGTCGGCGCGCTCCTCCGGGCTCAGCTGGGCGAGGAACGATCCGGGTTCGAGGGCGGTCATGATTCCACGCTAGAGGGCCGGATGCGGGCCGTCACAGGCCGCGCGATCACGAATGCGTCACGCGTTGTGTGTATTTATGCCTGTTCATTTGCGCCCGGCCACAGCAGGGTGAAGCGCGGCGGGCGCGTCCGGAGGGACGCGCGCGGCAGCGGACGTTCATGGGGAACGGCGGCGGGCGGGCGGCGGTGACGGGGGCACGCCGCCCGCCGGCCTCTGCACGTTCCCCGCGGCTCACGCCGAGGGCGTGTCCTGCCCCTTCTTCACGATGCCGAGCTTGCTGCCGAGCCAGACCACCGGGTCGTAGCGGCGGCCGACCACCCGCTCCTTCATCGGGATCAGCGCGTTGTCAGTGATCTTGATGTGCTCCGGGCAGACCTCGGTGCAGCACTTGGTGATGTTGCAGAAGCCGAGCCCGTGGTCCTCCTGGGCGATGTTGCGCCGGTCGGACTCGTCGGCCGGGTGCATCTCCAGCTCGGCGATGCGCATGAGGAAGCGCGGGCCGGCGAAGCCCGGCTTGTTCTCCTCGTGGTCGCGGATGACGTGGCAGACGTTGTTGCACAGGAAGCACTCGATGCACTTGCGGAACTCCTGCGAGCGCTCCACGTCGACCTGCTGCATCCGGAACTCGCCCGGCTTGGTGTCGCCCGGGTCGAACGACGGGATCTGCCGCGCCTTCTCGTAGTTGAACGACACGTCGGTGACCAGGTCGCGGATCACCGGGAAGGTGCGCACCGGCGTGACGGTGATCGTCTCCTCCGGCGTGAAGGTCGACATCCGGGTCATGCACAGCAGCCGCGGCATGCCGTTGATCTCGGCCGAACACGAGCCGCACTTGCCGGCCTTGCAGTTCCAGCGGACCGCGAGGTCGGGGGCCTGGGTGGCCTGGAGCCGATGGATGATGTCGAGGACGACCTCGCCCTCGTTCACCTCGACGCGGTAGTCGCGCAGCTCGCCGTCGCCCGCGTCGCCGCGCCACACCCGGAACTTCGCCTCGTAGCTCATCGGTCGGTCTCCTCGCTGTCGGCGGGGGCGTCCTGCGGCTGCGCGTCCTGGACCTGGGCGGGCAGCTCCTCGGCGGTGAGGTACTTCTTCAGCTCGTCGGTCTCGAACAGCCCGATCAGGTCGGCGCGCATCGGCTCCATGGGCTGGTGCCGCAGCTCGACGCGCGGGTCGTCGGGATCGCCGGCCAGCCGGCACACCAGGTTGACCTTGCGCCAGTCGGCCGACATCTGCGGGTGGTCGTCGCGGGTGTGGCCGCCGCGGCTCTCGGTGCGCTCCAGCGCCGACCTCGCGATGGCCTCCGACACCAGCAACATGTTGCGCAGGTCGAGCGCCAGGTGCCAGCCGGGGTGGTAGCCGCGGCCGTCGTCGACGGCGACGGGCGCGACGCTGACCTTGGCGACGCGCTCGCGCAGCCCGTCCAGCGCCTCGATGGCCCGCTCCAGCTCCCCCTCCTTGCGGATGATGCCGACCAGCTCGTTCATGGTCTGCTGGAGCTCGGCGTGCACGGCGTAGGGGCTCTCGCCGCCGGTGCGCTCCAGCGGCGCCAGCGCCTCGGCGGTGGCCTTGGCGACCTCGTCCTCGGGCACGCCGGGCCGCGCGCCGCCCAGGCCGTCGACGTACTCGGCCGCGCCCGCCCCGGCGCGGCGGCCGAACACCAGCAGGTCGGTCAGCGAGTTGCCGCCCAGCCGGTTGGAGCCGTGCATGCCGCCCGAGCACTCGCCGGCCGCGAACAGGCCCGGCACCAGCGCGGCGCCGGTGTCGGGGTCGACCTCGACGCCGCCCATCACGTAGTGGCAGGTCGGGCCGACCTCCATCGGCTCCTTGGTGATGTCGACGTCGGCCAGCTCCTTGAACTGGTGGTGCATCGCCGGCAGCCGCCGCTTGATCTCCTCGGCGCCGCCGGGCATGCGGCCGACGACGGTGAGGAACACGCCGCCGTGCGGGGAGTTGCGGCCCGCCTTGACCTCGGAGTTGATGGCGCGGGCGACCTCGTCGCGCGGCAGCAGCTCGGGCGGCCGCCGGTTGTTGTCGGGGTCGTCGTACCAGCGGTCGGCCTCCTCCTCGGAGGTCGCGTACTTGTCCTTGAACACCTCGGGGATGTACTCGAACATGAAGCGCTTGCCGTCGGAGTTCTTCAGGACGCCGCGGTCGCCGCGCACCGACTCGGTGACCAGGATGCCCTTGACCGAGGGCGGCCAGACCATGCCGGTCGGGTGGAACTGCACGAACTCCATGTTGAGCAGGGTCGCGCCCGCCAGCAGGGCCAGCGAGTGGCCGTCGCCGGTGTACTCCCAGGAGTTGGAGGTGACCTTGAACGCCTTGCCGATGCCGCCGGTGGCCAGCACGACCGCCGGGGCCTCGAACACCACGAACTTGCCGGTTTCGCGGACGTAGGCGAACACGCCCGCGATGCGGTCGCCGTCCAGCAGCAGCCGGGTGACGGTCGTCTCGGCCCAGACCTTCAGCCGCGCCTCGTAGTCGCCGAAGTCGCGGTGGTCCTCCTGCTGGAGCGCCACGATCTTCTGCTGCGCGGTGCGGATCAGCTCCAGCCCGGTGCGGTCGCCGACGTGCGCGAGGCGCGGGTACTCGTGGCCGCCGAAGTTGCGCTGGGAGATCTTGCCGTCCTTGGTGCGGTCGAACAGCGCGCCCCAGTGCTCCAGCTCCCAGACGCGGTCGGGCGCCTCCTTGGCGTGCAGCTCGGCCATCCGCCAGTTGTTGAGGAACTTGCCGCCGCGCATGGTGTCGCGGAAGTGGACCTGCCAGTTGTCGTTGGGGTTGACGTTGCCCATCGCGGCGGCGGCGCCGCCCTCGGCCATCACGGTGTGCGCCTTGCCGAACAGCGACTTGGAGATGATCGCCGTCTTCTTGCCCTGCAGCCGCGCCTCGATCGCGGCGCGCAGGCCCGCGCCGCCCGCACCGATCACGACGACGTCGTAGGAGTGCCTTTCGATCTCAGTCATGATCCGGGGGTCCCTCAGTTGAAGAATCGCAGGTCGGAGATGGTCTCGCTGGCCACCAGCGCCACGTACAGGTCGGCGACCACCAGCGAGCCGAGCGTGATGAGCGCGTACTGCCCGTGCCGCTCGTTCAGCTTGGAGACCCAGCCCCACATCCGGTACCGGACCGGGTGCTTGGAGAAGTTCTTCAACCGCCCGCCGACGATGTGCCGGCAGGAGTGGCACGACAGGGTGTAGCCCCACAGCAGGATCACGTTGGCGAGCAGGATCAGGGTGCCGAGCCCGACGCCGAAGCCGCCGTCCTTGCCGTGGAAGGCGCGGATGGCGTCGTAGGTGTTGACGAGCGAGATGAGGAACGCCGCCATCCAGAAGTACCGGTGCAGGTTCTGCCCGATCAGCGGGAAGCGGCGCTCGCCGGAGTACTTCTTGTGCGGCTCGGCGACCGCGCACGCGGGCGGCGAGGCCCAGTACGAGCGGTAGTAGGCCTTGCGGTAGTAGTAGCAGGTCAGCCGGAACAGCAGCAGGAACGGCAGCGACAGCGCCGCGAACGGGATCCAGCCGCGCGTGGCGGCCGGCAGGAACGCGCCGAACTCGGCGGCGTCGCCGGTGTGCCCGTTGACGGTGACGTTGTTGCAGATCTCGTTGAGGCAGGGCGAGTAGAACGGCGTCAGGTAGTGGAACTCCGGGACGTAGAAGGCCGCGCCCCAGAAGGCGCGCACCGTCGCGTACACCACCCACGCCGTGAAGATCACCAGCGTGGTGATCGGATAGACGCGCCAGTTGTCCTTGCGGAGCGTGCGTTCCTTGATGCGGGCGCGCGTCTTGTCCGGCGCCTCCACAGTGCTCATCGATCGCTCTCCTGAGCTCGGGTCGTCAGGGGTCCCCGTACCGCGGGCGAGCGCACGCGCCCGGCCGTCGCGCCCCGGCCGGCCTGGAACGGCACCGCGGACCTACGGTGACGCCTCGTGTGCGCTACCAGCGAAGCGACCCTACGCCACCGGCCCGGCACTGTGACATACATAACAGGGCGGACCGCGTGTGACCCTGACCACAGAGTATGCCGCGACACAACCCCTTTCCACCCGGCGCGATCCCATAATCAGGGGTTATGGCCGATGGGCATCGAGACCAGTGCGACGAGGCATGACCGAGGCATCCCGGACGGTGCGCTACCGCCCGATAAGCCCGTCCGGAACCAATGTCGTCACGCTCGGTGACAGCGTGAACCGCCCCGGCGGTCGGCGTCCGGCGGGCGGTCGGCCCTCATCCCCCGAACATGCGGGCGAAGTGGGCCTCGGCGTCGCTGGCGCGGCCGGTGCCGTAGACCCGCAGGACCTCAGCCAGCTCCGGGAAGCTGATGTCGATCATCGAGGCGGCGGCCTCGATCTCGGCGGCGGAGGCGACCTCGCGCAGCAACGACTGCAGGATGCGGGCGGGCGAGCCCGCCGGGTCCTGGCCGGCGGCGAGCCGCTCGGCCAGCACCCGCTCCACCGGCGAGTGGCTGGAGGCGGCCAGCCGGGCGCCGGAGGTGGTGGCGGCCAGCTCGGCGCGGATGTCGGTCAGCCTGCCGCGCACCTCGGCCTCCGAGAGCGTCTCGAAGCCGGGGTCGGCGGCCAGCTCCTCCACCGCCAGCAGCCGGTTGAGCACCGCCGGATTGCTGATCTTCGCGCGCTGGCCGGACATGAGCTGGGAGAGCATGGGCGGCGACAATCCCAGCACCCCGGCCAGCGCCGACTGGGACAGGCCGAGCACGCCCAGCAGGCGGCGGACCCGGTCGCCCAGCGGCTCGCCGTACCACTCGGTCTGCAGGGCGCGGTTGCGCACCACGGTGTCCTCTGCGGAACTCACATCCAACTCCCCCTTGACTGTTCGCAACTGCAAACAGTATATTCCCATCTGCAAGAGGCAACGACAGCCGCTCTTCCATGGTGCCATGCCGCTCCCTGTTTGCACATGCGATGCGACGTGCGGCCGGGCGCCTCCCCCCGACGAAGAAGGTGAACGATGCACATCCGGCACCGCGCGGCGACGCTCGCGACGGCCCTCCTGCTCACCGCCGCCCTGACCGGCTGCTCGGTGCTCGGCGGCGACTCCTCCTCCGGCGACGGCGGGGGCGGCGGCGGGGCCGGTCCGGGCAAGGCCGCCAACGCCGTGGGCAAGGGCGAGCCCAAGGTCGCCGATCCCGCCAAGCCGCTGGTGAAGATCACCACCGGCTCGGCCAAGGGCCCGGTCGAGCTGGCGGTCGTCAGCCTGTCCGCCCGCGGCCGGCTGGCCCACCTGACCCTGTCGCTCACCCTGCGGGGCAGCACCGAGGGCATCAACGGGGGCAGCGAGAACCTCTACGGCGTCAACGGCGGCAACTTCCCCGCCGTCTCGCTGCTCGACGCGGTCAACCTCAAGCGCTACGTGGTGGTGAAGGACTCGGCCGACCGGGAGGTGGGCTCGGGCAACCCCACGTTCACGCCGAACCAGCCGTCCACCCTGAGCTACACCTTCGCCGCCCCGCCGGAGAACGTGCAGGCGGTGGACGTGCAGTTCGGCTACTTCCCCATCTTCCGCAACGTCCCGATCGAGCGGTGATCCCGATGAGACGACCCGCCGTCGCGGTCCTCGTGCTGGCGACCGTCCTCGGCTCCCCGTCCCTGGCCGGCGCGTCGCCCGATCCCCGGGTGCCCGACCCCAACCTCGCCAGGTCGGTCCTGACCTTGGACACCGCGGGCGCGACCCGGGACATCGATCCGGCCAAGGCCACCCTCGACCTCGACCTGTCCAAGGCCGTCCTGCCGCTGGAGGAGGAGCAGAAGGAGGGCGCGAAGGTGACGGTGCGCATCTCCTCGGACGTGCTGTTCGACTTCGACAAGGCGACGCTCACCGACGCGGCCCGCCGTCGCGTCTCCCGGCTGGCCCCCCGCCTGCGCGAGGCCGGCCGTCCCGTGCAGGTGGCGGGCCACTCCGACGCCCAGGGCGACCCCGGCTACAACCTGCGCCTGTCCAAGCAGCGGGCCGAGGCGGTCAGGGCCGAGCTGGAACGCCTGCTGCGCGGCACCCCCGTCAAGATCACGGCGGTCGGCCACGGGGAGGACGAGCCCGTCGCCCCCAACGAGGTCAACGGCAAGGACAACCCCGAGGGCCGGGCGAAGAACCGCCGCGTGGACATCACCTTCTGACCGCCCCACCACCTCTCCCCCCAGGAGGTCACCAGTGCACGGACCCGCAGCGGGCACGACGCGGCGCATCACCGGAGTCGTCGCCCCGCTCGTCGCCCTCATGCTGTTCGCCGCCTCCTGCGGCGGCGGCGACCCGAAGCCGGGCGGCTCCGCCTCCGGCGAGGCGCGCCCCACCGGCGCGGCCGGCACCGCCTCGCCGTCCCCCACCTCCACCGGCCCGGAGCCGGCCTCCTGCCCCAACGGCGGGCAGCTCATCAAGGCCGTCGAGATCCCGGCCGTGCACGCCGACCCGGTGCACATCCCCGAGGCGACCGTCGGCGGCCAGAAGATCGCGGCCGTCACGATCCCCGGCGTGGACATCCCCGCCCAGCGGGTCCCGGCCCAGTGCGTGGACGTCAGGCCCGCCCCCGGCGGCTGCCTGAGCGCGGTGAGCATCCCCGGCGTCACCATCCCCGGGGTGCGGATTCCGGAGGTGGAGATCCCCGGCGTCGACGCGGGCGGCATCAAGCTCGCTCCCGAGCGCGCCAACGCCGAATCGGCCTCGCCGGTGACGGTCGCCGCAACGCAGACTCCGGAGGTCTGCCAGGCCAAGCCCACGCAGGAGGGCGAATACGTCGCCTCGGTGTACCGGCCGTCGGTGTACCGGCCCTCGGCGTATCGCGCTTCGGTGTACCGGCCGTCGGTGTACCGGCCCTCGGCCTGCAATTCCAAAAACGAATGCATCCGCCAGGTGAGCGTTCCCCAAGTCAGCGTTCCCCAGGTGAGCATTCCCCAGGTCAGCGTCCGCCAGGCGTCTCTGCAGCAGTACACCGCAGGCCGGAGCAACATCATCAAGGGCGACGACCAGATCGCCTACAACATCGAGGCCGACGTGCTGTTCGACTTCGGCAGGGCCGACATCAAGCCCGCCGCCGCGACCGAACTCGCCAAGATCGCGGCCTCCGTGCGCAAGGAGATCCCCGCCACCGCGCCCCTCCAGGTGGACGGCCACACCGACGCCAAGGGCGAACCGGCCGCCAACCAGACGCTCTCCGAGCAGCGCGCCCAGGCCATCGTCGACTGGCTCGCCACCAAGGGCGGCATCGACCGTTCCCGGCTGAAGGCCACCGGCTACGGCGAGAGCAAGCCCACCGCCGCCAACACCAGGCCCGACGGCTCCGACGACCCGGAAGGCCGCGCCAAGAACCGCCGCGTGGTCATCTCCGCCCGACAGAAGTAGGACCGACCCCGCCCGATGCTTCCACCCCGCGCACCTCCCACACCCCCGACCAGCGCACGAGGCCACCGATGCGAAAGCCCATCACACCTCCCCTCCTCCCGCCGCCCCCAGACACCGCTTCTCGTTTCGCCCGCGTCCTGCGCCCACTCTTCACACTTCGCCTGCCTTCCGTTCCGCTCCCCAAGTCAGCAGACGGCGGCCGCAGCAGAAGCGGAAGGCCACAACGCTCCGAGAAAGTGGGACTGGCAGCGCTGGTCGTCCTGTCGCTGCTGGTGCTCGCAGGTTGCGGAGGCGGCGGCGGGAACACGTCGGGCAAGCAGGGAAAGACCCCGAGCAGACCGGCGGTGAGCGGCGCGGCCGAGAGCGCGCCCCCAGGCCAGGGCATGGCACGCGACGGTGTCTACTACTTCAACGCCTTCTCCGAGCCCTTCCGGCTGCGGGTCGAGATGATCCGGGTCGAGCGCTTCCGGGAATGGTCGGTTCTGCGGTTCGCCGTCACCTACCCCGACACCGAGAAGGTCTTCACCAACCCGTTCGCCACCTGGGTCCTCGATCACTCCTTCGGCGCGATCAGCCTGGTCGACACGGTGGGCCGCAAGCAGTACTCCTCCCTGCGCAAGCCGGGCGCCCACGACGGCTTCGGCAGCCAGACCAACCCGATCTTCTACTACCACCCGCAGACCCGGTACGAGGGGCACGTCTACTTCCCCGCCGTCCCCGCCGGCGTCCAGAAGATGACCGTGCGCGCGCCGGGCCATCCCGGCGTCTTCACCGGGGTGCCCGTCGTCCAGGGAGCCACCCCACCGCCCGCGACGCTGCCGCAGCCGCCCGAGAACGCCGGTCCCACCGCGACGTTCGGCGCCAACGCGCCCACCGGCAAGGTCGAGACCTGGATCAACGACCTGTACGACGGCGTCGAGAGCGAGGTGCGCTCCTCGACCTCCAGCAGCACCGAGGAGAAGATCGGGCTGCGGGCGGACGTGCTGTTCGACTTCGACAAGGCCACGCTGACCGCCCAGGCCAAGCAGGTTCTCGACCAGGTCGCCGCCGAGACGAAGGCCAAGGCCGACCCGGCCAAACCGCCGATCACCGTCGAGGGCCACACCGACGGCAGGGGCACCGCCGACTACAACCGGCGGCTCTCCCGGCAGCGGGCCGACGTCGTGCTCAAGGAACTCCAGACCCGGCTGGGCTCGGCCTACCGCTACCGGGCCGAGGCCAAGGGCGCCACCGAGCCGATCGCCAAGGAGGGCGGACCCGACGACGAGCAGGCCCGCCGCAAGAACCGCCGGGTGGAGATCTCGTACCAGATCAAGCAGCAGGTCACGACCGGTGGCACGGCGACGGCGACCACATCGCCGGGCGGCTCCACCGCCCCGCCCGCCGGCTTCCGGCGCGACGGCGCGCCCGTGGCCGAGCGCACCGGCCAGATCGACGGCCAGCGGCACCGCCTCCGGGTGTTGCCCCTCTACCGCGACGGCGCCTACCTCGCGGTCCCGTTCGAGCTGACCCTGCTCGGCAACGCCGAACGCAGGAAGATGCTCGGCAGCCCCTTCGAGAGCCAGCCCCCGAGAGGCGACTTCGGCAGCTTCAGCGTGCTCGACCCCAACTCCAAGACCACCTACCAGTCCGTGCGCGTCGGCGGCGAGGGCAGCTTCTCCTACCTGGAGGGCAGCGCCGGCCCGCCCACGCCGAACACTCCTTTCCGCAGCTACATCTACGTCGCGGCCCCACCCGCCGGGGTCAGGGGCGTGACCCTCAACGCCGGCGCCTTCGGCCAGATCCCCGACCTCCCGATCCCATGAGCGTCCTCACCGGCCCAGAGAAGCGGCCGTCTCCCCCGGCGCTGTTTCCGCCGCCCCCGCAGCACCCGCCCTTCAACACCGCACTCTCCGCCATCCCCCTCGTCGGCCCTGCGCCCTCCCGCGCCGCGCCGCCCAGCGCCGCACCCTCCAGCGTTGGGGTTTCGGGGTCAGCGCACGGCGGGGGGCGGGCCCAGGTGGTCGAAGATCTGCAGGGGTTCGCCGTCCAGGGTCCGGGCGGGGAAGGTCAGCGGGGCCCGGCAGGCGGTCAGCGCGTGGCGGGCCGCTTCCGCCGTCGCCGGGCGGTCCTCGGGGGCGGGCGCGCACAGGTGCTCGACCACCTCCCACAGGAGCGGGGGCACCCACGGGGGCCGGGGGCCGAGCCGCTGGCGGGGCTCGGGCAGGTCCGCACCGGTCAGCATCCGCCAGGTCACCATGCCCGCCGCGTACAGGTCCTGCGCCGGGCTGGGCCGGGCCCAGTCCAGGACCTCGGGGGCCATGTAGCCCGGGGTGCCGACCACGAAGCCCGTCGTGGTCAGCCGCATGCCGTCCGCGCCGAGGGCGATGCCGAAGTCGCCGAGGCGGGTGTGCGGGGCGCCCACCGGGCTCGGTTCCAGCAGGACGTTGGCCGGTTTCACGTCCCGGTGCACCACGCCCGCGGCGTGGATGTGGCTCAGCGCCGTCAACATCTGGTCCAGGACCTCGGCCGCGTACTCGGGCGGCAGCCTGCCGTAGTCGCCGAGGAGGGTCTCCAGTGAGCCGCCGCGCATCAGGTCCATGGCCAGCAGCACGTCGTCGTCCGCGGGATACCAGGCGTAGGGGGTCAGCACGTGCGGGTGCGCCAGCCGGATCGCGCGTTCCCGGACCACCCGCAGGACGGCGGTCGTGTCGCGCTGCCGGACGAGCTTGGCCGCGCAGTACCGGCCCGCCAGCCGGTCGTGGGCGCGCCACACCCGGCTGGTCCCGCCCGCACCGATCCGGTCGAGCATGGTGAACCGCCCGCCGATCTCCCACCCCGCGTACACGAATCAGATCGTACGGAATCCCCCGGTGCGGGACGATTCATCGCACCGCTTCCCCGAAGGAGAGAGATGCGCAAGGCACTGTCGCTCGCCGGCGCCCTGCTCATGGCGCTGTCCCTCGTCCTCGTCCCGCGCGCGGCCGCCGCCGACCAGCTCGCCCCGGTGATGCTGGTGCTGGACGCGTCCGGCTCCATGCAGGCCAAGGTCCCCGGCGGCACCCGCATGGACGCCGCGCGCCGCGCGGTGCGGTCGCTGGTGGAGAGCGTGCCGCCGGACGCGCGGATGGGGCTGACCGTCTACGGCACCGGCACCGGTTCGTCCGGCGCCGAGAAGGCCGCCGGGTGCAAGGACATCAAGGTCGTGCAGCCGGTCGGCCCGCTGGACAGGAACGCGCTCGTCCAGGCCGCCGAGAAGGCCGCGCCCCGCGGTTACACGCCCATCGGGCAGTCCCTGCGCACGGCCGCCGCCGCGCTGCCCGGACAGGGGCCGCGCTCGATCGTCCTGGTCTCCGACGGCGAGGACACCTGCGCCCCGCCCGAACCCTGCCAGGTCGCCAGGGAACTGGCAGGGCAGGGCGTCGATCTGCGCGTCCACACCATCGGCTACCAGGTCACCGGCAAGGCCAAGGAGCAGCTCACCTGCGTCGCCCAGGCGACGGGCGGCACCTACACCGACGTCCCGGACGCCTCCGGGCTCGGCAACGCGCTCCACCGCGTGACCGCCTCGGCCCTGCGCAACTACCAACCCGCGGGCAAGCCGGTGACCGGCACATCCACTCCGCAGGGCGCCCCGGTGCTCGCCACCGGCGGCTACCTGGACACCCTCGGCTTCAACCGCAAGCGCCACTACTCGGCCGAGGTCCCGCAGGGCAACACCGTCTATGTGGCCGCCACCGCCGCTTTCCCGCGCGGCGGCGAACGCCAGATCGCGGGTCTCAACGTCGCCGTCTACGGGCCTGGCAACGTGGACTGCCACTACTTCGAGAACCAGGTCACCTCCGGGGGCAGGGAAGGGGAGTCCGTCAGCGCCGTCCTGGCCTGGGACACCACCAAGCCCTCCGCTCCGGACGCCTGCAAGGCACCCGGCCGCTACACCTTCGCGGTCTACTTCACCAGCGCCCAGGACACCGGCCCCGACTCCCCCGACCGTGTCCCGCTGGAGCTCCAGATCGGCCTCGAACCCCCGGTCACCGGGGACAAGGGGCCAGCGCCCGCGTCCGCTCCCGTGTCCCTCACCACGCAGTCCGGCTCGGGCGTCCCCGTCAGCGGCGGCGGCTCGTTCGGCAACGCCGCCACCCTGCCGGGCAGCGGCCGCTACGCGGAGCAGCTCCGCTTCGGCGAGATCGTCCACTACCGGGTCCGTCTCGGCTGGGGGCAGGGGCTGGCCTACCGCGTCAACTACCCGGCGCGCGACCTGTTCGGCGCGGCCAACATCACCTCCACCCTCTTCTCTCCCGCACGGCAGCGGGCGGGCTGGTCCACCAACGCCTACAGCGGCACCGCCACCTCCCTGCCCGGCGACGGCAGGTCCTTCGCCACGCTGCCGGTCCGCTACCGCAACCGCGAGGCCGCCACCAAGGAGCAGAACGCGCAGAGCACGGCGGGCTGGTACTACATCTCCGTCAAGCTCGGCGTGGCCTCCTCCCTCCGGCAGAGCGACGACCTCACCACCCCGCTCCTGGTGACGCTCGACCTGACGGTGACCGGCACGCCCGAGAAGGGCCCCCAGTACGCCAACGCCGCCGCTGGTCAGGACCTCTTCGGCGCGGCCACGCCGGCGACGTCCGCGCCGGCCGCCAGGAAGGACGCCGGCGACAAGGACTCCGGCGGCGACGCCGTCCCGCTGTGGTTGCTGGGCGCCGCCGGTGCCGCGCTGCTGGGCGTGGTGGCCGTGGTCCTGTTCCTCCTCCGGCGCCGTCGCCCGTCCACGCGCCGCCCGCCCCAGGAAGGTCCCTATAACCACTTCTGACCCGTTTGAGGCTTTTGGGAACATAGGGTCCCTGACGCGCGTCCAAGGGAGGAGCCGAGTGCGCCTCCCGGACGTCTCGCGCGTCCCGACAACCCCTTAACCTTCCTAAGCCGACAAACCGCCTGCCCGCGCAGGGCCTTGCCCGAGACAGGACCGGATGAGCGACAACGACCCCCGCCGCGAGGACCTCGCGGGGGACGACAACGCCGCCACGAACGCCCCCGGCGTCCCCGACCCGGCCGCTCCCACCAAGAGCGACGCCGGGAACGGACGTCCCTCGGCCGACGAGAAAGCGAACCAGGCCGACGCCCCCTCCCAGGACGCGGAAACCGCAACACCGGGAACGGGCGAAGGCGAGGCGTCGGGGACAGACGGTGTCGGAACGCCGGGAACGGGCGAGGGCGAGAGCGTCCCGCCCGGACGCAAGCGTTCGCGGCGGCGGAAGATCCTGCGGCGCACGGCGCTGGGAACGGCTCTGCTCCTACTGGCCGCCGGTGGCGGCGCCGGGTGGCTCTACTACGACCTGCGCAGCGGCATCGAGCAGAAGAGCGTCGCCTCCGCCCTCGGAACCGACCGGCCCAAGAAGCTCAACAAGTCGCTCAACATCCTGCTGCTCGGCTCCGACACCCGCGACGGCGACAACGCCCGCTACGGCGCGGCCGCGGGCATGACCGGCGCGCGCTCGGACACCGCCATCCTGCTCCACCTGTCGCCCAACCGGGACCAGGCCGTCGGGATCAGCTTCCCGCGCGACTCGATGGTGCGGATCCCCGACTGCAAGAAGGAGAAGGGCGGCACCGTCCCCGGCCAGTTCGGCATGCTCAACGCCGCGTTCGCCTTCGCCGGGCCCACCTGCACCTGGAAGACGCTGGAGACCCTGACCGGCATCCACATCGACCACTTCGTGCAGATCGACTTCACCGGCTTCAAGCGCATGGTGGACGCCCTGGACGGCGTGGAGATCTGCGTCGACAAGCCCGTCAGCGACCCGCGCGCCGAGCTGTTCCTCAAAGCGGGCAAGCAGACGGTGAAGGGCGAGCAGGCCCTCGGCTACGTGCGCGCCCGCTACTCGCTCGGCGACGGCGGCGACCTCGGCCGCATCGAGCGGCAGCAGAAGTTCATGGCCTCGGTCGTCGCCAAGGCCACCAGCGGCGAGGTCCTCAGCGACCCGGCCAAGACCTACAAGTTCCTCAAGGCCGCCACCAAGTCGGTGACCACCGACGACGAGCTCGACCTCGCGGCCATGCGGAAGCTGGCCGAGGGCGTCAAGGACATGAGCGCCGGGCAGGTCCGCTTCGTGACCGTCCCGGTCGAGGAGTACGCGCCCGACCACAACCGCGTCCAGTGGAACGACGAGCTGGCCAGACCGCTGTTCGAGGCCGTCAAGCACGACAACGACCTGCCCGCCCCGCAACCGGCCAAGGCGGGCCCCAGGCCGCCCGCCCCCAAGGACATCAAGGTCACCGTGGTGGACGCCGGCGGCAAGGACGAGCTGGTCGAGCGGATCGCCCACCAGCTCCGGCAGCGCGGTTTCGACGTCACGCGCGAGAAGGCCGCCGACGGCGCCGACAGCCGCATCGTCCACGCCCCGTCCGCCGAGGCGAAGGCGGCCGTGCTCGCGCAGACCGTGCCGAACGCGCTGCTCACCCCCGACACCGCCGCGCCCGGCGACCGCGTCAAGCTGGTCATCGGCACCAAGGGCGTGCGGCTGGCCCCGCCGCCCCTCAAGATCAAGGGCGGCGTCAAGCCCGGCCAGAACCTCTGCAGGTAGCGCGGCCCCGGCCGTCCCCGCTCAGAAGACCCGCCGCAACGCGCCGACGACCGAGGAGTAGGAGTCCGTCCAGACGGGACCGCGCGCGCTCTGCGTCTCCCAGCGCCGCCCCGCCGAGGTCAGCGGCCGCAGGTCCGCCTCCGAGCGGGCCACCACGCTCCAGGCCGAGGGCGCCGACACCCGGCCGGGCGGGGTCCCGTCCCGCCCCATCGCCGCGACCAGCCCGGCGGCGCGGGCGGTCGAGGCCAGGACCGGGCGCAGGTCCAGGTTCCGGTTGCTGATGTTGAAGACGAGGACACCGCCGGGCGCCAGCTTGCTCGCGTACAACGTCAACGCCTCGCGGGTGAGCAGGTGCGTCGGGATCGCGTCGGAGCTGAACGCGTCCAGCACGATGATCCCGTAGCTCCCGTCCGGGACCTCGGCCAGCCGGAGCCGCCCGTCCCCGGTGCGGGTCCGCACCTCGCAGGCGCAGTCGCGCAGGTAGGTGAAGTGGGAGCGGGCGATGCGCACGACCTCGGGGTCGATCTCGTAGAAGTCCATCCGCTGTCCCGGACGGCCGTAGGCGGCGACCGTGCCGGTCCCCAGCCCGACGACCGCCGTCCGGCCCGCCGCCGGAGTCGGGCCGTAGGCGGTGAAGACGTCCCCCAGCGGCCCGGTCCTGGCGTAGTAGGACGTCGGAAGCCCGCGCTCGTCGGGCCTGGTCAGCTGCCAGCCGTGCAGCGTGGTCCCGTGCAGGAAGCGGCGCTGGTCGTCCTGCTGCTCGACCCGGTAGCTGCCGAAGAACGTCCGCTCCTGGACGAGGGAGGACCCCGTCTGGAGGAAGAACATCGCCACCACGCCCAGCACGGCCGAGACGACGGTGAAGCGCGGCTGCCGCCACAACACGCGGACGGCGCAGGCCACCAGCGCGAACAGGCCGAGCAGCAACAACCAGTCGCTGTGCAGCCGCGAGCCGCCCAGGACCGCCAGGGGCGGCACCAGGAAGGGCAGGAGCCGGACCACCCGCCGCCAGACCGGAGGCTCCCCCTCCCGCGCACCGTCCGCGTCCCCGGAGCGGGCGATCACCAGGGCGAGTCCCGCCAGGCCCGCGATGGCCAGGGGGAACTCCGCGCCCCAGTTGAAGAGCAGGGGCGCGAGCAGCCCGTTGAACGACCCGCCGAGCGCGCCGCCGAGCGACACGTACAGGAAGAACTCGGTGAGGTGCCGCGAGCCGGGACGGTCTTCCGCCAGCAGCCCGTGGCAGGCCAGCCCCGCCAGCACCACCCACAGCAGGTCCACGGGCAGCATGAGGACGCCCAGATAGGACGAGAACAGCAGCAGGGTCCAGGACAGGACCGCAGAGGAGGCCGCAAGCGCCCAGGCGGTGGTTCCCAGCCACGGACGCCGCCGCACGCCGAACGCGACGATGAACGTCACCAGGTACAACGCCAGCGGGACCACCCACATCAGCGGCACCGGCGCGATGTCGGTGGAGATGTGCGTGGTCGCGCCCAGCATCAGCGACGACGGCAGCGCGGCCAGCAGGACCCACTTGACGCGCCGCCGCCACCCGATCGGCTCGGCGCTCTCCTCCTCGGCCTCGGCTCCGGCCTCCGTCCCGGCCACCGCCTCGCCCGCCGTCCCGGTCTCGGTCCTCGTCTCGGCCACCGTCCCGGTCTCGGCCCTCGTCTCGGCCCCGCCCTCGGCTTCCGGTGCCCGAGGCCCCGGAGAACCACCCCGGCTCCGCACGACCACGAGCGCGCACACCGCCATCAGGACGACGAAGACCGCGTAACCCACGGCCCACCCCCGCCTCTGCGCGGCCAGCCCGACGAGCGGTTCGATCACGAACGGGTAGGACAGCAGCGCGAGCAGGCTCCCCACGTTCCCCGCCGCGTACAGGAAGTAGGGGTCCTCCGCGCGCGGCAGGCCCGACCACGAGTACCAGCGCTGGACCAGCGGCCCGGTCGCCGACAGCGCCGCGAACGGCGCGCCCACCATGACGGTGAGCACCAGCAGCAACCACGGCGCGACCCACCAGGAGTCCGGGGCCTTGGCCCAGGCGGGCAGCGCGACCGGCAGCAGGAACAGCGGCAGCACGATCAGCACGACGTGGACGGCGGGCTGGCGGCGGCGCCCGAAACGCTGGGACCAGTGCGCGTAGGCGTAACCGATCAGCATCATGAGCTGGAAGAACAGCACCGAGGTGTTCCACACCATCGGGGAGCCGCCATAGGCGGGCAGCAGCAGCTTGGCCACCATCGGCTCGACCGCGAAGATCAGGCTCGCGCCGACCAGGCTCGTCAGCACGAAGAGCCCGACGACCGCCGCCGGCGGCCGGCGCCGCCCGCCGGGTCCGGTCACCGGCGGCGCGACCGCCTCGGCGGCGAGGTCCAACGTCATCACTCCTCAGGGCGGGGGGACGGGAGTGGTCATCCGGCGATGCCGGGCGCCAGCAGCACCGCGGCCAGCGTCCCAACGATCATGTAGGGGCCGAACGGGAAGTCGCCCTTGCGGGTCCGGCGGACGATCATGATGCCGATGGCCGCGAACCCGCCGGCGAAGTAGCTCAGCAGCAGTCCCATGACCCAGGTCTCGGTCCCGAACCAGCCGAGGTACAACCCGAGCGCCCCCGACAGCTTGACGTCGCCGAGGCCGAGCCCGCTCGGCACCAGGAACACCTGGACGACGTACAGCAGGAACAGCGCGACCATGCCGACCAGCGCGTGCCCGAAGCGGGTGAGGCCGTTCTCGGTGAACGGCGCCGCCGCCCCCAGCAGCACCAGCCCGATCCCGTAGGACGTCAGGGTGAACCGGTCGGGCAGCCGCTTGACCCGGACGTCGATGTAGCAGAGCAGCACGCCGACGGCGACCAGGTAGAGCAGCGCGACCGTGACCGGCTGCCAGCCGGCCCGCCAGCCGAACAGGCCGAACCCGCCGGCCGTCAGCGCCGCCACCACGATCCGGTGCGACCGCGGCACGTCCTCGACGTAGGGCCGGGCCAGCGGCGCGAGCAGCAACCCGGCGACCGCACCCAGCAGGACCGCCAGCAGTGTGATCATCGCTCAGGCCGCCCCGTCCTCACCCTGTCCGGGCACTCGGCGACGCCGGTGCCAGCGGATATCCAATCGTCTGGACGGCTCCCGCGCATGAGCCTCAGGGCCCAACACCGCCGCCGCGCGCCCCGCACGGGCCGCCGGAACAAGTTTGGGCCCCGGATTCGGGCCCCGAGGCCCATCCCAAAAATCGACTCTTTCGGTGGGATGTCAGGGTCGCCCACACATGCCCCGTGGGCGATGCCTCCATCCCGTCGCGGTCTCGTGCGCGCGGAGCAGAGCGTCATCGGGAGTCACGCTTGGCCGGACTGTCTTATTTCCCCACGGAGTCGAACGAACCCCCGCAACCGGCGGTCATCGCCCGGGTGCTGCTGTGGTTCATCGGCGGCTCGACGCTGGTGGGGTCCCTGTCGTGGTTCCTCGACGGGACCGACGCCAGGGCGTTCGGCGCGGCCCTGGCGGTCGCGGCTCCCGGCGTGGCGGCGGTCGTCCTGCTGCGCCGCTACCGGACGGGCCGCCGCCGCACCTGGATCGCGCTGACGGTCCTGGCCGCCCTGTACGTGTTGTGGCAGGTCAGCCGCATCCTGGACGGCAACTTCTTCGGCCTGATCGGTCTGCCGGTCACCGTCGTGGCGCTGGTGGGGCTCGTGCATCCCGCCACCCGCGCGTTCTTCCAGCGCGAGCCCGGCGAGGAGCCGCCGCCGGAACCGGCGCGCGGCGACCGGGGCGTCAGCGCCCTCCAGTACGGGGCGCTGCTCACCGTCGTCGCGGTGACCATCGGCGCCCTGCTCGTGGTGGTGCCGAACGAGTTCACGCCCTCCCTCAAGAACGTCCTCTGTCAGGTCTTCGACCGCGACAAGTGCGGCACCCCCACGGCGAGCGAGCCGAAGGGCCCCGCCCCGAACGCCACGCCCGGCACCGGCGGGCCCAACGGCACCACCGGTACCAACGGGAACCAGCCGCCCCAGCAGCAGCCTCCGCCCAAGCCCAAGGAGGAGAAGAAGGACTGCGACTGGAGGTGCAAGCTCAAGGGCGGGCTGTCGTCGGCGGGCAACTTCGTCAAGGACACCGCCGTCGGCGTCTACGAGGGCGGCAAGGACCTCGTCGTCGGCACCTGGGACAGCATCACCGGGGCCACCTGCATGGCGACCGGCGTCGGGTGCTCCGAGGAGGAGCGCCAGAAGATGATCGACGGCCTGGTCGACCAGTGGAACGCCTTCAAGGACAACCCGTTCGAGTACACCAAGGAGATCGCCGAGGCGGCGATCGCCAACTGCAAGAACGCGGTGACGGGCGAGGGCGGCGGCGAGGCGTTCGGCCGCTGCCTGGTGGACGTCGCGGGCGTCATCGTCGCCAAGAAGCTCCCGCCGGGCGTCAAGCTGCCCGGCACCAAGCACCCCGGCGGCAAGAACGACAAGGGCGGCGACCACGACGCCGGCGGCAGACCCGACCCGCGCAACGACAAGGACAACGACGGCAAGCCCGACTGCGTCCTCACGGCCCTCGGCCCGCCCGGCGGCATGCCCGGCGGCGGGACGGTCGCGTTCGGCCGGATGGGCGCCCAGGTGCCGATCGGCCGGTTGCTGGCGGCCCCCTGTCCCATCAAGGACAACGCCGACAAGGCCGACGACGCGTCCAAGCGCGCCAAGGACGCCGCGGGCCGGGGCAACATCACCGAAGCCGAGAAGGCGTTCCGCGAGGCGGACAAGGCGTACCAGGACGCGCTGGACGCCGCCCGCAAGGCCGGCGACAAGGACCCCGACAACAACCCCGAGGTCAAGCGGGCCAAGCAGGCCAGGGACGAGGCCGACAAGGCGCTGCGCGACGCCGCCAAGACGAAGATCGACGGGCTCCGGCACGACGGCACCGACCGGCCGCGCGCGCACGGCGTCGAGCGGCACCTCGACCCGACCGACGACCGGCTGAAGATGCGGCTGGGCGACCCGATCTACGACGACCCGCCGAACAACACGCGGGGCAAGCCCCTCCAGGGCGGCCCCAACTCCGGGTACGTCAAGAACCAGCCGGGCACCAAGGTCGACCCGGCGCGCTCGAACCCCTACAACCCCGACGGCAGCAAGAACACCAGCGACGCCTACAACACCGACAGCCAGGGGAACCCGTCCCCGCACCAGGCAGGGCCGTTCTCCACGGCGTTCGGCGACCCGGTGGACATGGCCATCGCGGACGAGCTCGCCCGCACCCGGCTGAAGACGATGACGCCGGGCAGCAACGGCCAGTACCCCGAGATCAAGATCTCCATCAACGATCTGCCGCCGGACGCCGCCAAGCGCATGCGGGGCTACTACCGGCAGGTCAACGACCCGAACAACCCCAAGGCGATCAACTTCGACAATGCCGAGATCGTCTGCCGGTACAGCGTCGACGCCAGCGGCAAGCCGTACATGGCGACCATGTACCCCGAGCCGGACAAGAGCAAGAACCCGCCGTGACAGGCTCCGGAGGGTGACCGGGGACGCGGCGCGGCGGCGCGCCGCGTCCCCGGTCCATGATGTTCCCGGCCCCGACGTTCCCGGCAAGGAGACCCCCTCAGTGATCACCCCGCGGTTGTTGTCCGAGCACCGCACCGGCGATGCCGCCCTGCTGAGCCGCGGCCGCGCCGCGCTCGACTTCTCGGCGTCCGTGCCCCGGCTCCTGGTGCGGGCCGACGAGGAGCTGCGCGTCCACGACCTGCCCGCCGAGGGCGGTCCGGTCCCGCCTCCGGTGGCGGTCTTCGCCGGGGCCGGGACCATGCCGTTCGCGAGTCCGGTGGCCCACGACCTGTCGCACGCCGTCCTGTACGGGACCGGCGCCTACCGGATCGTCGACCGGTCGGGGGCCCTCGTCCGGGAGCTGCCGATGGCCGAGCACGGCGGCACGCCGGTGACCTCGGCGGTGTGGAGCCGGTCCGCGCGGGGTGAACCGCAGGTGTGGCTCGCCGTCCCGCTCGACCCTTCGCTCGACCGCACGGTCTCCCCCGACCAGGGCGTCTGCCTGCTCCGCCTCGACGCGCAGGGCCGCCCGCTCGACCGGTTCGCCGTGCCGCTGGGGGACGGCAACCCCGGCGTCGCCCCGATCATCGGCGACGACGGACGCCTCGTGGCGGTCTCGGCCCTGGGCTCCCTCCAGCCGGTCACCTACCTGGCCGCCGACGAGCACCGGCTCACCCCGCTCCCCGGACACCACCGGAGCCCCGAGCACAAGCCGGTGCGCTCGCGGTTCGTCACCGTAGGCAAGGACGACGGCTCCGCCGACTTCGACCTGCGCGTGCACGACGCGACGACGGGCGCCGCCGAGACCGTCGTGACCCTGGCCGACCTCCTGGACTCCGAGCCCGACACCGACGGCCTCCACCTGGCCCCCTACATCTCCTGGTCCACCGGCGGCCGGTTGGACGACGACTCGCTCGTCGTCGTGGTGGAGGACGGCGACGAGGACGACTGGGCCGCGCCCGACGCGCTCCCCTACAGCCACTGGCTGGTGACCGGCGGCCAGAGCCGGGGACGCATCGTCTACCCGGCGCCGCACTCCGCCTCGCATCCGGGCAGCGCCCGCCTGCCCGGCGACGGGACCTGGTTCACCGCCGACCAGCAGGCGCTGTACCGGTGGAGCCGGTGAGCAGACCGGGTCTGAGCTGGTCGGAATTCTGGGCCTGCGGGCCCTTGGGCGCTTCGATCCCGTCTCTTATCGTTTCTGCCCATGCGCGCAGTACTGAGCGGTTGGTTCGCGGCCGGCCTGGTCGCGGCCCTCGCCCTCCTCGCCCGTGCGGCCCTGGCCCCCGACCACCAGTCCGGTCCGGTCGACGAGTACGCCCGCGTGCTCCCCGTGCACTTCCCCTGGCTGATGTTCAGCGTCGTCATGGGCTTCACCGTGGCCTCGTCGATGCGCGAGCGCTGGGGAGTCCCGGCCCAGTTCCTGGCGGCGCTGCTGGTACCGGCGGCGGCCGCGGTGGCGGGGATGGCGCTGAACGTCGCCGCGCCGCTCACCGACCTGACGCTGGTGCTCCAGTTCATCGAGGGGCTGCTGGGAACGGCCGTCGGCCTCGTCGTGGCCAACGTGCTCGGCAACGTGACCAAGGCGCGGCAACCGCTCCCGTCCGGCCAGCTGTGGCGGGACAGCGGCGGCCTGTCGGACCCGCACGGCGTCCTGGAGACGCCGCCCCCGCACCAGGGCGCCTACCCGCCGCGTTCCTGACAAGTGACCCGATTTGGGTCCACGGGCCCTGTCGGACACGGCGCGGTTCCTCTACGGTTCTCCCGGACCTGTCTTGATCATTCATGGGGTGCGCGGTGCTGCGTCGGATCAGGTTTAGTGGCAAACACGGAGGCGACGCGGGAATCGCGACCTCCACGCTGGTGATGGCCATGGCGCTGCTCCTGGCGTTGAGCTTCCTGCTCGTGGGGAGGATCGCGCAGGCCAGCGACATGTTCACCCGGGCGCAGACCGGCGCCGACGCCGCCGCGCTCGGCACGTTGTCCCCGCTGCGCGACAAGGCCCTCGAACTGCTCCTGGACCCCGTCTACCCGAAGGACCCCAAGGGCACCGGGTACTGGCTCGTCGGCGACCCCGAGGTCTCCGCCGCCAAGTTCGCCAAGGAGAACACCACCGAGCTGGTCGGCAAGGTGCATCTCAGCGGCGCCATGGGGGAGACCGCCAAGGTCACCGTCCGGACCAAGGAGTGCCAGCTCAAGCGGGACGAGGAGCTGACCGCCCAGGACCGGGACGACCTGCGCAAGCGCAAGAACCTGTGCACGGACAACCAGGGCAAGGAGGGCATCGGCCGCTACGGCACCGCCACCGCCATCGCGCGGATGACCGTCCCGGACTGCGTATTCAAGTACCGCCCGTACATCCCTGCACCGGTACCGGGTGGCGGCTCCCCGCCCCTGCCCGGAGACCCCGGCGGCCAACTGGAGTCGGTGACCTGCGGCGGCGTGCAGGCGTACCCCAAGGTGCCGGGCAACTTCCGGAAACTCCAGGCGCAGTTCAAGATCCGACTGGTGGACAAGGAAAGCCCGATCGACTACACCGGCGAGCCCGCCAACGGCATCGCGGGCGGCGGCGGTGTCGTGGTCGACCACTGCGCCAAGGACGGCTCCAAGCCGCCGGAGGACCTCTCCTTCGGCGCCGCCGTGGTCGCCTGGGCGCTGTGCTGGCGCGGCACGCCGTACTCGTGGGGCGGCGGCAACTACAGCGGCCCGACGCTCGGCATCTGCTGCTCTCCCGGCGGTCACGACGCCCGTGGAACTCTCGGCTTCGACTGCAGCGGCCTGACCCTGTACGCCGTCTTCCAGGCCTCACGCGGCCGTATCGCGCTCGGCCACTACACCGGGAACCAGGTCAACGACCCCAGAGGCCGCCCTGTGCCCGTCAACCAGCTGCAAGCCGGCGACATCATCTTCTTCGGATCCATGCCAACACATCACGTCGCCATCTACTACGGCGACGGGAAGATGGTCGAAGCACCACAGACCGGCGACGTCGTCAAGATCTCACCGCTGCGGAACGTCAGCTACGCCCGCCGCTTCGGCTGATCCGAACATCCCCTGACGGCCCGGTCGCCACGCGCGGCCGAGCCGTCGGCGTTCCGCCCGACCGGAGTCAGCGCGCCGCGCCCCACCGGTCCAGGCACCGGGGCTGCGGGTCGGCGTCGACGGCGCGGTAGAGCTGGAACTTGGCCTGCCACCACGGCACCGGGCGGGACAGCAGCGGGTCGTCGCCGATCCTCGTGTCGTGCACGGCCCCGTCCCGCTCGTAGCGCAGCCGGACGTCGGGATGCCGCTCCGCGTACGCACGAAGCGACAGCACGGTGAGGCGGTAACGGTCGGTGGCGTACTCGCGCAGTTCGGGATCGCTGGAGTCGAGGACGGTCACCAGACGCCGCTGCTCGTCCGACAGCGGCAGGGTCCGGCCGATCAGCCAGTGGTTGCTGCGCCCGCCGACGGTGACGAGATTGCTGTACATGTTCCAGCCGAAGCCGGTCTTCAGCTCCAGGTAGGGCGTGAGGCCGTTCAGCGCGGCGACGAGCGGCACGACGAGCAGCCAGCGGGACGCGCCCACCGCCCCGAAGCGCCGCGGCTCCGGCCTTCCCCGCAGGTAGGCGATCACCGCGAACAGCAGCACCGCCGCGTACATCACCCAGACCGCCAGGGCGAACAGGCCGAGGACCGCCAACCCCAGGTGCTTGGCGTGGGGCAGGACCCACATGCCGACGCTCAACGCGGCCGAGCCGAGCAGCGGGAGCCGCGGGGAGTAGCTCAGCCGCTGCGCATGGCCGCGCAGCCATGTGGCGTACGAGGTGGGCAGGAACAGCAGGAACAGGGCGAGCAGCGCCGAGGAGAAGTCGAAGAAGAAGTGCTTGACGTCCAGCGCGACCAGCGTGTGGAACAGCAGCGCGAGCAGCACTCCGGCGTGCCGGGTGCGGCGGAACGCCAGCAGGAGCGGGATCGTGCACTCGACGGCGACCGTGCCCACCACCATCGTCCACGCGACCGGTCCCGTTCCGGGCGGCCCCGGCAGCCCCCAGCCGGTGAACAGTTCGTCGCCGAAGAACGTCGCGCAGCTCCGGCCCGGCTCCAGGAAGCCCTGGTTGAGCTTGCTGAACGCGGCGAATCCGTAGGCCACCAGCAGCACGCTCTTGGCCACCGGCAGGAACCGGCGGGTCAGCTCGTCCGGATCCACTCCTCCGGTCGCGACGCGCGCGGCGACCGCGCTGAGCAGCAGTCCCGCCGCGACGAGCGCCACCAGCAGCCAGTGGTTGCCGAGGAAGGGCAGCTCGACCAGGAGCGAGACCACCTGGAGACCGGCGAGGACGAGCAGGGCCCGCACCGAGCCGGGACGGACCAGGACCGCCAGCGCTCCCAGGGCGAGCGCGGCGTGCACCGCGCCCGCCCAGGAAGGGTCGTGCAGCAGCGCGGCCGAGCGCGGGTTGCTCCAGACGTGGAACAGGGTCGTCATCGCCCAGGTGATCGCGAACAGCCGCAGGACGTCGGGGGCGGCCGTCCGGTCACGCGACCGATCCGGGCGGGAAACGGTGAGACCAGGCACAAGGGGCGAAGCTAGCGAGCGCGCTCCCCCGCTGACCAGGGCCCGAGGTCCTCATTGCCGGTGCTGATGCCGGTGCCGGTCCCGGCCCGCCTTGCTGCGGCCGGGACACGATCGCTAGGTTCTCGGTCATGACTTCGGTCAACGCTGGACCCGCCGGCCGGTCCGGGGAGCACGTCGGCCCCTACCGGCTGGTCCGCGTCCTCGGCGTGGGCGGGATGGGCACCGTCCATCTCGCGGAAGCGCCCGGCGGCGGGCGGGTGGCCGTCAAGGTGCTGCGCCCGGAGGTGACGGGCAGCGCCGAGTCCCGCGAGCGGTTCCGGCGCGAGGTGGCCGCCGCCCGGCAGGTCCGGCCGTTCTGCACCGCGCCGGTGCTGGACGCCGACCTGGACGCCGATCCCCCGTACGTGGTCACCGAGTACGTCCCCGGCCCGACGCTGGAGGACGTCATCATGGCGCGCGGGCCGCTGCGCGGGGGCGACCTCCAGGGGCTGGCGGCGGGGGTGGCGACCGCGCTGACCGCCATCCACAGCGCGGGCGTGGTCCACCGCGACCTGAAGCCCGCCAACATCCTGCTGTCGGCGTTCGGGCCCCGGGTCATCGACTTCGGCATCGCCCGCACGCTGGGCGTCGACTCCCCGCTGACCAGGGACAACCTGACCATGGGCACCCCGTCGTTCATGGCGCCCGAGGGGCTGGTCGGCGAACCGATCACCGTGGCGGCGGACGTGTTCGCCTGGGGGTGCGTGGTCGCCTACGCCGGGACGGGACGGCTGCCCTTCGGCGGGAAGAACAACCGGGAGATCCTCTACAACACGGTGCACGGCGAGCCCCAGCTCGACGGCCTGGACCCGGCCCTGTCGGAGCTGGTGACGCGGGCGCTGTCCAAGGAACCGGCCGACCGCCCCAGCGCCGTCGAGCTGCTGACCGAACTCACCGGCCTGCGCGACCCCGGCCAGGTCGCCCAGCGGCTCCAGCACGAACCTCCCGCCCCCGCGCCCGTGCCCGCCCCGGCACGTCCCACCACCCCGGCTCCCGGACCGCACGGCCCGCCTCGGGACGGACGCACCCGGCTCGCGCGCAAGCTTCCCGGACGCCGACGCCGCGTCTGGCTGTGGAGTGGAGCGGGTGCGGCGCTCCTGGCGGTGGCGGCCGCCGCGACGGTGGCGCTGTGGCCCTCGTCCTCCACCTCCGCCGCCACCCTGACGAAGGGTCCCCTCCTGCTGAGCCAGGACTACGCCGCACCGGGCGGCGGATGGCCCTCCGGGCTCGGCGTCGGGTTCGAGCGCGTCCAAGCCGACGGCGTCTACCGGCTCAGGACGTTCTATCCGCAGGCCTTGAACTCCACCCCGGCACCGCTGTCGGGCCCGCAGCGCGCCCTCGTCCTCAGCGTCAAGGCGCGCGTGACCACCGGCGACCCGGCGGACGAGGCCGGGCTGTACTGCAAGGACGGCGACCAGGCGCAGTACGAGGTGCTGCTGTCCCGCACGGGCTCGGTGCGGATCCGCAAGGGCACCGCGACCGCCTCCACCGAGAAGGCCAAGTCCAAGGCTCCGGTGGCGGCGCCGGGCGCGGCCGTCGAGTTGCAGGCCGTCTGCGACGTCACCGGGGACGGGGTGCGCATCCAGGCGTGGGCGAAGGACAAGCTGGTGGCAGAGGCGACCGACGCGTCGCGCCCGGCCGGCGGGTGGACGGCGGGCCTCGTCCAGGGACGCGAGAACCGCCGGGTCGGCGATCCCGACACCTGGGCGGAGTTCGACGACTTCGCCGCCTATGGCAAGTGACCTCTACGGGTTCCGCCCGCACTTGGGACTCAAGGCCCTTTCTTACCGGTAAAGGACCTGGTTAGAGTCGCGTGCCGTGTCCCCCGAAAAGCTCGCGGCCGCCGAGACCGACTCCACGACCACCGGTCCGGATGGCGCCGCCGAGTCCGTTCCGAGCCCGGCCACCGCTTCCGAGCGCCGGTCCCCCGGTTCCCTCGTGCGGCGGGCGGCGCGCAGCGCGTCGATCATCGCCTTTCTCACCTGGATCGTCGCCCTGCCGCTCGCGTTCTGGCTGCCGGACCGCCTGCAACTCGATCCCTTCGTGCAGCGCTCCGCCAACCTTCCGCTGGCCGTGCTGCTGGCGACGACCGTCGTGCTGGGCGCGATCTCGCTGCGCTGGCGCGGCCCCTGGCTGATCGGGGTGAGCGCGGGCGCCTTCGCCGCCTACGCCGCGCTGGTGATGCGCAGCGCGCTGTCGGGCACGCCGTTCGGCTACTCGGACTTCGCCGGGGCGGGGGAACGGATCTCGGCCATGGGCGACTCGGGGCGGATGGCGGCGATGGCCGTGCGGTACACGGTGAGCTGGGGCACCGCCGACGGCATCGTGGGGACCGTCGCCTCCGAGTACCCGCCGCTGTACCCGTACCTGATCGGCAAGAGCGCGCTGCTGCTGGACGAACCCGCCTGGATGCTGATCAAGCCCGCCCAGACGGTCACGATGTCCCTGGCACTGCTGGCCGGGTTCGTGTTGTGGGCGCGCGTCGTGCCGCCGGCGGCGGCCCTGGTGATCACGCCGCTCAACCTGCTGCTGTTCCTGGAGCCGTCCAAGGCGTACGAGATGCTGGCGCTGGCGGTGACGGTCCCCCTGGTCCTGCAGACGGTCGCGCGCCCCGGACGGGGACGGCTCCACTGGCTGCCGGCCGGCCTGCTGTACTCGACGCTCCTGCTGACCTACTACGCCTACCTGCTCTTCGGCGCGATCGGCGTGCTCGCGTTCGCCTGGTGGACGTGGCGGCACGAGGACGACCGGCGCGCCTACCTGCGCTACCTCGGCCGCATCCTCGCGCTGGTGGCGGTGCTCACGGCCTGGTACACCATCCCGTACCTCTGGTCGATGCTGGGCGGCGGCCAGCAGATCGGCGACCAGTACTCCGACGGGCGGCTGTCGATCAATCCGTTCCCGTTCCTGTCGATGAGCCTGTTCGGGCTGCTGCAACTGATCGGACTGCTCGGACTGCTCTGGTACAGCCGCTCCCGCTGGTGGGCGCCGCCCCTGCTGTCGATGGTCGGCGGGGTCTACGCCTACCAGGCGATCAGTTACCTCCGCTGGGTGCTGACGGCGCACAACGGACTGCTCTACTACTCGCGCTACCTGGTCGGGGCCTGCCTGGTCGCGGGCGCGGTGCTCAGCGCCCGGGAAGCGGTCCCGGCCCTGGCCCAGCGGGCACGCCACCTGGTCGCCACCGGCAGCGTGACCGTGGTCGTCGCGGTCACCATGGCCTTCACCGGCTACGGCTTCTGGTACGGCTGGATGCCGGTCAACCACTGGAAGCCGCGGCTCAGCCACGGCGCGGCCGTCTCGTGGAAGTCCACCGAGCACTCCAACCACATGGCGTCCCGCGCCCACTACATGTACTTCCCCGACGGCAGCCAGCCCAGGCACGCCGCCCAGGTCTCCTCGCTGCTGCCCCGGCTCAAGGGCGACGGGCAGTGGCGCTACCTTCCGATCGACGCCATCCAGCGCACCGTGCACGAGGTACGGCCCCACGACGTGAGGCCGCACGTGCTGTCCTACGACGAGCAGCTGTTCGCCTTCCTCCCCTGGAACGGCCACCTCGGCGTGGACCGGGTGGCCTCCTACGCCGCGGTCCGCTGGCCCGACCGCTTCCAGCGGCTCGTCGAGCTGAGCAGGATCACCGATCCGGCCGCGTTCGCGCAGGCCACGGCCCGTACCGGGTTCGGTCCCATCGACGTGTTCGTCCTCCAGGCCCGGGGCGACGACCTGGTCTGGCGCGGCATCCAGGTGCCTCCGCCCCAGCGGGACCTGCACTTCACCCGCGCCCAGTTCAGCGATCCCCAGTTCGTCGTGAAGGACCTGGGGTACGGCACCGTCATCGCGGTCAGGCGGCCCTCGTGAGCACGGCGGCGGAGTCCGGCCGGGCGCGCATGACGCCGGCCGGACTCCGCCGGCGGACGCTCCCCGGCGACGCCGACCGGCCGCGCCGCGCCACCGTCCGGTCCGTGCCGTGGTTGCTGCTGGCGGGCTGGGCCGCTCAGGTGGCCGTCCGGCTGGTCCTCACGGCGCGGGCGGAGGCACCGCTCGTCTACCCGGACGAGGCCGGCTACCTCGTCGCCGCGCGCTGGCTGACCGGCGGCGTCGGCGGGGACTTCTCCGGCTCCACCTTCTACCAGCCCGGCTACGCGCTGCTGCTCGTTCCCGCCTACCTGATGGGCGACGACCCCTCGTCGGTCTTCCGGACGGTCCTGGTGACCAACGCGCTGATCGGCGCGCTGGCCTTCCCGCTCGGTCACCTGGCGCTGCGGCGACTGGGGTTCGCCCGGACCGACGCGTTCGCGCTGGCATGGGCCGCCGCGCTGCTGCCCGCCACGACGTTGTTCGGGTCGGGCGCGCTGGTCGACGCGGTGCTTCCGGTGATCGTGCTGGGCTGGCTGCTGGCCCTGGACCGGTTCGTGCGCGGAGGCGGTGCCGCGGCCGGGATCGTATCCGGGCTGGTCGCGGTCTACGCCTACGCCACGCACATGCGGGGCACCGTGGTGCTCGGCGTGCACGTCCTGGTGCTGGCCGGGTGCCTGGTCGCGCGGCGGCCACGGCGCGCGGCGGCGTCGGCGCTCGCGGTCGTCGTGGTGGGGGGCGTGGCCGCCGCCCTGCTCAACGGACACGTGCGGGACGCCCTCTATCCCGGCGGGCCGAAGGACCACACCGGGATCCTGATCGACCACCTGACCTCGTTCGGCGGGCAGGTGTGGGCGCTGTCGGGCTCGGCGGGCCAGCTCTGGGCCATGATCTGCGGCACCTGGGGGCTGGGCGGGCTAGGCCTGGTCGCCGTGCTCGGCGTGCTGCTGCGGCGGCGTTCGCCCGCCCCCGACCGGATCATGGCGGGAGTCCTGCTGGCGGTCACCGCGGGCGTCTCCTACGGGTCGGTGGCGGCGCTTCCCAACGAGCACCGGGTCGGCAACTTCGCCTACGGCCGCTACATCGCCTGCGTCGCCCTCGTCTACACGCTGGTCGGACTGGCGGCCCTGGCGCGCCTCCCGCGCGCACGGAATGCGGTGGCGGGCGCGCTGGCGCTGCTGGTCGGGACGGCGGCGTGCGTCCGGCTCTACGGGGGCAGCCGCCTGGAGACCTACACGTTCATGGGCTGGGACTTCCCCGAGGTGGGGCTGCTGGCGCTGAACTACCAGGAGCTGGAGCTGCCGACCTCGACGCTGGTGGCGGGCGCGCTGATGGTGGCGCTGTGGGGGCTGGGCCGCTGGGGCGTGGCGAAACTGGCCGTGGGGCTGTTCCAGATCAACCTCATCGCCGCGCTCTTCATCAACCTCACGCTGGTGCGGTACGCGGCGTACCCGTTCGCGTCCCCGCCCGTGCGAGCGGGCGGCGTCGCCGTCGACGAGCGCCACCCCGTCGACTACCGCCCCGACCCGCCCCTGCTGACCGCGCGGCTGGCCGTGGCGGTCGACTGGACCGGGCTCGAACGGTTCGATCCGCGCCGGGGCGCGCCGCGCGCCGGCGTGTGCACCGCCATCGTGTCGTGGCCGGTGGGCATCCTCGCCGCCGACAGCTGGCCGCGACACCCGCCGGGCTGGCAGTACCGGCGGGAGGGGCTGAACGGCATCTGGTGGGTGTACTGGTGGGACCCGGCCTGCGCGACGGGCGGACGCCGATGACGATCACTGCGGAGCCGGACACGGGCACGGGCGCCCGCCGCGCGTGGGCGGCGGGACCCTGGCCGCTCGTCGCGGCGTGCGCCCTCCAGGTGGCCGTGCGGCTGCTGCCGTCCTGGGGCCGCGACTTCCCGCTGATCCACCCGGACGAGCCCGGCTACCTGCTCGCCGCCCGCTGGCTCGCGGGCGGACCGGGCACCGACTTCACCGGCATGCCCTTCTACCAGGGCGGATATCCGCTGCTGCTGGCACCCGCGTACTGGGTGACCGACGATCCCGGCCGGGTCTACTCGATCGTCCTCGTCGTCAACGCCCTGGTCGGCGCGCTGCTGTTCCCGCTCGCGCGGGCGGTGCTGCTGCGCTGCGGCGTGCGTCCCGGCCCCGCTTCGGTGATCTCGTGGGTGGCGGCGCTGCTCCCCGCCACCACCCTGTACGGCGGGCTCGCGATGTCCGACGCCGTCCTGCCGGTGATCGTGCTGGGCTGGTTGCTGGCCGCCGACCGGTTCGTCCGGTGCGGCACGCTCGGTCCGGCGCTGCTGGCGAGCGCGCCGGCCGCCTACTCGGTCACCGTCCACGCGCGCGGCACGATCGTCCTGCTGGTGCACGCGGTGCTCCTCGCGGCCATGGCGGCGCGCGGACCGGCCCGGCGCGTCGCCCTGATCGCGGGCGCGGCGACCGGCGCGGCCTGCGGTGCCGCCCTGGCCTTCAACGCGTGGGTCTCCGGCGCCCTCTACCCGGGTGGATCGTTCGACCTGGGATCGACGATGCAGGACCGCCTCACCAGCCCGTCGGGCCTGCTGCGTACGGTTACCGCCGCCAGCGGCCAGCTCTGGGCCATGTCCACCGGCACGTGGGGGCTGGGCGCGGTGGGCCTGATCGTGGCGGTCGCCGTCCTGTTCCGCCGCTCCTCCCCGCAGCCGGACCGGATCGCGGCCGCCCTCCTGCTGGCCACCACCGCCGGGATCACCCTCGCCTCGACGGCGGCGCTCCCCGACGAGCACCGGGTCGGCAACTTCGCCTACGGCCGCTACATCGCCTGCCTGTCGCTGGTTTACGCGTTGGTCGGGCTCGCCGCGCTGCTGCGCCGGGCGGCGTCGGCACGGCTGGTCGCCGGGGCTATCGGCCTGATGTTCGCTCTCGGCGGCTGGCTGCTGCTCTACCTGGGCGAACGGATCGACACCTACGCGGTGAGCTTCTACGACTTCCCGGAGATCGGCCCGCTCGGCGGCAGCTACCTGGAACTGCGGCCCCTGGTCATCTCGGCGTCGGCCGGTGCCCTGCTGCTCGTCCTGTACGGGCTCCTGCGATGGGGCACGCCCAAGCTCGCGGCCGCCCTGCTCGTGCTCAACGTCTCGCTGACCCTGGTGCCCAGCTCGGTGTGGCGGTTCGTCGAGGAGACGATGCCGCCCTCCGCCCTGCCCCGCACCACGGGCGGTGTCGCCATCGAGCGGCACGCCGCCGAACTCGACCTGGTCGAGCCCGAACCGCAGCTCGTCTACTCAAGGCTCGCCAACGCGGTGTGGTGGACCGGGCTCCAGCAGTTCGACCCCGCCCAGGGTCCGCCCCCCGGCGTCTGCACAGTGATCGTCTCTTGGCCCGCAGGAGTCCAGGCCGCCGAGACCTGGCCGCAGCGTCCGCCAGGGTGGCGTTACCAACGTTCCGGCGCGCTGGGCGCGCTGTGGTGGGTCGTCTGGTACGACCCCGCCTGCCCGTCCGGAGCCGCCCAGTGAAACAGGAGAACGAACAGTGCGTTGCGTGAGAGGCACGGCCGCCGCCGTCGCGCTCGCGGTCACGGCGACCGCCTGCGGAGCGTCCGCGACCACGCCCAAGGGCACCTTCACGATCGGGTTGGCCCTGGAGGCGGGCGGACCGGGCGACCTGTCGTACAACGACGTGGCCGTGTCCGGGATCGACCGCATCCGCACCACCGCCGAGGTGCGCCTCTCCCAGGCGACGGCCCGCCCGAACGAGCCCGAGGGCGACCGCGAGACCCGGCTGCGGACGCTGGCCCAGGGCAACCGCATGGTCATCGCGCTGGGACCCGCCTACACCCGCGCCGTCGAACGCACCGCCAAGGCGTTCCCGAAGGTGAAGTTCCTGGTCGTCGATCCCGAACGTTGCAAGGTGAGCGGCGCGAACGTGGCCGGGGCGTGCTTCCGGACCGAGCAGGGCGCGTACCTGGCCGGAGCGGCTGCCGCCCTCAAGACGAAGTCGAACGTCATCGGCTTCATCGGCGGCACCGGCTATCCGGACGCCGCCAGGTTCCAGGCCGGCTACGAAGCAGGCGCCAAGGCGACCCGGCCGGACATCCGCATCCTCCCCGCGCGGTACGTCACCACGGAGAAGGAAGCGCGCGAGGCCGCCAAGCAGCAGCTCGACGGGGGCGCCGACATCGTCTTCCAGGCGGCGGGCCGCCCTGGGGCGGCCGTCATCGCGGCGGTCGCGGGAGCGGGCCGCCAGGTCATCGGCAGCGGCGCCGACCAGTACCACCTGCCCGCCCTGGCCTCCTCGCGCGAGCACATCCTGACCTCGGCGCTCAAGCGCGTCGACCTGGCGGTGTTCCTGTTCTTCGTGCTGTCCGCCGACGGTTTCAAGACCGGTACCGAGAACTACGACCTGAAGCTCGACGGCGTCGGCTACGCGACCGCCGGCGGCCGCCTGGACGACGTCGCGCCCCGGCTGGACGCCCTGCGGCTGGCGCTGCTCGACCGTAAGGTGAAGGCCCCGGCGACACCTCAGAAGTAGGAGTTCGACGAGGCGGCGGTCCGGCCCGCGAAGTACTCCTTGACCTCGGAGCGGAACACCAGGATCAGGATCGCGATGGGCAGGACCATGTTGGTCAGGCCGCGCGGATCACCCTGCCCCAGGCGCGAGAACGACAGCAGGATGTAGAAGATCTCCAGCGCGATGATGCCGCGCCGCAGGCCCTTGCTCCCCTGGGGGATGCGCAGCGCCAGGACCAGGCTGAGCACGCCGGGGAAGACGGCCCAGACGGCGGCGCCGAACGAGGCCGCGGAGACACCCACCGTGATCATGAACGCCAGCGTGGTGACGAACGTGATCCCGGCCACCACGAACATGAGGATCCGGACGGCTTTGACGGTCTTCGGCATGATCCCACCTCCAGTGCCTGAACACCGTAAGGCATAACGGGCCAGAACGGCTCACTCCATTATGGGAACGATCCAAAGAATTCATGTGCGGACCACCGCCCCGAAATTGGGCCCTGGGACCCATGCCCCGGAAGCTTCTACTCCCTAGCTTTGACTGACTCTGTAAATCAGGGCACGGGGATGTGTGCGGTGCGGTCGATGCGCTACGGACGGGAACCGGACTCCGGGGCGAGCGCCATTGAATACGGTGCGCTTCTGGCTCTTGTCACTGCGCTTGTCGCTGTACTTCTCAGCTCGATGCTGCCGGTCTTCTCCACCGAGACGAAAACGAAGATCTGCCAGGTCTTCCAGGGCGGCGCGTGCAAGACCACCATCCAGGCGCCGGGCGGCACGGCCGCCAAGCCGGGCCAGCACACCGACGCCAACGGCCGCCGCGTCGATGCCAGCGGTCGGCCGGTGGACGCCAACGGCCAGCCCTTCCCCGTCGACGCCGCCGGACGGCCGCTGGGCCCCGACGGCAAGCCCCTCGGGATCGACTCCAACGGCCGTCCCGTCGATTCCAGCGGCCACCCCGTGGACGCCAACGGCCGCCCCCTCGGCCCTGACGGCCGTCCCTTGGGTCCGGACGGCCGCCCCGTCGACGCCAATGGACAGCCGGTCTCCACCAGCGGGCAGCCCGTCACCGCCGATCCCAACAAGTGGGGACCGAACTGGCAGCAGAACTACGCGGGCTTCACCACTCCCTGGGACCGGTTCATGGCTCCCATCAACAACGCCGTCAACGGCTTCTTCGACGGTCTGGCCCGCGGCGTCAAAGAAGGGGTCCAAGGACTTCTCGGCGGAATCTGGAGCGACGTCAAAGGCGTTGTCGAACCGTTCATCCACCCGATCGAAACCGTCAAGGGCCTGTGGTGGGCCGTCCAGCATCCCAAGCAAGCCGCCATATCCCTGGTCTGGGACGACGATTCCAAGAAGGACTGGGACTCCGGCCACAAGGTCCGCGCCATCACCCGGGCCGGCTGGAACGTCGGCTCCTGGTTCATTCCCTACTACAACGTCGGCAAGATCGTCAGCAAGATCGGCAAGTTCAACAAGCTCGCCAAGGTCGCCAAGGCGGCCGAAGCCGTCGGGAAGCTCGGCAAGTTCGGCAGACTCGCCAAGGAGGCCGAGGACGCGGCGGCCCGCGCGCGCAAGGCCGCCGACGCGGGAGACGTCGATGGCGTGCGTAAAGCCACCGAGGAAGCCCGTACCAAAACTCAGGAGGCCAAGGACGAGGCGAAACGGGCGGGCTGCAAGGTCGGCTCCCTCGGGCCGCCCCGCAGACGTGCATCAGCACGGACGCCCATGGCCGCCGTCGCGCTCACCACATCGCTCACGCTGCGGGCAGGACGGGCTCTCGGCGCCACCGCGCCGACCTGCGAAACGGGTCAAGGCCTCCAGCAGAAGGTCGAGCAGTCGCTGCGCGACGCGGGCAGGCGGCTCGTGGAGAAACTGCGCAACGCGGGTCCGGGCGCGCACGGGGTGCAGCGCCATCTCGACCCCGACGACGACAAGCTCAAGTGGCGGCTCGGCAAGCCCAAGTTCGTGCCCGACCCCAACGACCCCAGCAAGTCCATCCCCAGCCTGAAGCCCGACGGCACGGTCAAGGTGCACAACAACACCAAGCAGGACCCCATGAACCCGAACTCCGTCGACCCGGCGCTCCATCCGCCGAACACGATCGACAACAGGGACATGGTCAAGTCCACTCCTACGCACACGGCCCCGCACCAGGTCGGCTCGTTCTCGACGGCCTTCTCCGACGCGCTCGACATGGCCGTCGCGGAGAACAAGCTGCGCCAGCACATCAACGCCGACGGAGTGGCCGAACTCCCCATCAGCGACATCCCGTTCCCCGCGGGAATCCAGTCGCGCCTGCGCGGTTACTACATCGATCCCGACCCGGCGAAGACGACGCCGAATTCCATCGCCTACAAACCGATCGACTTCACCGGCGGCACCATCAAGGCCATCTACCGCAGGGATCCCAACACCGGAAAGCTGTATCTTTACACGATGTACCCGAACCCCAAGCCGGGAGTGAACCCCTGACCAGGCCAGGCTGGATTCCCGAAGCATGACGGATCAGAAGGACCCCTTTGCGGAAGTGCTGGAACTGGCGGCCGACGTGGACGGCCCGGAGTTCCTCGCCCGCGTGGACCACGGAACCACGTCGGCGGCCGAGCAGTTGCACGCCCTGCTCGATGACAAGGGACTGATCATTCCGTCGGGACAGGGCACACCGTGGGAGGCTCCCGTCACCGTCGAGGACTTTCGGTCGCGTCTGCACGAGGTGTCCCGCGACGACGTCGGGCCGACGCTGATGAGCGTGCTGGCCGAGAACCTGGTCTACGACGCGCTGGGCGGGCCGATGAGCCGCGAGAACGCCGCCGCCCTCACTGAGCGGTTGATCCAGGCGATCGGTCCCACCGGCCGGTGGTGGAGCAACTACCACGTGAGCGGCGAGCGGCCGGGAAGCTGGGATTCGGTGACCGTCTACACCTTCGACCGGGTGATCATCGGCTCCGGGGGCGACACCACCGTCACCCTGGTGGCGATCGACGAGGACTGATCGTCAGGACGAGGACCGGCGGCTGACGGGCGCGGCGTCTAGACGGCGCAGGGGCTCCGGGCCGATGGCCCGGAGCCCCTGTGCGAAGCGGGATCAGTTGATGGTCAGGCCGGTCGCGTTCGCGCCGGGCTTGATGTTCCAGGGGATGGCCACCTCGACCGACTTCAGTTGCGCCGGGGGCTTGTAGGTGTTCCACAACACGACGCTGTCGCCGGGGCCCAGCTTCTCCTTGGCGTCGTTGGTGAAGCCGGAGCACAGGCAGGGGCCGGCGGAGGTCTCCAGCGGCCAGTAGCGCATCTTGGCGGCCGGGTCCACGAGCATGACGCCGCCGGTGGAGGCGCCGCGCTTGGTCGGGTAGCTGCCGTGCAGCAGCACGTTGCGCTCGAAGTTGTTCAGGTCCACCTCGGCCGAGCCGGTGTTCTTGAGCGTCCACACCAGGGTGGTCAGGCCCGTCGCGTCGCGGTGCAGGTTGTTGATCTCGTACGCGAGGCCGTTGGACGGCTCGATCTTGCCGCTGGCCAGGACCTGCTTGTCACCGGTCTTGTAGGGCTGGCCGGAGGTGGGGGCGGCCGGGGGCGGGGGCGGCTTGGGGAAGGAGACCGCCACGCGGCGGTTCTTGCGGCGGCCCTCCTCGGAGCCGTTGTCGGCGATCGGCTGGGAGGAGCCGTGGCCCGCGGTCTGGAAGGTGATGCCCTGGCGGGTCACCAGCCCCTTCAGCCGGTCGGCCACGTTCTGGGCCCGGCGCTGCGACAGCGGCTGGTTGATCGCGTCGTTGCCGCTGTTGTCGGCGTGCCCGTCCACCTTCACCGTGGGGCCCTTGGACGCGTCGATCTGCTGGGCCACCTCCTTCAGCAGGGCGTCGGCGCGCGGCGTCAGGTCGGCCTTGTTGAGGGCGAACAGCACGTCGGACGACAGCCGCACGTTGCGGTTGTCGGCGTCCTCGTCGACGCTCTGCTCGATGCCCTCGGCGACGCTGTTCACCTGCAGGATGCTCGGCGGGGCGAGCTGCGCGCCGGCGGGGTCGACCGTCTGGTCGGGCAGCGGCTTGACCTGGCCCTGCCCGAGCGGCACCTCCTGGAACGGCAGGGCGACGGGCGTCGCCACCGTGATCGTGGTGACGTCGGCCGGCGGTGCCGGGAAGACCGCGTACAGATCGGCGGAGGCCCCGGGGGCCAGCGTCTCGGGCGGCTTGGAGCACAGGCACGAGGCGTCGGTGCCCTTCAGCGGCCGGTAGAACTTGTTGTTCCTGGCGTCCAGCAGCCCGAAGCCCGACACGTAGAAGGACCCGCCGCGGTCCTTGTCGTTGGCCGGGTCGGCGAGGGAGTAGCCGAGCTTGATCGCGGTCTGGCCGTCGTTGACCACCCTGAACTGCCCGGTCACCGTGGTCGCCGAGGTGCGGCTCAGCGCGGTCAACTCCAGGCGCCCCGTGCCCTCCTTGAGCGGCAGGGGGGACGAGCGCTGCACCGGCGGGGCGGCCGGCCCCGACGGCTGGGCTCCGCCCGGCGGCCGCGAGGCGGGCGCCTTCTTGGGCTCGTCGTCACCACAGGCCGACAGCACGAGGAGACCGGCGACCGCCACTGCGGCTCCGCGCAGCCCCGCCCCTGCGAACTTGTTCATGCATTCCTCTCTTCCGGACGCACAAAAACACCGTGCAGGAAGAGCGGCTTTTGCTCGCTCTTCCTGCACGGTGTTTCAGCGGTATTCCCCTCCGGGGCGCGGAATGCCGCGGAGATCAGTTGCTGAAGATTTCCTGGATCTTGCCGGTGACCGCGGTCTTGAACTCCGAGTTCGCGATGCCGACGAGAACACCGATGACCACTGCGGACACGACCAGCAGGGCGCCGTACTCGATCGCGCTGGCGCCGCGGTCGTCGGTCCGCTCCTTGAGCTGGTCCACCCGGCCCTGGACGAAGGTCTGAAGCGTGACGTAGAGGGGGATGATCGGGTTCATTCGCTGTCTCCTGACCGCTTGCCGGTGGCGCTTTCTTGAGGAGAAAACTACGGTTCACCGGCTGCCTCTCCCAGGGTCCAGCGGCCCAATTCCAGCCCCGTCCCGTTCCCCGCCCGAATAGGGCCTGCGGGCCCAAGGAGCCCCGGGCCCCCGAACGGCGGGAGGTCAATGGCCCGCCCCGTCCGCCGTCCCGAGCCACAACGCGATCGCGGCGGCCCGCGAGGTCACGCCCAGCTTGGCGTAGATGCGGTTCACGTGGTTCTTGACCGTCTTCTCCGCCAGGAACAGCCGCTCGGCGATCTCGCCGTTGGACCGGCCCTGCACGATCAGGCTCATCACCTCGGTCTCGCGGGCCGACAGGCCGAAGCGCTCGCCCACCGACGGGGCGGCGGCCTGGCGCGGCTCCACCGGGTCCGGTGCCGGGTCCACCGCCCGCGAGTCCTGCCGGAACGCGCCCACCAGGGCCGACACCGCCACCGAGGACAGCGGGTTGCTGCCCCGGACGGCGCTGTGCACGGCGTTGGTCAACTCCTCGGCGCTGAAGGTGCCGTGCACCAGGTAGCCCACCGCCCCGTTGCCGATGGCGGCCCGCACGGTCGCCGGGTCGTCGGTGTACGTCAGCATGATCACCTGGGTGATGCGGCTGAGCGACTCCACGGCCGCCACCCCGCCCATCAGCGGCATCTGCACGTCCAGGAAGACCAGGTCGGGCCGGAGCCGCTCGGTCTCCTCCAGCGCGGTCAGGCCGTCCCCCGCCTCGCCGACGACCTCGATCCCCGACACCTCCAGCAGCGAGATCAGGCCGGAGCGCACGACCACGTTGTCGTCGACGACCAGCACGCGGGGGGTCTTCATTCAGCTCACCTCGACCACTCGTTCGGCGGATTCCCCGACGAAGTTGCCAACATGGATGCGCAGGGTCGCCGTGGTGCCGGCGCCCGGCGCGGAGGTCACCGTGACGGCGCCTCCGGCGCGGGCGGCGCGCTCTGCCAGGCCGATCAGCCCGTAGTGCCCGCCCCGCGCCAGCTCGACCGGCGACGGCAGGTCGAACCCCCGGCCGTCGTCGTGCACGGTGAGCACGACGTCCGGCCCGTCCCGGTACAGCCCGACCTGGACGTGCTCGGCCCCGGAGTGCCGCTGCACGTTGGCCAGCGCCTCCCCCAGGATCGCCAGCGCCTCGTGCCGGGCGCGCTGGGGCAGGTCGATGCGCGCGTCGATCCGCCGCTCGACCGGCAGCGCGACCTCCCCCGCCCAGCGCTCCACCTGCGCGCCGACGACCTCGCCGAACGGGAGCGTGAGCCCGTCGTCGCGCAGTTCGGTGAGCAGGACCCGCGCCTCGCGGGAGGCGATCTCGGCGGCCTCGGCGATCTTCTTGGCCTCGTCGGCCGCCCGGTCCTGGTCCTTGGCCAGCCAGATCGGCAACGTCCCCGCCGACAGCGCGATGCCGCGCAGCGTCTTGACCAGGGAATCGTGCATCTCCCGGGCGAGCCGCGCGCGCTCCTCGGCCGCCGCCGCGTTCGCCTCGGCGTGCCAGCGCGCGGCCTCCTGCGCGCCGTAGTCGTCCAGCAGCCGCCGCAGCGCCACCCCGGCGAAGCCCGCCAGCGGGTAGGCCAGCGGCTGGCTGAAGACCGCCTGGAAGGCGACCGGCGCCTCGTCCGGCAGGGTCAGCAGGTAGGCGGTGTAGTAGCACACCATCTGGAGGCCGACCACCGTGAGCATGCCCTGCCAGCGGTAGAGCAGGCCCGCCACGCAGGGCGTGAGCACCGTGCACAGGAAGAACGGCCCCGAGGTGCTCCCGCTGACGATGAACGCCGCGCACGAGATCCACATGTCCAGGCCGAACAACATCGGGTGCTCGGCCATCCGCGGCGCGATCAGCTGCCAGGCGCGGCCCGCCAGCCACGACATCACCACGATGGACAACACGATCAGGAACGAGGCCACCGTCAGCTGCTCGCGGGGCAGCAGGAGCAGGGTGAGCGCGGCGATCAGCATGCGGATCTGCATCAGCATGCGGAACGCCGCGCCCACCCGCTCCGGGACGGGCCGGATCCTGCTGGGCGCCAGGTCAGTTACCGATGAGACCACCCGCAGCACCTACTCCGGAGCCGTAGACGAGGGCCGCCATGATCACCAGGATCAGACCCGGCATGGCCATCGCCATGGTCACCCCAGTGATCTTCGGGTTGGCCTTCTGCGCCTTGCGCCTGGCCCACTGGGCCGACTCCCGTCGCATGTCGTTGCTGATGTCGATCAGTGCCTGGCCCAGCGGCGCGCCCAGCTCCTCGGCCTGCAGCAGCGCGGTGACGAACTGGTTGACCGCCTCGGAGTTGTTGCGCTCGCGCAGGTCCTGGAACGCCTCCCGGCGCGGGGTGCCCAGCTCCATCTGGCGCAGCGCCACGGTGAACTCCTCCGACAGCGCGCCGGGGATGGTCTCGCAGACGCGCGCGAGCGCCAGCCGGAAGCTGAGGCCCGCGCTGACCGTCACGGCGAGCACGTCCATGAAGTCGGGCATCGAGCGCTGGATGTCGTCCTGGCGGGCCTGCCGCTTGCCGTAGAGCACGAACTCGCTCTGGAAGCAGCCGACCAGGACCACCAGCCCGTACAGCAGCCGCCCGCTCAGGATGAGCAGCAGCGACAGGCCGCCGAACAGCACGACGTAGCCCGCCAGCCGGCGCGAGTAGGACTCCACCGTCATCCCGTTGGGCCGGCCCGCCGCGTCGATCCGCTTGCGGATCTTCACGCGCCAGGGGCCCAGCAGGTCCATCATCGGCCGGGCGAACGGGGCGCCCAGCCGCTCGGCGATGGCGTCCAGGATGAACAGGTCGTCGTTGCTCTTGACCTGCTCGGGGACCGCCGAGGCGCTGACCCGCTCGCCGGAGGCCAGCAGGGCCGCGCCCCAGCAGGCCAGGAGCACGCACAGCGCCGCCGCGGCGGCGAGGAGGAAGACCGTCGTCACCGCTGCCTCACACGTCGATCTTGGTGATCCGGCGCACGATGAGCATGCTGCCGACGAACAGGGTCAGGGCGACGCCCAGCACGATCTGACCGGGCAGCCGCTCGCTCATGGTGCGCAGCGCGCCCGGCTGGATCACGTTGACCAGCGCCACGCCGGCCAGGCTCAGCACGATGACGCCGTAGTTGGTGACGACCGACTCGCCCATGATCGTCTTGACCTCGCGGCGGATCTCCTTGCGCTCCTCCAGCGTGGCGGCGATGGTGCGCAGCGCGGTGACCAGCGACCCGCCGGCGCGGGCCGACACCACCAGCGTGCTGACCAGGACGCCGAGCTCCCGGGAGGGCAGCCGCTCGCTGAGGTCGCGCAGCGCGTCGTCCAGCGGCTGGCCCAGCCGCAGGGCGTCGGCGGTGCGCTTGAGCTCCTCGCCCGCCGGGTCGGCCAGCTCGTCGGCGGCGATCTCGATGGCGGTCCGCATGGCCAGCCCCGCGCTGGTGGCGTTGGACAACACCCGGGCCAGCTCGGGCAGCTGGGCGATGAAGTCGTCGCGGCGCCGCTCCTCCCGCCGGCGCAGGAAGGTGAGGAACAGCGTGACCACGCCGGCCGCCGCCACGATCCCGAACAGCGGGGCGATCCACTTGCCGATCAGGAAGATCGCGGCCCCGGCGCCGGCCGCCATCAGCACCACCAGCGTCGACACCCGCATCCGCACCCCGGACGCGGCCAGCCGCCGGGCCAGGGCCTTGCCCAGCGCGGTGCGGCGCAGCACGGTGTCCAGCCGGCCCAGCAGGCTGTTCATCCGGGCGTCGGACCCCAGGGCGGACCGGGCGACCAGGCGGCGCCGCTGCCCCCATCCGGCCACCAGGTCGCCGATCCCCCAGGTCGCGAGGGCGAGCGTCGCGGCCAGGATCAGCAGGGTCACCGGCAACGGCAGGTTCATCGGGTGCGGCCTCCACTCCTGTGGGCGTTGCTGGTCATCGCGCTCCCCATCCCGGCGGCGGGCCGCCCTGGTCGGTCCCGACGAAGGACGGCGGGATGTGCTCGCCCGCGTGGAACAGCCGGGTCACCAGGGCCCGCGGCAGCGGCAGCGGCCGGAACCGGCCCTGCACCACCCGGTCCGGGCCGACCGGGTCGGCGTCGAACCGCATCACCGGGCGCAGCACGAACTCGTCCCGGCGGTCGCGGTCGACCACGGCCACCTCGGTGATCCGGCGCGATCCGTCCGGCCCGCGGCTGAGCTGCACGACCGCGTCGACCGCGCTGCTGATCTGGTTGCGGATCGCCTCGAACGGCAGCTTGACGTCGCTCATGCTGGCCAGCGTCTGCAACCGGTTGATGGTGTCCTCGGTGGTGTTGGCGTGCACGGTCACCAGCGAGCCGTCGTGGCCGGTGTTCATCGCCTGGAGCATGTCCAGGGTCTCGCCGCCGCGGACCTCGCCGACGATGATGCGGTCGGGGCGCATGCGCAGCGCGTTGCGCACCAGGTCGCGGATCGTGATCGCGCCCTTGCCCTCGATGTTGGGCGGGCGGGACTCCAGCGGGATCACGTGCTCCTGCTTGAGCCGCAGCTCGGCGGAGTCCTCGATGGTGATGATGCGCTCGGACTCGGGCACGAACGCCGACAGCGCGTTCAGCATCGTCGTCTTGCCGGTGCCGGTGCCGCCGGCGATCACCATGTTGAGCCGGGCCCGGACGAACGAGGCCAGCAACATGCCGCTGGCCGGGTCCATCGCGCCCATCCCCACCAGCTCCTCGATGGTGTAGGCGCGGGGGAAGCGCCGGATGGTGAGGATCGGGCCGACCAGCGACAGCGGCGGCACGATGACGTTCACGCGCTCGCCGGTGGGCAGGCGGGCGTCCACCATCGGGCTCGACTCGTCCACGCGCCGGTTGACCTGCGCGACGATGCGGTCGATGGTCTGGTAGAGCTGGTCCTCGCTGGCGAAGCCGCCGTCCAGCCGGAACACCCGGCCGGCGCGCTCCACGAACACCGTGTCCGGCCCGTTCACCATGATCTCGGTGACGTTGGGGTCGGCCAGCAGCGGCTCCAGCACGCCGAGGCCCAGCGCCTCGTCCACCACGCGGCGGATGAGGTTGGTGCGCTCGGCCGGGGCCAGCACCGGCCCCTCCCGCGTCACCAGCAGGCCGGTGACCTTCTCCAGCCGGGCCCGCCGCTGGGTCATGTCCAGCCGGGCCAGCTCGTCGAGGTTCACCTCCTCCAGCAGCCGCTGCCGCCAGTGGGCGATGCTGTTGTTGCTGACGCGGTCGTTGGCCGACCGGTCCTCTTCGAGACGGTCCTTCAGTGCCATGCCCTCACCCCAGCGGCAGGGTGACCTTGCGGGTCACCGTGTAGTCGAGGGGGATGCCCTTCCAGATGATCGGCAGCTTGGCGTCGACCTCGCAGTAGACCGCGTCGCCGTCGGCCAGCCGGGTGTGCCCGCCCTCGACCTGGTAGTCGTTGATCCAGTAGGGCTTGGCCCCGAGGGCGTACTCGCGGCACTGGCCGGGGCTGTACAGCTTGCTGGCCTCCCGCGCCCCGGTGCGGGCGATGTTCTCCACCCGCTCGACCGTGGTCGAGGAGATGTAGGCCTGGTAGACGAGGAAGATGCAGAACAGCGCGATGGGGAGGATCCCGCCGAACTCCAGGGAGGGGGCTCCGCGGTCGTCGCGCAACCGCGCCGCCAGTTCGTCCATGACCCGGCTCCTCATCAGTGACCGCCCTCGCGGACGACCTTCGCCTTGGTCGTGATGCCCCAGGTGCTGTGCAGCCCCGGGAGCAGGATCGGGGTGTCGATGGTGACCACGGCGTAACCCTCGGGCGTCACGTCGATGCGGAGGTGGTCCTTGTCCTTCCAGTCGCCGGCGATCCGCCGGACGGCGCGCCGCCGCACCTCCTCCCGGTTGGCCCGCGCGTCCTCGGTGTCGCCCTTGTCGTAGCCGAGCACCGCCACCGCGCGGGCGGCCTCGTTGGCGGCGTGGGAGGAGTACATGGAGGTCAGGCCGACCAGGATCACCTGGATGCAGAGCATCGCGACCAGCGCGATGAGCGGGAACACGCCGCCGAAGTCGAGCGCGACCCCGCCCTTGTCCTTGCGGCCCCGGGCGCCGCGCCCCTTGGCCGCCGCGCCCTCCTCCCCGACCAGGCCGAGCTCGGCGGCGAACCTGCCGACCGCCTTGCGGAAGTCGCCGTTGCGGACCGTCGCCGGAGCGCCGGTGTTGGCGGCCTCCTCCAGTGCCCGGAACACCGCCGGGATGGCGGCCTCGTGCAGCTTCGAGGCGCCGATCATCTTCTTGGCCAGCTCGGGCTGGATCTCGTTCTTGCGGTCGGCCTTGGTGAGCAGGACGGAGGTGTCCTCCTCCTTGCGGATCGTCAGCCGGGCGAACATCAGCGCCAGCCGCCGCGACGAGCGCAGGGCGGGCACGTCGGGCGTGGCGACCAGCACGACGTGGTCGGCCAGCTCCACCGCCATCGCGTTGGCGTCGGCGACGTAGGTGCCGCCGTCCACGATCACCACGTCGTACCGGGAGCGCACCACGGTGAGGATCTGCCGGACCGCCCGCGCGGAGATCTCCTCGGCGTCCTCGCCCTGCCCCGGGGCCAGCAGCAGGTGCGGCCCGGAGGCGTGCACGAACAGCGCCTCGGCGACGACGCTGGGGTCCAGGTCGCCCGCGGCGGCCAGGTCGGCGATGCTGTGCCGGTGCTGGATGTCCAGGTAGCCGGGGATGTCGCCGTTCTGGAGGTCCATGTCGACCAGGCACACCGACCGGCCCGCGCTGGCGACCGCGATCGCCAGGTGGATCGCCAGCGTGGTGGTGCCGACGCCGCCCTTGGCCCCGCACAGGGTCACCAGCGTGCCCTGCTTGCCCAGCGCGGCCGCGGGCTCGGCCGTGCTGAAGTGCTGGCGCATGGTCCGGGACCACTCGCCCGCCTGCGTCACGCGGTTCTGCAGCTCCGACAGGGTCGGGTTGCTGGAGATCACGCCGCGGGCCCCGGCCGCCATCGCCTGGGAGAAGGTCTCGGTGCTGGCCTCGTCGACGATCAGGACGACCGCGAGCTGCGGGTGCCGGGTGACCAGGTCGCGGACCAGGTCCAGCGCGGGCAGCGGGCCCAGGCTCTCGTGCACCATCACCACGTCGAGCGACGGCACGGTCTGCACGGTCCCGGCCAGATGGTTGGAGGTCGTCTCGACCGCCAGGACCTCGAAGTCGGTCAGCTCGCGGAACTGGCCGGTGAGCGCGGACGCCACCTGCCGGTCGTCGGTCCCGAGCAGTACCTGGAGGGCCATACGTCACCTCGCCGGCTGGGTGTCGCAGAACGGCGGCAGCTTGACGCCGTCGGGGGTCTGGCCCGACCCGCCGATCAGGGCCAGCCGGATCTTGTTGGCGAAGCTCTCCTCGCGGGTGAGCCGGAGGCTGTCGACCGCGCTCAGCGCGAAGGTGATCGGCAGGGCCTCGCTGGTGACCGTGCTGTTCTTCTCCTCGCGGATGTTGGTGACCTGGCCGATCTGCGTGACCAGCGCGGACTTGACGATCCGGGCCGCGCAGGACTGCTGGGCCTGCCCCTGCTGCTTCTGGTAGGTCGCGTAGATGTCGACGCTCATCCCCTTGCGCACCCGGCCCGCGACGCCGGTCTCGGCGTCGATCAGGATGGCGATCTCGCGCTGGCCCGGCTGGAGGCTCGGCCCCGGGGCCAGCATCCCGACCTGGAGGTAGGCGCCGCCCGGCAGGTCGGAGGCGGCGACCTTGCCCTCCAGCTGGTTCACATCGACGATCATCGTGGTGGGCGACCACTTCTTGGGCACCCAGATCCGCTCCAGGTTGTCCTCGGTGACCCTGGTGAACGCCGGGACCGACTGCTTCAGCCGCAACACCTCGGTCTTCACCCCCACCTCGGCGCGCACCGAACCGACGTAGCCGAGGACGCTGGAGAACACCACCACGGCACCAAGCGCAGCCAGGATCATCAGCAGGACGCCGCGTCGTTGACGTGGGTTCATGGGACTCCGTTTCTCAGCAGGGGGGCGGGGGGAGGCGGGGCGTCGTCACTCGCCGGGCGAGCCGAAGATGACGGTCTGGTGGCGGAAGTCGTCGGAGTCGTCGTCCTCGTCGGCGGAGGGCGGCCGGGAGGGGGGCTGTCCGGCGGGCGCGTCCACCCTGGTGCGTTCGAGGCCGGCGTCGGACGGCGTCGAGTCGCCGCCGTGCGGCTCCCCGCCGGTGTGGGCGGGGGTCTCGGCGTCGGCGTCCGATCGCGACGCCCGCTGCCGGGGCGCCGCCGGGGGAGGCATCGGTCCGGCGACAGGTCCTTGCGGAGGGAGCGGAGCGGGAGGCTGGGGCGGGCGGTTGCCGGGAGCGCCGGGACGGCCGTTCGCCTGGGGAACCGTCGGCTGCGCGCCGGTGTGCACGGGAGTTGTCGGCCGAGCGGGCTGTACGACCTGCGGGTGCGGTCCGGAGGAAGCCGCCATGGGCTGCGCGCCCGTCTGGCCCGGACCTGGCTGCGGGAAGGGCTGCGCGACCGTCGGCTGGGCCTCGGTCTGGCTCGGGCCGGGCTGCGCTACTGGCGGTTGCGCACCCGTCTGGTTCGGGCCTGGCTGTGCCACCTGCGGTTGTGCGCCGGTCTGGTTCGGACCTGGCTGCACTACCTGCGGCTGCGCGCCTGTCCGGTGCGGAACTGGCTGCACCACCGTCGGTTGGGCGCCTGTCTGCGGGGCAGGCCGCACGACCTGCTGGGGCTGCGGCCCGGAGGGAGGCACCACGGGCTGCGCGCCGGTAGGTCCGGGGCCCGTGGGCGCCGCGTACGGCTGGGGAACGGGCTGGGCCGCCCCGGGCTGCGTGTTCGCCGGCCCCGCCTGCGTCACCTGGGGCTGCGGCCCGGAAGGCGCCGCCGCAGGCCGTGTGTTGTCGGGCACCGGAGCAGGGTGCGGAACGGACAGCGCGACCTGCGGCTGCGCGCCGGTCTTCAGGACCGGCTGTGCGCCCGTCGGCATGCCGGGCTGCACTCCGGTCTGCGCTGGCGGCGGCGGGCCCGCCTCGGCGGGCGAGGTCGGCTGCACCATGAGGCAGAGCGGGCAGCGCGGTGCGGCGATCGCCTCGCCGCACCACCGGCACGGCTGGTAGGCCACGCTCCGCAGCACGCCCTGCAACGCCTGCGGATGGGCGCTGAAGGCCACGAACTCCAGGTACTTCTTGGAGCCCCAGTAGCCCGCGCTGAGCGGCTGCGCCTCGACCGCGAGCATCGACGACGCGTTCAGCGCCGGGCTGAGGCTGCGGTGGAACCAGTCGACGTCGCCGTCCTGCTGGGCGGTCAGCACCATCATCGGGCCCGGCGGGAGCTGGGGGAAGGCCTGCACCGGATCGGACGAGGTGATCCGCCGGACGTCGGTGTCGGGCGACATGACCACCGAGAACCCGCCGCCCGGCAGGTAGGAGGAGACGTGCTGGCCGAGCTTGATGTGCACGTGCTCGAAGTGGGCGACGCTGCGCACCCAGGCGCCCGCCACCGTGTTCTCGGCCAGGCGTTGCGGCAGGCTCGCCAGCATGCCGGGCCTGACGTACATCGCGACGAAGGCCAGCTGGTCGGCCACCAGGCTCAGCGCCATCGGCGGGAGGCGGAGCGGCACCCCCGCGATGCGGTCGCTCAGCAGCGCCCCGCGGGCGAGCGTGACCAGGCGTTCCGCCTGCTTGGCGCGCCAGGACGGGTAGAGCACGAGGACCGCGCCGCGCTCGCGCAGTGCGGCGGCCACGGCGTCGATGAACATCGGGGCGGCCTGCGCGTCGGCCGGCGGATCGACGCGCCGCGCCACGATCTGCTTCATCACGCCCGTGGCCGGGAAGTCGCCCAGCAGGATGACCGCGCTCACCCGGTCCCCGCGTCCCTCGTGACCATCAACGAGATTACCCCCACCGCTCCTTCTTCTTGACCAGAGGCGTGCTTTGTTGTCAGTAACCTCGATCCGAGCGGATTGACAATAGCCGTCCCACGTGTCCCCGCTCAAGCAGGATGTTCTTCCGGGCGAAGTGTGATTTAAACGTCAACTGTTCGAATGGAGAGCGACGGGAAAAAGGCCGTCCCGCGCACCCGCCCGCCGAACAGTGGATTGACCTGCGGAAGTATCCCGCCAGCGCAAGCCCGAGACCAGTTGTGGCCAAAATCATGATCACTTCGCGTAACGCCGCCAGTGCGATGCGTAAGGGTTAAAAACAGGTTACGGACCTGTCCCCTGCGCCTCTCGGACTGTCCGCCCCGCGCGGACCACGGCCGGCGGCGGGCACGGCCGAGGGCCGGCCCGGCATGGCGGAGACGAGACGGCGCTCCTGCGAGGAGACGACAGCCTCACGGCGGCTCGGCGCGTCCCGGACCGCGCCGACCCCTCGGACATGCCTCGACTGGGCCCGAGCCCGTGACCGGGACCCACTCCACAAGTCCCCTGGTGATCACCACATGTTCCGGGCCCCACCCGGCCGAGGTCCCAGAGCACGTCCGGATCACTAGGGCCCCGAACTAGGTCTCCGGGCCCTTAGCCCGCGTCGACCCGCCGCCTTATGGTCGAGTCCGTTTCTTGGGCGGAGTGGGAGGGCGGAACAGTGCGGGACCGGCATCCCATGGCCGATCGCGGAGCGAGCGCCATCAGTTATGCGGCCCTCCTCGTGGTGGTCGCAGCAGTCGTCGGAACGCTCCTGGCGGCGCTGACGCCGTTCGGCGACCACGTGAAGTACGAGCTGTGCAAACTGTTCGGCGGGACGAACTGTGGTTCCAATCCCGAGGCCAGACCGCACGAATCCTATAAACCAAAGGTCTGCCAACGGGCCTCGGCGGAACAGACCTACGGCGCGACCATCAAGGTCGCGATCGTGAAGATCGGTGAAGAGTACTCGTTCCTGCGCCAGGAAATGGCCGACGGCTCGGTCCGCCTCACCGTCGTCCCCAACGGCACCGAACTCGGCCTGGAGACCGGCGCCGGCGGCAAGGTCAGCCTCGGCAAGAACCTCAAACTCGGCGCCGACATCACCGTGGGCGCGAACATCAAGGTCGGCGCCGGCGACACCTACATCTTCAAGGACGCCGACGAGGCCAAGAAGTTCGAGGACGACGTCAAGGAGATCTCCTACCGGGACTCGGCCAAGACCATCATCGCCGGCGGCAACCCGCTCTCCCGCTGGGCCGCCGACAAGGTCGACGACTGGACCGGCCGGCCGGACCTGAAGGACCCCGAGATCACCAACACCACGATCTCCCACGCGGTCGCGGTCGAGGGCATGCTCGGGCTGCACCTGCCGCAGATCGGCCCCAAGGGCGACGGCTCCGACGACTGGAACTTCGACCTCAACACCGGCGTGAAGATCAACGGCGAGCGCGCCGCGGAGATCGCCGTCACCCACAACCGCTCCGACCCCGCGCACCCGACGACCTCCTACTTCATGGGCCTGTCGGGCACCATCGGCGGCGGGGGCCAGGTCCTGGGCGCCGGCGGGGAGGGCGACCTGAAGTGGACCGGCGGGCAGCGGCTCGTCTACGACGAGAACGGCAAGCTGACCGCCGTCGTCTACCAGACCACCTTCGAGAAGGGCACCAAGGCCAGCGCCAGGCTCGGCGGCAACTACGACGACAGGATCGGCGGGGGCGGAGGCTCGGGCGGCGACCGGACCGTCGAGACGGTGACCACGGTGGTCCCGGTCAACGACGCCAACCGCGGCGCCGTCACGAACTACCTGAAGAACAACCCGTTCCAGATGCCGCTGAACCTGCTGAGGTACATGGGCGGTGACGACAACGTGATCCGGACCGACCCGGGACCGAACGCCAGCGTCATGGACCGGCTCATGTTCGACGAGGGCACGGTGCTCAAGCAGGAGTACGAGAACAGCACCGACGGCTGGGAGGTCGGCGCGGAGGCCAAGCTCGGCCTCATCCTGGGCGCCGAGATCCGGTCCGAGAGCTCCAAGAACTCCACGACCAAGGCCGAGTACCTTGGAGCGCCGCGGAACGGTAGGCGCGACTACATCCCCTACCCCGAGTGCGTGAATTCGTGAATTGAGGTCGATGTCGGTGCGACTCGCACGGTACGGCGTTCTCCTGCTCAGCGCGGCCGGACTGGCCACCGCCTGTGGCGGCGGTGGCCAGGACGACGCGAACCTGACCAGGGCCGAGACCGCCCATGTCCGGCTCGGGTTCCCCAAGGACTGGCAGCGCCAGGACGAGAAGGGACACTTCGCGGCCCGCAAGTCCGCCGGCGGGAAGACCGTCGCCCAGGTCGTCGTGCTCGAACGGGCCGTCAAGGCCAGCACGGCCGACCTGGCGGTGGACGCGATGCAGGCCGGGCGGGCCGTCCAGCCGAACTTCCAGCGCGGCAAGCTCGAAACGATCAAGGTGAAGGGCACGAAGGAGGCCCGCCGGCTCACCTACAGCTACACCTCGACGGAGGGCTCGGCCCAGCAGCCGGCCACCGGCACCGACGTGGTGGCGCTGCTGGACCGGGACGCCTACGTCGTGCGGATCACCGGGTTGCAGGGGCAGCTGGCGCAGTCGGACGTCGACGCGATCGTGTCCTCCATCGAGCTGAAGGAGGGCTGATGCGGCTGCTGCGGGCGTGGCTGGCCGCGTTCGGCGTGGTCGTCGCGGGCCTGGTCATCGACGTCCTGGCGGTGCTGGTGCTTGGCCGGCACGTCACCTCGTGGCCGGATTCGGCGTCCACCGTGCTGCTGGTCCACGTGCCCTGGACGCTCACCCTGCTGGTGGCCGCGTTGCTGAGCGCGCGGCTGTACGGCCCGGCGCGCGGCGTCGAGGTCCGCCAGCTCCTCGCCGTCTTCACGGTCCCCGTGCTGTTCGCGGTGGGCAGCGCGCTGGTCGGCTCGGCGACGGGGTCCGCGCTCCTGGGCGTGGTGAGCGCCGTCGAGGCGCTGGTGGGCGCGTTCGCGGGCTGGTTCATCATGCGGCGGCTGTCGGCCTCGTCCGGCGCGGGAGACGGCTACTTCCCCGCGCACTGACCGTTCGGGCGGTGGGGCTCCTGGCGATGCTCGACACGCAGAGGGCGCGCGGGGGCGGGGCGCCGTTCTAGAGTCGCCTTACACCGTGAGATGAGCCTCAGGAGTTACGGCGATGACGAACCCAGCGGAGCCCGGACGGCCCGCCCAGCCCCCCGGGTCCGGCCCCTACGGCCCGCCTCCGCCCCGGCAGCAGCCGCCGCAACAACCGCATCCTCAGCAGCACCCCGGCCACATTCCCGGTCCCCGCTCATCCGGGCCCGGCCCGCAGCAGCAGCCGCCCGAGGAGTGGGTGCCTCCGGCGCGCACCGACAAGGGGGTGGTGGGGGCACTGTTCGACGCCAACTTCGACCACCTGGTCACCCCCAAGCTGATCAAGGTGTGCTACCTGCTGTCGCTGCTGCTGATCAGCCTGTCCGCGCTCATCGTGGTGGCCGTGGGCATCTGGATCGCGCAGCTGCGCAACGGCTGGCTGCTCGGCCTGCTGGTGATGTGCTCCGCCCCGGTGTTGTGGTTCTTCGAGGCGATCCTGGCCCGGATCTTCATGGAGGCCGTCGTGGTGCGGTTCAAGGGGGTCGAGCACCTGCGGGTCATCAAGGACAAGATCTAGAGGCGGGCGTTAGGCTCGCCGGGAGCACGCGACACAGACGGGGCAGTGCAAGTGGCCGACTTCCAGGAGCCGGGGACCGGCGACGACACTCCCCCGCGTTCGACGCGCCGGGATCCGGGCGTCACCCGGCGCGACGACCCGGCCGTGCCCGCGCCGCGCGCGGCGGGCGATGCCACCGCCACGCGGCGGGACGGCGGGATGTCCGGCGGTGGCGCGCTGCTGCGGCTCCCCGACGTGCTCGCCGGCCGGTTCGAGCTGGTCTCCGAGCTGCCCGTGCAGGGCGCCGAGTCCGACCTGCTGCTCGTCCGGGACACCGCGGGCGCCGAGTTCGTCGTCAAGCTCTTCCGCCGCGGCTACAGCGCCGACCCCGACGTCTGGGCCAAGCTGCCCGAGCTCGGCTCCCCGCACGTGCTGCGCGTCCGGGAGACCGGGCACGCCGACGGGCGCGACTACGAGGTCACCGAGTACGCCCCCGGCGGCAACCTGCGGTCGATCATGACCGGCGCGCTGCCCGCCGAGACGGTCTCCGCCATCGCCGGGCAGCTCGCCGACGGCCTCGACGCGCTGCACCGCGCCGGGATCGTGCACCGCGACCTCAAGCCCGAGAACGTCCTGGTCCTGGACACCGGCCCGCTCCGGCTCGCGATCGCCGACTTCGGGCTCAGCAAGGTCCTGGAGCAGAGCGTCGTGTTCGCCTCGTCCTCGCGCACGCTCGCCTACGCCGCGCCCGAGTCCCTGTCCGGGCAGGTCTCCCCGGCCCGCGACTGGTGGTCGCTCGGCATGATCGTGCGGGAGCTGGCGACCGGGCGGCCCCCGTTCCTCGGGCTCAGCGAGACGGCCGTGGTCGATCACCTGGCGACCCGGCAGGTGTCGGCCGACGAGGTCGCCGACCCCCGGTTGCGGCTGCTGGTGCGCGGGCTCCTCACCCGCGATCCGCGCCGCCGTTGGACGTACGAGCAGGTCAGCGAGTGGTCGGCCGGTGGTTCCCCCGCCGTGGTGAAGGAGCCCGCCGCGCAGGCCGCTCCGCCGGGCAGCGGGTTGCCGTTCAAGGGCACACGCTACGACGACCGCGCCGAGCTGGCCCGTGCCCTGGTCGCGGACTGGGACCACGCCGCCCTCTACTTCTTCGGACGCGGCGAGTCCGGGGAAGCGTGGCGCAGCCTGCGCGACTGGCTCGCCGAGGTCCCCGACGACGGCCGCATCGAGCTCATCGACCGCTACCTGACGGCGCAGCTCAAGCCCGACGTCAAGCTCCTGCACCTGGTGCGCTGGCTCGATCCCTCGCTGCCGCCCCACTACCTGGGCCGCCGCGTCGCCCCGGCCGATCTGCCCGGACTGGCCGCGCTCGCGGGCGACCCCAAGCACCCCGACCACCGCACCGCCTGCCTGCTCGGCCGCGCACTATGGGACGAGCGGTTGCTGCACGTGCTGGCCGCGTCCGAGGGCGGGCACGAGCTGGCGCGCATCGACGACCAGTGGCGCGCCCACGTCGCGGCCTGGAACGACCTGGCGCGCTGGCTGCGCGGGCAGGAGACCGGACCCGAGAGCCTGCAGACACGGTTCCCGAACGCCGGAACCGCCGAGGGCACGCGCGTGGCGGGCCCGGCCGACGATCCGCCGGTGCTCCTGCTGACCCTGCTGGCGCTGGCGGCCGAGCCCGCGCAGGCGCGGCAGCAGATCGCGGCGGCGGCCGGGCGGGCGCGCGCGGCCGTCCAGGAGCCGGTCCCCTGGTTCGCGTGGCTGGCCGACGGTGCGGGCGACGATCCGCTCCGGCAGCTGGCGGTGACGCGGGCCGCCCCCGAAGCCGTCCTGGAGATCGAGGCCCGCAAGCGCGACCGGCACGCCACCGCGCAGCGCGCCGAATCCCTGCGCGAGCACTGGGCTGGCAAGGAGCGGAAGCGGCTGGACGGCCGCAACGCCGCGATCGTGCGGGCCGTGGCATGGTCGGTGCCGATCCTGGTGTTCTGGCTGTTCGGCAGCTGGATGGTGGGCGGGCTGTTCGGCGGCGGTGACTCCGGCACCAGCTCGGTCGGCGGGATGCAGCGCTCCTCGGGGTTCTCGTTCGGCGCGCTGGCGGCGTTCTCGGTGCTGGCCTGGCTGGTCCAGTGCGGCGCGGAGGTGACGGTCGCGCGCGCGCAAGGCGGCGACTACCTCCCCTACGGGCCGTGGTCGTGGATGTCGCGGCTGCTCGGCGTGAGCGGCAAGGGTCTGTCGAAGGCGTCGCGGACGGTGTCGGGCGCGGCCCGGCAGAACGGGCGGCGCGGCTGCGGCATGTTCCTGATTCTGGGCATCGTGCCGCTGCTGCTGATCCTGCTCCTGCTGTCGGCGGTGACGGCCGTGGCCAGCCTGTTGTGGCTGCTGGTGCTGGTCGCCGTGCCGGTCGCGCACGCGGCCGGGGCGGGCGTGCGGCTGCACCATTGGCGGCAGGCCCACCGCGAGGCCGAACGGAAGGCGCTGGCGTGACGAGGGAAGGGACCGAATGAGCAGCGGAGTCGAGGCCGACATCGCCCTGGACGCGGCGGTGGTGCTCAGCCTGGGCATGAACCGGGTGCTGGGCCGCACCGCCGGACTGGCCGGGCACGGCGCCGAGGCCCTGGCGGCGCTGGCGGCCGGACGTGCCGAGGCGCGGGCGGCGGCGCTGGCCGAGGCCGAGACCTATGACCGGGCGCTGCGCGAGGTGCTGGACCGCAACGCCCGCATCGCCGCGCTCGCCGACACCCGCGCCAAGATCGGCGCGCGAGTGGAGCTGCCCGCGCCGTTCGTCCCGGCCGAGCAACCTGTCGCGGAGCTGACCGCCTGGTGCGCGGCCGTGGACAAGCAACTGGACGAGGCCGAGCGCGAACTGTCGGCGCACCTGGCCGCCGAGGTCACCGCGCAGATCTTCGCCGTGCCCGCCGAGGGGTTGAGCGCCGACCTCGCACCGTCGCCGCAGGACGCCGACCGCGGCACCGCCGAGCACACCGCGGCCCTGGAACGCGTCCTGGCGCGACTGCTGCCCGACACCCCCGAGGCCGAGCGCCGCGCCGTCGCCGACGCCGCCCGGCTGCTGGCCGACGCCGCCACCGCCGACGACGCCGAGAGCGCGCTCACCGAGGTCCGGCTGCGCATCCAGGACGCCAACCGCCGCACCGAGCAGCTCCGCGAGGCCGCGCGCCGCCGCGCCGCCGCGCAGGAGGCCGCCGAGCAGGCCGAAGCCGAGCGCCGCTACGTGCTCGACTCCATCACCACCGCGTTCGAGGACCTCGGCTACGAGGTGTCGGCCGGTTTCGAGACGGTGACCGCCGACGACGGCACGCTGCTGCTCAGCAAGGGGAACTGGCCCGACCACAGCGTCCGGATGCGGGTGGACGACGCCCGCCAGGTCCGCGCGGCCGTGGTCCGCACCACCGAGGCGACCAGCGAGGACGACCGGCGCGTGGACGTCGAGCGCGAGCGGGAGTGGTGCGATGCGTTCGACGCCGCCCGCGACCGGCTCGCGCGGGCCGGTGTCCGCTCCGAGGTCACCTGGCGGCTGGAGCCCGGAGTGCACGAACTGCCGGTTTCCGCCGAGGCACGGCAGACTGGAGCGCGGACCGGGCGGCGCGAACGCCACCGCGAGCGAGGACAGTGAGAGAGGCAATGAGCGCGACAGGCCGTGCATCGTCTGGACCGAGGAGCCTGCGACGAGGGAAGACGGTGCGCAGAGCGGCCGGAGCCGCCGAGCGGAGGCGAGGCCATGAGTACTGAGTCGCCGACGTTGGGGGGGCGGTTGCAGGGCTGGCCTCCGTTCATGCGGGAGCTGGACGCGACGTTGTCGGTGCACTCCCAGTACGTGCTGTCGGGGAACCTGTACGACAGTTTCCTCGCGCCGCCGCTGGAGGGCGCGGGCCCGGCGCGGCTGCTGCCGCTGCGCGACCTGCTGTGGGAGTCGCTGCGCTCCAGCGGCTTCTCGTTCATGCTGGTGTACGACCCGGTGGACGGCCTCCAGGTGCATCCCGAGGCTGGGGACGAGATCGGCGACCAGGCCGCCGAGGCGGCCGAGCGGCTGCTGGGCAAGCTCAAGGGCGACAAGCCGTCGCTGGAGGGCGTCACCAAGCACCTGGCGGCGGTGGCGCGGCCGGGCGAGGACCTGCGCGCCGCGGTCGTCATCGAGTCGGCGTCGCGGATCGCCCGCACCCCCACCGAGATGGAGCCCGGCGAGCGCGACTTCTTCCGGTTCTGCGCCAAGCTGTCGCGCACCGCGCGGCCGGTGCGGGTGGTCGGCGCGCGGCCCAAGCCGCTGTACAACCCGATCCTGTGGATGGTGGAGCGCCCCGGCGACCTGCCGCCGTGGTTGACCGCCGACAACGAGAACGTGCGCGAGATCACCATCCCGCGCCCGCACCTGGGCGACCGGCAGGAGACCGCGCGGCTGCTGGCGCGCGCGTTCGGGGTCTCGGACGTGGACGCCGACCAGGTCGCCGCGGCGGCCTGTGACGCGTTCGCCGAGCAGGCCGACGGCCTCACCCTCCAGTCGATGATCGAGGTGACCCGGCTGGCCAAGGAGCGCAACGTCTCGCTGGCCGACCTGCCCGACGCGGTGCGCACCTACAAGCTCGGCGTGCTGGACAATCCGTGGAGCCGCGGCCACCTGCGGCGGCGCGTGCTGGAGGGCGAGAAGCGGGTGCCCGAGCGCGTCATCGGGCAGCCGCAGGCGGTCACCAAGACCCTGGACATCCTCAAGCGCGCGGTGCTCGGCCTGTCGGGCGCGCAGGCGACCCGGTCGGGCAGCCGGCCGCGCGGGGTGTTGTTCTTCGCCGGGCCCACCGGCACCGGCAAGACCGAGCTGGCCAAGTCGATCACCGAGCTGGTGTTCGGCGACGAGTCGGCCTACCTGCGCTTCGACATGAGCGAGTTCTCCGGCGAGGGCTCGGGCGACCGGCTGATCGGGTCGCCGCCGGGGTACGTGGGGCACGAGGCGGGCGGCGAGCTGACCAACGCGGTGCGCGAGGACCCGTTCCGGGTGATCCTGTTCGACGAGATCGAGAAGGCGCACCCGCGCATCCTGGACAAGTTCCTGCAGATCCTGGAGGACGGGCGGCTCACCGACGGGCGCGGCAACACCGTGCACTTCTCCGAGGCCATCCTGATCTTCACCTCCAACCTGGGCATGTTCGGCGCGCTGCCCGACATCACGGTGCGCGGCGAGGGCGCGGCGCACGGCGTGCGCGTCCAGAACATCCACCCCGGCATGGACTACGACGAGGTCGAGCACCGCATCAAGAGCGCGGTCGCCGAGCACTTCACCCAGGTGCTGAACCGGCCCGAGCTGCTCAACCGGTTCGGCGACAACGTCGTGGTGTTCGACTTCATCGGCCCCGCGGCCGCCGACAAGATCTTCGACCTCCAGTTCGCCAACATCTGCCGCCGGGTCGCCGAGGAGCACCGGCTGCTCCTGACCGTCAAGGGCGAGGCGCTCCAGACGTTGCGCGAGTGGTGCACCGGCGAGCTCGACAAGGGCGGGCGCGGCATCGGCATGGCGCTGGAGGCGGCGTTCGTCAACCCGCTGGCGCGCGCGCTGTTCGACCGCGAACTGGCGCCCGACGAGCGCCTGACAGTCACCGGCATCCGCCGCGAGGGCTCCATCGTGCACGTGGACCTCCAGTGACCGCCGAACTGCTGCTGGCCAAGGCGCACTACCCGGTGACCGCCCTCGGCCCCGGCGTCCGCGCCGGAATCTGGACGCAGGGCTGCACGCTGCACTGCAACGGCTGCCTGTCACGCGACACCTGGGCGGCCGATCCCGGCAAGGCCGTGCCGGTGGAGGCGGTGCTGGGGTGGCTGGAGTCGCTGCCGGGGCCGGTGGACGGCGTCACGATCTCCGGCGGCGAGCCGTTCCAGCAGCCGGAGGCGCTGCACGCCCTCGTACGCGGGATCCGCGCGTGGCGGGAGAGCAGACCGGACGATGCCGTACCGTTGGACATTCTCGTCTACAGCGGATATGTCTACTCTCGGCTCTCGCGTTCGACCGAGGCACGCGAGATCCTGGACATGTGCGACGCCGTGATCGCGGGGCCGTACGTCGAACGGCTCAACCCGGAAGGGCGACACGCCCGGAGTGGCTCTCTACTCTGGAAAGGGTCGGCCAACCAGCGCGTCGTGCCCCTGTCCCCGCTGGGACGGGACCGGTACGCGACACCGGCCGGGAAGACCGAGCAAGCAGCAGGGCCCCGCATGCAGGTGTCCGTGGACGAGGGGCCGGAGGGAAGGCGGGTGTACTACATCGGAATCCCGCGGAGGGGTGACATGGAGCACCTCACGACGACGCTCGAACGCGCCGGGGTGCGCGCGGGGGATGTGTCATGGCGACCTTGAACTGTCCTGTCTGTGACGAACCGTTCCAGCCGGGCGATCTGCTCTGCCTGAGCTGCGGCGCCAACCTGGCGCGCGCGGGCGGCGGCGGAGCGCGCCGTCCGGGTGGTTACGAGGACCAGCAGCCGCCACGGATTCCACCGCCGCCTGCGCCGGGCCAGCCGCAACACGGGCAGCCCGGACCGCAGCACCAGCCGCCGCCCGGCGACCCCTGGGGCGCACCGCAGCAGCCGCAGCAACCCCCTCAGGACCCTTGGGGCGCACCACCGCAGCAGCACGGCCAGCCCCAACACGGCCAGCCGCCGCAGCAGCAGCACGGGCAACCCCAGCACGGGCAGCCCCAGCAGGACCCGTGGGGTGCACCGCAGCAGCCGCCCCAGGACCCCTGGGGCGCACCGCCGCCGCAGCACGGCCAACCGCCGCAGCAACACGGGCAACCCCAACATGGCCAGCCTCAGCACGGCCAGCCGCAGCACGGGCAGCCGCAGCACGGGCAGCCGGGTCCGCAGCACCAGCCGCCGCCCGGTGACCCCTGGGGCCAGCCGCAGCAACCCCCTCAGGACCCCTGGGGCGCACCGCCGCCGCAGCACGGCCAGCCCCAACACGGGCAGCCCCAACACGGGCAGCCGCAGCACGGCCAACCCCAACACGGCCAACCGCAGCACGGCCAACCCCAGCACGACCCGTGGGGCGCTCCCCCGCCGCAGCACGGGCACCCGCAGGCCCCCCACCAGTCCGGCCCGCCGATGCCCCCGCAGCACGGTCGCGAGGCCACGCTGCTGCCGCCCGAGCACGGCCAGCAGCGGGGCGGCGAGACCGCGTTCATGTGCCCCTACTGCGAGGCGGTGCTGAGCAACCCGAGCGCTGCGCAGTGCGAGTCGTGCCTGCGGCCGCTGCCGCAGAAGGGCACGCCCGTCCTGCGGATGCACTTCCCGACCGGCGAGCTGAAGGTGTCGGTCGGCCAGCACCTGGTGCTGGGCCGCGACGCGGGCCAGTCCCCCGTGGCGGCGACGTTCACCCAGTACGACAACGTGTCCCGGCGGCACTCGACGGTCTGGCTCGACCCGTCGGGAACCGCGTGGGTGCGCGACGAGGGCTCCACCAACGGCACGTTCGTCAACGGCGAGCGCCTGCCGCGCGGTGTGGAGGCCCCGCTGCGCGACGGCGACCAGCTCCGGCTGGCCGCCGACGTGACCGGCACGGTGCAGCTCAACTAGTGCAGCTCAACTAGCGCCGCACGTCCGACCGGCGGCCCGGAGACACGTTCTCCGGGCCGCCGTCGCATGGGCGGCCCCGGCCCGCGATGGACCGCTCCAGCCGTTGCGCATCTGTGATCAACTTCGGGTCAACGCGCAGGTCATGACGCACGTCTTCTGATCACCACGGATCACGTGGCCCTCCCTCGAAAGAAGCTTTGATGCGCAGATTCCTCAGTGCGTCCGTCGCCACGGCCGCGCTCCTCTCCGTCGCCCCCGCGACGGCCGCCCACGCCGCTCCGGCCGTCCGCGCCGCCGCGCCGGCGCCCACCGCCGTCACCGGCGTCTCGGTGGCCTCCGCCACCGACGGTCGGCTGACGGTCGCGGGCAAGCTCACCTCGTCCGGCCGCACGGTCGGCGAGGGTCGTCAGATCATCGTCGAGACCGCCGACGACCAGGGCAAGAACTGGCGCCGCCTCCACCTGTTCAAGGGGGAGAAGTGGCCGGTGACCAAGGCCGACGGCTCGTTCGGCGCGACGTTCAAGTCGATCTACTACCCGCACGGGTACTACCGGTTCCGCTTCCTCGGCGGTCCCAAGTACGCCGCCTCGGTCAGCGCGACCGTGCGCGACCACCGCGTCAACGCGCGCGTGTTCGGCTGGAAGGTCACCCCGACCAAGATCCGCAAGGGCTCCTACGTGACCTTCAGCGGCACGCTGAAGGAGAAGCCCGGCGCGACCTACCGGCCGTTCAAGGGCCAGGTCGTCTCCATCGAGGGCATCGTCAAGGGCGCGAAGACCTGGTACTGGTACAAGCGGCCCAAGACCGACGCCAAGGGCAACTTCAAGGTGCGCTTCCGGGTCTACAAGGACACCTACTTCATCTACGCCTACTACGGCGACAAGAAGCACCTGGTGGACTACCCCGTGAAGACGACGCTGGTGGACGTGCGCTGACCGTCTCCGCGTGAAAAGGGGGCGGCCCCGGGGTTCGTGCTGAACCCCGGGGCCGCCCCTTTCGCGCGTCCGGCTAGCTGGCCGCGCGCTTGGCGCGGGCGCGGGTGCGCTCGCGCTCCTTGGCGTCCAGCACGATCTTGCGGATGCGGACCGAGGCCGGGGTCACCTCGACGCACTCGTCGTCGCGGATGAACTCCAGGCTCTCCTCCAGCGTGAGGATCCGCGGCGGGGTGAGCGTCTCGGTCGTCTCCGACGTGGAGGCGCGCATGTTGGTCTTCTGCTTCTCCTTGGTGATGTTGACGTCCATGTCGTCGGCGCGCGAGTTCTCGCCGACGATCATGCCCTCGTACACCTCGGTGGTCGGCCCCACGAAGAAGGTGCCGCGCTCCTGCAGGTTGGTGATGGCGTAGGCGGTGGCCGCGCCGGAGCGGTCGGAGACCAGCGAGCCGGACGGGCGGGTGCGCAGGTCGCCGAACCACGGCTCGTAGGACTCGAACACGTGGTGGGCCATGCCGGTGCCGCGGGTCTCGGTCATGAACTCGGTGCGGAAGCCGATCAGGCCGCGCGCCGGGACCAGGAACTCCATCCGGATCCAGCCGGTGCCGTGGTTGGTCATCTGCTCCATGCGACCCTTGCGGACCGCCATGAGCTGGGTGACCGCGCCGAGGTGCTCCTCGGGGATGTCGACGGTCAGGCGCTCGACCGGCTCGTGCTTCTTGCCGTCGATCTCGCGGGCGACCACCTGCGGCTTGCCGACGGTGAGCTCGTAGCCCTCGCGGCGCATGTTCTCCACCAGGATGGCGAGCGCCAGCTCGCCGCGGCCCTGCACCTCCCAGGCGTCGGGGCGCTCGGTGGGCAGCACGCGGATGGACACGTTGCCGACCAGCTCGCGGTCCAGGCGGTCCTTGACCATGCGGGCGGTGACCTTGGTGCCCTTCTCGCGGCCGGCCATCGGGCTGGTGTTGGTGCCGACGGTCATCGAGATGGCGGGCTCGTCCACGGTGATGACGGGCAGCGCGCGGGCGTCCTCGGGGTCGGCGATGGTGTCGCCGATCATGATGTCGGGGATGCCGGCGATCGCGATGATGTCGCCGGGGCCGGCCTGCTCGGCGGGCTTGCGCTCCAGCGCCTCGGTCATCAGCAGCTCGGTGATCTTGACCCGGCTGACCGTGCCGTCGCCCTGGATCCAGGCGACCTGCTGGCCCTTCTTGATGACGCCCGCGTGCACCCGGCACAGCGCGATGCGGCCGAGGAAGTTGGAGGCGTCCAGGTTGGTGACGTGCGCCTGGAGCGGCGCGCTCGGGTCGTAGGACGGCGCCGGGATCGTGTCGGTGATCACCTGGAACAGCGGCTCCAGGTCCTCGGAGTCCGGCAGCTCGCCGTCGCCGGGCTTGGTGAGCGAGGCGCGGCCGGCGCGGCCGGAGGCGTAGACGATCGGGAACTCGATCTGGTCCTCGGCGGCGTCGAGGTCCATGAACAGCTCGTAGGTCTCGTCGACGACCTCGTCGATGCGCGCGTCGGGCCGGTCGGTCTTGTTGACGACCAGGATCACCGGGAGCTTGGCCTCCAGGGCCTTGCGCAGCACGAAGCGGGTCTGCGGCAGCGGGCCCTCGGAGGCGTCCACCAGCAGCACGACGCCGTCCACCATCGACAGCCCGCGCTCGACCTCGCCGCCGAAGTCGGCGTGGCCGGGGGTGTCGATGATGTTGATCGTCATCCCGTTGTGCAGGACCGCGGTGTTCTTCGCGAGGATCGTGATGCCCTTCTCGCGCTCCAGGTCGTTGGAGTCCATGACGCGGTCGTTGACGTCCTGGTTCTCACGGAAGGCACCGGACTGCCAGAGCATGGCGTCGACCAGCGTGGTCTTGCCGTGGTCGACATGGGCGACGATGGCGACGTTGCGGAGGTCATCGCGCGTGGAGAAGGGCATACGGGTTCGCCTTGCGTGAGAGTTTGGGTGTGTCGCAGACGTGCGGCATACACCATTCTACTTGGCCCGCCGCCCGGCCCCGCCGCCTCTGCCGCGCCAACTGCCCCAAATATCAGCATTTGGCCATCTTTGAACTTCCTTTGTACTCTCCTGAACGTCCGGTCGTGCCGAGCCCCGCCCCCGGGGCTGCGCCCGGACCGCCTAATCCCCCGCGCGGGGAGCCGGGGACCCGCATCCGTGACCCCCTGGGGTGAATCGGCTCACATCGTGAGCCGTAGGGCGTCTCCTGGCCCGAACCCGTCAGCTAACCCGGTAGGCGGCGAAGGAAGAGGAGAGCCCCGGCTTGGTCCCGGAACCCCGACGACGTCGATCCCCCCTGCCCGCCCGCGTCCCCGTCCGGGTGACCGCCGTCCTGCTGCTGGGGACCGGCCTCGCCGTCCCCGCCGTCGCGCACGCCGCCGCCCAGCCCGGCCGCCCGGCCGCGCGACCGGTCATGGCCGCGACGCCCAAGCCCAGCGAGAGCGAGCTGCGCAAGCAGCTGGACGCCCTCAACACCGAGGCGGAGAAGCTCACCGAGGCGTACAACAAGACGCGGGTGGAGCTCGGCAAGGCCCGCGCCGCCGAGAAGCAGGCCGCCAAGGCCGCCGCCGACCTGGAGCAGCAGGCAGGCCCGGCGCGCGAGCAGATCGGCCGGCTGGCCGCGGCCAACTACATGAACGGCGGGCCCGACTCGTTGTTCCTCGCCAACGGCTCGGCCGACGGGCTGTCGGACTCGGCCTACCTGGCGCAGAACCAGTCCGCGGTCGTGAACCGCCTCCAGGGGCAGATCGACCAGGCGAACAAGGCCTCCCAGGAGGCGAGGCGGCGGGCCGCGCAGGTCCAGCAGGCCACCGACCAGGCACTGAAGGCGCGCGCGGCGGCCAAGGCCAAGGTCGGCGAGGTGATGAAGCAGCTCGACAAGCTGACCACCACCAACGTCAAGGACCCCAAGACCGGCCTCAAGGCGACGGTGAAGGGCTCGGACCTGCCCGCCAAGATGGCGCGCAAGGCGCTGACCAAGATCGGCAGCCCGTACGTGTGGGCGGCCGCGGGCCCGACCACCTTCGACTGCTCGGGCCTGGTCGTGTGGGCCTACGGCGAGCTGGGCAAGAAGGGCCTGCCGCACTACACCGGCGACCTGTACGAGCTGGGCAGCAAGGTCGACAAGGGCGACCTGCGCTCGGGCGACCTCGTGTACTTCGGCGGCAACCTGCACCACATGGGCATCTACCTGAGCGACGGCAAGTACCTGCACGCGCCGCAGACCGGCGATGTGGTGAAGATCTCCAAGCTGGCGGACCGCTCCGACTACGCGGGGGCCAACCGCATCTCCTGATCTTCACCTCTAGCGGGGGTTCGTCCGGAAACCCTACGATCCGTGGTGGTCGTGGCCGGTCATGGACAGTTCGCGGACCGCGCGGCCGGGAGATCAGTACTCTCCCGGCGCAGGTCTCGAACGTCGCCACGGCTTCCCCGGCGTTCACTTCCCTCCCCCGTCCCAAGGAGTCCCGGTGAAGATCCGCAAGCCCGCCCTGCTCACGGCCACCGCCGCCGTCGCCCTGCTGCCGGTCGCCGGCCTGGTCGCCCCCGCGCAGGCCGCCACCGCGCCCAAGCCCCGCGTCAAGGCCGCCGCCGAGGTGCCGGGCCAGGAGCAGCTCATCCAGCTGGTGCTGAGCTGCTTCCCGGCCAACATCCAGGCCGACGTCCAGCAGATCCTGGGCGGCGACTACATCGGCGGCCTGACGCTGCTGGCCAACGACGTCATGAAGCTGACGCCCGCCCAGCTCCAGGAGATCGCCACCAAGCTGCAGGCGATCCTCGGCCAGCTGCCGATCCCGCAGCAGCAGGCGCTGAAGACCCAGCTCAAGAAGGGGCTCACCAAGCAGGAGGCGTTCACCGTCCTGCTGGCGCGCCGCTGACCGCACGCGTACGGGCGTCCACCGGGCCGGTCCGCTCGCGACCGGGCCCGGTGCGCGCCGCTCCCCCGCGGGGCCGGCGGGTCAGCGCAGGTACGGGATGATCGCCTCGACGATCGGCAGGTCACCGGGCAGCCAGTCGACGTCGTAGAGCTCCTCCGCCGACAACCAGCGCAGCTCCAGATGTTCCAGCGCCTGCGGGCGCCCGTCGACCAGCTCGGCCGTCCACACGCGCAGCACGCTGCCGCCCAGCACCAGCGGCCAGTCGCCGCCGACGCGCTCGCCGAGCGCGATCTTGACGCCCAGCTCCTCGTGGCACTCGCGGACCAGCGCGTCCTCGTCGTCCTCGCCCGGATCGACCTTGCCGCCGGGGAACTCCCAGCCGCCGGCCAGCTCCGGCGGCTCGGCCCGCTGCGCGGCCAGCAGCCGCCCGTCCGAGATGATCGCCGCTCCTACCACTACGGTGATGACAACCAGCCCCTCTCTCCCCGTCCATGATGCCGGGCGACCGTGCGGAGGGTGGCCGTCGGGCCGTTCTCACCCCGTTCCGGACGCCCCGGTTCCGGATGAGACGCCTTCGGAGGGGCCCGCGGTTCCGTTCGGAGCGGCGGCGCGGGCCTCGGCGACGGTCCGGACGGCCGCGTCGACGATCTCCGCAAGGTGGTCGCCGTGCGCGCCGCGCCAGTAGACCTGGCCGCAGTCGGAGCACTTGCCGTACACGTCGTAGCTGCGGCGGGTGCCGTCGGCCAGGGCGTCCTCGACCTCGTCCTTGGCGGCGGCGACCAGCTCGCCGTTGCAGGCGGTGCAGCGCGTCCAGGGGCTCAGCTCGGGCGCGAACCGCTCCAGCAGGTCGCGCAGCTGGTCGTCGGGCCGGGAGCTGCGCACGTGCGCGCCCAGCCACAACGCGCGGCGGCGCAGCAGGCCGCGGTCCTGGGTGAGCAGCACCCGGCGCTCGGCGTTGGCCTGCACGACCAGCGCGGGGTCGTCCATGTCGTTGTGGTAGGCGGTGTCCAGGCCCAGCAGCCGCATCCGCCGCGCCAGCGTGCCCAGGTGCACGTCCAGCAGGAAGCGCGGCGCGCGCTGGCCGGGCTCCAGCGGCACCGGCTGCGGGCGCGGCACCGCCGCCACCGTGACCCGCTGGCCCGGGACGGGCTGGTGCGACGGGTCGGCGGGCGCGCCGTCCACCGTCAGCGGGCCGACCTCGGGCAGCGGGACGCCCAGCGACTCGATCAGGTGCCCCAGCGTCGAGGTCCCGTCGGTGGCCACCCGCTGCTCGGCGCGCCGCCGGGAGGCGGGCAGGAACAGCAGCAGGTCGGCGGCGACGTCAAGGTGTATGTCGGGATCGTCCACGCCGCCAGCATGCCACGCGCCGCCAGGCGATCACCGCTGGTTTTCCCGGGGCGTCAGCCGCCCGGCTGGTCCAGGGCCAGCTCCGACAACTTCTTCTTCAGGGAGGGGTGGGCGAGCGGGCGGGTCGCGCCGATCCAGTCGCCGCGCTTGTAGGGGGTCACGGTGATCGCCGGGCGGCAGGCGGTGCACCGCGCCACGATCATCTTGTTGTCGGCGATCACCATGCCGACATGGCCGGGGTTGTTGGAAGCGGTTCCGGGGCCGGAGTTGAAGAACACCAGGTCGCCGGGGCGCTCCTCGCCCTTCTTGATCTTGATGCCGAACGGCCACTGCTCGAAGGTGGTGCGCGGGATGCCGAGCCCGACCGACCGGTAGGCGGCCTGGAGGAGGCTGGAGCAGTCCCAGGCGTCGGGGCCGTTGGCGCCGAACACGTAGGGCTTGCCGCGCTGCGCCATCGCGAACGCGATGATGCGCTGCACCGCGCCCCCGGCGTTGGCGGGCAGGTCGTTGTCCTCGCACTTGACGCCGTTGGACTGCACGACCTTGAAGTCACCGCCGCTGTACTTGCCCGCCCACTCCAGGACGAGGTTCACGTAGTCCCAGGAGTGGTTGTACATGAACAGCGCGGTGCGCATCCGCTCCGGGGCGCCGTTGTGCTTGATGTAGCGGGCGGCGGAGGGGATGGCGTCGGCGGGGTCGTAGCGGTCCTTCTTCTTGTCGTTGTTGCCGTCCACGGCGAACGCCTTGAACGTGGCCTCCAGGAACTGCATGGGGCCGCCCGCTCCGGCGTAGTTCTCGCCGTTGGCGACGCCGGGCAGCTTGGAGGTGCCGTGGCCGGTCTCGACCTTGCCGATGCCCGCCAGCACGTTCCACGGGACGCCGTAGTCCTTGCCCGCCTTCTTGTACAGCTCCAGGTAGTTGGCGGGGATGGCGCGGGCGTCGGCGGCCTCGCCGGGCTGGCTGCCCGCCTTGGAGGTGTCGACGCAGTTGTCGCCGTTGGCGCCGCCGCCCCACATGAACTGGCTCGCGCCGAACAGCACCGGGACGATCAGCAGGGCGCCGAACAGAACCGCGGCCGCGCCGAGCGCGACGGCGGCCAGCAGCCTGCGGCGGGTCATTCGACGTCACCGGCCTGCCCGGCGTCGGCGGGCTCGAAGGCGTACACGCGCAGCGAGCCGCCGTTGCGCGCGACCGTGACCGCGTACTTCTCGCTGGCGTCGCTCTGCTTGCCGCCCTTGGTGAGCTGCTGCTTGCCGGTGACCAGGAAGATGATCGAGTTGTCCTCGATGGTGCGGACCCGGTCGAGGGTGGCCGAGCCGGTCGCGGCAGCCTGCTGCTGGCGGCGCTCCTCCAGCATGCCGGGGGCGGACGCGCCGCGTTCGAGCTCGGTGCGCAGCTCGTCGGTGACCAGGCCGTTCAGCCGGGCCATGTAGGTCTGGGGAGGCTCGTCGAAGCGGAAGGTGCCGTAGGCGGCGGTGAAGCGCTGCGCGATGTCGGCGGCCGTGGCGAACTCCTGGTTGCTGAACGGCAACAACCGGTAGATGTCGAAGGCCTTGGGGTCGACGGCGGTGGCGATGCCCGGCGGCGGGGAGGCGGGGCCGCTGCTCGGGATCGGCGCCGCCGACGGCCCCCGGGTGGTGGAGCGCGCCGGCTCGTCGCCGGGCGCCGCCGCCGTCAGGTAGACCCCGACGGCGGTCAGCGCCACCACCAACCCGCCGAACAGGAGCTTGCGCTGGCGGTCGGTCGGGTTCATTGCTCGTCGCGCCCCTGCTCACCCGAGGGCCGGTCCACCGGCCGCAACCAGAACGGGATGGGCGGGGCGGCCTCTTCGGAGCCGCGCTTGCCCCACAGGGGCGGCGGGGCCTGCCCACCGCCTGGCGCGGGGGCGGCGGACGCCCCGCCGTTGCCACCGGACGCGCCGCCACCGCCGGTGCGGGGCTTGGGAACGTTGGAGGCGGGGTCGGCGGGCTTGCTCTTGGGCGCGGCTCCGCCGTTCTTGCCGCGCGCGGGGGCCGAGCCACCGCTGGAGCCGCCGCCTGCGCGGCTGCGTCCACGGCTGCCGGACAACCAGCCGCCGCCACCGGCGGCACCGCCCGACGCACCACCGGACGCGCCGCCTCCGGACGCGCCACCGGATGCACCGCCGGAGGCTCCACCGCCGCCGGTGACGCCGCGGCCGGTCCAGGACGTGGGACGCGAGGTCCCGCCGCCGGACGTCGCGCCGCCGCTCGATCCGCCGCCGTCACGTCCGCCGCCGCCCGTTCCGGCCGCAGCGGCGCCCGCCAGGCCACCGCCACTGCCACCGCTTGGGCGGGCGGGCGCGGCGCCGTTGCCGTCGCTGACCGCACCGGCGCGCGAGGGCAGGTTCAGCGGAGGAGCGCCGCGCCGCGAACGGCCCTGCGCCGCCGCGGCGCCCGCGTTGCGCGGCTTGGCCGCCAGCACCGGCGCCGCGTCCGGCGACGGCGACTCGCCCGCTCCGGCGGCCCCACCGCCCCGCCGGTCCGCGCCCGCACCGACCGACGCGTCGGTCAGCGCCGCCGCGTTCTGGTCGGCGTTCGGGTCGCCCTTGCCGCGCATGCCGAGCCGGTAGCCCGCCGCGCCCGGCACGACCGCCGCGCCGACCGCCGTGGTGCTCTTGCGCGCCTCCATCACCGACTTGTCGAGTTGGCGCTCGCCCTTCTCGCGCGCGCCGACCGCCGAGTAGCCGACCGCTGAGAACAGGTGCTGGAACGGCTTGCGGTAGATGAACGCCGCGAACGTCACCAGCGCGATCAGCAGGATCTGCAGCGCCCAGGGCAGCGCCTCGCCGAGGATGAGCCCGTAGGCCCACAACAGCAGGGACAACACCCCGATCAGCGCGGCCTGCTTGAGCAACATCGACAACAGCAACTCCAGCCAGCGCACCGCGATCACCCGGCCGATGCCCGGATGGATGCCGATGCCCAGGAAGATCGGTCCGGCCACCAGCAGCAGCAGGAACGCGATCTTCACCACGATCAGCGCGATCGCGATCACCATGATCAGCAGGCCGGCGACCAGCGCCGCGAACAGCCCGCCGAAGGCCACCGCCAGGCGGTTGGTCCAGTTCTTGCCCTGGAAGGTGGCGTAGACGCCGGGATGCTCCTCCTTGATGTTCTTGGTGACGTCCTTGTAGGCGTCGGCCTTCTTGGCGAGGTCGACCTTCGCGCCGCCGTGCGTCTCGGGCAGGTCGACCGCCTGCGACCACAGCAGCTTGTCGGCGTTGTCCTTGACGACCTTGGCGTTGGGGTCGGTGGTGCCGAACTCGCCCATCAGCCACGGCTTGCACACCAGCGCCACCCACAGGCCGTTGGCGTTGCGGGTGGTGGCGTCCACGTCGGTGGCGGCGGCGGGGTTCGGCCTGCCCTCGGGGGCCGGGACGCAGGTGCTGCCCTTGGTGTCGCTCTGCGGCAGCGCGGCGTTGAACGCGGCGCTGGTCGCCTCCGACACCTTGGTGCCCAGCGTGGTGAAGTCGGCGGGCCGCGCGATCAGCCAGATCAGCGCCACCATCGCCGCGACCATCCAGATCACGCCCTCGGTGACCTTGCTGGCCCGCTTGCGCACCAGACCCCACCAGGCCAGCCACATCGCGCCGAGGATGACCACCCACGACCAGTAGCGGGCGTTGAAGGTCTTGCCGATGCCGCTGATGACACCGTCCACGGTGCTCTTCAACCAGCCGAGCAGCGACTCGGAGGCGGCGGCCTGGTAGACGCTGATGGTGGTGCGGTCGATGGTGCGGACCAGGGTGAAGGTCGTGTTGGCCAGGGCGTTGCCCATCATGGCCATCGCGTCGGCGCAGCCCATGTCGACCGCGTACCAGTTCTGGCCGGCGGTGCCGTAGCGGTCGTAGTAGGTGAGCTTCTCGACCGGGGTGGTGCGCAGCTTCTCGCTGGGGTAGTCGGGCGGCTTGATGAGGCCGTCGGTGCCCGAGCCGTACTGCTCAGGTGCGGGGCTGTCGGCGGGGCGGCAGGCGTCGCCGGGGCTCGGCAGCGGGATCGAGGCGACCGCGGGCGACACCGGACTGAGCAGGAACAGCGATATCAGGATCAGCAGCACCGCCGAACGGCGGCGGCGTGGCCTGGCGGTCCGGCGCGCCCGGCGGGCGTCCCGGCGCAGCCGCGCCGGGTCCAGACCTTCGCCCGGAGAACGTTGGACACGCGGTGCTCGGTGGCGGGGACCCCTCATGACCGAACCTCCTTGACGTCGACCCCCGCCGGCACTTGCTCGGTCCCGGGACGGGACCGCGTCGGGTTGGTGTCCAGCCAGCGCCGGAGCTCCTCGGAGATCAGGTCCACGCCGATCCGGCCGGCCCGGCCGTCCAGGTCGCGGAACACGCACTCGCCGTTGCCCAGGTTGCGCAGCACGGCCTTGTGCTCGTCGGACGTCTCCACCCCCAGCAGGGACATCACGTTGCCGACCTCGACCCGCTCGGAGGAGCGGAAGGAGAACACCGACGACAGGCAGTTGGTCACCTGCTCGTTCAGCAGGTCGCCCGCGTTCTGCGACACCAGGATCAGCGCGGTGTTGCGCGAGCGCCCCATCCGCGACACCTCCGGCACCAGCTTGGCGCCCTCGGGCGTCGAGGTGATGGCCCACGCCTCGTCCAGGAAGATCGCCTTGGGCATGCGCCGGTCCAGGCCGTGCATCAGGCGCCGCGCGAACTGCGACACCAGGTACATCAGCGCGACCGACAGGCGCTGCTCGTAGGAGTAGTCCTCGCGGCCGATCGCCACGTCCGGCAGCGTCAGGCCGCCGAGGGTGAACACCGTGGTCCAGCCCGCCGAGTCGATGCGCTCGCCGCCGGAGGGGTCGAAGCAGAGCCGGGCCAGCCGCATCTCCGACATCGACCGCAACACCGCGCCCAGGTTCTTGGACGCGGGGTCCTCGGCGGCCTCCAGGTAGTCCACGACCTTGCCGAGCGAGGGGCGCTCGGCGTTGGCGACCGCGCCGACCGCCTGGACCATCGCCGACTCGCGCTCCTCCGACATGCGCGGCAGCAGCAGCCGCAACGTCTCGGTGGCCATCGTCTTCTTGGCGGCCAGGTCGTCGCCGAAGGAGAACGGGTCGAGCAGGCCCGGCGCGGCCGAGCCCAGCGGCAGGATGCGGGCCTTGCGGCCGCGCGCCTTCAGCAGCTCCACCAGCGACTCGGCGTCGCCCTTGGGGTCGATCGCCGCGATCGTCACCCCGCGCAGCGCCATCTGGTAGATCAGCAGCAGCGCCAGCGTGGTCTTGCCGCCGCCGGGCTCGCCGGTGATGGCGACGGCGGTCGGGCGGTTGCGGGCGGCGGCGACCAGCGGGTCGAAGTGCACGATGGAGCGCGCCCGGCCCAGCGTCTCGCCGATGTAGGGGCCGATCCAGCCCTCGTCGTTCTCGTCGGGCCGGTCGCCGAGGTCGACCGTCGCCACCGGCATGCCGCCCGCGATGGTGCGCAGCGGCTGCCGCTGCGCGTAGGCGTTCAGCCGGATGCGGTCGCCGGGCAGCGACTCGCTGAACAGCGAGAACTGGTCGCCGGTGGAGTTGACCACGTCGATGCCGATGTCGCGGTAGTGCTCGACGACCGCGTCCACCCGCTGCGCCAGCAGGTCGGCGGTCGGCGCGGACACGATCAGCCGGTGCCAGCCGTACACGAACGGCAGGCGCTCCTTGGTGATGCCGTGCTCCAGCATCCGCGCCGCGTCGATCTGCTCGGCCAGAGCGATCGGGGCCTCCGCGCCCGCCTCACGGATGTGCTGGTCCATGTCGCGGGCGTGCGCGAGCTTGCGCGAGACGTCCTTGGACGCCTTGGCGGGCGGGATCAGCTTCATCCGCGAGCTGATCTCCACCGGGAACGGCAGCGCGTCGGCGTAGTGGAACCACGGCTCGCCGTCGGGGAACGGCATCATGTCCGGGAACCGCGCGAACGACAGGTAGGCCACATACGACTGCGCGGTCGCGCCGCCGCCCGCGCCGGTGAAGTTGGCCTGCTCGACCCGCAGGTAGGAGCGGCCGTTGTGGATCGCGCCCTCGACCAGCGCCTCGATCTCGCCCTTGCCCCAGGTGCGGCGCTGCACCGCCGACGGCGGGGGGTCGGCCAGCGACGCGGTCACCGCGTGCTGGAACAACCACGCGACCTCGGTGGAGGTGGCGTGCCGCGCGTACAGCGCCGATCCGCCCAGCGCCCGGCCGATGCGCTCGGCCTGCTCGGTCCAGCGCGCGATCTCCTTCTTGTCGATCGCGTCGTCCTCGATGCCGAGCGTCTGCTCGCTGCGCTTGTAGAAGCCGAGCAGCTGCGCGATCGCGCCGCCCGACAGCTGCGCGCCCATGCCGCGCGGCCCGAGCCGCACCCCGAGGTAGACCTCCTTGGTCCAGAAGTCCTTGGACCACACGTGGGCGTAGGTCTCCTCCAGGTACTCGCGCCAGCCCGGACCGCCGTCGGAGGTGCGGTCCAGCGCCAGCGCCCACTCGGCGGCCGGGTAGGTGCGGTGCGCGATGCGCAGGTGCACCTCGGCGTCGGTCATCCGGATGCCGGCCAGCGCGATGGTGATGTTGGTGGCGAGCGCCTCGCGCTCCTCGCCGGTGGTGAACTCGTAGGACACCGTGGGCAGCCGGAAGTACGCCCAGGCGGCGTTGTCGGTGAGCAGTACCCGGTCGTCGAAGTACCGCACGGCTAGTCGGCTGGACCGGGCCTTGGACGCCCTGCTCATCGCCTCGCCTCCGCTCGCCCGGCCACGGCCGTGCCGCGCGCCGCCTTCCCGCGCCGGGGGGTCCTCGGTCCGGACGGCGCGCGTCCGCTCGCGCTCATTCGGCTGCGCTCCGTCCGGCACGTGGCGGGCGGGTAGGGGCGCTCATCGGGTGGCCTCCTGCTCCTGCTGAAGCTCCTGGTAACGCTCGGGCACGACGGTGAACCCGCCGGCGACGACGCCGGCGAGGGCAAGATAGGCACGCCGCGTCGGCGCCCGCAACGATTTCAGCTCGTTGCGGGGCGCGCGGTCCATGCTGAGGTGATCGTCCCACGGGATGCGCACCAGCGCCCGGCAACGGCCCCGCGCCACCGCCTCGGCTTGTTCAACATCATCCATGCTGCGGCGGCTGACGCCGTTGATGACGGTCACCGCGCGCGAGCGCAGCTCGTGGTAGCCGTGCCCGTCCAGCCACTCGAACGTCATCGAGACGGCGCGGGGGGCGTCCGCGCTGGCGGGCGCGACCAGGACGATCTGGTCGGCGTAGGGCAGCACGCGCGCGACCACGGCGGCGGCGGCGTCCAGCAGCGTCACCGAGTAGAACCGGTCGATGGTGCGGATCGCCAGCGCGTAGTCGCGGTCGTCCAGCGCCTGGAGCGGGTTCTTCCCGGCCGCGATCACGTCCAGGCCGGACTTGGCCTGCGAGGTGTAGCGGCGCATCGCGGTCAGGCTGTTGACCTGGTCGGCGCGGGTGATCAGGCCGGTCAGCGTCTCGTTGGTCTCGCTGCGGGTGCGGCGCGCCAGCGCGCCCGGCCCGGGGTTGACGTCGATCGCCACGACCGGCTCGCCGTTGTGCTGGGCGAAGGTGTGGCCGAGCATCAGCGCCGTGACGGTCTGGCCCGCGCCGCCGGTGCAGCCCAGCACGACGATGTGCCGGGTGCCCTGGAAGGGCTGCTGGAGGCGGAGCTGGTACTCGGCGTCGGCCTCGCCGTGCCCGCCGCCGACCGCGTGGATGAGGCGGCGCAGGCCGCCCGCGGTGACCTCGTGCTCGGGGTCGGGCGGGGTGATGGCGGGCTCGGACGGCGGGGCGGCCGGGGGCGGCGGCAGGGGCCGCGGCCGCACCGGGGAGGCGGGCCCGGACCGCACCTCGCGCGGCGGCGGCTCCTCGTCCGGGACGGGCAGCGGCGGCTCCATGCGGGGCGGCTCGGGCTTGACGGGCGTGCCCTGCGGCGGCCGGGGCGGCGGCCCCTGCGTGGGGAACCGGCCCGGCTGCGGCCCGGCGGGCCGCTGCTGCCGGCCGGGCTTGCCGGCGTCGTGCCGGGGCGGCGGGACCGGCGGCCAGACCATGGCGTCGGTACCGGCGGGCTGCACGGGCTTGGACAACCCCTTGGACCACGGCTTGGGCGGCTGCTGCGGCCGAGGCGGCTGCTGGGACTGCTGCGGCTGCCCTGGCGCGGCGGGCTTCTCCGGCTGCTGCTGCGGACCTTGGGCGGCGGGCTTCTCTCCCTGCGGCTGCGGTCCCTGAGCAGCGGGCATGTCCCGTTGCGGCTGCTGCGGACTTTGGGTGGCTGGCTGCTGCGGCTGCTGCGATGGGCCTTGGGCAGCGGGCTTCTCCCGTTGCGGCTGCTGCGGTTCCTGGGCGGCGGGCCGCTCCGGCTGCGACTGCGGGCTCGGGGCGGCGGGCTTCTGCGGCTCGGGTGCGCCAGGCTTCTGTGGCTTGAACGCAACGGTCTTGTCCCGCGGCGGCTGTGGCCCCCGGGCGGCGGGCGTGTCCGGCTGCGGTTGCTGCGGTCCCTGGGCGGCGGGCTTCTCCGGCTCCGGCGCGGTGGGCTTGCGCGTGGGGTCCTTGGCAGGACGCCACTCGGTCTCCTGCCGCTCCCGCTTGCCTGCGGCACCGCCGAAGGCGCCCGGCACCGTGGGGATGTCGGGCCGCGTGGGCGCGGGCGGCCGGACAGGCGAGGACGGCCCGGCGGGCGCGCCCTCCTGCCCGCGGACGCCTTCCCCCGCCTGCGCGGCGGGCACCTGCGGGATGTCGCGACGCGTGGTGTCATGCCGCTGCGACAGGTCCTGCCTGGTCTGCTCGCCGGACCGCTGCCGGTCCTGCTGCTGGTCCGTGGCGGCCGGAACCTGTGGGATGTCGTGCCGGGTAGCGGCGGCATCGGCACGCTCGGCCTGCGCAGCGGGAACCTGCGGCGCGGCGTCCGGCTTCTCGGCTTCCGGCTGGGCGGGAGCCTGCGGCGCGACCTCGGATTCGGCAGGCTGGGGCCGCTGCGCCGGTGCGGACGGCTCCCCGAACTGTGGCGGCCGTGCTGGTACGGGCCGCTCGGCTGGAGCGGCCGGAGCCTGCGGCGCAGGCTGCTCAGCAGGCTGAGACCGCGCCGCCGGTGCAGACGGCTCAGTGTGCCGCGGTGGCTGCGCCGGCGTGGGCTGCTCGGCCTGCGCAGCCGGGACCTGCGGCGCAGGCCGCTCGGCACGAGCGGCCGGGGCCTGCTGCGCCGGTGCAGACTGGTCCGGGCGCTGCGGCGGCTGCGCCGCGGTGGGCTGCTCAGCCTGGGCAGCCGGGACCTGCGGTGCAGGTTGGTCGGGGCGCTGTGGTGGTTGCGCCGGGGTGGGCTGCTCGGAGTGGGCGGCGGGAGTTTGTGGCTCTTCCGGTCCGCTGGAGGGCTGGGGTGCCCTCGCGGTTCGCTCCGGGCGCGGCGGAGGGGCCGGTGGGGGGAAGGGCACCGGCGGCATCGCGGCCTTGGGCTTGCGCTTGCCCGCCACGCGCACGTCGCCCGGCTCGCCGTTGAACTCCGGCTCCGGAGCTTCGGCGGCGGGCTTCTGCTGGGGGATGTCCGGGCGGGTGGCCGGGGGTGGTGTGGACGCGGTGGCCTCCGGAGCGGGGTCGGTGGGCGCGGGCGGGGCGATGGCCTGCCAGAAGTCCACCGCGCCGCCGGGACGGCGCACGCCCGACGCGAACGCGCGCTTGCCCGAGCCGACGGTCGGGGCGGCCGGCTTCTCGGCGGGCTGCTGCGGCGGCGGCACTTCGAGCCGCGGCGTGGCGGGCGGGTGCGCGAGGTCGGCGGCGGGCGTCTCGGCCGGGAGGCCCGGCGGGACGGGCGCGTCGTCCTCGTGCGCGATGTCGCGGCTGGAACGCCGCCACGGCCGTGCCGCACGGCGTGGATTGGCCGCCGCTTCGGACGGTGCCTGCGCGGCCGGTGTCTCTTCGGCCGCCGGTTCCTCCTCGGCCGGGGCGGGAGTCGCCTGGGCCCGCAGGGCGGGGGGCTGGGCGGGTGCAGGCTCGGTGGCCCGGAGTCGCTGGGGTTCTGCGGGCGGGGCCGGTTCGGCGGCGCGGGCGGGCGGGACCGCCTGGGCCGTCGCCATCGCGTCGTCCGGCTCGGCGGCAGGACGGGCGGCGGGGATCTCCGCGACCGGCGTCTGCTCGGCCGGCGTCTCCTCCACCCGTGCCTTGGCGAACCTCCGCTTGCGGGAGCGCTTGGCCGGGCGTTCCTCGGCGGGAGCCGCCACCTGGGCCGCGTCGCGCTGGGCCTCGTACTCCGCCAGCGGTTGCGGCGCGGACGCCATCGCCGGGGTCGGCTGCGGCGCGGCGATCTCCTGCGGGAGGGGGGCTTCTTCCACCAGCGGGCGCGCCTTGCGGGACTTGCGCGCCTTGCGGCGGGACTTCACCGCGGCGCGCTCGGCCGCCGCCACCGGGGCCGGGGCCTGGGGGCGGCGCCAGACGCGGGCGACGACCACGACCTCGCGCGGCTCGCGGATCGGGGTCAGCCGGCACCAGGTGCGCGGCTCCGACAGGTAGCGGCTGTGCGACAGCAGCAGCTCGGTCAGCCGCTTGCCCTCGATGACCGGGCGGGTGGCCAGCCAGGTCAGCACGCCCGGCGGGACGACGTACAACACGTGCCACGGCGACTCGAAGGGGATGCCGACAAAGCGCAGCAGCACGATCCACGGCACGAACACGCCGGCGAACACGCCGATCTGGACGAGCGGCAGAGGCATCGGAAGCCGCAGGTCGTACAACTTGTACAGCCGCTTCTCGATGCGCCAGATGTTCGTGTACGTGGGTAGATCCACGCCCCTACTCCCCTACCTGTGCGCGCACAGTGTCGCCTGCCGGGCCCGCCGGGGGGCCTGTCCCGGCCTCGGTGTCGGCCGTCCTCAGCTGATGTCCACGCCGAGGGCCTTGGCTATCGCCCTGGCCGTCGTCTCGATGATGTTGGGAACGTAGAAGACCACTCCAATGCCGATCGCGAGGACGATGAATTGCACGAACCTGGTGATCTCCCGGGTGAACAGGAAGAAGATCGCCACAATGGAGACGATCACCAGGAACAGCGGGCCGAAGATCTGGCGCAGCCAGTCCGCCAGCTGGTCGGTCTTCAGTTCGTCGTTGTTGGGCGCCGCCAGGATCTCGTGCGGAATCGACGCCATGATGTGGTGCAGCATCGACGGGTTACCTTCCTGGGTCGCCGGGTGTCACGGGGCAGGGGCCCCGGTGTGCTCTCACTTCGCGACCTCTCATGACGCGTTCGGCTCGGTGGTTCCGCGAATGTCCTTCACGTACCAGTTGTCGCCCTTCTTCACCATGGCCATCCAGTAGGCCTGTTCCAGTTCGCCCGCGCCGCCGGCGGCGCTGCCGGGCAGCTGCCACGCCACGGTGACGGTGACGGTGCGCTCGTCGGCCGCGCCCTTGGGCGCGACGACGCCGCGGACCGCCACGTAGTTCACCGACTCGGCGAGGCCCGGCAGGGCGGGGCCGGCCGCGTAGCGCGACAGCGTCGCCTGGTCGCTGCGGGCGTACGCCTGGAAGAAGGTACCGAGCATGGGCTGGAGCACGCTCTCCAGGGCGGTGTCGCGGTCGCGGACGCCCTGCTGGGGAAGCGTGGCCTTGGTGGGCGGCGGGAGCAGCGCGGGCCGGCCGGAGATGACCAGCGCGCCGTCCTTGGCGAAGACGGGGACGTTGAGGCGGAGCCACTTGTCCTGGCTGCGGGCCAGGATGGTCACCGACGCGTTGTTGGCGTCGTGCACCTCGACGCCGGCGACCTGGACGGACTGGACCGACAGCTGGCCGACGCCGTTCCAGCCGAACTTGGGGTCGGCGCCCTCGGGCAGGAACGCGCGCAGCTGCTCGTCGCGGGCGGGCGCGTTCTTCTGGTCGTAGTTCAGGTAGACGTTGGCGAACTGGAGCGCGTAGGCCCCGGCCGAGCTGCTGGGGAACTGCCCCTCGCGGACGGCCGGGCTCGCGCCGGTGCCGGCGCCGTCGTCGGCGGTGAAGCGCTCGAAGGGGGCGCGGATGCCGTTGACGAGGATGACGAGCAGGACCGCCCACAACACCGCGCGGCCGATCCACACCCACCAGCGGCCGCCGGACCCGCCCCAGCGCCCGCCGCGCGGGCGGTCGCCGCCGGACCCGCCGCGGCGGCGGCCCCGGTCGGGCACGTCCCACGGGTCGAGGGCGCGGCCGGTCGCCGCCTCCTCGACCACGGCGGTCTCACGGCCGTGTTCCACGGCCGACCTGCGAGCCATCCTGCCTCCGCTCGCGCCTCGCCCCCGGTCGGCGCGGTCATGTTCGCCTGGTCTCGTACGTGTCGAACGGTGGCCTTGCCAACCCACCTCGGGCCCAGCGTAACCACGAGCGCCAATTCTTCCAGCGCATCGCGGTCAAGCACAGCCCCGCCGCGCGGTTGTGGATAATGCAATCCACCTCGTCCGGAACAGGGAAGATTGCCAAACGGTGACGATCCTCTACCCATGCCTCCGAAGGGTGCGCAGGTCCCGGTCACGGACAAGCGGGCCGGAGTGCGGCGGCGATTACCGACCGGGTGTCCGTCCGGCCCGCAATCTCTTTCCATCGAATCCGACATCGTGTCGACTTCGCGACATAACTGCACGTAGCACGCTGCATGCGCGGGAATATCTCCCCGTACCGGACACCGAAACTTGCGCACGCGCGACGGCCCGGCGCACCCCCGAGGGTGGGCCGGGCCGTCGCGGGAACGGGCGCGGTTCAGACGTTGAAACGGAACTCCACCACGTCGCCGTCCTGCATCACGTACTCCTTGCCCTCCATCCGGACCTTGCCGGCGGTGCGGGCGGCGGCCATCGAGCCCTCGGCGACCAGGTCGTCGTAGGACACGATCTCGGCCTTGATGAAGCCGCGCTGGAAGTCGGTGTGGATGACCCCGGCCGCCTCCGGCGCGGTGGCGCCCTTGCGGATCGTCCAGGCGCGCGACTCCTTGGGCCCGGCGGTCAGGTAGGTCTGCAGACCCAGGGTGTCGAAGCCGATGCGCACCAGCTGCGACAGGCCCGACTCCTCCTGGCCCATGCCCTGCAGCAGCTCCAGGGCCTCCTCGTCGGGCAGCTCGATGAGCTCGGCCTCGATCTTGGCGTCCAGGAAGATGGCCTCGGCGGGGGCGACCAGCTCGCGCAGCCGACCCTTCAGCGCCTCGTCCGACAGCTCGTCCTCGTCGAGGTTGAACACGTAGAGGAACGGCTTGGCGGTGAGCAGGTGCAGCTCGCGCAGCAGCGCGAGGTCGATGCCGGCCTTGGCGGCCCCGGCGAACAGCGTGACGCCCTCGTCCAGCAGCTTCTGCGCGCTCTGCACCGCGTCCAGGACGGCGAGCTGGTCCTTGTCTTTCTTGGTGCGCGTCTCCTTCTCCAGGCGCGGCAGGGCCTTCTCGATCGTCTGGAGGTCGGCGAGGATCAGCTCGGTGTTGATGGTCTCGATGTCGCGCGAGGGCGCGACATCGCCGTCCACGTGGGTGACGTCGGGGTCCTCGAAGGCGCGGATGACCTGGCAGATCGCGCTGGTCTCGCGGATGTTGGCCAGGAACTTGTTGCCCAGGCCCTGCCCCTCGGAGGCGCCCTTGACGATGCCGGCGATGTCCACGAACTCCATCGTGGCCGGGAGGATCTTGGCCGAGCCGAAGATCTTCGCCAGGCCCTCCAGCCGCGGGTCGGGCACCCCGACCACGCCGACGTTGGGCTCGATGGTCGCGAACGGGTAGTTCGCGGCCAGCGCGTCGTTCTTGGTCAGCGCGTTGAACAGCGTGGACTTGCCGACGTTGGGCAGCCCGACGATTCCGATGGAGAGGCTCACGGCGGACAAGTTTATGGGCCCGCCGGACCAGCGGCGGACGGCGCCGGGGTGAACACCTGTGGATGATCTCCCCGGCGCCGCGCCGCAGATCCGGATCAGACGCCGTGGCGGCGCAGGAACTCGGCGATGTGCCGGAAGGCGGCCTTGCCCTCGGGCATGTAGTCGGAGAACACCGGGAAGACGTGCACCAGGCCGTCCCACTCCTGGTAGACCGCCTCGACCCCGGCCCGCCGGGCGCGCTCGGCCACGTCGCGGGTCTCGTCGCGCAGGATCTCGGTGCCGCTCGCCACGAACATCGTCGGCGGCAGCCCGCCCAGGTCGGCGCGCGCCGGGGCGAACAGCGGGTCGTTCTCCTCCTTGCCCGCGCAGTACTGCTTCCCCAACTCGGCCAGCTTCCGGGCCGGGATCAGGTGGTCGGTGCGGGCGTTGGCGGTGTGGGAGTCGGCGGCGCACAGCAGGTCCACCCACGGCGACAGGCAGACCGCGGCGGCGGGCAGCGGCGTGCCGCGCTCCTTCAGCGCCAGCAGCAGGGCCAGGGTGAGGTGGCCGCCGGCCGAGTCGCCGCCGACGACGATCTGCGCCGGCTCGTGCCCGCGCGCCAGCAGGAAGTCGTAGGCGGTCAGCGCGTCGGCGAGCGCGTCGGCCGGGGTGTGCTCGGGCACCAGCCGGTAGTCCAGCGCCAGCACCGGGCGCGCGGTGGACGCCGACAGCCGCCAGTTGAACGGCCGGTACAGGCGCGGGCTGCCGAAGAAGTAGCCGCCGCCGTGCAGGTAGAGGAAGACCTTGTCCTCGTCCGGCGCTCCCGCGCGCACCCACTCGGCGCCGCACCCGTCCAGCTCCTGCGGGGTGATGGCGACGCCGCGCGGCACGGCCTGGAGGCGGCCGAGCAGGTCGGTGGCGCGCTGGATGCGGACCAGCCCGGCGTCGCTGTCGGGTCCGTGCTCCCAGGCGGTGCGCATCAGCACGCGGATCACCTTGTTGGCGATGCGCGCCTGGAGGGTCGGCGGCCCGCCCGGCTCCAGGGCCAGCGCGCGGGCGACGCGGCGCTCGGCCGGGGTGGTGGCCACGGGACGCAGGGCGTGCGGCGGGGTGTCGATGGTCATGCGCTGCTCCTCGGCGGGGGCCGGGCCGGACGGACGTTCGCGCCGTCCGTCCGGGTTCACGATGCTTAGTGAACGATGAGGCTAATTGTCGGGCTCGGCGGCCGTACCGGCGCGTCGCACCGGCGCGCCCGGGTCGCGCTGTCACGATGAACGGATGGATCTCGCGCTGTTCGCCGGCCTGTTCGTCGGGGCCGCCTTCGGCGTCGTGGTCGGGTACGCGCTGGCCACCGGCCGCCAGGGCGCGCTGATCGCGCGGGCCAAGGCCGCCGAGGAGAAGCTCGCCTACGCCGAGGAGCGCATGGCCGAGCACTTCGAGAACCTGTCGGCCAAGGCCCTGGACGCCAGCAACCAGCGCTTCCTGGAGCTGGCCGACACCCGCCTGAAGGCCGCCGGGATCGAGGCGGCCGGGGAGCTGGAGCGCCGCCAGCAGGCCGTCGAGCACCTGGTCGCGCCGCTGCGCGAGACGCTGGCCAAGGTCGAGGAGCAGCTCCGCGAGGTCGAGACCGGCCGCCGCGAGTCGCACGCGATGCTGGCCAAGCAGGTGGAGTTCGTCCGCCAGAGCTCCGAGCAGCTGCGCGGCGAGACCCGCACCCTGGTGCGCGCCCTGCAACGGCCCGAGGCGCGCGGCCGCTGGGGCGAGCTCCAGTTGCGACGCGTCGTGGAGCTGGCCGGGATGACCCACCACTGCGACTTCGACGAGCAGGCCAGCGCCGCCACCGAGGACGGCACCGTCCGCCCCGACATGGTGGTACGCCTGGCGGGCGGCAAGAACATCGTGGTCGACTCCAAGGTGTCGCTGGCCGCCTACCTGGAGGCCGCCGGGAGCGACGACCCGGCCGCCGAGCGCAACCGGCTGGACGCGCACGCCCGCCACCTGCGCAACCACGTGGACCAGCTCGCCGCCAAGTCCTACTGGCAGGCGTTCAACCCCACCCCCGAGTTCGTGGTGCTGTTCATCCCCGGCGAGGCGTTCCTGGCCCCCGCGCTGGACCGCGACCCCGGCCTGCTGGAGTACGCGATGCGCCGCCGCGTGCACATCGCCACCCCCACCACGCTGATCACGATGTTGCGGACCGCGTCCTACGCCTGGCAGCAGGCGGCCCTGTCGCGCAACGCCCGCGCGGTGTTCGAGCTGGGCAAGGAGCTGTACGAGCGGCTCGGCACGATGGGCGGGCACGTGGACGAGCTGGGCCGCTCCCTCACCAACGCGATCAAGTCCTACAACCGGACCGTGGGTTCGCTGGAGACGCGCGTGCTGGTCAGCGCGCGGCGGCTGAACGAGCTGGGCGTCGTCGAGACGCCGCTGGCCGGGCCCGCGCCGGTGGAGGAGAGCCCGCGCGCGTTGTCGGCCGCCGAGCTGACGGCGGCCGACGGGACCGCCCGCGAGAACGGCGGGCGTCCACAATCGGTCTCCGCCACGGAACCGATAGGTTTCCGCGGACGGGCCGTCCCTGATCAAATTGATCGGGAGAAAGGGTGGCAATGAGTGCATCGACGATACGCGAAGCGCCCGGCGGCGGCGCGTCGTCCGGCGGGGGGCCGGCGCGGCGGCAGCGCGGCGCCGCGTCCGCGCGGGCCGCGGGCGGCGCGGTCACCCTCACCGGACGCGGCGGCATCGTCGTCATGTTCGCCACCGCCCTGCTGGGCGGCCTGCTGGCGCGCTGGCTGGAGCTGGAGCTGCTGGCCGGGGCCGGTTTCGTGCTGGGCTGCGCGGCCGCCGCGCTGCTGACCCGCCCGGCCGACCTGCTGACGCTGGCAGTGAGCCCGCCGCTGGTCTTCCTGGCCGCGACCTTCCTGGCGGTGCTGGTCACCGCGCTCGGCGACGGCTCGCTGCTGACCGGCGTGGGCGGCGGGGTGCTGCTGGCGCTGGCGGCCACCGCGCCGTGGTTGTTCGGCGGCACGCTGCTGCTGCTGGTGATCACCACGCCGCGCGGGCTGCTCGCCCAGGTCAGGGACCTGCGCGGCCGGCTGGCCGGGATGCGCCTGTTCATGGAGGAGGAGAACGAGGACCCGGTGCGCTGGGACGAGACCGCGCAGCAGCGCCGGTCGCCCCGCTACCGCCGCTCCGCCTCCGCCCAGGACGACGGCCCGCCGCACGCCGACGTGGACTGACAGCCTGATCGGCTGCCTCAGCCCGCACCGCGAGCGCGACCGAAGGTCTGTCGCGCGGGGCCGAAGCCGAAGGCGAGTCCCCGCGCGACAGATCGCGAAGCGATGCAGCGCTCGCCAGCTTTCCGGTCAGGTCCGAGCCTCCAGGCGAGGGCCTGGGCCGGAAGGCCGTTGAACACTGCGCAGCTCGTGCGGGAGGGCGAAGCGCATGCTCTCCTTGACCGACTCGATCTCCTCGACGTCGCCGTAGCCGCGCTCGGCCAGCCACGCCAGCACGCCCTGCACCAGCTCGTCGGGCACCGACGCGCCGCTGGTGACGCCGACGGTGGTGACGCCCGCCAGCCACGCCTCGTCGATCTCGGCGGCGTAGTCGACCAGGTAGGCGTTGTCGGCGCCGTGCTCCTTGGCGACCTCGACCAGGCGGACCGAGTTGGAGGAGTTGGTGGAGCCGACCACGATGACCAGCTCGGCGCCCGCGGCCATCTGCTTGACGGCGACCTGCCGGTTCTGGGTGGCGTAGCAGATGTCGTCGGAGGGCGGGTCCATCAGGTTGGGGAAGCGCTCGCGCAGCGCGCGGACGGTGGCGAGGGTCTCGTCCACCGACAGGGTCGTCTGCGACAACCACGCCACCTTGTCGGGGTCGCGGACCTGCACGTTGGCGACGTCGCCGGGGCCGTCGACCAGGTGGATGTGGTCGGGGGCCTCGCCGCTGGTGCCGATGACCTCCTCGTGGCCCTCGTGCCCGATCAGCAGGATGTCGTAGTCGTCCTTGGCGAACCGCACGGCCTCCTTGTGGACCTTGGTCACCAGGGGGCAGGTCGCGTCGATGGTGGCGAGGTTGCGGCCGCGCGCCTCCTGGTGCACGACCGGGGCGACGCCGTGCGCGGAGAAGACCACGATGGAGCCCTCGGGCACCTCCTCGGTCTCGTCCACGAAGATCGCGCCGCGCTCCTCCAGGGTGCGGACCACGTGCACGTTGTGGACGATCTGCTTGCGCACGTAGACCGGGGCCCCGTACTTCTCCAGGGCGATCTCGACCGTCTCGACGGCGCGGTCCACGCCGGCGCAGTAACCACGCGGTTTGGCGAGCAGGACACGGCGCTGGCTGTTGGAGGTCATGCCCCTATCGTACGAGCCGTCCCACACGTCCCGCACCGTTCGCCGCGAAGGCCGTGAACCGCCCCGAACCGCTCCGAACGGCGCGGACAAAGCTCTGGTGAAGCCCGCAATGTGACCCACTCCACGCGCTTTTTGGACAGAAATCCATTAACCCGGGGTGACCACTCTCGCACCCATGGGGCAAAGTGAGATGGACAGCCGGTTCCGTATCGACCCAGTCCCGTGACCGGGACAGCAGGGAGATGGAAGACGATGACGAGATCGCCGCGCCGCATCAAGCGACAGGTGCAGGAGACGGTGGGCGAGCAGGTCCGCGACCTCCCCCTGCACGCGGTGCGCCTGGCCATGTTCGGCGTGGGCCGGGCCCTGCTGCTGAGCGACCGGGTGACCAAGGACTACAAGGAGATCACCGAGGGCGGCGGCGTGAAGCCGGTCATCGGGCGGCTGGCCGGGGACGTCCAGGTCACGACGTTCAAGGTCGTCGGCGCGGTGGTGGAGAAGGTGCGCGGCGGCGAGGAGGCCGAGCCCGCGCCCGTGGCGGCCAAGCCCCGGCCGAAGGTGGAGGCGAAGCCCGCGCCGAAGCCCGCGGCCGACGCCGACAAGGAGATCTCGATCGGCAAGCCCGCGGCCGCGCCCAAGCCGGCCGCGAAGCCCGAGGTCAAGCCCGCTGCCCCGGCTGAGCCGAAGGCCGCCGCGCCCGCCCCGAAGGCCGAGCCGAAGCCCAGGCCCGCCGCCAAGCCGGAGCCGAAGCCCGAGGCCAAGGCTGAGCCGAAGACCGAGGCCAAGGCCAAGCCCGCCGCCAAGCCCGAGTTCGAGCCCAAGCCCGAGCTCAGGCCCGCCGCCCAGGCCGAGGCCGAAGCCGTCGCCGCCGAGCTGCCCGTGCCCGACTACGACGCGGCCACGCTGCCCCAGCTCCGCGCCCGGCTCCGCGGCCTGTCGGCCGACCAGGTGAAGCTGCTGCGCGAGTACGAGGCCAAGCACGCCGCCCGCGCCGAGGTCCTCAAGATGTACGAGAACCGCATCACCAAGCTCAACGGCCGCGGCTGAGGCCGTGCCCGGCCATTTGATCACGGCACGAAGAACGGCCCCCGGGAATGTCCCGGGGGTCGTTCTTTCTGTCAGCGGGGGTCACGCCTGCGCGGGAAGCGGCGCTTCCTGGAAGGTGTGGTCGATGTCCACCCGCTCCAGCGCCGCCAGGTGCCGGCGTCGCACCACCAGGATCGCGATGGCGACCAGGCAGCACGCCGCGCCGACGTAGTAGGGCACCGAGGCGTCGGTCTTCTCGGCCAGCTTGCTGGCGAAGAAGGGGGCCAGCGCGCCGCCCATCCAGCGGACGAAGTTGTAGCCCGCCGAGGCGACCGGCCGGGGGTTGTCGGAGACCTCCATGGCGGCCTCGGTGAAGGCGGTGTTGTTCATGCCGATCGGGATGCCGGACAGGATCGTGCAGATGATGATCCCGGTGTGCCCGGACACCGCCAGGCCGAGCTGGAAGACGACCAGCAGCGCCAGCGCCAGGTGCATGACCCGGACCGTCCCGATGCGGCGCTGGAGGAAGGGCGCGGCGAACACCGACGCCAGCGCCACCAGCACGCCCCACCCGAAGAACACCAGGCCGATGCCGTGCGCGTCCATGTGCAGGATGAACGGGGTGAAGGCGAGGATCGTGAAGAACGCGTAGTTGTAGAACAGCGCGGTGAAGGCGGTCGTGGACAGGCCCCCGTGGCCGAGCGCGCGGATCGGGGCCGACAGCCTCGTCGGCGTCGCGGGCTTCGGCGTGGGCTTGAGCAGCGTGGCGATCAGCAGGAATCCGACGGCCATCAGCACGGCGGTGCCGAAGAACGGGTAGCGCCAGTTCATGTCGCCCAGCAGCGCGCCGACCAGCGGGCCCATCGAGATGCCGAGGCCGAGCGCGGCCTCGTAGAGGATGATGGCGGACTCGGCGCCGCCGCTGGCCGCGCCGACGATGACCGCCAGCGCGGTCGCGACGAACAGCGCGTTGCCGAGGCCCCAGCCCGCGCGGAAGCCGATGAGCTGGCCGACGCTGTCGGAGGTCCCGGCGAGCGCCGCGAAGACCACCACCAGCGTGAGGCCGATCATCAGCGTCCGCTTGCCGCCGATCCGGCTGGACACCCAGCCGGTGATCAGCATCGCCACCGCGGTGATCAGGAAGTAGCTGGTGAACAGCAGCGACACCTGGGACGGCGTGGCCTGCAGGTTCTCGGCGATGGCGGGCAGGATCGGGTCCACCAGGCCGATGCCCATGAACGCGACCACCGCCGCGAACGCCGTCGCCCAGACCGACATCGGCTGGCGCAGGATGCCGCCCTTGGCGGCCGTGTCCGGTGGCTGCGAGTGCATGAAGACCTTCCTCTCAGGAGGGTGCGGCTGGGTCCTCGGTCGCGCGGATCGGGGGCTCAGGACGGGTCGAAGAGACGGTCGAGCGCCGGCAGGGCCGCGGCGATCGCGGCGCGCTGCTCCTCGTCCAGGGCGGCGATGCGCTCGGCGAGCGCCTCGGTGCGGCGCTCGCGGGTGGCGTGCAGCTGCGCGGCCCCGGCCGGGGTGATCTCGACGGTGACCACGCGGGCGTCGGAGGCGTCCCGGCCGCGCGCCGCCAGGCCGTCCCGCTCCAGGCGGTTGACCAGGGCGGTCATGGTGGGCAGCCGGACCCCCTGCTCGTCGGCCAGCTCGGTCATCCGGCGGGGGCCGCCCTCCAGCGAGCCGAGCACCGACGCCTGCTGGCTGGTGACCGGCTGGTCGGCGCTGACCCGGCGCAGCAGCAGGACCACGTCGCGCAGGCGCCGGTTGAAGTGCTCGGCCAGCTCGCGGTTCGGATCGGTCACGTCGTCTCCTCGAATTACTTAGCCAGTCTAAGTTAGTTTGGCTAACTATTCAACCCGGGGCGTTCGTCCCGGTACGGGCGGCTCGTTCAGCGGCGCGCGGCCCAGATGCCGCGCACATGCCTCAGATGGTGGCGCATCAGCGCCTCGGCTCCCGTGACGTCCCCCGCCGCGACCGTGTCGAGCAGTTCCAGGTGCTCGGCGGCCGAGGGCAGCAGCTCGCCGCGCTCGGCGAGGCTCGGCACCCCGTACAGCCGCGACCGGTGCCGCAGGTCGCGCACCACCCCCACCAGGTGCGCGTTCCCGGCCAGGCCGAGCAGCGCCAGGTGGAAGTCGTGGTCGGCGGCGATGTAGGCCAGCACGTCGCGGCGTCCGGCGGCGTCGACGATCGCCTCGGCGAGCGGGCGCAGCGCGGTGACCTCGGCGGCGGGCAGCACGCCGGGCACGGCGGCGGCGACCCGGCCCACCGTCGGCACCTCGATCAGCGCCCGCACCTGCGTGATCTCGTCCAGGTCGCGGTCCGACAGCGCGGTGACGCGGAAGCCCTTGTTGCGGACCGCGGTGACCAGGCCCTCCTTGGCCAGGTCGAGCATGGCCTCGCGGACCGGGGTCGCCGACACCCCGAACCGCTCGGCCAGCGCGGGCGCGGAGTAGACCGAGCCGGGCCGCAGGTCCCCCGCCACCAGCGCGGCGCGCAGCGCGTCGGCGACGCGCTCGCGGGCGTTGCGCCGCTCGCCCAGCGGCGGCAGGTCGGGCGGCGGGGGCTCGGACATGGGCCGCTCCTTGCTCGGACGGGCTCGGGACCGGCTAGCGGGCGCCGCCCAGGTACGCCTCGACGACGCGGGCGTCGGCGGCCAGCTCGGCGGCCGGGCCGTGCAGCACCGCCGCGCCGTTCTCGATCACCAGCCCGCGGTGCGCGATCCGCAGCGCGGCCTTGGCGTTCTGCTCGACCAGCAGCACCGTGGACCCGGCGGCGTTGATGTCGCCGATCACGTCCATCACGGCCGCGACGATCAGCGGGGCCAGCCCCATCGACGGCTCGTCCAGCATCAGCAGCCGGGGCCGGGCCACCAGTGCCCGGCCGATCGCCAGCATCTGCTGCTCGCCGCCCGACAACGTGCCGCCCTGCTGGCCGCGCCGCTCGGCGAGGCGCGGCAGCAGCTGGTAGACCTCGTCGATGCGGCGGCGCAGCTCGCCGGAGTCGCGCACCAGGTAGCCGCCGATCTGGAGGTTCTCCTGCACGGTCAGCGTGCTGAAGATCCGGCGGCCCTCGGGCACGTGCACCACGCCCGCGTCCACGATCTTGGTGGCCTTGGCGCGGCTGATGTCCCGCCCCGCCAGCGTGATGCTCCCGGCCGACGGGCGCACCAGCCCCGAGATCGCCGACAGCGTGGTGGTCTTGCCCGCGCCGTTGTTGCCGAGCAGCGCGACGATCTCGCCCTCGCGCACGGTCAGGTCCAGCCCGCGCAGCGCCTGGACGCCGCCGTAGCGCACCTCCAGGCCGCTGATCTCCAGCAGCGGCGCGGCCTGCGATCCGGCCGCCGCCGATGACTCACCCTTCGACACCGCGCACCTCCTCACGCGCCGCGGCCAGCTCGGCGTCGTCGGCGTCGCGCCCGAGGTACGCCTCGATGACGGCCGGATCCTGCCGCACCTGCTCCGGCGGCCCGTCGGCGATCTCCTTGCCGAAGTTGAGCACCACCACGCGCTGCGAGACCTCCATGACCAGGCCCATGTCGTGCTCGATCAGCGCGATCGCGGTGCCCAGCTCGCGGATGCGCCGGATCAGATCGAGCAGTTCGCCCTTCTCGCCGTGGTTCAGCCCGGCGGCGGGCTCGTCCAGCAGCAGCAGGCGGGGCCGCCGGGCCAGCGCCCGCGCGATCTCCACCCGCCGTTGCTCGCCGTAGGGCAGGTGCCGCACCAGCCCGGCGCGGTCGCCGCGCAGGCCGACGAAGTCGAGCCACCTGTGCGCCTCGTCGGTGGCCTCCTGCTCGCTGCGCCGGTAGCGGGGCGTGTGCACCAGCGCGTCGAACACGTTCTGCTTGAGCCACAGGTGCGTGCCCGCCCGCACGTTGTCCAGCACCGACAGCTCGCCGAACAGGCGCGGGTTCTGGAAGGTGCGCGACACCCCCAGCCCGGCGATCTTCGCGGGGCGGCGGCCGGTGACCGGCGCGCCGTCCAGCGTGACGCTGCCGCCGGTCGGCTTGTAGAAGCCGGTGACGCAGTTGAACGCCGAGGTCTTGCCCGCGCCGTTCGGCCCGATCACCGACACGATCTCGCCCGCGTCCACCGTGAACGACAGCCCGTCGATGGCCTGCACGCCGCCGAACGCCAGCCGCAGGTCCCGTACCTGGAGCAACGTCATTCCGCCGCCTCCCCCGACCGGGCCGCAGTGTGCGGCGTCTCCCGCGATCGGTGCGGCCACAACCCCTGCGGACGCACGATCATCACCATGATGAGCAGCACCCCGAACACGAAGAACCGGTAGTCGGCCAGCCCGCGCAACAACTCCGGCGCCAGGCTGATCACGATCGCGCCGATCACCACGCCGGGCGTGGAGCCCATGCCGCCGAGCACCACCGCCATCAGCACCAGCGCCGACCACAGGAAGGTGAAGCTGGCCGGGGAGATCGCCGACAGCTGCGCGGCGAACAGCACCCCGGCGAGGCCGCCCCAGATCGCGCCGCCGATGTAGGCGGCGAGCTTCACCTTGTAGGTGTGCACGCCCATCGCCTCGGCGGCGTCCTCGTCCTCGCGCACGAACCGCCAGGCCCGGCCGAGCCGGGAGCGGCCGAGCCGCGCGGCCAGCAGCACCGCCAGCGCGACGATCAGCACGGTCGCGTAGTAGAACCCGGCCGGGCCGAGGGCGTCGCCCCACAACCCCGGGATGCCGTAGATCCCCGAGGGGCCGCCGGTGATCTCCAGGTTGTTGGCGCAGATGCGGATGATCTCGCCGAAGCCCAGCGTGACGATCGCGAGGTAGTCGCTGCGCAGCCGCAACGTCGGCGCGCCGATCACGATCCCGGCCAGCACCGTCACCACCACCACGATCGGGACGGTGGCCAGCAGCGGCAGGCCCAGCTCGGTGGCCAGCACACCGCTGGTGTAGGCGCCGACGGCGAAGAACGCCGCGTAGCCGAGGTCGAGCAGGCCGCAGTAGCCGACCACGATGTTCAGCCCGACCGCCAGCATCACGAAGATCGCCGCGCTGGTCATCACGTTCAGCGCGTACGGCGTCGCGATCACCAGCGGCGCGGCCAGCGCGAGGGCGAGCCCGCCCCAGCCGAGCCGCCGGCTCTCCAGCAGCCGCGTCACCAGCGAGGGCCCGCGCCCCCGCACCGGCTTGACCGGCGGCCCGCCGTCGACGGGCCGGTTCTCGACCGCGCTCATACGCGCTCCGTCACGCGTTCGCCGAGCAGGCCGGTGGGCCGCACGGTCAGGAAGAGGATCAGGCAGCCGAACGCGAACACGTCGCGCCACTGGCCGCCCAGCCAGTCGGTGCCGAACGACTCCAGCAGGCCCAGCAGCAGGCCGCCGAGCATGGTGCCCTGCATGTTGCCGATGCCGCCGATCACCGCGGCGGTGAACGCCTTGAGCCCGATGATGAAGCCCATCAGGAAGTCGATCTTCCCGTAGTAGCCGCCGGCCATCACCCCGGCCGCGCCCGCCAGCGCCGAGCCGATGAAGAAGGTCCGCGCGATCACCGCGTCCACGTCCACGCCCATCAGCCGCGCGGCCTTGGGGTCCAGCGCGATCGCCCGCATGGCGCGGCCCTGGCGGCTGCGCATCACCAGCCAGTTGAGCGCCGCCATCAGCACGATCGCGATGGCCACCAGCACGAGTTGCTGGACGGTGACGCGCGCACCGAACACCTCCATCGACGTGCCGCCGAGCCGCACCTGGTAGACCTTCGGGTTCGGCCCGGCGACGATGCGGGTGCCGTACTCCAGCGCGAACGACGCGCCCACCGCCGTGATCAGCAGCGACAGCCGGGGCGCGCCGCGCAGCGGCCGGTAGGCCACCCGCTCCAGCGCGACCCCGGCGAGGCCGGTCACCGCCATCGTCGCCACCAGGACCAGCAGCAGCGCCAGCAACGACTGCGACTGCACGAGCCCGCCGAGCACGCCCAGCATCGCGAACCCCGAGAACGCGCCGAGCATGTACAGGTCGCCGTGGGCGAAGTTGAGCAGCTTGATCACGCCGTAGACCATGCTGTAGCCGAGCGCGACCAGGGCGTAGAAGGAACCGACGAACAGGCCGTTCCAGATGAGCTGGCTCACGCCGTGGCTCCGGTGTTCCGCGGGTTCACTGCACCTTCTCCTGCAACACGAACGAGCCGTTCTTGACGACCTGGATCTCGAAGCCGCCGGTGATGGTCTGCTGCTGGGTGAACTTGAGCGGGCCGCTGAAAAGCTGGAAGCCGTCCAGCCCGCGCAGCGCGTCGGCGATCTTGCCGCCGTCGGTGCTGTCGGCCTTCTTGATGGCCTCGGCCGCCAGCCGCACCGCGTCGTAGGACTGGGTGGAGTAGGGGCCGGGGTCGGCGCCGAACTTCTGCTTGTAGGAGGCGATCCAGCTCTCGGCGCCCTGGAGGGTCTGCGGCGTCGGGGTCATGGTCGCGTAGACGCCCTCGCCGTTCTGCCCGCCCGCGATCTTGGCGAGCTTGGCGTCCACCGAGCCGTCGCCCACCAGGAACTTGCCCTTGTAGCCCGCCTGCCGGAACTGGCGGACCAGCAGGCCGCCCTCGGCGTAGTAGCCGGTCCAGTAGATGTAGTCGGGACGGCCCTTCAGCACGGTGGTGACGGCGGCCGAGTAGTCGCTCTCGCCGGGGTTGACGGCCTCGACGGCGGTCTTGTCGGGCGCGCCCGGCTTGTCCAGCTCGGCGGCGGTGCGCACCGCGATGTCCTTGGAGTAGGAGGTGTTGTCGTGCATGACCGCGACCTTGGTGCCGCCGTCCTTGGCCAGCCACTTGGCGGCCGCCGCCGCCTGTTGGTCGCCGGTGCCGTTGATCATGAAGACGTGCTTGAGCCGCTGGGCGTACAGTTCGGTGGAGTTGGCCACCGGAATGATCATCGGGATCTTGGCGCGGTCGAAGATGGCCAGCGTCGGCAGGGTGGCGCCCGAGCAGTAGCCGCCCACCGAGACCTTCACCCCGGCCGACACCAGCTTGGTCGCGGCCGCCGTCGCGGTCTTGGGGTCGCAGGCGTCGTCCTCGGCGCGCAGCTCCAGCTTGCGGCCGCCGAGCACGCCGCCCTTGCCGTTGACCTCGTCGATCGCCAGCTGCGCGCCGTTCTTCATGTAGGGGCCGATCTCGGCGCTGCCGCCCGACAGCGGGATGTCCATGCCGAGCAGGATCGGGCCCTTGTCCTTGTCGGAGTCGCCGCCGAGCAGGCCCTGGCCGCAGCCGGCGGAGACCGTGACGGCCGACAGCGCCAGCACGGCGCCGAGGACGGTTCTCATGGGTTTCATTGGGGTTCGCCTCCCTGTGCTGTGTGACATTGCACAGGCGGCGCCCCGGGTGGGCAAGATCACATCAATCCCGTGACTCGACCGTTATGCGGGTCCTGGTGCCCGCCCACGCCTCTAGGCTGCTGGTCATGGCGATGGACACCAGTGCCGAGTCCCCCGTCCCGGTCCGGACCGTGCTCCAGGCGGTCGGCGGCTGGATCGGCCGGCTCGGCCGGATCTGGGTCGAGGGGCAGATCACCGAGCTGAAGGCGCGCGGCGGCACGGTCTACCTCACGCTTCGCGACCCCACCGCCAACATGTCGGTGCGGGTGGTCGGGCCGCGCGGGGTGTTCGAGGCGGCGGGCCCGGCGGTCACCGACGGGGCGCGGGTCGTGGTGCACGCCAAGCCCGACTTCTGGGTTAACCGGGGCACCTTCTCGCTGGCCGCGCTGGAGGTGCGGCCGGTCGGCGTCGGCGAGCTGCTGGCCCGGCTCGAACGCCTCAGGCAGGTGCTGACGGCCGAGGGGTTGTTCCGGGCCGAGCGCAAGCGGCCGCTGCCGTTCCTGCCCGGCCGGATCGGGCTGATCACCGGCCGCCAGTCCGACGCCGAGCACGACGTGCTGCAGAACGCGCGCCGCCGCTGGCCCGCCGTGGAGTTCCAGGTCGAGAACACCGCCGTGCAGGGCAACCACGCCGTCGGCGAGGTCATGGAGGCGCTGCGCAAGCTGGACGCCGACCCCACGATCGACGTCATCATCATCGCGCGCGGCGGCGGCTCGATGGAGGACCTGCTGCCGTTCTCCGACGAGGCGCTGGTGCGGGCGGTCGCGGCCGCGCGCACCCCGGTCGTCAGCGCGATCGGGCACGAGCAGGACTCCCCCATCCTCGACCTGGTCGCCGACCTGCGCGCCTCCACGCCGACCGACGCGGCCAAGAAGACGGTGCCGGACGTGCGCGAGCAGCTCCAGCTCGTCCGGCAGCTCCGCGACCGGGGCCGCCGGGTGCTGGCCGGGGGCGTCGAGCGGGAGCTGGCGTGGCTGACGGCGACGCGGTCCCGGCCCGCGCTGGCCGATCCCGTCCGGGAGATCGAGCGCCAGGACGAGCGGATCGGCGCGCTGCGCGACCGGACCCGGCGCTGCCTGTCCGGTGCGCTCGACCGGGCCGGTGACCAGCTCTCCCACACCCGCGCGCGGCTGCTGGCGCTGTCACCGGCCGCGACGTTGCAGCGCGGGTACGCGATCGTCCAGCGCGAGGACGAGGCCGTCGTCCGCGCCGCCGGGGACGTCGGCGACGGCGACCGGCTGCTGGTGCGGCTCGCCGACGGGCGCCTCGCGGTGACCGTGGCCGAGCACCTGGAGCCCTAAGGTTGTCGGGTGGCCGACCAGAGAATGTCCTACGAGCAGGCGCGCGACGAGCTGACCGAGGTCGTCAAGCGGCTGGAGTCCGGCGGGCTGACCCTTGAGGAGTCGCTCGCGTTGTGGGAGCGCGGCGAGAAGCTCGCCGCGATCTGCGAGGAGTGGCTGGAGGGCGCCCGCGCCCGGCTGGCCGCCGCGATGGCCCAGCCGGACGGCGGCGGCGAGGCGGACCCCGCGACCCCGTTCTAGGAGCCGGGGGTCGGCACCGGCGCACCGCCCTTGGCCTGCGGCTTCAGCGACGCGGCCAGCACCGCCAGCTCCTCGTAGGAGGCGGTGCCCGCCACCACGAGGCTGACGCCGTCGGGCAGCGTGCGGGCCAGGGAGTTCTGCTTCTTGTCCTTGCGGAAGTACCGGGTCCAGGTCTGCCCGGCGACCTGCTGGGTGCCGCTGGAGTTCTTGTTGTTGGTCATCCGCTTGACGTACTCGGACGCCTTCTCGTTGCTCTGCTCCAGCGCCGCGTACTGGTCGGTGGGGGTGACGAAGCCCAGGTGCCAGGCGACCGGCTCGCCGGGCTTGCCGAGCCCGGTCAGCCGGGAGCTGGTGGGCCGCCATCCGGCGGGCAGGCCCTCGGGCGCGTGCACGGTGTAGGGCGCGTCGTTGCGCATCGCCCACAGCTGGGACTGGTAGTCGACGGTGGGCAGGACCTCCTCGGTGCTGCGCGGCGTGACCGCGTAGATCACCGCCACCAGCAGCAGGCACGCCCCCATCGCGAGCGTGAAGCCGCCGAGCCCGGTGGTCAGCCGCTTGTACACGCCGGGGGTCACCTGCACCGTCCCGCGCGGGTCGGCGGGCGCGGCCTGCTCCGCCGGGGCCTCGGCCCGCACGGCGGTGGCCTCGGAGACGGGCTCGGCGGGCCCTGCGGCGGGCTGGGCGGTCGGGTCGGAGGTCTTGTCGCTCACGCTTCCAGGATTCCCTACCGTCCGGCCTGCTCGGTACGGGGGTCGCTGATCGTGCCGACGATCACCATGACCTCGTCGGCCAGCCGCCGCGCCGCGCTCTGGTCCTCCATCAGCGACACCTCCGACACCGCGCCCGCCATCGCGCCGGTGAGCACCACGACCAGGGCCTCGTCCTCGCCGCCGTCGGCGGTGTGGAACAGCGCGGCGTTGCGGCGGGCCCACTTGTTGAGCCGCTGGCGCATCACCCGGTCGAACCCGGGCGGGCCGTCGCCGGAGATGAACAGCCGCGCGACGTCGCGCTCCTCCAGGCACCCGTTGAGGTAGGCGCCCGCGCCGGCGACGAACTGCCGCATCGGGTCGCCCTCCCCGGCCTCGCGCACCGCGCTGATCGCCTCGCGGGTGCGCTCCTGCTGCCGGACCTGGAACTCCTCGAACAGCGTGAGGTACAGGTCGGCCTTGCCGTTGAAGTGGTGGTAGAGGCTGCCGACGCTGGCCCCGGCCTTGGCGACGATGTCGGTCACCGCCGCCTGCGCGAAGCCCGCCTCGCAGAACACGTCCCGCGCCGCGGCCAGCAGGGCGCCGCGCGTGGCCGCCCCGCGGTCGGAGGTGCGGGAGGGGGCCGCGCCGCCGGCGGCCCCGCCGGACGAGACGTCGATGTCGCTGCTCATGGATGCTGAGATTACGCCCTCCGCCCTGGGGGAAACGATCCCTGACCCGTGTGGTCGCCAAAACCTGTCCCCCCGCGGGTGTCACGGCTCTGCTGCGGACCTCTGGTCTGGTCCAATTTGTAGCCCGGCGCCCAGTCCGCAGAGAATCCGTGTAGTCACCGACCGAAAGGGCTGCCTGGTCATGTCCGACGACACCTCCGTTTCCTCCCCGCTCACCACCGAGCCGGCGGCGCCGGACCGCAACCTGGCGATGGAACTGGTCCGGGTGACCGAGGCCGCCGCCCTGGCCGCGGCGCGCTGGGTCGGCCGCGGCGACAAGAACGGCGCCGACGGCGCCGCCGTGAACGCGATGCGCCAGCTGATCAACACCGTGTCCATGAAGGGCGTGGTGGTGATCGGCGAGGGCGAGAAGGACAACGCCCCGATGCTCTACAACGGGGAGGAGATCGGGGACGGCAGCGGCGCCGAGTGCGACGTGGCCGTGGACCCGGTGGACGGCACGCGGCTGACCGCCCTCGGCATGAACAACGCCATCGCGGTGCTGGCGGTCGCGCCGCGCGGGTCGATGTACGACCCGTCGGCGGTGTTCTACATGGAGAAGCTGGTCACCGGGCCCGAGGCGGCCGACGTGGTGAGCATCGAGCGGCCCATCGCCGACAACATCCGCGCGATCGCGCGGGCCAAGGGCTCCTCGCCGCAGGACGTGACGGTGGTCATCCTGGACCGGCCGCGGCACGAGGGCATCGTCAAGGAGGTGCGCGAGACCGGGGCGCGCATCAAGTTCATCCTGGACGGCGACGTCGCCGGCGCGATCATGGCGGCCCGCGAGGGCACCGGCGTGGACCTGCTGCTGGGCATCGGCGGCACCCCCGAGGGCATCATCGCGGCGTGCGCGATCAAGGCGCTGGGCGGCGTCATCCAGGGCCGGTTGTGGCCGCAGGACGACGCCGAGCGGCGCAAGGCGATCGACGCCGGGCACGACCTGGGCCGGGTGCTGACCACCGACGACCTGATCAAGTCCGACGACGTGTTCTTCGCCGCGACCGGCATCACCGACGGCGAGCTGGTGGACGGCGTGCGCTACCGCAAGGGCACCGCGTACACGCACTCGCTGGTCATGCGGTCGCGCAGCGGCACCATCCGCACGGTGTCCAGCGAGCACCAGCTCGACAAGCTCCGCGCGTACAGCGCGATCAACTTCGATCAAGCGGTCTGACACAACAAAGGAAAGCGCCCTGGCCAGACGGCCGGGGCGCTTCCTCAACTACGCCCGAGGCGGCCCCGGACGCGCTGGCGCAGGGTGCGTTTGGGGGAGCGGGCGCTGACCGAGCCGAAGATCATGGTGCCGCCGATCTCGATGGTCGGGCCCTCGGGCGCCGGGCGGGTGCGGACCTCGCGGGTGCACATGATGGAGCGGCCCGTCACGTTCACCTGGACGCCTTCGGGGACCAGCAGCCGGATGCGGCCGCCCAGCACCATCGAGTCCAGCACGATGTGGCGGCGTTGCAGGACGGCCTCGCGCAGGTCCAGCTCGACCGTGCCGAACAGGGCCAGCAGCGGCAGCTTGACCGGCACGACCCAGCGGCCGTCGCGGCGGGCGCGGCCGAACAGCACCGACACCGGGCGGTCGTCCACCAGGATCGGCTGGGCCTCCTCCGGGCTGAGGTCGCCGGTCAGGCCGGTCAGCTCGCCCAGGGTGCGGGCTTCGTAGGCGCGGGAGGCGCGCTCGGAGTGCTCCTCCATGGTGAGGCGGCCGTCGGCGAGGGCCTCGCCGAGCGCGTCGGCCACACGTTCGCGGTCGGCGTCGGAGGCGCGCAGGTCGCGCACGCTCGTGGCCTTGTCCGGGTCCCGGCGGCGGTCGGGTGTGTCCACGGGACCAAGGTTAACGGGCGGAAGGCCGGAAAATCCGTGCGGGAACGCCCCATCTCGCCCTAGGGTTGCCGGGTTTCCCGGTTCGCCGCACGTCCGGGCGGGCGGCGGCGGGGCGCGCCCGGCGCGGCGACATGATCGACTGACCAGGCATTTCCGTCATTGACCGCTTACCGTGCGACCTCTACGCTGACGTGAATCTTCTTCATATTGAGCGTCGCTCATCACCGCCAGAGAGGGGATGCCGCGTGAGTCAGGGCATCACCGTCCGGGACCGGCAGGCGCGCCTGGCGGCCTACGCCGCCTTCGGCGTCCAGGGCCTGTGCTTCGCCACCCTGGTCACCCAGGTCCCGCAGATCCAGAAGACCCACCACCTGAGCGACGGCGTCCTCTCGCTGGTGCTGCTGATGGTCCCGCTGATCGCCGGGCTCGGCAGCGTGCTGTCGGAGTTCCTGTTCAAGCGGTTCGGCAGCGGCCTGGTGCTGCGCGTCGTGCAGCCCGCCGAGTGCGTCACCATCATCCTGGTCGGCCTGACCGGCGACAACGACGTGGCGCTGTTCGCGACCGTGGCGCTGTTCGGGCTGTGCGTCGGCGGCGTGGACGCGTCGATGAACGCGCAGGCCGTCGCGGTCGAGCGCCGCCACGGCATGAGCCTGATCACCGGCTTCTACGCGGTGTGGAGCATGGCCGGCATCCTCGGCGGCCTGTGGGCGGCGCTGTCCAACAAGCTGGACCTGGCGCTGCCGGTCGGGTTCGCGATCGCCTCGGTGCTCGGCATCGTGGTCTCGCTGGCCACCGCGCACCGGTTGATGACCAAGGACGAGGAGGCCGCCGGGCAGCCCAGCGCCGCCGAGCTGAAGGCGGCCGGCAGCCGGGTGCCGTGGCGGCCGATCCTGGTGGTCGGCGCGGCGATGGCGGCGTTCTACCTGACCGACTCGGCGCTGTCGAGCTACGGCGCCAAGTACCTGGACGACGAGCTGGGCAGCAGCGACTGGGTCGCGCCGCTCGGCTACGTCGCCTACCAGGTCGCCATGGTGATCAGCCGGGGCGTCGCCGACCTCGCGGTGCGCCGCCGGGGCGCGCCGCAGGTGGTGCGGATCGGCGCGCTGGTCGGGCTGCTCGGCATGGTCGCGGTGGTGGCCGCGCCCAACGCCGCGGTGGCCATCGCGGGCTTCGCGGTCGTGGGCCTGGGGCTCAGCGTGATCGCGCCGGTCTCCTACACCGCCGCCGCCAAGGTGGACCCGACCGGCCTCGGCGTCGCGGTCGCCCGCGTCAACATCTTCAACTACGTCGGCTTCGTGCTGGGCGCGGCGGTGGTCGGCGCGATCGCGCCGGCCGACCCCGAGCACGGGTTGCGGCTGGCCTTCATCGTGCCGCTGGTGCTGATCGGGGTGATCTTCGCGGCGGCCAGGGGGTTCGCGCCGCGGCCGGTGCCCGGGTCGCGCACCGACGCGCCGGTCGCCGAGCGCCCGACCGTCTGACCGTCGAAAACGCGGAACGGCCGCCCGAGCACCCCTCGGACGGCCGTTCGGCGTTGTTTCAGACCCTTTCCTGCACCCCCGCCGGCGGGGGCTCGCTCTCCTCCAGCGCCGCCACGGCCCGTTCCCCGGCGGCCTGCGCCTCCTCGGGGGACATGTCCTGCAGCGCCTGGGTCAGTGCCAGCAACGCCGCGTCCGCCGCGGTGCGCGCGGTGACCGCGTGCTCCTGGGCACGGTCCAAATCGCCGAGCCCGACGCAGTCAAAAGACACCTGGGCGTCGTGCACCGCCATCTTGAGCTGCCGCGCCGCCTCATCCAGACTCATCCGTCTCTCCTTCGCCGTGGTTGCCGTTCCTACCCGCGAGCACCGAGGGTAACCGCAGCTCCCAGAAGCGCGGCCGCCCTCGCGAGGCGCGCCTCGTTCAGGCCCGCGTACCCGAGGACCAGCGCGGGCGGCGCGGCGGCGGCCCGGCCCGTCGACCACGTCGCCGTGGCGCCGGTGACGGCGACCCCCGCCTCGGCGGCGGCCGCCACCACGGCGGCCTCGTCGGTGCCGCGCGGCAGTTCCACGTACAGGTGGATGCCGGCCGACACACCGTGCACGGTGGCCTCCGGCACGTGCTCGCGCAACGCCTCCACCAGCGCGTCGCGGCGGGCCCGGTAGCGCCGTCGCATCGTCCGCAGGTGGCGGTCGTACCCGCCGCCGGACAGGTAATGCGCCAGGGCGTGCTGTTCCAGGGAGGGAGCGCCCAGATCGGTGTTCAGGCGGTGCTCGCGCAGCCGCGCGGCCAGCCGGGGCGGCGCGGCGGCCCAGCCCAGCCGCAGCGCCGGGGCCAGCGCCTTGCTGACCGAGCCGACCAGCACCACCCGCTCGGGATCGACGCCCTGCAGGCAGCCGACGGGGTCGCGGTCGTAGCGGAACTCGGCGTCGTAGTCGTCCTCGATGACCAGCCCGTCCACTTCGCGGGCCCAGGCGATCAGCTCGGCGCGGCGGCCCGGCGACAACACCACCCCGGTCGGGTACTGGTGCGCGGGGGTGACCAGGACGGCACGGGCGCCGGTGCGGCGCAGCGCCGCCACGTCCAGGCCCTCGGCGTCCACCCGGACGCGCTCCAGCCGGATGCCGGTGGCCTCCAGCATGGGCAGCTGCCGGTCGCTGGTGGGGTCCTCCAGCGCCAGCGCGGTGTGCCCCTCGGCGGGCAGCAGCCGCGCCAGCGCCGACAGGCCGTGCGCGACCCCGTTCATGATCGTGATCTGGCCGGGGGTGACGGCGGCGGCGCGCACCCGGCCCAGGTACCCGGCCAGCTCGGCGCGCAGGGTGGGGGCCCCGGCCGGGTCGGGGTAGTCGAGCAGGTCCTCGTGCGGGACCGTGCGCAGCACCGCGCGCAGCGCCGCCGCCCAGCGCTCGCGCGGGAACGACGCGACGTCCGGGTGCCCCGGCCGCAGGTCGTAGGCGGGCTTCGCGACGGAGGCGGCGGGCGCGGGCTCGGGCGCGGCGGGCGGCTCGGGGCGCTCGGGCCGGGCCAGCTCGGCGACCCGGGTGCCGTCGCCGCGCCGCGCGGTCAGGAAGCCCTCGGCGATGAGCTGCTCGTAGGCGGTGACCACGACGCCGCGGGAGACCTCCAGGTCACGGGCGAGGTCGCGGCTGGAGGGCAGCCGGGTCCCGGCCGCCAGCCGCCCGGAGCGGACCGCGCCGCGGAACCCGGCGGCGATCTGGGCGGCGAGCCGGCCGGCGGCCCGGTCGAGGGGAAGATGGAGATCGCTCACGTTTGCTTCAGCGCCTCGACGGCCCCGGGTGTCACGGCGAACGTTATGGACCACTCCCGCGCGCCGCGATTGGCCCTGCCCCTGGGGCCAAAGCGCTCCTAACGTTCCTGTCATGACCGCTTCCACCAGCCCTCATGGCCTGCTCGGCGCGGGCGTGGCGATGACGTTCGTCGGCTCGCTCACCGCCGTGTCGGCCACCATCGCCGACTACCCCGTCTTCGGCGGCCAGGCCGTCCGCTACACCGTCGCCGCCGCCATCCTCCTCGCGGTGGTGCGCTTCACCGACCGCCACCGCCGGATCAGGCTCACCCTGCGCGAGTGGGGGCTGCTGGCGGCGCTGGCCGCGACCGGGCTGGCCGCGTTCAACGTGTTCATCGTGGCCGCCACCGCCGACACCAGCCCCGCCACCATCGGCACGGTGATCGCGACGGTCCCGGTCGTCCTGGCGCTGGCCGGTCCGCTGCTGGAACGGCGGCGGCCCGCGCCCGCCCTGGTGGCCGCCGCGTGCGTGGTGGCCGCGGGCGCGGCGCTGGCCAACGGCCTGGGCAGCGGCTCGCTGCGCGGGCTGCTGCTGGCGCTGGGCGCGCTGGGCGGCGAGGTGTGCTTCTCGCTGCTGGCCGTGCCGCTGCTCCCCCGCCTCGGCCCGCTGCGCGTGTCGGCCTACTCGGCGGCGCTGGCCGCCCCGATGTTGCTGGCCATCGGCCTGGTCGCGGACGGGACGCACGTGCTGCGCGTGCCGACCGGCGGCGAGCTGGCCGCGTTCGCCTACCTGACGGTGATCGTGACGACCATCGCGTTCCTGCTCTGGTACGACGCGATCGGCCGCCTGGGCGCCGACCGCGCGGGCCTGTTCGCCGGCATGATCCCGATCAGCGCCGTGGTGACCACCGTCCTGCTCGGCCTCGCCGCGCCCACCCCCGCCGACCTCGGCGGCGCGGCACTGGTCGCGGTCGGGGTCGTGATCGGGCTGCGCGCGAGCCGGTCCCGGCGGCCGGAGGCGCTCCCGGTCGTGACGGTCGCCGAGGTCAAGGCCGGTGCCGCTGCGTGAAAGGCGGGCGGGGGCCGTAACCTGTTGGGCGGCCCCCACCCGGATGACGCGCAAGGATCTTGAGGATGCCTGAGTTCTCCTACACCGACCTGCTGCCGCTCGGCGCCGACGACACCGAGTACCGGCTGCTCACCACCGAGGGCGTGTCCACCTTCGACGCCGGGGGGCGCACCTTCCTCCAGGTCGAGCCGGAGGCGCTGCGGCTGCTCACCGAGACCGCCATGCGCGACATCTCGCACCTGCTGCGCCCGGCGCACCTGGCCCAGCTCCGCAGGATCCTGGACGACCCGGAGGCCAGCCCCAACGACCGCTTCGTGGCGCTGGACCTGCTGAAGAACGCGGGCATCGCCTCCGGCGGCGTCCTGCCGATGTGCCAGGACACCGGCACCGCGATCGTCATGGGCAAGCGCGGCCAGCACGTGCTGACCGACGGCCGCGACGAGGAGGCCGTCTCGCGCGGGGTCTACGACGCCTACACCAAGCTGAACCTGCGCTACTCGCAGATGGCGCCGGTCACCATGTGGGACGAGAAGAACACCGGCAACAACCTGCCCGCCCAGATCGAGCTGTACGCCGCCCCGGGCGACGCCTACAAGTTCCTGTTCATGGCCAAGGGCGGCGGCAGCGCCAACAAGTCGTTCCTCTACCAGGAGACCAAGGCCGTCCTGAACCCCAAGCGCATGCTGGCCTTCCTGGAGGAGAAGATCCGCTCGCTGGGCACCGCCGCCTGCCCGCCCTACCACCTGGCGATCGTCGTGGGCGGCACCTCCGCCGAGTACGCGCTCAAGACCGCCAAGTACGCCTCGGCGCACTACCTGGACACGATCCCCACCGAGGGCTCGCCGCTCGGCCACGGCTTCCGGGACCTGGAACTGGAGCAGCAGGTGTTCGAGCTGACCCAGAAGCTCGGCATCGGCGCCCAGTTCGGCGGCAAGTACTTCTGCCACGACGTGCGCGTGGTCCGGCTGCCCCGGCACGGCGCGTCCTGCCCGGTGGCGATCGCGGTGTCGTGCAGCGCCGACCGGCAGGCCCTCGGCAAGATCACCGCCGAGGGCGTGTTCCTGGAGAAGCTGGAGACCGACCCGGCCCGCTACCTGCCCGAGACGACGGGCGAGGACCTGTCCGGCGACGTGGTGCGCGTCGACCTCAACCGGCCGATGCCCGAGATCCGCGCCGAGCTGAGCCGCTACCCGGTCAAGACCCGGCTGTCGCTGACCGGCCCGCTGGTGGTGGCGCGCGACATCGCGCACGCCAAGATCAAGGAGCGGCTGGACGCGGGCGAGCCCATGCCGCAGTACCTGCGCGACCACGCCGTCTACTACGCGGGCCCGGCCAAGACGCCCGAGGGCTACGCCTCCGGCTCGTTCGGCCCCACCACCGCCGGGCGCATGGACTCCTACGTCGAGCAGTTCCAGGCGGCCGGGGGCTCGCTGGTCATGCTGGCCAAGGGCAACCGCTCCCAGCAGGTCACCGACGCCTGCCGCGCGCACGGCGGCTTCTACCTCGGCTCCATCGGCGGCCCGGCCGCGCGCCTGGCGCAGGACTGCATCAAGAAGGTCGAGGTGCTGGAGTACCCCGAGCTGGGCATGGAGGCGGTCTGGAAGATCGAGGTCGAGGACTTCCCGGCGTTCATCGTGGTGGACGACAAGGGGGAAGATTTCTTCGCCGACACCACCGGCCCGGTGCTGGGCATCGGCCGCCGCTGACCCGCTCCCCGCTAGGGGGCGTGCGTTCCGGGACCGGTCCACCACTCGAACAGGTGCGGGGGCCGGTCCTTGCGCTTGGGTTTCTTGTGCGGCCAGCGGTTCGCAGGGGTCGGTGTGACCTGCGGCGTGGCGGTCGGCGTGCCCGCCGGGGGCGTCGCCGCGGGCGGCGCGGTGCCCTGCCGGGCGCCAGGTGGTGTGACACGCACCGTCGTGGTCACCGGCGCGGTCGGCGCGGTGGACGCGGGCCCGGTGGCCCCCGGACCGCGCCCGCCGCCGTGGACGACGGCGGCCCCGCCGTCCGCGCCGCCGTCCCGGCCCGGCCCCACCGTGATCACCTTGGTGCCGCCCGGCTCGGGCTCGGCCCGCGCGGACGGGTCCGCCCCGGCCAGCGCCCAGATCGCGGCCGCGCCGCCCGCCGTCGCCCAGGCCGCCGCGAACCCGGCCTTCACCAGCAGCCCCCGCCGCGCCCGCGCGGGCGTCCCGCCGTAGTCGGCGGGCTCCCACAGGTCGGCGATGGCCCGCGCCGGGTCGCCCTCCGCGCGCAGCGGCAGCAGCGCGTTCAGCAGTTCCAGGGCGCTCGGCCGCCGGGCGGGGTCCTTGCGCAGCGCGGTCAGCACGGCGGTGCGCAGCGGGTCGGCCAGGCCCGCCAGCTCGGGCCGCTCGCTGACGACGCGGTCGCCGACCTGCTCGGGCGGCCCGGTGTCGAACGGGTGCCGCCCCGTCGCGGCGTAGGCGACCAGGCAACCCCAGCCGAACACGTCGGCGGCGGCCGTCGCCGGGCCGCCCAGCAGCCGTTCGGGCGCGATCCAGCCGGGGCTGCCCATCACCACGCCCGCCTGGGTGGGCCCGGCGGCGAGGTCGGGCTCGACGGCGATGCCGAAGTCGATCACGCGCGGGCCGGAGCGGGCCAGCAGCACGTTGGCGGGCTTGAGGTCGCGGTGCACCAGCCCCGCGCCGTGGATGGCCGCGAGCGCGACCGCCACGCCGATGCCGACCGCCGCCGCGCCGTCGGGCGGCAGCGCGCCGCGCCGCTCCACCACCTGCGACAGCGGCGGCCCGTCGATGTACTCGGTGACGATGTAGGGGCGGTCACGGTCGCTGCCGTCGGCCAGCACCCGGGCCGTGCAGAACGAGGCGACCCGCTGCGCGTAGGCGGCCTCGGCGCGGAACCGGCCGCGCGCCTCGCGGTCGCGCGCCCGCGCGGGCGGCAGCGTCTTCACCGCGACCGGGGTCCCGTCCGGGTCGCGCCCGAGATAGACCGTTCCCATGCCGCCGGTGCCGAGCCGGCCGAGCAGCAGGTACCGGCCGACCAGCGGCGGATCGCCCGGCAGCAGCGGCGGCACCCCGCCGGGGATCGGGCCCGGCGCGCACCGTCGTCGTGTCCCCACGCAAGCCTCCTGGGTCGGGGCGGCTCACCTTCCCACCGACCATCGCCGATGGGAGCGGAGGATGTGGGCAGAACCCGGCAAATGACCGTTCCGGTCGGCCCCTTCGGCCCCGGCAGACCCTGTGATGCGTACCGGTACCGTGCGGTAGGTCACAGTATGGGAAACTGATACCTGTTGGTCCCGAGGTCTCCCCAATGACCAGGCGGACACTCCGGTATCTTTTCCGCCATGTCTCAGTCAGAGCGCCTCGTGCTCGCGACGCGCTACCGGCTGGTCTCGGAACTCGGTCACGGTGCCAACGGCACCGTGTGGCGGGCCCATGACGACCTCCTCGACCGCGCGGTGGCGGTCAAGGAGCTGCGCCTTCCCGAGGACCTGTCCGAGGACGACCGGGTCACCTTCTACCGCCGCACGCTGCGGGAGGCCCGCGCGCCCGCGCAGCTCCGCACGCACTCCATCGTCGAGGTCTACGACGTCGTCATCGAGAACGGCCGCCCGTGGATCGTGATGGAGCTGATCGAGGCGCCGAGCCTGGAGCAGCTCATCGAACGTTCGGGCCCGCTGCCGCCCGAGCGCGTGGCGCACATCGGCCGCCGCCTGCTGGACGCCCTGGCCATCGCGCACAAGGCCGGGATCGTGCACCGCGACCTCAAGCCCAGCAACGTCATGCTGGACGGCGACCGCGTCGTGCTGACCGACTTCGGTCTGGCGTTCTCCTCCGGCTCGGCCAGCCTGACCAAGACCGGGCACTTCATGGGCTCGCCCGCCTACGTCGCACCCGAGGTCGCCTCCGGCGAGAAGGCCACCCCGCGCTCTGACCTGTGGTCGCTCGGCGCGACCCTGTACGCCGCGCTGGAGGGTCGCCCGCCGTTCGAGCGCGACAACGTCATGGCGACGCTCAGCGCGCTCGCCAACGAGTCCGCCCCGCCCATGCACAACGCGGGCCCGCTCGCCTCGGTGGTCACCGGCCTGCTGGAGAAGAACCCGACCCGCCGCCTCAGCCACGCCCGCGCCGTGGACCGGCTGGAGCGCGCGATGGCCGGCCCCCGGTCGGGCCGCCGGGCGCAGCCCACCCCCCGCTACCGGATGATCGCGATCATCGCGCTGATCGGCGCGACCGTGGCCTCCTGCGGCATCGGGGGGACCGCGCTGGTGGTCGGCATGATGAAGGAGAGCCCCGGCCCCTCCCCCCGGGCCACGACGCCGCTGCGCCCGACCGACCCGGGCACCGACGCGCCGCCGTCGGCGGCCTCCAGCACGCTGGTGGTGCGGGCCGTCGCCGACGGCTGCAAGATCTTCGTGATGGTGCCGGGCGCGAGCACGTCGGTGCTGGCCAACGAGACGTTGTTGCCCGGCGCCACCCGCCAGTACGAGCAGCAGCGGCTGAACGCGGTGATCTACAACTCGGCCGCCTGCGAGGTCTGGGTCAACGGCAAGCGCAAGGAGTCCGGCAAGCTGGGCGAGCGCCGCTCCTACACCATCAGCCGGACGCCGGGCGGCAACTAGATCGCGGGAATGTGGGAAGGCCCTGGATGGCTGCACTGATCACAAGAGCCGGTCGGTGCACGTGCCACACCGGCGAGTCGTAGGCGGAGGTGTCCTTCCCATGGCCGAGCGGACAGCGCAGTCCGAGCAGCGGTACCGGATCGAGCACGACTCCATGGGGGAGGTGCGGGTCCCGGCGGCGGCCAAGTGGCGGGCGCAGACGCAGCGCGCGGTGGAGAACTTCCCCATCTCCGGGCGCGGCCTGGAGGCGGCGCACATCGCCGCGCTCGGCCAGATCAAGGCCGCCGCCGCGACCGTGAACGCCGAGCTGGACGTCCTGGACAAGGACGTCGCCGCCGCGATCCACGAGGCGGCCTTGGAGGTCGCGGTCGGCCGCTGGAACGACCAGTTCCCCATCGACGTGTTCCAGACCGGCTCGGGCACCTCGTCCAACATGAACGCCAACGAGGTGGTCGCGACGCTGGCGGAGGAGCGGCTCGGCCGCCCGGTGCACCCCAACGACCACGTCAACGCCTCGCAGTCGTCCAACGACGTGTTCCCCTCCTCCATCCACATCGCGGCCACCGGCTCGGTCGTCAACGACCTGATCCCGGCCCTGCGGCACCTGGAGGCCGCGCTGGAGCGCAAGGCGGCCGAGTTCGCGACCGTGGTGAAGTCGGGCCGCACCCATCTGATGGACGCCACCCCCGTCACCCTCGGCCAGGAGTTCGGCGGTTACGCCGCCCAGGTCCGCTACGGCGTGGAGCGGCTGGAGGCGGCGCTGCCCCGCCTCGCCGAACTTCCGCTCGGCGGCACCGCCGTCGGCACCGGCATCAACACCCCGCCGGGCTTCGCCGCCCGCGTCATCGAGGAGATCGCGGGCCGCACCGGGCTGCCGCTCACCGAGGCCCGCGACCACTTCGAGGCCCAGGGCGCGCGCGACGGCCTGGTGGAGGCGTCCGGCGCGCTCCGCACGATCGCGGTCAGCCTCACCAAGATCGCCAACGACCTGCGCTGGATGGGCTCGGGCCCCCGGGCCGGGCTCGCCGAGCTGCGGCTGCCCGACCTGCAGCCCGGCTCGTCGATCATGCCGGGCAAGGTCAACCCGGTGATCCCCGAGGCGGTCGCGCAGGTGGCCGCGCAGGTGATCGGCAACGACGCGGCCGTCGCGTTCGGCGGCGCGGCGGGCAACTTCGAGCTGAACGTGATGTTGCCGATGCTGGCGCGCAACGTGCTGGAGTCGATCACGTTGCTGGCCAACGCGTCGCGGCTGCTGGCCGACCGCGTCATCGACGGCGTCGAGGCCGACGTGGAGCGGGCCCGCGAGTACGCCGAGTCCTCCCCCTCCATCGTGACGCCCCTCAACCGCTACATCGGCTACGAGGAGGCCGCCAAGGTGGCCAAGCAGGCCCTGGCCGAGCGCAAGACCATCCGGCAGGTCGTCCTGGAGCGCGGCTACGTCGCCGACGGCAAGCTCACCGAGGAGCAGCTCGACGCCGCGCTGGACGTGTTGTCGATGACCAACCACGACCGCTGACCCGGGCGCTCGCCGCCCGGGACAGGTCCCGGGTGTTTAGTACCAGCCCGCGGCCCGGAAGTGGCCCCAGGCGCCGCAGGGCGTGCCGTGGCGGTACTTGATGTAGCGCAGGCCCCAGCGGATCTGCGTCCTGGGGTCGGAGCGCCAGTTGGGACCGGCGCTGCTCATCTTGGGCCCCGGCATCGCCTGCGGGATGCCGTGGGCTCCGGTGGCGCCGTTGTGCGCGCCCTCGTCCCACCCGCTCTCGTGCGCCCAGAGGCGCTCCAGGCAGCGGAACTGCTGCGCCGAACCCCACTGGAGTTTGGCCATCATCGCGCGGGCGATGCGCTTGTTGCGCGCCACGCGTTTCAGCTCGCGGTCACGGATCTCGGTCAGCTTCGGTTCCCGGCGTTCGAGGCCGTTCCCCAGACGGGCCGTCGCGGCGGACCGCGCGGTCCCGTCCGGGGTCGCCTCCACGGGCGCCGTCGTCATGGGCGCGACCACCAGCGTGGTGGCGGCGCCCAGGGCGGCGGCGCGGAGACCGGTACGGATGAAAGTCGACACGCGCAGTAGCGTTCACCCGACCGGGACCCGCCGGGCCGCTGATTCCGCGCTCCTGGGGCGGGCCTTTGCCGACCTATTGGCAGGCGATGCCCCGGCGGGGTGACAAAAGGGGCGGGCCGGAGCCCGCCCCCTCGTCGGCGACAACGGTCATCTGCCGCGACTCACCCGATTACCGGGCCTGGTGCGCGGAGCACCCCGTGCGTACGACCCGTTGCGCGGTGTTTAGTACCAACCCCGGCTGTTGGAGTGGCCGAGCGCGCGGCACGGCGTCTTGTACCGGCCCTTGATGTACTTCAGTCCCCACTTGATCTGCGTGCGGGGGTTGGTGCGCCAGTCCTTGCCGGCCGACCGCATCTTGCGGCCCGGCAGCGCCTGCGGGATGCCGTAGGCGCCCGACGACCGGTTGTGCGCCTTGTGGTTCCAGTGGCTCTCGCGGTTCCAGAGCTTCACCAGGCACTTGTACTGGCGGTTGGACCAGCCGCGCTTGGCGACCAGCGGCTTGGCCAGCGCCTTGTTGCGCTGCGCGCGGGTCGGCTTCTTCTTGGCCTTGGCCGCGGTCACCACCTGGGTGGGCGCGGCGGCGTGGGACGCCGTGGTGGTGGCCTGGGCCGGAACGGTCTCGGCGACGACGCCCAGGGAGAGCGTGGCGGCGAGGGCGAGGGTGGCGGAACGCCGAAGGGGCTTGCGGATCAAAACGAACCTTTCAACGTGCCGGACGGCCGGTCGGCCCAGCGGATGGGAGACCTCGCACGGCGCGGCCCCGCGATGGGACTGCGGGACGACCGGGCACCTGACGCGTCCGCGGAGGACGCGCGCGCAGGGACGCTCACCGGGGTGAGGCGTTGCGCGAACAGCGAGGTGGGAGGCGGCGGGCGCCTAGGGGTGCGCCCCCGCCGGGGATACGGGCCAGGCGACTGGATGCGCCAGACCGTTGTGGGCCTTGGTGGGGCCGGGCCGCTTCGTCGCGGCTTCGTTCGCCGCGCACGGCCGGGGGCCGTGCGCGGCAAGGACGTACCGTCCTCACCCGGGCGGACGCGGTGTGTCACCGGCCGCTCGGAAACTCAGATCGGGTCGGGGCGGGACGTTCCTGAGAACTTCCGCCCGGCGGTTTCGCGACGGCCGGGCCTCAGTACCAGCCGACCGACTGCGAGTGCGACCACGCGCCGCACGGGGTGCCGTAGCGTCCCTTGATGTAGCCGAGCCCCCACTTGATCTGGGTGCGGGCGTTGGTGCGCCAGTCGGATCCGGCGCTGGCCATCTTGGAACCGGGCAGGGCCTGCGGGATGCCGTAGGCGCCGGAGGAGGGGTTGGCGGCGTTGACGCGCCAGCCGCTCTCCTTGTTCCAGAGCTTCACCAGGCAGGCGAACTGGCCGCTGCCGCCGAAGCCGTAGCCCGGCAACATCGACTTGGCGATCTGCTGGGCCTCGCCCGCCGGGATCGGGTCGGCGCCCGCACCGCCACCGGTGCCGCCGGTGCCGCCGTCCTTCTTGTCCTTGGCGTCCTCGGGCTTCTTGGTGGGGATCGGCTCCCCCTTGGGAAGCAGGGACGGGGCCTTCGCCTTGCCGCGGGCGGCGCGCGAGGCGCGCTCCACGGCCAGCTTGTGCCGCTCGGCCTGCACGACCTTGGGGTCGGGGGCCACGACCGCGGCGTCGGCCAGCGGCTGCGAGACGGCCGCGTCCTTCTTGCCGTCGGCCGCGGCGGGCGCGGAGTCGCCCGCGAACGCCAGGGCGGCGACGGCCCCGCCGCCGACCACCACGGCCGCGCCCGCGGCGACCGCCGCGATCTTCAGGCCGGTGCGCCCGCCGGAGCGGGCGGGGCGGGCCGGGGCGCCGGTCAGCTCCTCGCGCGGCCCGAGCGGGTCGGCGACCAGCAGCGGCGCGGGCCCGGTGCCGATCGGCTCCATCCCGGCGGTGTCGCCGGAGCGGGCCGCGGCGTCGCCGGGACGCGCGGCGAACGAGGCGCCCGCGACCTTGACGTCCGCCTCGGTCACGGGGCCGAACGGAGCCCGGCCGGGCTCCGGGGAGTCGAAGCTCTGTCGTTCGTCTCGCCCACGGGACCCCTGCGAGTCTCCGACCAAGGCGGTCCTTCCGACGGTCGCACGCGCATGGGCACGCGCACGAGGTGCCTTCACCCCCGGCCGGGCCGCCGCCCGGCTGAGGGCGGTTCCCCGGCCCCGGAGCGGTGCGGCACCGGCGGACCGATCAGGGCGGCCCATCCGGATTTGCCCCACTCGGGGGTGCTTACGGGGAGACACAATGCCCGACGCGCCGGGATGGTCCGCAACCAAATCGAGACGAATGCTCGTGGTGGCGCCGTTGTCAACTTGCCCTGAACATTGCCAAAACGGCGATGGGAGCTGGGAATCCTTACCTTGGCGTTAGGTTGTGTGACCTTCATCACAGATGCACGGAGTGATGTTTGATGATCACTCTCCGTTCCGGAAACGCCCCGGACGGCACGACGCCCCGGACGGTCGGAACCGTCCGGGGCGTCCCGTTACGCCTTCCCCGCCCGATCAGGGCGGTCCGGTCACCCGGTCACGTCGCCGAGCATGTCGGTCACCAGCGCCGCGATCGGCGACCGCTCGGAGCGGGTCAGCGTCACGTGCGCGAACAGCGGGTGGCCTTTCAACCGTTCCACCACGGCGGCGACGCCGTCGTGCCGGCCCACGCGCAGGTTGTCGCGCTGCGCCACGTCGTGGGTGAGCACCACCCGCGAGCCCGCGCCGATCCGCGACAACACCGTCAGCAGCACCCCGCGCTCCAGCGACTGCGCCTCGTCCACGATCACGAACGCGTCGTGCAGCGAGCGGCCGCGGATGTGGGTGAGCGGCAGCACCTCCAGCATCCCGCGGTCCAGGACCTCGTCGATGACCTCCGGGGTGGTGACCGCCGACAGCGTGTCGTAGACCGCCTGCGCCCACGGCGACATCTTCTCGTTCTCCGAGCCGGGCAGGTAGCCGAGCTCCTGGCCGCCGACCGCGTACAGCGGCCGGAACACCACCACCTTGCGGTGCCGGCGGCGCTCCAGGACGGCCTCCAGGCCCGCGCACAGCGCCAGCGCCGACTTGCCGGTGCCCGCGCGCCCGCCGAGCGAGACGATGCCGATGTCGTCGTCCATGAGGATGTCGAGCGCGACGCGCTGCTCGGCCGACCGGCCGCGCAGCCCGAACACCTCGCGGTCGCCGCGCACCAGCCGCACCGACTTGTCGGGCTGCACGCGCCCGAGCGCCGAGCCGCGCTCCGACAACAACCGCAGCCCGGTGTGGCAGGGCAGCTCGCGGGCCTCCTCCAGGTCGGCGACGCCCGACTCGTACAGCTCCTCGACCTGGCCGCCGCCCAGCTCCAGCTCGCGCATCCCCGTCCAGCCGGACTCCACGACCGCGAGCTCGGCCCGGTACTCCTCGGCCGCCAGCCCCACCGCCGACGCCTTGACGCGCATCGGCAGGTCCTTGGACACCAGCACCACGTCCCGCCCCTCCTGGGCGAGCCAGCTGGCCACCGACAGGATGCGGGTGTCGTTGTCGCCCAGCCGGAAGCCGTCGGGCAGCACGCTGGGGTCGGAGTGGTTGAGCTCGACGCGCAGGGTGCCGCCCAGCTCGCCCAGCGGCAGCGCCTCGTCCAGCCTCCCGTGCTCCACGCGGAGGTCGTCCAGCAGGCGCAGCGCCTGGCGGGCGAAGTAGCCGAGCTCCGGGTGGTGGCGCTTGGCCTCCAGCTCGGAGATGACGACGATGGGGAGTACGACCTCGTGCTCGGCGAACCGGGTCATCGCCCCCGGGTCGGCGAGCAGGACGCTGGTGTCGAGGACGTAGGTGCGCCGGCCTTCGTCGGCGGACCCGGTGACGGGCCCCGGCTGCGGACGGCGCGGAGAGGTTGTGGCCACTCGATCTCCCTGATGATGGGGGAACTGGTGGCGCGGCGGTCCGCCTCCGCGCGGCCGCGGCCCCGGAGGCGGGGACGGCCGGAGGCGGTGTCGGGGCGTGGGCCCTCAGGAACCGAAGCGCCGATGGCGCGCGGCGTAGGAACGCAGTGCCCGCAGGAAGTCCACCTTGCGGAAGTCCGGCCAGTGGACCTCGCAGAAGTAGAACTCCGTGTGCACGCTCTGCCAGAGCATGAAGCCGGACAGACGTTGCTCCCCGGAGGTCCGGATGACCAGGTCGGGGTCCGGTTGGCCGCGCGTGTAGAGATGCTCGGCGATGTGCTCCACTTCGAGGATCTCGGCGAGTTCCTCGATGCTGGTGCCTCTGCCCGCCTGCTCGATGAGCAGAGAGCGCACCGCATCAGCGATCTCACGCCTACCTCCATACCCAACGGCGACGTTCACAATCAGGCCGGGAACGCCAGATGTGGCTTCGCCCGCATCTTTAAGGACACGAGCGGTTTTGTCCGGCAGCAGATCGAGCGCCCCGACCGGCTTGACGTGGTAGCCGTCGGCCGCCAGGCCCGCCACGGTGTTCTCGATGATCTCCAGCAGCGGGTCCAGCTCCTTGGCGGGCCGGGTGAGGTTGTCGGTGGACAGCAGCCACAACGTGACCACCTCCACGCCCGCCTCGGCGCTCCACTGGAGCAGTTCGGAGATCTTGTCGGCGCCGCGCCGGTGGCCGGTGTTGACGTCGCTGATGCCCATCGAGCGGGCCCAGCGCCGGTTGCCGTCCAGGATCACCCCGACGTGCCGGGGGATGATGTCGGTGGGCAGCGAGCCCTCGACCCGCCGCTCGTACATCCGGTAGGCGGCGTCGCGGACGATCCCGTACGGCTTGCTGCGCCGGATCGCCGAGGTGAGCTTGCCGTCGCCGGACGGGTCCCGGCGAGCCCGGTCCCCCATCTTGGGCATAGTGGGCATCCCTTCGAGCGTCCGTTCCTGAGGGGAACGAGGCTCAATTATGGCCCGCCCCGGGGAGTCGTCCCACCGGGACGGCCGCGCCCGGCCGTCCGGATGGGGCCGTCCCTCAGCGCGGCGGGCGGCTCAGCAGGTCCCGGTAGCTGGCCCCGGCGCGCTCGGCCTCGGCGAGCAGGTCGCCCAGGAAGCGGGCGAGTTCGGCGGAGGTCAGCACCGCGCGCACGCCCCGGCCGCCCGCGCCCCAGGCGTCGATGACGGCGCGGCGCGCGACCCGCCAGCGGCCGTCGGCGGCGCGGTCGGGCTCCTGCGGGCCGATCCAGGTCGAGGAGGTGCGCAGCGTGCAGCGCAGCTCGCCGGTGCTGGCGAGGTCGCCGCGGTCGCGGTAGCGGAAGGCGAACAGCTCGGGTTCGGGGGCCGGGTCGGGGCTGGGGTCGGGGAACCGGTCGTCGGGATCGGGCCAGCGGGCGGCCTGCGGGGAGTCCTCGGCGCGGGCGGCCGCGACGCGCTCGGCGAGCCCGGCCAGGAAGTAGCCGCAGCGCTGCCCGACGGCGCCGAACGAGTCGCCGTCGCGGCGCAGCTCCAGCGTCACCTCGAACGGGGTGCCGCCACGGTCGCGCGACGGCACCGGGACGACCGCCAGCGACGTCCCGTCCAGACAGCGAAGCCTTCCCACGCCGTTCCCCGCCCCTTCCGGCCCGCGCGCCGATGCCACCTCAGGAGGCACATTAGGGCAGGCCGTCCCCATGATCACACCTCGCGGACCTCGGAATCGGGTAAGGAATCACACGACCTCGGGGCCGGGCAGGCGAGGGACGTCGGCCGCGGGGGCGGTCAGGCGGTGGGGCCGGCGGCGCGGGCGCGCTCGACGTGCTCCAGGGCGGTGCGCAGCTCGCCGAGCCACTCGTCGGTGTTCTTGCCGACCAGCCGCACGCACCAGGCCAGCGCGTCGCTGCGGCTGCGCGCCACCCCGGCCTCGACCAGGGTGTCCAGCACCCGGCGCTCGGGCTGGCGCAGCCGGGTCATCACCGGCACCGACAGCGTGGTGAACATCTCCTGGCGGCCCCCGCAGGTGACGCCCCACGACACCTTGTGGCCGAAGCGGTGCTCGGCCTCCCGCGCGATCGCGATGCGCTGGTCGCGGGTGCCCTCGCGGAACCGGTCGATGTGCCCGGCCAGCTGGGCGGCGCGCTCGGCCTCCGAGCGCTCCTCCGGACGGTCCTCTGCGGCGGCCGGCTCGGGCAGCTCGCCGAGCACGGTGACCTCCTCGCGGTCGAGCACGATCTCGGGCGCGCCGGTGAACCAGCCGTCCGGGAGGCGGCCGGAGAACCAGCCGCGCAGCTCCTCCACCGCTTCGCTCGTAGTCATGTAATCAAAATTACAACGCCGTTCCGCCGGGGTCGAGCGCACGCCCGTAGTTGACAGTCACCATCTTTTGAGAGTTACTTTCATTTAATAGTGACTACCTTTCGGAGGGTGTTCCATGACGGCACCGGACCCGCGGCGGTGGTGGGGCCTGGGCGCGCTGGCGCTCGCCCTGCTGGCGCTGGGCTTCGACCTGACGATCCTGAACGTGGCGCTGCCCACGCTCTCGGCCGAGCTGCACGCGGGCACCAGCGCGCTCCAGTGGATCGTCGACTCCTACGTCCTGGTGTTCGCGGCGCTGCTGCTGCCCGCCGGGCTGCTGGGCGACCGGTTCGGCCGCAAGCGGCTGCTGCTGGCGGGCCTCGCGCTGTTCGGGGCGGCGTCGCTGGGCGGCGCGCTGGCCGACGGCACCACCGGCGTGATCGTCGCCCGCACCTGCATGGGGCTCGGCGCGGCGGTGGTGTTGCCGCTGTCGATGTCGATGCTCCCGGCGATCTTCCCGCCGCACGAGCGCACCCGCGCCGTCGCGGTCTGGTCGGCGTCGATGGCGCTCGGCCTGCCGCTCGGGCCGCTGCTGGGCGGCTGGCTGCTGGAGCACTACTGGTGGGGCTCGATCTTCCTGGTCAACGTGCCGGTGGTGGTGCTGGGCGGGCTCGCGGTCGCGTTCCTGCTGCCGGAGTCGCGCGACCCGGCCGCGCCGCGCGTCGACGTGCCGGGCGCGGCGTTGTCGATGGCGGGGCTGGTCGCATTGGTCTACGGGGTGATCGAGGGGCCGGTGCGCGGCTGGGCCGACCCGCTGACGCTGGGCGCGGTGCTGGGCGGCCTGGCGCTGCTGGCGGCCTTCGTGCGGTGGGAGTCGCGGGCCGCCGAGCCGCTGGTGGACGTGGCGCTCTTCCGCGACCGGGTGTTCGTGGGGTCGGTGTCGGCGGCGGTGATCGGAACGCTGGTGATGTCCGGGGCGCTGTTCGTGCTGCCGCAGTACCTCCAGGTCGTGCGGGGGCACGACGCGTTCGGCACCGGGCTGCGGCTGATCCCGATGCTCGCGGGCCTGATGGCGGGCGGGCTGCTGACCGACCGGCTCGTGCCGCGCACCGGCGCCAAGCCGGTGATGACGGCGGGGCTGCTGACGCTGACCGCCGGGCTCGGCGCGGGCGCGTTCACCGGCGCGGACGACGCCTACACCTTCACCGGCGCCTGGCTGGGCGTGATGGGGCTCGGCATCGGCATGACGCTGGTGCCCGCCATGGACGCGGTGCTGGCGCGGCTGCCCGACGGCCAGGCCGGGCGCGGTTCGGGCCTGGTGCAGACCCTGCGGCAGACCGCCGCCGCGCTGGGCGTGGCGGGGCTCGGCAGCCTGGTGTCGTCGGTCTACCGGGGCGAGGTGTCCACCGGCGGCCTGCCGGAGGAGGCGGCCGTCCTGGCGCGCGACTCGATCGGCGGCGCGGCGTCGGCGGCGGCCCGGCTGGGCGATCCCGCGCTGCTGGCGTCGGCGCGCGACGCCTACGTGTCCGGCATGGACGCGGCGCTGGCGGTGTGCGCGCTGGCCACGTTCGTCACCGGCCTGCTGCTGTGGGTCTTCCTGCCCGCCGTGCCCCCGGAGCGCGCGCCGGACGCCGGTGATGCCGCAGAATCGGACCATGAGCACGTCGCTTCCTGAGCAGACCGCGGCCGGACGGCTGGACGACCCCCTCGACCACCTGCCGCTGCGCGAGCGCAAGAAGCTGAAGACCCGCAGGGCGATCCAGGAGCACGCCCTGCGGCTCTTCACGGCCCGGGGCTACGACGCCACGACCGTGGAGCAGATCGCGGCGGCGGCCGAGGTGTCGCCCAGCACGTTCTTCCGCTACTTCCCCACCAAGGAGGACCTGGTCGTCACCGACGAGTACGACCCGGTGCTGGAACGGCTGCTGCGCGCCCAGCCGCCGGAGCTGGCCCCGCTGGAGGCGCTGCGGGCCAGCTTCCGCGAGGTGTTCCCCTACGTCTTCCAGACCGACATGGAGACGATCAGGACGCGGGTGCGGCTCATCGCCGAGGTGCCGTCGGTGCAGGCGCGGGTGCACGAGCTGATGCGCGGCGGCACGCTGGCGGTGCTGGCCGGGGTGACCGCCGAGCGCACCGGCCGCGAGCCGGACGATCCGCGGGTCCAGGCGTTCGCCTGGGCGGTCATGGGGGTGCTCCAGGCGGCGATGTACACCTGGCTGGACGGCGACGGCGCGGCGGACCTGCCCGGCCTGCTGGACCGCAACCTGGAGTTCCTCGGGGCGGGGATGCCGCTGTGACCGTCAGCCCGGGGTGCGGGCGGCCTGGCCCGGGTTGACCCGGACCGCGCCCTTCATGTTGCGCGTGTAGACGTTCTGGACCTGCACCACCGTGCCCCGGCGCGGCGCGGCGATCATCTTGCCGCCGCCCAGGTACAGGGCGATGTGCGAGATGTAGCCGGGCGCGGTCGGGTCGTTGGCCCAGATCAGCATGTCGCCCGGCTGCGCCTTGGCGTAGGGGATCACCCAGCCGGTGCGGGCCTGGTCGGCGGCGACCCGGGGCAGCTTGATCCCGGCGCGCGCGAACGCGTACTGCATCAGGCCCGAGCAGTCGTAGCCGCCCTCGGCCTCCGACTCGCCGCCCCACACGTACGGCCAGCCGAGCCGGGTGTAGGCCGCCTTGATCACCGTCTGGACCTGCGGGGCGGTCATCACCCGGCCGTTGGCCTGCGGCAGCTTGCCGACCGACGGCACGTCGATCTGCGGGTTCACCTCGACGGCCCGCGCCTGCTTGGGCAGCACCTTGCGCAGGCCCTTGATGAACGCGGCGGGCTTGGTCTTGGGCACGCTGACCAGCAGCGCGTTGCCGGTCGGCATGCCGAGCGCCTGGGCGTTGCCGCGCGAGACGACGGCGTCGACGTCGCTGATGCCCATCGTCGCGTACGCGCCGACGCGCAGCTGCGTCTGGCGGCCGCCCTTGCCGCCGACCGGGACCTGGCTGCCGAGCTGCACGCCGCCGTCGCTGCCCATCATGAACGAGACCGCGACGTCGCCGCCGGCGATGTTGCGCCACAGGTCGTCGGCCTGCGCGGTGGGCTTGGGGGTGTAGTTGCGGAAGGTGGAGGGGTCGACGCCCAGCAGGCCGACGCGCTTGCCCGCGACCATGGCCTGCGCGGCGTCCACGACCTCGACGCCCTGCACGCCCTTCAGCTTGCGCACCTTCTCGACGGCGGCGGCGGGCAGCGTGCCGGGCGCGGCGATCAGCACGTGCGGGGCGAGGCGCCTGCCGAGCGGGGCGACCGCCGCGGGCGACAGCGCCGAGCTGCCCGAGGCGGCCACGAAGCGGCGGCCCTGCGACTGCGGGGCGGGCGCGGGCGCGTCGCCGTGGTCGAAGGCGACCACCACCGCGATGTTGGCGGCGAGCGTGGTCACCGCCGAAACGCCGATGATCGTTGGCAGAACCCGGCGGTTCGGCTTACGCACGGCAACACTCCCCTGTCCCTCGGCCCGTGTCCGGCCCGCCGGCCATCGGCGGCGAACCGGCCCCACGACTATGACCCGCGGACACGACCACCGTCCAGATACCCCGGGCGCGCGCCGCCACCCCGGCCCCGGCGGCCGCGTTCCGTCAGCCCCGTCTTCGCTACCAAGTGGTAACACCTGGCGCTGACGAGATCAAGGTCACGTTGCCACAAAGTGGACCGGCGGTCCAATTGGTCTGGTCCGGTCAGCCGCGCACCTCGGCGCCGAGGGCGGCGGGGGTCGTGACCGGCAGGCGGCAGGCGAAGTTCCGGCACACGTAGGCGGCGGGTTCCCCGCCCACCAGGCCGCGCCCCTCCAGCAGCGGGCTGGCGGTCGAGCCGGGCGCGCCGACGCTGACCACCGCGCCGGGCGACACCGACATCAGCGCCGTCTGGTGCAGGGCGCGGGTGCGCTCGTCGCCGGGCTCCCCCACGACGGCGATCTCCAGCGGCCCGGTCAGGTGCGCCTCGGCGACGGCGAGCCCCCATCCGGCGAACCGGGCGTGCTGCTCGGCCAGCAGGCTCGCCGGGGACAGCGCGGCGGTGGCGGCGTCGCGGTGCCGCTGCGAGCCGGTGAGGGCGGCATAGGACAGCAGGGCCCCGGCGGCGGCGAACTGGCCGGACGGGGTGGCGTTGTCGGTGGGGTCCTGGGGACGGCGGAACAGGCGCTCGGCGTCGTCGGCGGTGTCGTAGAAACCGCCCTGCTCGTCGCCGAATCGGTCCAGCACGGTGTCCAGCAACGTCCCGGCCACCCGAACGTACTCAGCCTCACCCGTGACCCCGTGCAGAGCGATCAGCCCCTCAGCGACGTCGGCGTAGTCCTCCAGCACACCCGCGTTGCTTCCGGCCGTGCCGTCACGGGAAGTACGCACCAGTCGCCCGTCGCGCACGTGCAGATCGATGACGAGGCGGGCGACCTCGCGGGCGGCGGTGACCAGGTCCGGCCGATCGAGAAGCGCGCCGCACTCAGCGAGCGCAGCAATCGCCAGGCCGTTCCAAGCGGCGACGACCTTGTCGTCACGAGCAGGCGGAACACGCTCCTCACGGGCGGCCAGCAACGCGTGCCGCACCCGCTCGTACCGCTCGACGTCATCAGGGTCGCGCAACAACTGCAGAACAGAGGTGCCGTGCTCGAAGGTGCCGGTGACCTCGAACAACCCGGCCGCGTACCCACCATCCTCGTCGCCCAGCACTTCACGAAGCTGCTCAGGCGTCCACACGTAATACTTGCCCTCGACACCCTCGCTATCAGCGTCCAACGCCGAGGCGAGTCCATCCTGCGGCGTACGGAGGTCGCGCAACATCCAGTCGCAGGTCTCCAGGGCGACGCGGCGCGCGAGCGGCGTGCCGGTGAGCCGCCACCAGTGCGCGTAGACGCGGGCGAGCAGGGCGTTGTCGTAGAGCATCTTCTCGAAGTGCGGCACGATCCAGGCGTCGTCCACCGAGTAGCGCGCGAAGCCGCCACCGAGCTGGTCGTACATACCGCCGCGCGCCATCGCCTCCAACGTATGGCCTGCCATGGCGAGCGCCTCAGCGTCCTGGGTGCGCGCATGATGGCGGAGCAGGAACTCCAAGGCCATGGACGGCGGAAACTTGGGCGCACCCCCGAACCCACCCCGCGCCACGTCATAACTACGCGCAAGCGCCTGCACGGCCTGCCCCAACTGCTCACTCCCAGGAGGCTGGGTACCGCCCATCGCGGGCGCGCGCGAGGAAAGCGCCTCCACAACCTGCTGCCCCTGCCCAGTGACCTCATCACGCTGCTCACGCCAAGCCTTGTCAACGGCCTGAAGAAGCGCCTGGAACTGGGGCCGGGGGAAGTAGGTGCCGCAGTAGAAGGGATGGCCGTCCGGCGTCATGAAGACCGTCATGGGCCAGCCACCCTGCCCGGTCATGGCCTGGGTGGCCTCCATGTAGACGGCGTCGATATCGGGCCGCTCCTCGCGATCCACCTTGATATTGACGAACAGCCGGTTCATGAGCGCCGCGGTCTGCTCGTCCTCGAACGACTGGTGCGCCATGACATGACACCAGTGGCAGGCCGCGTACCCAACAGACAGCAGAACGGGCACATCCCGACGACGCGCCTCGGCGAACGCCTCCGGACTCCACTCCCACCAGTCCACCGGGTTGTCGGCGTGCTGGAGGAGATACGGGCTGGTGGCGTCCTTGAGACGGTTCATGCCCCGATCCTGCCCGATGCGGGCCAGGACTCACCCCTCGGACGAGTCCAGGTCGGCCAGAGGGTTCATATCAACGCCCACCTGCCAGTGATGGTCGAGCACCTCGATGACCTTGTGCACCGCCTCCGGGTCCATTCGGCCGAGCAGCGGCAGGGTCCAGTACCAGCTAGTGGTGCCGAGAGCCTGAACGACGAGCTCGTTGGTGAGGGCTGCTTCTCCCGTCCCTGCTGGATACAGGCGATGAGCAATGACGCGGAGAGCGGAGAGCGTCCAGCAGTCCTCGCCTCCTGCCATATCGAGGTATACGGGGGTGCTTGAAAGCAAGCCGGCGACCGTCGCCTGTGCGACGCCTCGGGCGGCGGCATCCGGGATTTCGTCGATCGTGCGGCGTGCTTCCTCGCTGTTGCCTAGGACGGCTTGCAGCAGGGCGAGACCGGTTGCGGTCAGCGGTCCGGTCGAGAGGCGGGCGCGTGCCGATGTCCGCAGGGACGCGAGGTGCGCCTCCGCTCTCGCCCCGGAAGCGACGCTGCTGAAGGCGGCGAGCAGTTCGGTCCCGGCAGAGGAGGGGCCACCGCTGCCCGGCAAGCCGTCGGAGACGATTCTGTCGACGAAGGACGCGGGGTCGAGACCCGCCTGAACAGCCAGGGCCGCCCGACGGTAGGGAATGCCGGGCTTCCCAGTCGGCCGCTTCCCGTCGGCGGGCCGGGCCCAACTGGTGGCGTTCTCGGCATCGCCGACGTGCGCGAACGCCTGGGCGACCAGGGCTCTCACCTCCGGCCTGTGCGAATCGAGGCGCTCAGCGGAGGCCGCCGCCTCCGTGGCGCACCACACCGCTTCGCCATGGCGCCGGGCTTGGGCGAATGCCTTCGCGGCCGAGGCGAGGACACGTATGCGCTGCACCGAGTCAGGCCGTTCACCCGTCAGGGACGCGAGGGTTGTATCGACGTCGCCGCCGGTACTTGGGAGAGCTTCGGCGAGGAAGGGCAGCCAGGGGACATAGGTCTCCAACTCGGCAACGGCCCTTGTGAACTGATCGAGACGGTTTTTCAGCTGCGGGCCGTCACCGAGGTCCGACAAGCGCTTCGCCTGTTCGAGCAGGTCCGGCTCGTCCGCAACGGCGACGTCAACAGGCTCGCCCATGAAGTCATCGAGCAAAGACGTGGCTCGGACGGCAACATCCGGAGGGAACTCAGCGAGCATCCTCCGGATGTCATCGTGTGGCTCTTCAAGGTCGAGATAGGCCTGCACCACCAGAGCCAGCGACTCACTGGTCTCGTCCGCAGGCAAGGAGACCAGTGCCGCCTGAATCTTCTTCCGCGCGATCTCCGCCAGCTCACGGGCCTGATCCCAGGATTCTGCGCGCACCACCCCCGGATTCGCCTGCGCGAGCGCGGAGGCTGTGAGGGCACAGCAGTCGGCGGCGGCCAGCCCCGGGGAAGCCTCGACGAATGCCTTGGAGAACTCCCGCATCCTCGGAAGGATCCGATCGGCGCGTTCATGATCGTGTGCAGCGACGGAGGCCCAGATCCCGACCGCGAACACCGGATCACCCTCCTCCGGTTCCGCCTGGCTCTCCGCTTCGAGCAACAGCTCGTCCAGCACTCGCTCCGCGAGGACCCGGTCAGTCTTGCGAAGCCGCTCCGCCGTCCTGGCCGACGGCTCGACGTTCTCCGGCCTACAGACGTCAACCGTTCCCAGTAGCCTGCCCGCCTCATCGGACATCCCCAGCTCGGCCAGGACGGCGGCGGTCCGCGCAACGATCGCCACGGTGTCCCACTCGGCCATGGGGAACGTGAGGAAGGGATGTTGCTCCGCTTGTTCGGCCCACGCCGCCGCCTCCCGGGCAAGCAACGTCACCTGCTCCTCCGCCTCCCCTGTCGCCGTGCCCGAGAGCGCCTGGGCCATCTCCAGCAGCCGCACCGCCTTCGAGACGGGATCGCCGGGTGCCAGTGCCAACGCACGTGCCCGCTCCACATCGCCGACCAGGCACAGCGCGCGCAGTACCTCACGCGGGACGTGCCTGCGCATGGTCTCCAGGAGTGACCGCGACGCCGCTGCCGACGCCAGGATGGCGGGTGTCTTCCCGCATGCGACGTGGTCGAGCGAGGAGAGCGCGAGATCGACGCGGCCTTTGGAGGCGAGCCGCAGCAGTCGGCGATGGTCGAGTGTGAAGGCGAAACGGCGCTCAGAGGCATCGTCATGCCGCAGGAGACTCAGGTAGTCGTGGAGGAGATATCCGGGGGTGGAGCCGGGCCAACCGTACTCTCGGTAGCCGTCGGCCCAGGTATGGAGCCGCTGGCGGAGGTCGGAGCACATCTGGTCACTCAACTGGGCCAATGCGACTTCGTACAGGTCCCGGTGAGCCAGAACGAACGCGTCCGGCTCCAACTCTCCGAGGCAGAGGCCTCGGCCTGCCACGCTGTACAGGCGCTCGGTCAGATCGAAAGGGATCAGCCCGCGGCCGATCAGTTCCGTCAGGGCGTTCTCGGTGAGCCCTCCATGGGCTACCGCCAGGAACCCGACGACCTCCCGTCCCCACCCGTCCTTGTCTTTGAGCAACTCGACCAGGTTGCGCAACACCTCCTCACGCCGGACGGCCGCCTCAGGCGAGGGCCGAAAGTTTGTTATCCGCTCAGCGTGGCGCAGAGGATGGTGTGACGGGACGTCACCCGGAATGGGCGGATGCCACCGGCGGCTGACCAGGACGACCAGACCGGGATGCAGCTCCGGTGGCAGCAGCGAGGCGATGCTCTCGCCATCGAGATACGACACGGAATCCAGGTCGAGCCCGTCGACCAGCAACAGGAGCCGCCGGTCGTTCTTCACGCTCTTCTTGGCCGCCGCCTCGTACAGGTCCAGCAGTGTGGCGGTGTCCCTGAGGGAAGGCGGCTTCCTGCCTATATGTCTACTAAGGGCTATCACCATGGTGTCGAGGAAGCGTTGCGCCGTGTCACCGCCACTTCTCCATTGGACGAAGTAGGCGACAAGGTCGATGTTCTCCGGCACGTGCGAGGCGGCAAAGCTGGCGAGAAAGGCCGTCTTGCCCGCCCAGGGCGGCGCTACGAGCGACAGATACCTCGACTTGGCGCTCACCAGCTCGCACAACCGATCAAGATCATCCTGCCGCCCCGCCAGCTCCGGCGGCCGGTCTTTTCCTTTGGCGGCGTGGACAAAACGGAAGGGGGCCGGTCCGGTAGGGCGGCCGGCATTGGGCTTCCGCCTGCCCTGGTTGCGTCGGCCCTCCTTCTGGGCGAGCCGGAGAAGAGCATCCCACTGCTGGCGCGTACGCACCGGCCTGCCACCGGTGCGCTCCTCAATGTGCCTCTCCATATAGACGATCAGCTCGTGGACCAGGTCATCCAGTTCGGACGACGGCGTCTCGTCCCCCTTGACCCATGCGCTGAACCTCTTGCGGTCCGCGCCCACCTCCGCACAGATCTTCGCGCTCGTGAGGTGATCGCCTCTGATGCTCGTGGCTTCGTCACGCAAGGCACTCAGGGCCGACGCGAAGCGATCCCGATGCTCCCGCGGGTCCGGTCCCTTCCCGGCGTTCACCTCGTCTCCTCCCACCGCTCCCCGGATTTTTCTTTTCGCGCCTGACCTGCGCCAACGTCCTCACTTCAGGGCATCCAACCTCGCCGGACAGTCACCGGACAGGAGACAACCGTCGCACCAACCACCCGGTCCGCTCCGACCGGCCTGTCCGAGAGGGAACCTTCATGCCCACACTGCCTGTTCTGCTGACCAACGCCGCCGTCCTCACCGCCGCCACCGGGCTCATCTACACGTTGGCCCTGCTCGGCGTCGCCTTCGTCTCGGTCGCCTCGCGCACGCCGGCCCGTCGCCGCGACGCCCGGGCGACCCTGGCGATTCTGATGCGCCGAGGTTCTCGACCGTGATCACATTTCCGCTGTCCAAAAAGGAGAAATCTATCTCGCCTACGCTAATAACGGAACGCATGCTGGGTCCTTGGCCGAGTCCCGCCAATAGCCAGACAGACCCGGATCTCCTGTGATTAGCTGCCTCTGAGGGCCCCCACTGCACCTCCACTTTCCCGGTCCCTGACGCAAGGCCAGGAGCCGGGTTTGGGAGGAGCGGATCACCATGAGCGAGCGCATGAGGCGCTGGCTGGGGAACCGTCTGATCGAAACGAGGAGGTGGTGGCAGAGACAGCGAGACGATCTGGCCTGGCTGACGGCGCAAACCGTCATTTCGGCAGTGGTCTCGTATCTCATGACACTGGTTTGAACGAGAACGAGAGGGCCTCTCCCGGCAGCCGAAGAGCCGGGAGAGGCCGCTCGCGGCCATGATCGGTTATGCCTGGCATGAGCCAGAACCCCGTCATGGCTGCTTGTGGGTGCTGCCGCAAACAATAGTGGAAGCTCTTACTACACTCCGGCTCCCAGTTCCTGCCTCAGCAGGGATGTTCCAGCATTAAGGGTCCTTGGCGGTAACACCGCAGCGTTGTCCCCGCGTCGGCGGGGAGGGGGTTCCGTGAGTTCCGTCCGGGACGACCTATGATCTTCGAGGGCCATACGACATGCAACTGGTTGATCCTCCGTCGTCCGGCGAGGCCAATGGGCGGCCCTGCTGGGATCCCCGCAAGCATGAGTGTGTTCGCGCCTTTACGCTGGATGGTGCCGTGGTCGGACGGCGTCTCACGGAGTTGTTCATGTGGGCCGACGAACTGACGGACGTGGACGGTGACACTCCAGGCGAGAAGGTCGCCGTCGTCGAGTTCCTGCTCGCCCTCTGCTACGCCTCGGGCATCTATCCCACCTCCCCTGAGGAGTGGCAGCGTTGGGTGCAGTCGGAACGTCCGCTCGACGGGGTCGCTGACTGGCTGGAAGGGCAGCGTGACGAGGACTGGAATTTGTTCCATCCCGACCGCCCACTTGGTCAGAACAGCCTGCTCAGAGAGTTCTTGGAGGAGCACGGGACGGGCCCCGCCCAGCTGGTGCTCGAGCGCGCCGGGGACTACAACCAATTCGCCGACCACCATCATCTCGACCACCCCGACCCGCTGCCCGCCGCCAGGGCCTTCCGGGCCATGCTCACGCAGCACGTCTTCGGCCCCTCCGGCCGCGCGCGGATCTCGGGGAAGGCCACCCTGGGGCCGACCATCACCAACCTCGCCACCGGGCGGCTGGCGGGCCGCGTCCGGGTCCTCGCCCGGGGACGGACCCTGGGCGACATGCTGCGCCTGAACCTGACTCCGACCACCGACGATCCCCGGATGCTCAACCTGACGTGGGACCAGGAAGGGATCGAGCGGCGCGGATTCACCAGCAAGCCCCCGCCCCGCCCCGTCAGGGGCTACGCCGACCTGCACAGCTACCTGGGCCGGTCAGTGCTCCTCAAGCCCAAGCCCGGCCTCCATGGTGAGCAGGCCGTCGTCGAGCGCGTTCTGATCGGTGCGGGTGAGTTGCTCGACCTCGATACCGACGCACATCTCCAGGACGCCGTCATGTCGGTCACCCGCACGGGAGAGCGGAAGCCTCTGTGGCCATCGCCAACGCGTGATCTGTGGCGCGAAGCGCATGCCCTTTACGCGGCGGTCGCGAAGAGGGCAAGCAACCTCCGCGCGGCGGCCGAGGAAGTACCAGACAACCTCTACGCCCGTCTGGCCCAACTGCCTAAGGAAGGGGGGAACGGACACCAACGCTACGACCTGTTGGCGGTCGGTCTCCTGACCAACAAATCCACTCCCATCGGCTGGGTCATCAGCGACTTTCCCTTCGCCCCAGGGCAAGCCCCAGCGCTGTACCAAGCTTCGCTGCGGGGTTCTCAAGTGGCGGAACACATCGCCCGTGCCCTGGACCGAGCTGCATACCGGGCCTGGGAGGTCATGTTCCCGAATCCCAAGCCGTCCGACAAGAAGTCGCAGATCGCCCGCTTCGACGCGCGAGGTGAGCAGTGGAAAGCCACCGAGGAGCCCTTCCACACCCTGCTCGCCGACGTCGCCGAAGGCGCGATCGTCGACGAATGTATGCCCGAGTACACGAAGTGGCTCGTGGAGATGGCCTGCGAGTTCCTGGACAAGCGCCTGGATCCGCTGCCGTCGAACGGTCAGGGCCTTCGCGCGCGGGCGGCGGCCCGCCGCGGGTTCAAGGACTTCCTCACCAACTTCCAGGCACCGGACGACCTGACCGGCTTCATGAACGGAGAAGCATGAACAGCGCAGGTGAGCAGGAGTCCGTGGAGGCGAGCGCCGCCCGGCTGACGGCCTGGCTGACGGGCCTGGTGCACAACCGGCAGTACGGCGACCTCGCCCAGCTCCGCCGCGTCACCGCCGCCAGCGCGCCCAGGTACCAGGCCGGATGGTTCGCCCCCGAGCGCGACAAGCGGGAGACATACGAGCAGGTGGCCTTCCTGTTCGCCGTGTACCACCGGGGCATGGGCCAGCCCGTGCAGGGTCACGGCAGCTTCGGCGCCGCAGCCCGCCGGATCGGCCATCCCAACTCCCGAGGTCCCGAGGACCCCGGCGCGACGCGGCTGATCGACCGGATCGTGTCCAGCCGGCGCATCCCCTGGCGGCACCTCCAGCACGGCATCACGCGGCTGCGCACCTGCGAACGGCATCCCCCGTCGTGGGCCGAACTCGTCGTCGATCTCGATCACTGGAACGACCGCAAGGCCCGCGTCGCCTACAACTGGGCGGTCGACTTCCACGAGCCGCAGAGCCTCAGTCGGCCCCATCGCCAGAAGGGCAGCAGCAACGCATGACCGAGACCCCCGTTACCCGTGCGCCGTTCCTCTCGCTCCACCTGCTGGAGACGCTGGCGGCGGTCCTCCCGGTGCGCGACGAGAACAACGCTCCGAAGACCATCGTCTTCGGCGGCTTCGAGCGCCATATGATCACCAGCCAGGCCAGGCGGCGCGCCGAGCGGATGCACGCCCGCGACCGGGCCAACGCCGGGATCGGCCCACTCGCGGGCCGCACCACGGGCCGGCGCACCCGGGAGTGGGCGCTGCTCTCGGCCCGAGCGTTGGAGACCGCGCACGGCTGGGAGAAGGACGAGGCCGTGCTTACGGCGCGGGCGGTCCTGGAGGCGGTGGGGCTGAAGTTCGGCGACCCCTCCAAGAAGACCGTCGCGAACCTCACCAAGGTGCTGGTGTTCGCCCCGGCCGACACCGGTGACCGGATCGCGGCGCACATCGCGGAGCACGCCGAGGAGCTACGCCGGTGGCGGGACGACTACCTCGCCGCCCAGGCCACCGCCGCGAAGCCGAAACGGGGCGCGCGCAAGGCATCCGAGGAGTCCGGAGGTGACGAGGGCGAGGGGGCGCAGAGCAAGGACCTGCCGCCGCTGCCGAAGGAGTCGCGCGCCGCGGTCCTCACCGCGCTGGCCCCGCGCGACGCCATCGACATCGCGCTCTACGGCCGGTTCCTCGCGGAGGTCGCCGACTCCCCGAACGTGGACGGCGCGGTCCAGAGCGCCCACGCCTTCACGATCCAGGAGGCCGAGACGGTGGACGACTTCTACGCCGCGGCGGACGACGCCAAGCTCGAACGCAAGAAGAACGCGCTGGACTTCCTGGACGCCGCCGACGACGCGGGTGCGGGCATGACCGGATACCAGTCCCTGATCTCGGGCACCTTCTACCGGCACGCCGTCCTCGACCGCCGCCAGTTGCGGACCAACCTCCAGGCCGCGGGCATGACGGCGGCGGAGGCGGAAGAGGTCGCCGTCGCCGCCGAGCAGGAGTTCGTCACCGCGTTCGTCGAGGCCTTCCCCGAGGCCAAGAAGAACTCCACGGCCTCCACGGGCTCGCTGCCCTCGCTCGTGCTGGCCTTCGAGGGCGGACGCCCGTACAACTACGCGGCCGCCTTCCAGAAGCCCATCAACGAGGACCCCGAGGACAGGGGCGGTGAAGGACCGGCGGGCCCGGCCGGGGTGAAGCGCCTGCTCGACCACCACACGTTCGTCGGGAAGCGGCGCCCCGACATCGTCACCGCCCGGCTGCTCACCTACGACCCGCAGGTGGACGCGCTCCTCGACGGTCTGCCCTCCCTGGAAGCGACGCGGGTGGACACCATCGAGGGACTGACGTCGTGACCGACGCCGCGGAGTACGTCCTGCTCATCCGGCTGGCGGGGCCCCTCCAGTCGTGGGGCATGGCCAGCCGCTTCGCCGCCCGCCGGGATTCGCACAGCCGCCCTACCAAGTCCGCGGTGATCGGCATGTGCGCGGCGGCTCTGGGACTGCCGCGTTCCATGGGGTTGGAGGAGCCGGACGGGAAGCTGACAGATCTGGGAAAACTGGCGAGCACCATGTTCGGCGTACGAGCCGACCATCCCGGTGTTCCGGTCCGGGATTATCACACCGTGGGAGCCGGTTCCTATCCCCTTCGCCCCCGCGATCTGATCCTGGACCACCGGCGGGCCGCCGCCGTCTCGGCCGGCCTCGACGCGACCCCCGACGGCCTGTTCGGCCACCACACGCTCCCGGGGTGGTACGGCTCACCGAAGAAGATCGCCGCTGAGCCCGTCTCCGGTGTCCCGGTGTCCGGCGAACTGATGCGCTCGGCCCTCATCACCGAACGCTGGTACCTCGCCGACGCCTCCTTCCTGGTCGGCCTCCAGCATGAGGACGAGGGCTTCCTCACGTCGGTCGGCCAGGCACTGGAGCATCCACGGCACCTGCTGTGGCTGGGCCGCAAGTCCTGTCCCCCGTCCGGAACCCTCAGCCTGGGCACCTTCCCCGGTGAGCTGGAACCGGTTTTCCGCCAGCGTCGTCTGCTCCCCGGTCCCGACGGCACCATGCCCTCGGGAGGACGGGTCTGGGCCTGGATCCAGAAGCGGCCCTCCGACAAGCAGGGCCCCGCTCCCGTACCCGTCCACGACCAGCCGGTGAGCTTCGCCGCCATGGGGCCCGAACACACCACCCGTTGGGAGGCCCGTCACAGGATCACGATCTCCCCGGACGCGGCCGAATGGAAGGACCTCATCCCGTGAGCGATCCGACACGGTCCCGTACGGCGGCGGCCCGCTTCGTCACGTCCCACTCGGTGCTGACGCTGGACGCGCGCCATCCCTACGTGGCGAAATCCCTGGTCGACGCCCAGGAGATGCACCGCACCGTGATGAGCGGCTTCCGAGGCTGGGTTGACGACGGCAGCCCTGATGCCCGCGCCCAGATGGGCGTCCTGTCTACCTGGACCGTGAATCTCAAAGAGGCCGCCCTGGTCCTCGTGGTTCAGTCCAAGGTGGCGGCGGACTGGGGGCACCTGCCCAAAGGCGTCCTGCGAGAAACACCGCATCTCATCACGGTCGACCACACCTTCCACGTCGGCGATACCGTCGGTTTTCGCTCGGTCGTCAACCCCACTTACAGCAAGCCACGAACCGCTTCGGACGGAAATCTGCTCCGCGGCCGGCGGGTAGCGCACACCAATCCCGACGGTGTCAGGAAATGGTGTGCGCGCCGCTTCGGAGATGGAAACGGAACCGGCGGCGACATCGGTGGTGCCGCCGACCCGGAGACGATCTCGGTGCGTATGTTGCCCACGGTGTCCAGCTCCGTCTCCCACAAAGGGTTGAAGATCGCTCGTGCCGAACTGCGCGGCTCTTTGACCGTCACCGATCCCACGGTGTTCGTCACTGCTCTCTCCGACGGCGTGGGCCGTGCTCGTGCCTACAGTTGCGGTCTCGTTCTGACCCGCTGACCGGCATCAAAGCGTTCCCGATGCAGGCGCGGACTCACCCCTTGGGCGAGTTCAGGTCGGACAGGGCCGTTTCTATCGCGCGGTGGAAGGTCGGGTAGGCGGTGATCAGTTGGCGTAGTGACTCCACCGGGACTTCGGCGTGTACCGCTACTGACAGGGCGCCCAGGATCTCGCCGCCCGCCGGGCCCATCACCGTTGCGCCCACCAGCACGCCTCGGTCGGCGTCTTCGACCAGTTTGATGAAGCCGTCGTTGTCCACCTTGTGGATGAAGCCGCGCGTGGAGTCCGGGATCTGCGCGGTGCCGGTGCGGACGGTCAGACCCTTGTCGCGGGCCTCGGACTCGATCAGGCCGACCACGCCGATCTCCGGATCGGTGAAGGTCACGCGGGGCACCGCGTGGTAGGAGGCGGGTGGGCCGTCCTCGCCGAGGATGTCGCGGACCGCGATCGCCGACTGGTACATCGACACGTGCGTGAACGCGCCCTTGCCCGTGATGTCGCCGACCGCCCACACGCCCTCGGCGGCGCGCAGCCGGTCGTCCACCTCCAGGGTGCGGGCGCCGTCGTCCAGGCCGAGCACGTCCAGGCCCAGGCCCTTGAGGTTGTTGCGGCGGCCGGTGGCGACCAGCAGTTTCTCGGCTGTGAGCTTCTCGCCGCCGAGGTCCAGGGTGAACGTGTTGTCCGCGTAGGACGCCCCGACGGCCTTCACGCCGGTGCGGACCGTCATGCCCTCGCGCTCGAACACCTTCCGCAGCAGCGCGCTCGCCTCGGGCTCCTCGCGCTCGATCAGCCTCTCGCCGCCCTGCACGATCGTCACGCGGCTGCCGAACCGGGCGAACACCTGCGCCAGCTCGACGCCGACCACGCCGCCGCCCAGCACCACCAGCGACTCGGGGGCCTCCTCGGCGCGCACGGCCTCGCGGTTGGTCCAGTAGGGCAGGTCCTTCAGGCCGTCGATGGGCGGCACGACCGGCTCGGTGCCCGTGTTGACCAGGATGCCGCGCCGGGCCCGGAACACCTGGTCGCCGACGGTGACCTCGCCCGGCGCCGTGATGCGGCCCCTGCCGCGCACGACGGTCGCGCCGCGTCCGGTGAGGCGGTCCACGGCGGCCTTGTCGTCCCAGTTGGTGGTGGCCTCGTCACGGATGCGGGCGGCGACCGGGCCCCAGTCGGCCCGCACCGTCGCGTCGCCCGCCATGCCGGGGATGCGCCGCCCGTCCGCCAGCAGGTCGGCGGCCCGCACCATGATCTTGGTGGGCACGCACGCGTAGTAGGGGCACTCGCCGCCCACCAGCCGCGCTTCGACGCCGACCACCGCGAGCCCGGCGTCGGCCAGCAGCCCGGCGGCGTTCTCCCCGCCGGGGCCCAGGCCGATGACGACGACGTCCACGTCCTGCACGGTCATGAAGGCTCCCCCGGTCGGGTGTTGGAGACGTACCCGGTCCATTTTCCCTCAGCTCCGGCGGCGGGGCGGCAGCGGGACGCGGTCGAGGTCGTGCACGAGCACGATCTCGCCCCCGAACGCGGCGGCGGCCTGCTCCAGGAAGCGCGGCTCGTCCTCCTGCCGGTAGCGCTCGGAGAAGTGCGTCAGCACCAGCAGCCGGACCCCGGCCTCGGCCGCGACCTTGCCCGCCTGCCCGGCCGTCAGGTGCCCGTGGGCGGTGGCGAGGTCGGTCTCCTCGTCCAGGAAGGTGGACTCGATGACCAGCATGTCCACGCCGTCGGCCAGCTCCAGCACCGCGTCGCAGAGCCGGGTGTCCATGACGAAGGCGACCTTCTGGCCGGGCCGGGGCACGCTGCACTCGGCGAGGGTGACGGTCGTGCCGTCCGGCGCGATCACCTGTCCCTCGTCCTGGAGCCGCCGGACCAGCGGTCCGCGCACCCCGCGCCGGGTCAGCTCGGCGGGCAACATCGTCACCCCGTCCGGCTCGGCCAGCCGGTAGCCGTACGCCTCGACCGGGTGCGACAGGCGGCGCGCGACCAGCGAGAACGGCGCGTCGCCGGTGTCGAGCGCCGTCACCTCCCCCGACAGCGGCTGCTCGTGGATCACGTCGGTGTCGTGGAAGGCCGTGGCGTGCCGCAACCGCTCCCAGTAGACCGCGCCGCTGGCGGGGAAGGCCGCGTCCACCCGGTGCGCGACGCCGTCGCGGGCGATGCGCTGGACCATGCCCGGCACGCCCAGGCAGTGGTCGCCGTGGAAGTGCGTCACGCAGATCCAGTGCACGTCGTTGGCGGCGGCCCCGGCCCGGATGAGCTGGCGCTGGGTGCCCTCGCCCGGGTCGAACAGCAGGCCGCGGCCGTCGAAGCGCAGCAGGTAGCCGTTGTGGTTGCGGTTCTTGGTGGGCACCGCGCTGGCGGAGCCGAGGATCAGCAGATCGCGTGCGGACATGGGTCCATGGTGCCGGTGCGCGGCCGGAATAAGCGCTTGTTTATCCTGGCCGCGTCGTCGCCTCCGACCTCCGAGGAGCCCCCGTGGCCGCCAGCAAGCGCGAGAAGATCAAAATGACCCCTGAGGAGACCGCCGCCTTCCTCGCCGCCAACTACAAGGTGCAGGTCGCGACGGTGGGCAAGGAGGGCGAGCCGCACCTGGTCACGATGTTCTACGCGCTGCTGGACGGCAAGATCGCCTTCACCACCTACAAGAGCTCGCAGAAGGTGCTGAACCTGCGCCGCGACCCGGTGATGACCTGCCTGGTGGAGGACGGCGTGCAGTACAACGAGCTGCGCGGCGTCGCCCTCTACGGCCGCGGCCTGGTGATCGAGGACCAGGACGAGCTGCTGAAGGTCGGCGCGGTGGTCGGCTCCCGGATGGCGGGGCTGCCCGTGCCGGAGATCGGCGATCCCATCGACCCGGAGTTCGCCGAGGGCGTCAAGCTCGCGATGGCCAAGCGCGTCCTGATCGTCATGGAGCCCGACCGGGTCGTCAGCTGGGACCACGGCAAGGCGTGAGCGGCGGCCCCTAGACGGCGGGCGTCTGGGGGTTCTCGGCCGTTTCCGGCGCGGCCTCGGCGCGCGGGGCGGGGACACGTCCCGCCGCCACGGCCAGCCGGTAGGAGCGCACGTCCCAGATCGCCAGCGCGACCAGCACGACGGTCACCCCGGCGTGCAGCAGCAGCGGCGTCAGCACCGGCGCGAGGGCCGCCAGGCCCGCCAGCAGCACCAGCGCGCTCACCCGGCCCACGGTGAAGTGGCCGAACACCACCCGCTTGAACAGGGCGTGCCCCGCCACGAACAGCGCGGGCCCGCCCGCCGCCACCGCCGCGAAGCTCCACGAGACGTGCCCGCCGGGGTGGGCGAGCACCAGCTCGTCGGCCACCGCCAGCACGATGATGCCCGCGACCATCACGATGTGGACGAAGGTGTAGGCCGACCGGCCCAGCCTGCCCGGGTCCGGGGAGGCCGCGATCTGCTCGGCGGCGGCCTCGGCGGTGCGGTCGAAGTAGATCCACCACAGCGCGACCGTGCCCGCCAGCGCCGACACCAGGCCCGCCGCCGTCTGCGGCGACAGGTCCAGGTCGCCCAGCGTCGCGCCGGTCACCAGGATCGACTCGCCGAACGCGATGATCACGAACAGCTGGCAGCGCTCGGCCATGTGCGCGCCGTCGATGCTCCAGTCGGCGGTGCCCGAGCGGCCCAGCAGCGGCGTCGCGTAGCCGTGCCAGGGCGCCAGGTACTCGACCGCGACCGCCAGCAGCCAGACGCCCGCGCGCAGCGCCGCGTCGTCGACCAGCCCGCCGGTGATCCACAACACCCCCGCCACCGCGAGCCAGAACAGGATGCGCTGGAAGTTGCGGCCGAGCGCGTGCCGCCGCGTCACGACGACCATGAACGCGGTGCGGCCCACCTGCACCGCCACGTAGGCGAGCGCGAACCACAGGCCGCGCGGGCCGAACGCGTCGGGCACCATCGCCGCCATGAACACCCCGGCCAGCATCACCGCGGCCAGCATGGTCCGCACCGCCGGATGGTCGGGGTCGAACCAGTTGGTGGTCCAGCAGGTGTACATCCACGCCCACCACACCGCCAGCAGGAGCAGCAGCGTCTCGGCCGCGCCGCGCGCGGTGAGGTGCTCCAGCAGCCGGTGCGACAGCTGGGTGATCGCGAAGACGAAGACCAGGTCGAAGAACAGCTCGAAGAAGGTGACACGGGCCCCGCCGCCGCGCGTGCGCAGCAGGGCGGGGCCGGTGACCTGCGGTGACGGGGGGTTCATCGCAGGAGCGCGGGTCAGCCGGCGGCCGGGTCGTCACCGCCGGAGGCGGCGGTGTCGGCCTTCTTCTCCGCCTTGGCGGCCTGGGCGCGTTCCCATTCCTGCTGCTTCAGGTCGGCCTCGCGGGGCGCCTGGATCTTCCGCATCTGCTTGTTCATGGAGCGGATGAGGAAGACCAGCGCGACCAGCAGGGCGAGGAACACGCCGAAGCCGAGGAAGCCCGGCGTGACCGTGTCGTCGTTCAGGGGCATATCGAGCGGTAGAGCGAGGGGCAGCACTACAGAGACACCTTCTCCCGGATACCGGCGAACAGATCGTCCTCCGGCAGCTCGGTGTCGACCAGGGACCTGGCCAAATGGTAGTCCTCCGTCGGCCAAGCCTCGCGCTGGACGTCCAGCGGGCACTGGAACCAGAAGCCCTCGGGGTCGATCTGGGTGGCGTGGGCGAGCAGCGCCTTGTCGCGGGTCTCGAAGTGGTCGCCGCAGGGAACGCGGGTCGTGACCTCCCACTTGGGGGCCGGGGCGTCCTCCAAGCGCTGGAGCCACTCGGTGTAGGGCGACTCCAGGGACGCCCGCTCCATGGCCTCGTGCAGGGCGGTCATCCGCTCCTTGGAGAAGGTCATGTGGTAGTAGAGCTTGAGGGGCTGCCAGGGGTCGCCCGTGCCCGGGTAGCGCTCGGGGTCGCCGGCCGCCTCGAACGCCTCCACCGACACCTCGTGGCACTTGACGTGGTCGGGGTGGGGGTAGCCGCCCTTCTCGTCGTAGGTGAGCATCACGTGCGGCCGGAACTCGCGCACGGCCCGCACCAGCGGCTCGGACGCCACGTCCAGCGGCTCCAGCGCGAAGCAGCCCTCCGGCAGCGGCGGCAGCGGGTCGCCCTCGGGGAAGCCGGAGTCCACGAAGCCGAGCCAGCTCTGCTCGACGCCCAGGATCTCGCGGGCGCGCGCCATCTCCTGCTCGCGGACCTTGCCGATGTCGGCCTTGATCTCGGGCCGGTCCATGGCCGGGTTGAGGATGTCGCCGCGCTCCCCGCCGGTGCAGGTGACCACCAGCACCTCCACGCCTTCGGCGACGTAGCGGGCCATGGTCGCCGCGCCCTTGCTCGACTCGTCGTCGGGGTGGGCGTGCACCGCCATCAGCCGCAGCCGGGGCGCGGCCGGGTCGAGGTCGGCCGGGATGATGGACTCAGGCACCGTGGGACTCTCCCTCTCAAGCAAGCAGGACCTGCCGTGCTCGGCGACGCGCGGGCGCGGGCACCCCGACGGGGCACCCCGGTTCCGAGCATCGGCCGCGACAGAAGAGAATTGTTCCTGACAACGTCCGCACCCCGCACGGAGATTCCCCGCCATGGACACGAGCGCCCCAGAAGCACCGGCCCCCTCCCGCCCCTCCCGCGGCGGCGGTCTGGGGGTGCTGGGCTGGGTCGTGATCGGCGGTCTCGCCGTCGTGCTGGCCGGTGGCTGGGCGATCATTATGGCGAACGTCGGCCAGACGCCGGGCATCCAGTCGCAGACCGTGGCGTGGGACGTACGGGACGACTCGGTGCAGATCACCTATTCGGTCGCCAAGGCCAAGGGCGACACGGTGCGCTGCACGGTGGACGCCTACGACACCGACTTCGCCGTGCTCGCCTCGCACGAGATCACCGTGCCGCCCGGCACCTCCAGGATCACCAAGACCGAGACGTTGCGGACCGCCAAGCGGGCCACCGGGGCGCGGGTCAAGGACTGCCGCTCGGTGTGACGCCGGGGGCCGCGAGAGCGGCGGTCCGCCCCGCGAAAGCCCTGGTGAAGCCGAAACACGTTTGCCGGATTGCGGGCCGGTCGTTCAGGGAACCTTTACCCGCACACACCGGATAGGCTAGAGGTTTCACCCGGCCGCACTTCATGTCGATGTGTAGTCCGACCGTCCGGGCCGGACGATGATCGCACCATGTGGATGAGGAGTACCCGTGACCGAGACCCGCGCTGACAACGTCACCTGGCTGACCCAGGAGGCGTATGACCGGCTCAAGAACGAGCTGGACTACCTGTCGGGCTCGGGCCGCACCGAGATCGCGAAGAAGATCGAGGCGGCCCGGGAGGAGGGGGACCTGCGCGAGAACGGCGGCTACCACGCGGCCAAGGAGGAGCAGGGCAAGATCGAGGGCCGCATCATCCAGCTGCAGAGCATCCTGGAGAACGCCCGCGTCGGCGAGGCCCCCCGCACCGAGGGCGTGGTCGGCCCCGGCATGACCGTCACCGTCGCCTTCCAGGGCGACGACGAGGAGGTCACCTTCCTGCTGGCCTCCCGCGAGGAGAGCGGCGCCCCCATAGACGTCTACTCCCCCAAGTCCCCGCTCGGCGCGGCCATCAACGGCAAGAAGGTGGGCGAGAGCGCCACCTACTCCCTGCCGAACGGCCGCAGCATGACCGTCGAGATCCTGGACGCCACGCCGTATGTCGGCGTCGGCGGGTAGTCCCTCGCGGGCGGGCTGAGCTGCACCGGCGCCGCCGGGTCCTCCACGGACCCGGCGGCGCCGTCGTTTGTGCCCGGCCTTTTCTCCGCTCAGTCGCCGTCGCCCGCCGCCGCCCGCACCAGCGGCAGCGTGCGGTGCGGGATCTGGGTGGCCAGGGAGATCACCGAGGAGGCCCGCTCGACGCCCTGCACGTCCACGATCACGTCGATGACCCGCTGCAGGTCCTGGTTGTTGCGGGCCACGATCCGGCACAACATGTCGCCGCCGCCGGTGATGGTGTGCAGTTCGATCACCTCCGGCACCCGCGCCAGCCGCGCCACCACCGGGTCGTGCCCGCCCGCTTGCCGGATCTGCAGCGTCACGAACGCCGTCACCCCGTAGCCGAGCGCCGCCGGGTCGATCTCCGGCCCGTACCCCCGGATCACGCCCTGCCGCGCCAGCCGGTCCAGCCGCGCCTGCACGGTGCCGCGCGCCACCCCGAGCCGCCGGGACGCCTCCAGCACGCCGATGCGCGGCTCGGCGGTGAACAGCTCGATCACCCGGCCGTCCAGCCCGTCGATCATGTGACCCGCCTCTCACCGTGGTCATCCTGTACAGAGCGCCCGGTCGGACCGGGGTCTGACTGTACAAGGTGTCCAGCGATCTGATCCACTCTTGCGCAGAATGCAGCGGCATGTCGTGATGTGGGTATGGATGAGTTCCCGGTCAAGGGCATGGACGCCGTCGTCTTCGCCGTCGGCAACGCCAAGCAGGCAGCGCACTACTACTCGACCGCCTTCGGCATGCGCCGGGTGGCCTACCGCGGCCCGGAGAACGGCAGCCCCGACGAGGCGGTGCACGTCCTGGAATCGGGCGGCGCCCGGTTCGTGTTCCGCGGGCCGGTGAAGTCCGGCACCGAGATCGGCCGGCACATCGCCGAGCACGGCGACGGCGTGGTGGACCTGGCCATCGAGGTCCCCGACGTCGAGGCCGCCTACAAGCACGCCCTCGCCAAGGGCGCGACCGGCATCGAGGAGCCGCACGTCCTGGAGGACGAGCACGGCAAGGTCGTCATCGCCGCGATCGCCACCTACGGCGAGACCCGCCACTCGCTGGTCGACCGCTCCAACTACTCCGGCCCCTACCTGCCGGGCTTCGCGGAGGCCGACCCGATCGTCGAGCCGCCGCGGACCAAGCGCTACTTCCAGGCGATCGACCACTGCGTGGGCAACGTCGAGCGCATGGACGAGTGGGCCGACTTCTACCACCGGGTCATGGGCTTCACCGACATGGCCGAGTTCGTCGGCGAGGACATCGCCACCGAGTACTCGGCGCTGATGTCGAAGGTGGTGGCCGACGGCACCCGCAAGGTGAAGTTCCCGCTGAACGAGCCCGCCGAGGGCAAGAAGAAGTCGCAGATCGACGAGTACCTGGAGTTCTACGGCGGGCCCGGCGTGCAGCACATCGCGCTGGCCACCAACGACATCCTGGCGTCGGTCGACCAGATGCGCGCGGCCGGGGTGGAGTTCCTCAGCACGCCGGACTCCTACTACGAGGACCCCGAGCTGCGCGAGCGCATCGGCGAGGTCCGGGTGCCGGTGGAGGAGCTCCAGAAGCGGAAGATCCTGGTCGACCGCGACGAGGACGGCTACCTGCTCCAGATCTTCACCAAGCCCGTCCAGGACCGGCCCACGGTGTTCTTCGAGCTGATCGAGCGGCACGGGTCGCTGGGCTTCGGCAAGGGCAACTTCAAGGCGCTGTTCGAGGCTATCGAGCGCGAGCAGGAGGCCCGCGGCAACCTGTGACGCGGCGGCCCGCGACGCCCTGAGGGCCGCGCGGTGTGACGGGAGACGACCGGTGGGACGCCAGTGCCGCCGGTCGTCCTCCGCACTGGAAAAAACCTGGTCATTTCCGGGGCCCGGCAGGTTTGCGGGGGCGGCCTGCGGCCGATCCTGTCGGCATGAGTCAACCTCCGCACGGCCCCACGCCCGATGAGCCGGGCGAGCACCCCGAGAACCAGCCGTGGCGGTCGCCCGGCGATTCCGGGTCCTCCCCGTCCGATTCTCCGCCCTCGCTCAGCAAGGACACGGATTCGGCGCGGTCCGAGCAGCAGCAGCCGTACTCCCCTTACCGGGAGCAGCAGCCGGGCCACGAGTCCCAGTCGTCTTACGGCGAGTCGCAGTCTCCCTATGGCGAGTCCCAGTCGCCCTACGGCCAGCAGTCGTCGTACGGCGAGTCGCAGTCGCCTTACGGCCAGCAGCCGTACGGGTCGCAGCCTCCTCCGTCGACGTCGCCCTACGGGAGCGGCTACAGCGGCTCTCCCTACGGGGAGCAACCTCCGTACGGCGGCGCGCCCTACGCCTACGGCGCGCAGCCCACGTCGGGGGGCACCAACACCCTGGCCATCGCCAGCCTGATCTGCGGCATCGTCGGCCTGGTGTTGTGCGGGCCCGTCTCGATCGCGGCGATCGTGCTCGGCCACATGTCGCTCGGCCGGATCAAGCGCAGCGGCGAGGGCGGCCGGGGCCTGGCCATCGGCGGCCTGGTCCTCGGCTACATCGCCGTGCTGGTGTGGGTGGTCCTGGTGATCGCGATCATGGCGGGGGCGTTCGCGGGGTCGGGGAACGGGACCTACTGACCGTCCCGGCCGGCCGGGCAAATATTTGGCCTGGTCAGGGCGCGGCGGTGGCGGAGCCGTGGGCCGAGGTCGCACGTTGGGCGGCATGACGCAACCGCCGCACGACCCCAACGACCCTGGCGAGCGACCGCCCTACGGACAGCAGCCTCACGGACAGCAGCCGCCCTACGGCGAGCAGCCGCCGCCCTACCAGGGCGCCTACGGGCAACAGCAGCCGCCGCCGTACGGGCAAGGCCCCTACGGCGGCCTGCCCGGATACGGCGGCGCCGCCGAACACGTCCCGCCGGGCGACGGGCTGGCCAGCCGCTGGGCCCGCCTGGGCGCGGCCGTCCTCGACTGGCTCCTGGTGTCGGTCGTGACGACGCTGCTGTCCTGGCCGTTCCCGGACCTCGTCCGGGTCGAGGGCCGCGCCGACAATCCGGTCTACATCTACAGCGGCACGGGCGCGGGGGTCAGCTTCCTGCTGAGCGTCGCGGCCTTCTTCTACTACGTCGTCATGCACTACAAGTGGGGCCAGACCCTCGGCAAGAAGGTCCTGGGCATCCGCGTGGTGCGCGAGGTGGACGGCGGCGCGCTGTCGTTCGGCCAGTCCGCCTGGCGCACCGGCTTCTCCTACCTGGTCGCCGTGTTCACCTGCGGTCTCGGCGGGCTCCTGGACGTCGCCTGGATCCTGTGGGACCCGCGCAAGCAGGCCCTGCACGACAAGGTGGCCCGCACCCTGGTCGTCAGGGCGGGACAGGGCGTGCCCGATCCCTACGCTCAGCGCTGACCACATTCCGGGCGCCGCGAGTTGCCCAGCCCGCCCTTTCGCAGGCAGGCTGGGCAACGTGCATATGGCCGGAGTGTCCCCCCGTCCCGCCCGCCGTCTCCGCCGGGGCGCCGCGGGGCTCGCCGCGCTCGCCCTCGCCGGTTCGCTGACCGCCTGCGACGTCTCGCGGAGCAGCGGCGGCCAGGCCACCGCGCCCGCCGGGTCCGAGCCGCCCGCGCCGTCCGGCTCGGCCGGGCCCGCCAGCGCCGGTGACCCCTACGTGCCCGGCGACGGCAACGGCGGCTACGACGTCCAGCACTACAAGCTGAAGCTGGCGATCAACCCCGGCCGCGACGTCGAGCTGGACGGCACCGCCGAGATCACCGCCAAGGCCACCGGGCGGCTGGAGCGCTTCAACCTCGACCTGACCGGCCTCAAGGTCGCGGAGGTGAAGGTCGACGGCGCCGCCGCCCGCAACGAGCACCGCGACGCCGAGCTGACCGTCGTCCCGGCCAAGCCGCTGGAGCAGGGCGCGACCTTCACCACCACCGTGCGCTACTCGGGCACGCCCCGCCCCCTCGACCAGGGCACCCTCGGCAAGTACGGGTGGATCCGCACCGCCGACGGCGTGTTCGTGGCCTGCCAGCCCAGCGGCGCGCACACCTGGTTCCCGAGCAACGACCACCCCAGCGACAAGGCCACCTTCGACTTCGAGATCACCGTGCCCGACGGCCTGACCGCCATCGCCAACGGCGAGCCCACGCAGCCGATCGGGAACGTGGCCCCGGCGCGGCCCCCGGGCGGCGGCGGGACCGAGACGCCCGGCGCGCCCGGCGGCGAGGCACCCGGCGGCGAACCCAACGAACCGGGTGAACCCGACATCGTCCCAGCCGCCCACCAGCATGCCGCCCAGCACCGCGCGGCCCCGACCACCTGGCGGGTGAAGGAGCCGATGGCCACCTACCTCGCCACCGTCACCGTCGGCCGCTTCGACGTGCGCTCGGGCCGCACCCCCGGCGGCGTGCTGAACATCTCGGCGGTCGACCCGTCGGTCCCCGGCACGCGGGCCGACGCCTTCCAGGCCAAGAACGCCGAGGTCACCGACCAGCTCGCCAAGTGGTTCGGCCCGTTCCCGTTCTCCTCCACCGGCGGCATCGTGGACAACGCCGCGGTGAACTTCGCACTGGAGACCCAGAACCGCCCGGTCTACGGGGCCTTCGGCGCCGACGAGACGATCGTCGCGCACGAGCTGGCCCACCAGTGGTTCGGCGACAGCGTCAGCGTGAGCCGCTGGCAGGACATCTGGCTGAACGAGGGCTTCGCCACCTACGCCGAGTGGATGTGGGCCGAGCGCACAGGCGGCCAGTCGGTGCAGCAGCAGTTCGACTCGTTGTACATGAACTCCGGCAACCGCGAGTTGTGGGACGTGCCGACCGGCGCGCCCGGCCAGGCGGAGATGTTCGGCCGCTCGGTGTACGAGCGCGGCGGCATGACCCTGCACGCGCTGCGCAAGAAGGTAGGCGACGCCGACTTCTTCGCGATCCTGAAGACGTGGGCCAAGGAGCGCCGCCACGGCACCGGCACGACGCCGCAGTTCATCGCGGTGGCCGAGCGCGTGTCGGGCGAGAAGCTCGGCGACCTGTTCCAGGCGTGGCTGTTCGAGAAGGGCCGCCCGCGCCTCTGACGTTCCGGCGGCGGCGAAGGCTCGGCAAGGGTTCGGAAAAGACCCGGCAAGTCGGCGCGCCGCCGCCCCGCCCGCCGTCCATGGTGGGGCGGATGAACGGGCCTCATGGACGCGTGACCGCCGTGGCGACCGCCGCGGCCCTGCTGGTGTCGGTGCACGGCGCGGCGGCCGCCGGTCCGCCGGACGGGGCGGTCGCCCCGAAGGCGCGTACGGGCGCGTCCGACGCCTGCCCGGAACCGTCGCCCGTCCCGACCCCCGAGTCCGAAGCAGCCGCTCCGGCCCCCGCGTCCGAGGCAGCCGCCCCGCCAGCCAGCACCCCCGCCGAACGGCACGCCTACCGCCGCCTGGCCGTCCCGCCGCCCGACCTGCCCGCTCCGGCCCCGAACCGGCAGACCACCGCCGACACTCCCCCCGGCGCCTCGACCGCCCTGGACGGCTGCGCCTCCCCCGCCCCCTCGCCCAGCCCCTCCACCGCACTCGCCCTGCAAGCGGCCCCGAACGTCGCCGCCGCCACGCCCGGCGCGCCCGGCCTCGGCGACCCCTACTTCAAGTCGGCGGGCAACGGCGGCTACGACGCGCAGCACTACGACGTCGACCTCACCTACAGCGCCAACGGCGACGTCACCGCCAGCGTGCGGATCACCGCCAGGGCCAAGCAGGACCTGTCGCGCTTCAACCTCGACTTCCGCGGCCCCAAGATCACCCAGGTGACGGTGAACGGCGCGCCCGCCACCCACGTCCGCAAGGGCCAGGAGCTGACCGTCACCCCCGCCGTCCCGGTGATGGCCTCCGGCGCGCCCTTCACCGTCCTGGTCCGCTACGCGGGCCGCCCCGGCCCCATCCGCAGCGGCGGCCTCGGCACCTACGGCTGGGTGCCTTCCAAGGACGGCGCGCTCGTCGTCGCCGAGCCCGACGGCGCGCCCACCTGGCTGCCGGTCAACGACCACCCCAGCGACAAGGCCACCTACGCCTACCGTGTCACCGTCCCCAAGAACCTCCAGGTCCTGGCCAACGGCACGCCCGGCCGCACCGAGGCCAAGGGCGCCACGACCACCTACCACTGGGCCGAGAAGTCCCCGATGGCCAGCTACCTGGCGATGGTGGCCATCGGCAAGTTCCAGGTGAAGCGCGGCAAGGCCGGGAGCATCCCGGTGATCACGGCGGTGGACCCGCAGTTCAAGAGCGCGGCCAAACGCCTGCACTCCACCACGATCACGGCGCTGAAATGGGAGGCCAAGACCTTCGGCGCGTACCCGTTCGCGACCGCGGGCGGCATCGTGGACGACCCCCGGCTCGACTACGCGCTGGAGACGCAGGAGCGCCCCGTCTACGCCGGGTTCGCCCCCGACGACGACTTCGTGGTGCACGAGCTGGCGCACCAGTGGTTCGGCAACAGCGTCAGCGTGCGCACCTGGCCGGACATCTGGCTGAACGAGGGCTTCGCCACCTACGCCGAGTGGCTCTGGGCCGAGCGCGGCAAGAAGGACACCGCCAAGAAGATCTTCAACCGCTACTACAAGCAGCCCGCCGACTCCCCGATCTTCACCCCGCCGCCGGGCCGCCCGGGGGCCAAGGAGCTGTTCGGCTTCTCGGTCTACATCCGGGGGGCGATGACGCTCCAGGCGCTGCGCCAGCGCGTCGGCGACAAGAAGTTCTTCACCATCCTCAAGACGTGGGCGAGCGGCCGCAAGGGCCGCAACGCGACCACCGCCGACTTCGTCGCGCACGCCGAGAAGACCTCCGGCAAGCAGCTCGACCGGCTGTTCGACGCGTGGCTGTACAAGAAGGGCAAGCCCAAGAAGTGGTGATCACACTCCGCGCGCGGCGGACGGCCGCGGCGCTCCTGCTCCCGGCGCTGGCCGGGGCCTCCGGGGTCGCCGCGACCGCCGCCGAGCGTCCCCTTCCCACCGGCCCGGCGAACACCGCCCCGGCGTTCACGCCGGGCGCCGACGGCGCGGGCGACCCGTACTTCCCCAAGGCGGGCAACGGCGGCTACGACGCCCGCAAGTACGACATCTCGCTGCGCTACCTCCCCGGCGGGCCGCACATCGAGAGCCGCGCCGCCATCACCGCCGCCGCGACGCAGAACCTGTCCCGCTTCAACCTGGACCTCGTCGGCCTGAACGTCGAGTCGGTCACCGTGGACGGCAAGGCCGCCGCGTTCCGCCGCGACGGCCAGGAACTGATCGTCACCCCGGCCAACGGCATCGCCAAGGGCGCCACGTTCACCGTGACCGTGCGCTACTCGGGCACCCCGGGCACCCTCGACGACCCCGGCCTCGGCCGCACCGGCTGGATCAACACCTCCGACGGCGCGGACACCCTGTCGCAACCGCTGGGCTCGGCGACCTGGTACCCGCTGAACGACCACCCGTCCGACAAGGCCGCGCACTCCTTCACCATCGAGGTGCCGAAGGGCCTGCACGCGATCGCCAACGGCGAGCCGGGCCGCACCACGAGCACCGCCGACGGCACCGTCTTCCGCTGGAAGTCCGGCGAGCCGATGGCCAGCTACCTCGCGCTGCTCGCGATCGGGAAGTTCACCGTCCGCGACACCCGCACCCCGCACGGCACCCGGATGATCACCGCGGTCGACCCGACCTCGCCGCAGGACCCCGCCTGGTTGCCGCGCACCACCGGCGAGGTCACCGACGGGCTGGCGCGGATGTTCGGGCCGTTCCCGTTCGCCTCCACCGGCGGCGTGATCGACGACGTGGCCGTCGGGTACGCGCTGGAGACCCAGAACCGGCCGACCTACCCCAGCGGCGCCGACACCTCGCTGGTGGTGCACGAACTGGCGCACCAGTGGTTCGGCGACAGCGTGAGCCTGCGGCGCTGGCAGGACATCTGGCTGAACGAGGGCTTCGCCACCTACGCCGAGTGGCTCTGGGCCGAGCGCACCGGCGGCAGCAGCACCGCGCAGCGCTTCGCCGCCGCCTACCAGCGGGCCGCCGACAACAAGGGCTGGCAGCGGCCCACCGGCGCGCCGGGCCGCAAGGGGCTGTTCGACTCGTTCGCGATCTACACGCGCGGCGCGATGACGCTGCACGCGCTGCGCACCACCGTCGGCGACCCGGCCTTCTTCAAGATCCTCAAGACGTGGGCGGCGGCGCACCGGCACCGCAACGCCACCACCGCCGACTTCGTCGCGCACGCCGAGAAGGTCTCCGGAAAGCGGCTGGACGGCCTCTTCCAGACGTGGCTTTTCACGCCCGGAAAGCCGGTCTGGCCGCCGAAGCCGTCCTGAATCGGCCGTTTCGATACCGAATCGCGCTTGCACCGCCGTTGATCACTCGCGAGTCTGGGGGCAGACAGACCCACTCCGAGGACGGGGCCGATGAGCAGAACCCCCAAAGCACTGGCAGCCGTGGCGCTCGGCGTCACGGCCGGTCTCCTGGTGACGGCGGCGCCCGCGGGCGCCGCCGCCCGGTACACCCCCGGCGCCCCCGGCGCGGGAGACCCCTACTTCCCCGACATGGGCAACGGCGGCTACGACGTCGCGCACTACGACATCGGCCTGAAGTACGACCCGGCCACCAAGGCCGTGCGGGCCGTCACCGGCATCAAGGCCCGCGCCACCCAGAACCTGTCGCGCTTCAACCTCGACTTCCTGGGCCCGCTGACCATCTCCTCGCTGAAGGTGGACGGGCGGAAGGCCGCCTTCAAGCGCACCGGCGCGCAGGAGCTGGAGATCACCCCGTCGCGCGGGCTGACCAAGCACCGCTCGTTCACCGTCGAGGTCGCCTACTCGGGCGTGCCGCAGAAGGTGGACGACCCGGCGCTCGGCGTGTCCGGCTGGGTCGCGACCCCGGACGGGGCGATCTTCGTCAACCAGCCGATCGGCGCGGCCACGCTCTACCCGGTCAACGACACCCCGCAGGACAAGGCGACCTACAGCTTCACGCTGACCACGCCCAAGGGCACCACGTCGCTGGCCAACGGCGACTTCGCGGGCAAGTGGACCAGGGGCGGGCTGGAGACCTCGCGCTGGAAGATGCGCCAGCCGATGGCCAGCGAGCTGGCGATGATCGCGATCGGCAAGTACGACGTGATCTTCGGGAAGACCAAGAGCGGCGTCCCCAACATCACCGCCACCGACCAGCAGCTCAAGACCCCGCCCGCGCTGGCCAAGGACTTCAACACCCAGACCGGCGACGTGCAGGACTTCCTGGCGGGCTACTTCGGCCGCTACCCGTTCTCCTCCACCGGCGGCATCACGGTGAAGGCGAGCCTGGGCTACGCGCTGGAGACCCAGGGCCGCCCGGTCTACGACCTGACCCGCCGCCCCGGCACCATCCCGCGGGGCGACCTGCTGGCGCACGAGCTGGGCCACCAGTGGTTCGGCGACAGCGTCACGCCGGAGAAGTGGGCCGACATCTGGCTGAACGAGGGCTTCGCCACCTACGCCGAGTGGTTGTACTTCGAGAAGTACACCGGCAAGCCGGTCCAGCAGAGCTTCGACGAGACCTACGCCACCCCGGCCGACGACGACCTGTGGCAGCCCAAGACCGCCGACCCGGGCCGCGACAACATCTTCCACCCGACCGTGTACGAGCGGGGCGCGATGACCCTGCACGCGCTGCGCAAGGCGGTCGGCGACAAGGCGTTCTTCAAGATCGTGAAGACGTGGCCGGAGGCCAACAAGTACGGCAACGCCTCCACCGCCGACTTCATCAAGTTCTGCGAGCGGCGTTCGGGCAAGCAGCTCGACGCCCTGTTCGCCAAGTGGGTCTACACCTCGGGCAAGCCCAGCCTGTAGGGGACATCGACGGAGACCGCGGGGCCGCGCGCCCCGCGGTCTTCCCGTTCCCGGGGGAACCCGCTCCGGAGTTGATCGGTCACTCTATGATGTCGCCTGACAAGGGGGCGCAGCGTGACCGACAATGTGATCATCGCCGAGGGCCTGGTGAAACGGTTCGGCAAGGTCCAGGCCGTCAACGGGGTGGACCTCGCCGTCCCGGCCGGCACCGTGCTGAGCGTGCTCGGCCCGAACGGCGCGGGCAAGACCACCACCGTCCGGATGCTCACCACCCTGCTCAGACCCGACGGCGGCCGCGCCGTGGTGGGCGGGCACGACGTGGCGCGCGAGCCGGACGCCGTCCGGAAGATCATCGGCCTGTCCGGCCAGTACGCGGCGGTGGACGAGTACCTCACCGGCCGCGAGAACCTCGACATGTTCGGCCGCCTGTACCACCTGCCCGCCCGCGCGGCCCGCGAGCGCGCCGCCGAGCTGCTGGCCCGGTTCCGGCTGACCGAGGCCGCCGACCGGCCCGCCAAGACCTACTCCGGCGGCATGCGCCGCCGCCTCGACCTCGCCGCCGCGCTGGTGATCCGGCCCCGCATCCTGTTCCTGGACGAGCCCACCACCGGCCTGGACCCGCGCAGCCGCCTCGGCATGTGGGAGGTGATCCGCGAGCTGGTGCACGAGGGCACCACGCTGCTGCTCACCACCCAGTACCTGGAGGAGGCCGACGAGCTGGCCGACGAGATCGTCATCATCGACCACGGCGAGGTGATCGCGCAGGGCACCTCCGACCGGCTCAAGGCGCAGGTCGGCGGGGAGCGCATCAGCTTCACGGTGGGCTCGGCCGCGATGATCCCCAAGGCGTCGTCGGCGGTGCTGGCGGTCACCGACGCCACCCCCGAGATCGACCAGGAGACGCTGACGGTCTCCGCGCCGGTGGCGGGCGGCACCCGCAGCCTGGTCGCGGTGGTGAACGCGCTGGACGCCGCCGGGATCGAGGCCCACGACCTGGGCCTGCGCCGCCCGACCCTGGACGAGGTGTTCCTGTCCCTCACCGGCCGCCGCACCGAGGACGAGCAGGAGGAACGGGACTGATGAGCGCGAGCCGCCGAGCGGAGGCGAGGCCATGAGCGCGAGCGGACGTGCGCCCTCTGGACCGAGGAGCCTGCGACGAGGGAAGAGGGCGCATCTGGCGGCCGCGAGCCGCCGAGCGGAGGCGAGGCCATGAGCACTGCCCAATATGTCTTGTCCGACAGCTGGGAGATGACCAAGCGGCATCTGCGGCAGATCCCGCGCATCCCCGAGCTGTTCTTCTTCTCGCTGATCCAGCCGATCATGTTCGTGCTGCTGTTCCGCTACGTGTTCGGCGGCGCGGTCCGCACCCCGCCGGGCATCGACTACGTGCAGTACATGATGGTCGGGATCTTCGCGCAGTCGATGACGTTCGCGACCGCGGGCATCTCCACCGGCCTCGCCGACGACCTCCAGAAGGGCCTGATCGACCGGTTCCGCTCGTTGCCCATGGCGCGCTCGGCGGTGCTGATCGGGCGCATGGGCTCGGACCTGGTGCGCAACCTGTTCGTGGCGATCGTGATGATCGGCGTCGGGCTGCTGGTGGGCTTCCGCTTCACCAACGGCTTCTGGGGCGGCCTGTTCGGCATCGCCATGCTGGGCCTGACGGTGCTGGCGTTCGGGTCGATCGGCGCGTGGATCGGGCTGTCGGTGCGCAACGCCGAGACCGCCAACATCGCCGGGATGGTGTGGTTGTTCCCGCTCACCTTCACCAGCAACGCGTTCGTGCCGGTGCAGACCATGCCGGGCTGGCTCCAGGCGTGGGCCAAGGTCAACCCGGTGTCGATCATCGTGGACGCGTGCCGGGGCCTGTTCATCGGGCCGCCGCAGTTCGCGGTGTTCCCGGCCGTCTGGCAGGCCCTCGCCTGGTGCGTCGGGCTGATCGCGGTGTTCGGCTTCCTGGCGGTCCGCCAGTACAAGCGGGTCTAGCTGAGCGTGAGCGTGTAGCCCTTCGCTCTCAGCCGCCCGAGCACGTCCTCACTGTGCTCGGAGCCGCGCGTCTCCAGGTGCATCAGCACCTCGGCCTCCTCGACGTGGAGGCGCGCGGTGATCCGCTCGTGCATCACGTCCAGCACGTTCACGCCGAGTTCGGCCAGCTCGCTCAGCAGCGTGACCAGCGCGCCGGGCCGGTCCTTCAGGCGGCAGCGCACCACCAGGTAGCGGCCCGCGCCCGCCAGGCCGTGCCGCAGCACCTTCGCCAGCAGCACCGGGTCGATGTTGCCGCCCGACAGCAGCGCCACCACCGGGGTGCGCACCGCGTAGGAGTGCTCCAGCAACGCCGCGACGCCCGCCGCCCCGGCCGGCTCCACCACCTGCTTGGCACGTTCGAGGCACATCAGCAGCGCCTGGGAGATCGACTCCTCGGTGACGGTGACGACCGCGTCCACCAGGTCGGTGACCAGGTCGTAGGTGAGGTCGCCGGGCCGCCCGACCGAGATGCCGTCGGCCATGGTGGGCTGCACCTCCACCCGCACCGGCCGCCCGGCCGCCAGCGACGGCGGGAACGCCGCCGCCCGCTTGGCCTGCGCCCCGACGATCTTGACCTCCTGCGCGCCGGTCTCCTTGGCCGCCGCCTTCAGCGCCGTCGCCACGCCCGACATCAGCCCGCCGCCGCCGACCGCGCCGACGACCGTGCGCACGTCGGGCAGCTGCTCCAGGATCTCCAGCCCGATGGTGCCCTGCCCGGCGACCACGTCGGCGTGGTCGAAGGGGTGGATGAACACCGCGCCGCGCTCGGCGGCGTACTCCTGCGCCGCCTCCAGGCAGTCGTCCACGGTCGGGCCGGGGAACACGACCTCGGCCCCGTAGCCCTTGGTCGCGGCGACCTTGGGCAGCGGCGCGCCCGCGGGCATGAACACCGTGGCCTTGCAGCCCAGCATCGACGCCGCCAGCGCGACGCCCTGCGCGTGGTTGCCCGCGCTCGCGGCGACCACGCCCCCGGCGCGCTCGGCCTCGCTCAGCCGGGCGATCCGCACGTACGCGCCGCGGATCTTGAACGAGCCGGTGCGCTGGAGGTTCTCGCACTTGAGGTAGACCGGGCCGCCGATCGCCTCCGACAACACCCGCGAGTGGATCAGCGGGGTCGGCACGATCACCTCGCGCAGCAGTTCCCGGGCCGCGCGGATGTCATCGAGGTTCAGGGCCATGCCGAAATCCTGCCATGCGCCCCGACCGTTCCGGCCGGGACGCGGCCGGGAGCGCCCCGCGCTAGCCGGCGCTCCAGTAGCGCCCGCCCTCGTAGACCAGCGCCGCCGCGCCGACGAGCCCGGCGGTCTGGCCGAGCGCGGCGGGCACCACCGAGACCCGGCGCGCGAACTCCATGCGGGCATGGCGGCGCAGCGCCTCCTCCAGCGGGTCGAACAGCAGCGCGCCCGCCTGCGACAGCCCGCCGCCGATCGCGACGACCTCCAGGTCGCACAGGTGGGTGGCCGACGCGATCGCGACGCCCAGCGCCCGGCCCGCGCGGCGCATCGCGGCGACCGCGACGGGGTGGCCGCGCCGCGCGTCGTCGGCCAGCTCGACGCCGGTGGCGGGCAGACCGGTCCGCCAGCCCTGCTCCTGCGCCCAGGCGGCCAGGCCGGGGCCGCGCGCGACGGCCTCCAGGCAGCCGTACCCGCCGCAGCCGCACGGCGGCCCGTCCGGGTCGACGACGACGTGGCCGATGTGCCCGGCGTTGCCGCTGGCCCCGTCGACCAGCCGCCCGCCGGAGATCAGGCCGCCGCCCACGCCGGTGGACACCACCATGCCCAGCACGTCGGCGCGGCCCCGGCCCGCGCCGCGCCAGTGCTCGCCGACCGCCACGCAGACGGCGTCGTTGTGCACGCGCACGGGCAGCCCCGGGTAGGCCGCGCGCAGCCGCTCGCGCAGCGGGAAGCCGCGCCAGGCCGGGATGTTGATCGGCGACACCTCGGCGGCGGGCCAGGTCATCGGCCCGCCGCAGCCGACGCCGACGCCCGCGAGCGCGCCGACACCGGCCGTCAGCTTGCCCAGCAGCGCCTCCAGCGTGCGCCACAGGCCCTCGGCGTCCACGTCCGCCGGGGTCGCGACCCGGTCGTAGGAGACCACGCGGCCGTCCGGATCGACGACCCCGGCGGCCAGCTTGGTGCCGCCGACGTCGACGGCCAGCACCGGTGCGCTCAAGGAGCGTCCCCCGCCGGACCGAAGGCCAGGATCGAGGCGGTGAAGCCGTGCACGTGGTTGCGCCCGGCGACCGGGCCGATCTCGCCCGCCCCGAAGAACCCGCCGATGCCCGCCGGACCGAACGCGCGGCCCAGCACCTTGGCGTCGTGGTCGGAGTCGGGGAACATCGCCCGGCCCCGCCCGTTGCAGGAGAACAGCAGCGCGCCCTCCACCGGCCGCAGGTCGAAGCGCTCCAGCAGGGCCGACAGGTCGTGCTCGGCCGCGCCCGCGTCGCGGACCTGGAAGCGCACCGTGCGGCCGACGTCCACCACGTCGCCGATCGCGATCGCGCCGGTGTCGGTGTCGGCGCCGACCACGCCGCGCACCAGGAAGTCGCCGCGCTCGTGCACGTCGGCGTACTCGTCCATCGCCACGCCGATCAGCAGGCCGCGCCCGGCCAGCTCCTGCTCCTCTTCGGGCAGGTCCAGCACGACCTGCTCCAGCTTCTCCAGCGCCGGGGTTCCGGCCAGCTCGTAGAGCACGTTCTCGTCGGCGCGGGTCACCACCATGTCGGGGCCGATCGGCCGCGCGCCCTGGCTGACGACGGTGGTCGCGGTGACCGCGCCGCCCAGCACGACGCCGACCGCGCCCTCGGCGTGCACGTCGCCGTTCAGGAACAGCCGCACGTCGCCGCGCTCGCGGCCGTCGGCCATGCCGCCGACCAGCGGCAGGCCCGGCATCGCCTCGCCGGACCGCTCCACGAACGCGTCCACCGGGAAGCTGTAGGGGTCGGCCAGCAGCACGCCGACCACGTCGTCGTCCTGCCCCTCGGGCATCCCGACGACGATCAGCCGGTCCTCGGCCTTCAGCGTCTCCAGCCGGAACGGCTCCAGCCGCGCGCCCGGCAGCACCGCCGCCCACGCGCTGACCGCGCTGGTCTCCTCCACGCCCCGGCCGCCGCCGATCACCCCGGCGGCGGTGCAGCCCAGCACCACCCGCGCCCGCGCGACCTCGGTGGCGCGCAGCACCGCGCGCTCCACCTCCTCGGGGTCGCCGCCGGAGACGAACACGCACACCAGGTCGGGCGGCGCGTCCAGCGACGCGCGCGCCTGCTCGACCGCCGCCGCGGCGGCGCTGGTCAGGTCGGGGCCGACGGCCAGGCCGTCACCGAATCGTGCCATCGGGGCCGCCTCCCTCGAACGGGTCACCGGGTCTGTTCACCCTCCCTAGTCTCCCCGCTGCTCCCCCCTGTCCCAAACTCCGGACGGGGCCGAATCCCGCGCGGGGGTGCGATTTGCGGAATCGGCGACGTAATGTCGATCGCGTGCGTCCATCCACACCTCGCGAGACCACTCTGGGCGGGCTGCGCACCAGCGGCCACGTGCAGCGCTCGGTGAAGGCCGAGATCCGTCACAACCTGCTCACCCGGCTGAGATCGGGCGAGCCGCGCTTCCCCGGGATCGTCGGGTTCGACGACACCGTGCTGCCGCACCTGGAACGGGCCCTGCTGGCCGGGCACGACCTGGTGCTGCTGGGCGAGCGCGGCCAGGGCAAGACGCGGCTGATCCGCACGCTGGGCGGCCTGCTGGACGAGTGGACGCCGGTCGTCACCGGCTGCGAGATCAACGACCATCCCTACGCCCCCGTGTGCGTGCGCTGCCGCCGCCTCGCCGCCGACACCGGCGACGAGCTGCCGGTGTCGTGGAAGCACCGCGACGAGCGCTACGGCGAGAAGCTCGCCACCCCCGACACCAGCGTCGGCGACCTCATCGGCGACGTCGACCCCATCAAGGTCGCCGAGGGCCGCACGCTGGGCGACCCCGAGACCGTGCACTACGGGCTGGTGCCGCGCACCAACCGCGGGATCTTCTCCATCAACGAGCTGCCCGACCTCGCCGAGCGCATCCAGGTGTCGCTGCTGAACGTCCTGGAGGAGCGCGACGTCCAGATCCGCGGCTACGCGCTGCGGCTGCCGCTGGACGTCCTGCTGGTCGCCAGCGCCAACCCCGAGGACTACACCAACCGCGGCCGGATCATCACCCCGCTGAAGGACCGCTTCGGCGCCGAGATCCGCACCCACTACCCGCTGGCGCTGGACACCGAGCTGGCCCTGATCCGCCAGGAGGCCGACTTCGCCGACCTCGGCGGCGTGCCCGCCGAGGTGCCCGAGCACCTGGTCGAGGTGATCGCGCGCTTCACCCGGCTGGTCCGCGAGTCCAACGCCGTGGACGCCCGGTCCGGGGTGTCGGCGCGGTTCGCGCTGGCGGCGGCCGAGACCGTCGCGGCCGGGGCGGTGCGGCGGGCCGCGCTCGCCGGGGAGGACCACGCGGTCGCCCGCGTGTGCGACCTGCCCGCGGTCGTCCCGACGCTGATGGGCAAGGTCGAGTTCGAGGTCAGCGAGGAGGGCCGCGAGCAGGAGGTGCTGGAGCACCTGCTGCGCCGCGCCACCGCCGAGACCTACCGCCGCACCCTGGGCACCGCCGACCTGTCGGGCCTGCTCGACAAGTTCGACTCCGGCGAGCTGGTCGAGTCCGGCGAGCTGGTGGGCGCGGCCGAGCTGCTGCGCCGCATCGGGCAGGTCCGCGGCCTCGCCAAGATCATGGAACGGCTGGAGATGACCGGGGACTCCCCCGGCCAGGCCGCCGCCGCGCTGGAGTTCGCCCTGGAGGGGCTGTTCCTGTCCCGCCGCCTGTCCAAGGACGTCTCGGAAGGCCGCGCCGACGGAACCGCCACCTATCGCACCTGACTCCGAACCTGACGCCGCACCTGAACTCCGAACCTGACGCCGCACCCGACCCGAGAGGGGGCGCCCGTGAGCCGTTACCGCTACGGGGCGTACCAGGACGGGCCCGATCCGCTGGCTCCGCCGTACGACGTCCGCGACGCGCTCGACGCGCTCGGCGACTCGGTGCTGGACGGCACCCGGCCCGACGAGGCGCTGCGCGACCTGCTGCGCCGGGGCCTGCCCGGCGCGCGTGACCGCAAGGGCCTGGACGACCTGCTGCGCCAGGTCCGCGAGCGCCGCCAGGAGCTGCGCGAGCGGGGCCGTCTGGACGGCACGCTGGAGCAGGCGCGCGCGCTGCTGGACACCGCGATCGGCCAGGAACGCGCCGAGCTGTTCCCTGACCCGAGTGACGACGCGCGCCTGCGCGAAGCCGAGCTGGACACGTTGCCGCCCGACACCGCGCAGGCGATCCGCCGCCTGTCGAACTACGAGTGGCGCTCGGACGCCGCGCGCCAGACCTTCGAGCAGCTCAAGGACCTGCTCCGCAACGACGTCCTGGACGCGCAGTTCCAAGGCATGAAGCAGGCCCTGCAGAGCCAGGACCCGCAGGCCATGGAACGCGTCAAGGACATGATGGCCGCGCTCAACCAGATGCTGGAGAAGGACGCCCGCGGCGAGCACACCCAGCAGGACTTCGACGACTTCATGCGCGAGCACGGGGAGTTCTTCCCCGACAACCCGCGCGACCTGGAAGAGCTGGTCGACTCCCTGGCCCGCCGCGCCGCCGCCATGGACCGGCTGCTGGCCTCCCTGTCGCCCGAGCAGCGCGCCGAGCTGGCCGACCTGATGGACCAGGCCATGCAGGACGCGGGCCTCGCCATGGAGATGACGCGGCTGAACGACGCGCTGCGCGTGCGCCGCCCCGACCTCGGCTGGGGCACGCCCGAGAACATGACCGGCGACGACCCCCTGGGCATGTCCGACGCCACCTCCGCCCTCGCCGAGCTGGCCGACCTCGCCGGCCTGGAGGAGGCGCTCGCCCAGGACTACCCGGGCGCGCGGCTCGACGACGTCGACGAGGAGGCGGTCCGCCGCGCCCTCGGCCGCCGCGCCGTCGACGACCTGGCCGAGCTGCGCCGCATCGAGGCCGAGCTGGAACGCCAGGGCTACCTCCAGCGCAAGCGCGGCAAGCTCGAACTCACCCCCAAGGCGGTGCGCCGCCTGGGCGAGACCGCGCTGCGGCGCGTCTTCTCCCAGCTCGCCGAGGGCCGCCAGGGCGACCACGACCAGCGCGACGCGGGCCAGGCGGGCGAGCTGACCGGCACCAGCCGCCCGTGGCGGTTCGGCGACGAGCAGCCGCTCGACGTCGTCCGCACCGTCAGCAACGCCATCACGCGCAACGCGATGGAGGCCCCGGCCAAGGGCGGCGGCGTGCGCCTGGCGGTGGACGACTTCGAGGTGCAGGAGACCGAGCGCCGCTCGGCCGCCGCCGTCTGCCTGCTGGTCGACCTGTCCTACTCGATGGTGCTGCGCGGCACCTGGGCGGCGGCCAAGCAGACGACCCTCGCCCTGCACACCCTGGTCACCAGCAAGTTCCCGCAGGACGCCATCAAGATCATCGGCTTCTCCAACTACGCCCGCGAGCTGCACCCGGCCGAGATGGCCGGGCTGGACTGGGACATGGTGCAGGGCACCAACCTGCACCACGCCCTGATGATCGCCGGGCGGCACCTGGACCGGCACCCCGACTTCGAGCCGATCGTCCTGGTGGTCACCGACGGCGAGCCCACCGCCCACCTGCGCCCGGACGGCCGCTCCCTGTTCGACTACCCGCCCTCGGCCGACACGCTGGTGCTCACCCTGGCCGAGGTCGACAAGATGACCCGGCGCGGCGCGGGCATGAACTTCTTCATGCTGGCCGACGACCGGCGGCTGGTGTCGTTCGTGGAGGAGGTCGCCCGCCGCAACGGCGGCCGGGTCTTCGCCCCCGACGCCGAGCGGCTCGGCGAGTACGTGGTGTCGGACTACCTGCGCGTGCGGCGCGGCAGGCGCTGAGGACCCCGCCCCGAGGACCCCTTCGCGGGTTCGTCTAGGTACGGCGTGCGGCGGGGGCTAGGGTCGCGGTATGTCGAGTTCTGATCGCCTCCTGCTGATCCTGCACATCGGATTCGCGATCTTCACGCTGGGACCGCTGACCGCCGCGACCATGGCCACCCCGCGCTACATCCGCCGGCGGAACGTGGCGGTGGTGCGCTACCTCAACCGCACCACGCAGATCTACGGCCTGGGCACGCTGGGGATCTTCCTGTTCGGGATGTTCCTGGGCAAGGGGCGGCTCGGCGAGGTGTGGTTGTCGGTGTCGATGACGCTGATGGTGGTGGCGCTGGTGCTGCTGTTCCTGGTCGACCGCGACCAGCGCAAGGCCGCGCACGCCCTGGAGGTCGCCGCCGCCGAGGAGACGTCGGCCGAGGTCGTCCCCGCCGCGCCCGCCGAGGAGACGGCTGAGAAGGCCACCGGGAAGACCGCCGCCGACCCGGCCGCGGCCGAGGCCCCGGCGAGCCGTGCCGCCGCTCCCCGTACCGACATCGCCCAGGTCGAGCGCGGCCGGATCGCCGCCATCTCCGGCGTCATCGCGCTCATCTGGCTGGTCATCCTGGTCCTGATGGTCTGGAACGGCTGACCTCGCGCAGACATGAGAACGGCGGCCCCGCGCGCACGCGCGAGGCCGCCGTTCACGTTCCCGGGATCAGCGGGTGCGGGCCTTGACCCAGCTCAGGATCTCCGGGTACACGTTCTCGTCGTTCAGCAGCTGGGACCCGTGCATCGCGCCGGGCACCGTGCGGACGGTCACCGGGACGCCCACCCCGCGCAGCGCGCTGGCCAGGCCGGTGCTGTGGGTGACCGGGACGAAGTCGCCCGCGCTGTGCATCAGCAACATCGGGGCGTCGCCCGCCGAGGCGTGCGCGGCGGAGTTGGCGTCCTCCACGCGCTTCCAGCACGCGGCCGCGGCCGGCTGCGGGACGCAGTGGACCAGGTCCACGACCGCCTTCTTGAGCTTGCGCTGGCCGGGGCGCGCGGTGGGCTTCACGCCGTCCTGGTAGGCCAGGTACGGGGTGTTGACCGGCGACAGCGCGACCACGCCGCGGACACGCTGCGCGCCCTCGCCGACGGTCCCGGCCTGGGTCGCCAGCATGCCGCCCGCCGAGGAGCCGATGATGACGATCCGGTTCGGGTCGACGTTCCACTTCTTGGCGTGCTTCTTGATGAAGTCCAGGGCCGCCATGGTGTCGTTGCGCTGCGCGGGCCACTGGGCCGACTGCGTGAGCCGGTAGTTGGCGGCGAAGACGGCGAAGCCCTGGTTGGTGAGGCGGCGCGCGAAGTACTTCCAGCCGCCCTTGTCGCCCTCCAGCCAGTAGCCGCCGTGCAGCATCAGGATCGCCGGGCGCGGCTTGGCCTGCGGCGCGGCGGGCGCTCCCTGCGCTCCCCGGGCGTCCTGCGTGCCGGGGGCGGCGGAGGTGCCCGGCTTGGGCGTCGCAGCCGTCCGCCGCTCCTCGGGCTTGGCAGGCTTGGTGGGCTTCGCAGGCTTGACCGGCTTCTTGGCGGCCTTGGCGGCGGGCGCGGGACGCCAGTAGGCGTCGATGCGCTGCCGCGCGTTCGGCCCGTAGGCGTAGTGGGCGGTGCGCGGCGGCTTGGGGGTCACCATGAGGCCCTGGGCCGACACCACCGAGCCGGAGCCGGTGGTGGCCCCGGTGCCGCCGGTCGCGCCGGGCGCGGGGGCGGTGGGCTGCTGCGGCGAGGGCGTGGCGGAGCCCTCGGCCGGGGACATCGAGTCCGAGGGGGTCGGCGTCGGGGTGCCCGGGACCTCGGGCTCGCCCGGCTCGCCGGGCTCGACGGGGAGGTCGGGAAGCTCGGGGAGCGTCGGCGTCGGCGTCGCGGTCACCGAATCGCTCGGCGTCGGGACCGGCTCGGGCGTGGCCGCCCCGGCACCCGTCGGGACGGCGACGGCGGAGATACACGTCGCGGCGAACGCCGCCCCGCACACCAGTACTTTGCGCACTCGCGGCCCTTTCTTGATGAAACCCGGCGCGCACATCATAGATGTTTGATCAACATGGTGGTGGGAACGGCGCGCGGTTTACCCGGCAAGAAGGACTCGCCGGGCAAACCACCGCGAATAACCGCACGTCAGGCGAGGGCCCGCTCCAGGTCGGCGAGCAGGTCCGCCACGTCCTCGATCCCGACCGACAGCCGCACCAGGTCGTCGGGCACCTCCAGCGGCGACCCGGCCGCCGAGGCGTGCGTCATCCGCCCCGGGTGCTCGATCAGCGACTCGACGCCGCCCAGCGACTCGCCCAGCGTGAACAGCTTGGTGCGCTCGCAGACCGCGACGGCGGCCTCGGCCGACTCCATCCGGAACGACACCATCCCGCCGAACGCCTTCATCTGCTTGGCGGCGACCTCGTGCCCGGGGTGGTCGGGCAGGCCCGGGTAGAGCACCTGCCGGACGGCCTTGTGCCGGGTCAGCATGTCCACGATCTTCTCGGCGTTGGCGCAGTGCCGGTCCATCCGCACGCCGAGGGTCTTGATGCCGCGCAGCGTCAGCCAGGCGTCGAACGGCCCGGCGACCGCGCCCATGGCGTTCTGGTGGAAGGTCAGCCGCTCGCCCAGGTCGGCGTCGGCGACCACCAGCGCGCCGCCGACCACGTCGGAGTGGCCGCCGATGTACTTGGTGGTGGAGTGCACGACCACGTCGGCGCCGAGCGCCAGCGGCCGCTGCAGGTAGGGCGAGGCGAAGGTGTTGTCCACCGCCAGCAGCGCGCCCCCCGCGTGCGCGATCCCGGCCAGCCCGGCGATGTCGGCCACGCCCAGCAGCGGGTTGGTGGGCGTCTCCACCCAGATCATCTTCGTCTCGGGCCGCATCGCCGCCCGCACCGCCGCCGCGTCCCCCAGCGGCACCGGGTCGAACGTCACCCCCCACGGCTCGGCGACCTTGGCGAACAGCCGGTAGGTGCCGCCGTAGGCGTCGTTGGGGATGATGACGTGGTCGCCCGGCCGGCAGACCGTGCGCAGCAGCGTGTCCTCGGCGGCGAGCCCGGAGGCGAACGCCAGCCCGCGCGAGCCGCCCTCGACCTCGGCGAGGCATACCTCCAACGCGGTACGGGTGGGGTTGGCCGAGCGCGAGTACTCGTAGCCCCCGCGCAGCCCCCCGATGCCGTCCTGCTTGTACGTCGAGACCTGGTAGATCGGCGGGACGACCGCGCCCGTGGTCGGGTCGGGTTCCTGCCCCGCGTGGATGGCCAGGGTCTCGAACCCCTGGTGAACCTCGTTGTCCATGGGAACGAGGCTATCCACCCCGCGACCCTCCTTGCGGAGGAGAGGGTCCCCCGCAGGTATCAGGGCTCATTTCGGCTCGCGGGCTGACTACACGGGGGCGTTCGATCCCTAGTCTTCTATGCGTATCCCTAGATTCCCCCTTAACTGAAGGAAAACGCATGTTCGCACGCCTTGGGCGCGGCGTCGTGAGACATCCGTGGTGGACGATCCTGGCCTGGGTCGTCGTGGCCGTGGGCCTGGTGGCCCTCGCCCCGGAACTCAAGACCAAGACCGATCAGGAAGACTTCCTTCCGACCAAGTACGAGTCGATCCAGGCGGCCAAGCTGGCCGGGGAGGCGTTCCCGGGCGCCGACCAGAAGACCAGCCCGGCCATGATCGTCGTCAAGCGGAGCGACGGCGGCAAGCTGACCGAGGCCGACACCCAGCGCATCGGCCAGGTCGCGCAGGCGCTCCAGGGCAAGAACATCCCGGGCGTCACCAAGGTGACGGCGACCCCGCCGGCCCCGGACCGCTCCATCCAGCTCATCGCGGTGCCCCTGCCGAACGACTGGCAGGACCAGGACGCGATGACCAAGGGCAAGGACGCGATCAAGAAGCTGCGCACCGAGACCACCGCGCAGCTGCGGGGCGGCCCGCTGAGCTACGGCATCACCGGTGACCAGGCCTCCACCGTGGACAACGAGGAGTCCGACAAGCAGACGATGGCGCTGATCGGCATCGGCACCATCGTGATCATCATCGTGCTGCTGGGCATCATCTTCCGCGCCCCGATCGCCGCGCTGCTGCCGATCGTGGTGATCAGCGTGGTGTCGATGGTGTCGGGGGCGCTCACCGCCATGATCGGCAACGCCTTCGACCTGAACTTCGACAAGGGCTTCGACATGATCGTGGTGGTGGTGCTCTACGGCATCGGCACCGACTACATCCTGTTCCTGCTGTTCCGCTACCGCGAGCGGCTGCGCGCCGGCGAGGACAAGAAGACCGCGATGATCACCAGCGTGGAGCGGGTGGGCGAGGCCATCGCCTCGGCCGCCGGCGCGGTGATCGTGGCCTTCCTGGTGCTGCTGCTGGCCTCCTTCAAGGCGTTCGGCGGCCTCGGCCCGCAGCTGGCCATCGCGGTCGCGGTCATGTTCGTCACCTCGCTGACGCTGGTCCCGGCGATCATCTCGCTGATCGGCCCGGCGGTGTTCTGGCCGTCGAAGTCCTGGAAGAAGGAGCCCAAGCCGGGCCTGTGGGTCAAGCTGGGCAACGGCGTCGGCCGCCGCCCGGTGGTCGCCGCCGCGGCGTCGGGCCTGGTGCTGGTCGCGCTCGCGGCCGCCGCGTTCGGGTTCAAGGCCGACTACGACTTCAGCGCCAGCGCGCCGCAGAACACCGAGTCGGCCAAGGCCATGAAGGACCTGCGCAACAGCCTGCCGGCCGGCCTGCTCACTCCGACCGAGGTGTACGTCAAGGCCGACAAGCCGCTCACCGAGGCCGACCTCGCGTCCTACTCCCAGCGGCTGAACGGCGCGCCGGGCGTCGGGCAGGGCGGCGTGCAGAAGCCGGTGTTCAGCCAGGACAAGACCGTCGCCAAGTTCGCGGTGTCGCTGAAGGACAACCCCAACTCCAGCAAGTCGATCCAGCTGGTCAAGGGCCCGTTCCGCGACTACGTGCACGAGGGCGCGCCCGCCGGGGCCAAGGTCCTGGTCGGCGGGCAGACCGCGGTCTTCGCCGACATCAACACCATCAACAACCGCGACCTGTCGGTGATCCTGCCGGTGGCGGTGGTGCTGATCGGGCTGATCCTGGCCCTCCAGCTGCGGGCGCTGGTCGCGCCGATCTACCTGGTGGGGGCGGTGCTGCTCGGCTTCGCCGCGACGCTGGGCGCCACGGTGGTGCTGTTCCAGTTCATCGAGGGCAAGCCGGGCCTGATGTTCCAGCTGCCGATCATCCTGTACCTGTTCGTGCTGGCGATCGGCACCGACTACAACATCCTGATGATCGCCCGGTTGCGGGAGGAGGCCCGGGAGGGCCACGACCCGCGGCGCGGCGCGGCGCTGGGCATCCAGCACGCCGGTCCGACGGTGGCCGCGGCGGGCGTGATCCTGGCCGGCACCTTCGCGATGCTGGTGGTGTCGCCGCAGTCGATGACGGCCCAGATCGGGTTCGGCGTCGCGATCGGCATCCTGCTGTCGGCGTTCGTGATGGCCGCCTTCTTCGTCCCGGCGATCACCGCGCTGCTGGGGCACAAGGCCTGGTGGCCGGGCCACAGCGACGCCCCGCGGGCGCCGCTGCAGGACCCGGGCGACCCGCTGGAGGACCGGTTCGCCAAGACGGGGATCGGCTCCTGATGGACGCCGGACCGCGGCGTCCCGACCGGTAACCGCCGCCCACTCGGCGGGACGCCGCGGTCCGGCACCCCCGTGACGGGGGCGCGAGGCGCCGGAGACCATGGGTCTCCGGCGCCTCGGCGTTTTCCGGGACGGCGGGGGCCCGGCCGGGCGTCAGACGCCCGTGCCGCCCGCGAGGAAGGCCAGCAGGTCCTGCCGGGTGATCAGGCCCTTGGGCTTGCCGTCCACCAGCACGACCGCCGCGCCGGACTTCTCCAGCACCTGCACGGCCTTGCTGACCGGCTCGCCCGAGCCGATGGTCGGCAGCGGCGGGGCCATCAGCGCCTCCAGCGGCTCGGCCAGCCGGTCGCGGTCCTTGACCAGCACCTCCAGCAGGTCGCGCTCGGCCACCGAGCCGACGACCTCGGCCGCCATGACCGGCGGCTCCTCCTTCATCACCGGCAGCTGCGACACCTCGTACTCGCGCATGATCGCGATCGCGGTCTCCACGCTCTCGTGCGGGTGCGCGTGCACGAACTCCGGCAGCGTGCCGCCCTTGCGGGTCAGCACCTCGCCGACGCTGGCCTCCTCGTGCGCGGCGGGCAGGAAGCCGTAGTCGGCCATCCACTCGTCGTTGAAGATCTTGCTGAGGTAGCCGCGGCCGCCGTCGGGCAGCAGCACCACGATCACCGCGTCGTCGGGGGCCTGCGCGGCCACCCGCAGCGCCGCCACCACGGCCATCCCGCACGAGCCGCCGACCAGCAGCGCGTCCTCGCGCGCCAGCCGCCGGGTCATGGTGAACGAGTCCTTGTCCGACACCGCGATGATCTCGTCGCAGATGCCGCGGTCGTAGGTGTCGGGCCAGATGTCCTCGCCCACGCCCTCGGTCAGGTACGGCCGGCCGCTGCCGCCGGAGTAGACCGAGCCCTCCGGGTCGGCGCCGATGATCCGCACCTTCCCGCCGGAGACCTCCTTGAGGTAGCGGCCGGTGCCGCTGATGGTGCCGCCGGTGCCGATGCCGGCCACGAAGTGTGTGACCTTTCCCTCGGTCTGCTCCCAGATCTCGGGACCGGTCGTCTCATAGTGCGAGCGCGGGTTGCTGGCGTTGGCGTACTGGTCGGGCTTCCAGGCGTTGGGGATCTCCGCCGCCAGCCGGTCCGACACCGAGTAGTAGGAGTCGGGGTGCTCGGGCGAGACGGCGGTCGGGCAGACCACCACCTCGGCGCCGTAGGCGCGCAGCACGTCGATCTTGTCCTTGGCGACCTTGTCCGGGCACACGAAGACGCAGCGGTAGCCGCGCTCCTGCGCCACGATGGCCAGGCCCACCCCGGTGTTGCCGGAGGTGGGCTCGACGATGGTGCCGCCCGGCTTCAGCTGCCCCGACTCCTCGGCGGCCTCGATCATGCGGACCGCGATGCGGTCCTTGACCGAGCCGCCGGGGTTGAAGTACTCCACCTTGGCGAGCACCTGGGGCGCCAGGCCGGCGGTCACCTTCCGCAACCGAACCAGCGGGGTGTTGCCCATCAGTTCGACCAACGAGTCATGTACGTGCACCGCGACGTCCTTGTCGAGATCAGCGCTGCGAGTTCCAGCGTGTTACATCCCTGTTCAGCCCGTGTGCACCGGGCGGGTACAGGATGCGGTTTCGGATAGATTCTTGTCTCCGACGGTAGCCCAGATCGGCGGCGGCGGGCATGAACCCTGTGTACGGGGCGCACGCCCGCCAGTGACGGAGGGTCAACGGACGATGCTGAGAGCTTTCACGGCGCGGCGCATCGCCGCCGCGGCGGCGTACGGGGGCGGCGGGATCACCGCGCTGGGGGGACTCACCTTCGGCCTGGTGGTCGTGGAGGCCAAGCTCGCACGCCGGATCATCCTCGCCACGCCCTACGGCGACCCGCCGGTCGCCGACGGCGTGTTCGACCTGTCCCTGCCCGGCGAGCCGCTGTCGTTCGCGGTGCTGGGCGACTCCACCGCCGCCGGGCTGGGCGTGCGCGAGCCGGACGAGACGCCGGGCGCGCTGCTGGCGGCCGGGCTCGCCTCGATCGCGGGCCGCCCGGTGCGGCTGAGCAACGTGGCCCGCTCGGGGTCGCGCTCGGCGGCGCTGGAGGGCCAGGTGGACCGGGCGCTGGCGGTGCGCCCCGAGATCGCCGTCATCATGATCGGCGCCAACGACGTGACCAACCGCGTCCCGGCCGCCGAGTCGGTGCGGCACCTGGCGTCGGCCGTGGAGCGGCTGCGCGCGGCGGGCTGCGAGGTGGTGGTGGGCACCTGCCCCGACCTCGGCTCGGTCAAGCCGGTGATGCAGCCGCTGCGCTGGATCGCGCGGCGGGCCAGCCGCCAGCTCGCCGCGGCGCAGACCATCGCGGTGGTCGAGCGCGGCGGCCGGTCGGTGTCGCTGGGCGACCTGCTGGGCCGGGAGTTCGCGGCCGACCCGCGCGAGATGTTCAGCGCCGACCGCTACCACCCGTCGGCGCGCGGGTACGCCGCCGCGGCGGCCGCGGTGCTGCCGTCGATGGCGGCGGCCCTGGGCCTGGACCCCGACCTGGACGAGGTCCCCGGCCCGCTGGCCGAGGCGCGGCTGCGCGCGGGCGTGCTGCCGGTGTACCTGGCGGCGGCCGAGGCCGCCGAGGAGCCGGGCACCGAGGTCGCCGGGGCCCGGGTCGCCGGACGCGACCGGGGCCCGCGCGGCCGCTGGGCGACGCTGCTACGCCGCAACAGGCCGCAGGTCCTGGAACACCGCCCGGCAACACCCGACGCGGCCTGAGCAGCACGGCCTGGCCGTACGGCCTGGTCAGCGCGGCCTGGTCAGCACGGTCTGAGCAACGCGGCCCGAGCGAGGCCGCTGAGCGAGGCCTGGCCCGCAGGCCGTCACGCCCCCGACCGGGACGGCGGCGCGTCCGGCGCGCCCGCCGGGCGCGCGATATCGGCAATCGCCAGCCGTTTGCGTGATTCCTCTGTTACGTTCTGTCGCTACCGGCGACCTGAGGGGCCTTCCTGCCCGCGCGCCTCCCACCTGACTCCCTGGAGTTCCGCCATGCCCTCGCACACCCTGGCCCGACCACGGATGGTCATCTTCTCGGCACCCTTGGTGCTCGCCGCCCTGGCCGCGGCGGGCTGCTCCGGTCCCGCCGGCCAACCGAACGCGCAGGCCGCCCAGGGCTGGGCCGGGACGGGCGTGAACGCCGTGAGCCGCCCCATCGCCGGGTCCGGCGTCGCCGCCGTGACCGGCCTGCGGGCCGACGGCGTGCTGGAGACGGCGGTGTTCGACCTGGCCAAGGGCAAGCGGTTGTGGACGCGCCCGGCCACCATGGTCGGCCGCCTGTCGGGCATGGGCGTGCAGCCCCCGGCGGTCGCGGGCGCGCCCGGCTCGGCGGTGGTGGCGAGCGTGGAGCCGCAGAAGACCGGCAAGTGGAAGGCCACGCTGGTCACGCGGGACGCCCGCACCGGCGCACAGAAGTGGACCCGCCCCGTCGACACCACGTTCGGCCCGGTGCGCTGCGGCGACCAGGTGTGCCTGTCGGAGTTCACCGCCCGCAAGAGCGCCCGCTTCGTCGCGCTGGACGCCGCCACCGGCCGCCAGCTGTGGAAGATGCCGGGGATCGCCGAGGTCCAGTGGGCCGACCCCAGCCGCGTGGTGGCGTTCCGGATGGCCAAGCATCCGTCGCTGGAGGCCCGCGACCTCAAGACCGGCAAGACGTTGTGGACCTTCCCGGTGGAGAAGGCCGTCGGCGACGGGGTGAACCTGTCGGGCGGCTGGGCGTTCGGCGCGCTCACCGGCTCGTCCCCCTCCGCCGCCGACACGCTGGTCGGCTACGTGGCGCCCTACCAGCTGCGCAGGACCAAGGCGCTGTCGGCGTTCGGGTTCTTCGGGCTGCGCCTCGCCGACGGCAAGCCGGTGTGGACGCGCAAGCGGCTGCTGCGGGTGTACCCCAGCGCCAACCCGGCGGTCGCGCTGATCACCCGGCAGGTGACGGGCAAGGGCGCCTACGGCGGCTTCGAGCAGCTCGACCCGCGCACCGGCCGCACCACCGCCACGATCCCGGCCGACCGGACGCCCAAGAGCGCGTGGTGGCTGTCGTTCCCCGCCGACCTGTCCACGCTGGGCTTCCTGACGCAGGGCCAGCGGGGCGTCGCCTACCGGTTGCAGGACGGCTCCCCGGTCGGCCCGCAGGGGTTGCGCGCCTGGTCGTTCTGCACGGTCACCCCGGCCGCGCTGAAGATCACCGGCCAGCGCGGCTTCTTCCCGGTCGCCCCGCTGTGCGCCTACGACCTGGCCACCGGCCGCAAGATCGAGTCGCCGGACGCGCCGCCCGGCTGGTACACCGGCGCGGTGGACGGCTGGCGCGTCTGGCGCGACGAGGGCGGCACGCTGCACGCCCGCCGGGACGCCCAGGGCGACTCCCCGGGCATGTACGGGCAGTGACGCCGGGCCCGGCAGCAGGGTAAACCCGCACTTATTGGACGATGCGTCAACAAAGTGCGGGGGCCGCCGTGTACCACCCCGGGCGGGAGCGGCTATGTTGCAGGTGACCGGCGGGTAACCCGCGGGTCGCGCAGACAGGTCGCACGACAGGGAGACCCGCACATGCCCGAGGCAGTCATTGTCGCCACCGCGCGCTCGCCGATCGGCCGCGCCTTCAAGGGGTCGCTGAAGGACCTGCGGCCCGACGACCTCACCGCGAAGATGGTCGAGGCCGCCATGGCCAAGGTGCCGCAGCTGGACCCGAGCCAGATCGACGATCTGCTGCTCGGCTGCGGCCTGCCCGGCGGCGAGCAGGGCTACAACATGGGCCGCGTGGTGTCGGTGCTGCTCGGCTGGGACACCGTGCCCGGCGCTACCATCACCCGCTACTGTTCCTCCTCGCTCCAGACCACCCGCATGGCGCTGCACGCGATCAAGGCCGGCGAGGCCGACGTCATCGTGTCCGCCGGCGTCGAGATGGTCAGCCGCTTCGCCAAGGGCAGCAGCGACGGCCTGCCCGACACCCAGAACCCGCTGTTCGCCGACGCCGCGGCGCGCACCGCCAAGACCGCCGAGGGCGGCGCGCCGACCTGGCGCGACCCGCGCGAGAGCGGCGGCCTGCCCGACGTCTACATCGCCATGGGCCAGACGGCCGAGAACGTCGCGCAGATCCGCGGCGTGTCCCGGCAGGCGCAGGACGAGTTCGGCGTGCGCTCGCAGAACCTCGCCGAGAAGGCCATCGCCAACGGCTTCTGGGCCGGCGACATCACCCCGGTCACGCTGCCCGACGGCACCGTGGTCGCCAAGGACGACGGCCCGCGCGCCGGCACCTCCTACGAGAAGGTGTCCCAGCTCCAGCCGGTGTTCCGCCCCGACGGCACCGTCACCGCGGGCAACTGCTGCCCGCTGAACGACGGCGCCGCCGCCGTCGTGATCATGAGCGACACCAAGGCCGCCGAGCTGGGCGTCACGCCGCTGGCGCGGATCGTGTCCACCGGCGTCACCGGCCTGTCCCCCGAGATCATGGGCCTGGGCCCGGTGGAGGCGTCCAAGCAGGCCCTGGCACGGGCCGGGATGACCATCGCCGACATCGACCTGGTCGAGATCAACGAGGCGTTCGCCGCGCAGGTGCTGCCCTCGGCCGACGAGCTGGGCGTGGACATCGACAAGCTGAACGTCAACGGCGGCGCGATCGCGATCGGCCACCCGTTCGGCATGACCGGCGCCCGCATCACCTCCACCCTGATCAACAGCCTGAAGTTCCACGACAAGCAGTTCGGTCTGGAGACCATGTGCGTGGGCGGCGGCCAGGGCATGGCGATGGTCCTAGAGCGTCTGAGCTAGTCCGGGCGACGGCCGCGCAGGCCGTCACCCAGCGTCACCAGGTGACCCGGGCGCAGGCGGTCCCGAACCGCCCGCACCCGGGTCACCTGCGTGTTCGGAACGATCGATCCTTTATGGATGATCTACGTAACGTAAGAGATAGGTGCCCGTTGGGGTCTTGTCACATCCGGGGCGGTGTTGCAGAGTCGGCAGGAAGAGCCCCGCCGACCTGGAGGTGCACCTTGTCACTGAGCCACTCGCCGGAGACGCACAACAAGCTGATCGCCCGCATTCCGCAAGTCACAGGTCGTGACATCCCCGAGTGGTTCAACGCCATCGAGAACGGACCGTCGTTCGTCCGGTGCGAGGAGCGCTGCAACTGGCTGGCCGACGAGCACGGCCTCTCCCACGGCTACGCCGCCGCGCTGGTGCGCGAGCACGAGCGTGCCCGCCGGGCCCGGCACTACTGAGGCCGGCCCGCCCCACAGGCCCCACCCCATGGGCCTCACCCCACAGACTTCGCGAGGTCCGGCCAAAGGATGAACCCCGCTGTCGCCCCGCTGTGCGGCGCGACCCCTGGCCCGAGACCCCGCAACAGATCAGCCCCCGCCGGTGCACCGGCGGGGGCTGATCTGCTTCTGCGGCTGCGGGTGGGGCGCTAGTCGCGCCCGGCGAAGTAGGACAGGAAGCGCAGCAGCTCCAGGTAGATCCACACCAGGCTGGTGACCAGGCCGAAGGCGCAGTACCAGGCGAACTTCTCCGGCGCCCCGGCGTTCACCCCGCGCTCGACGTTGTCGAAGTCCAGCAGCAGGAAGAAGCAGCCGACCAGGATCGCGATCACGCTGAAGGCGATGCCCAGCGGGCCGTTCTCCCGGATGCCGATGCCGGTGTCGTTGAACAGCCCGACCACCAGGTTGACCAGCATCAGCGCGACCAGCGCGAGGCCCGCGGCGACCACGAAGCGGGTGAGCTTGGGGGTCACCCGGATGATGCGCAGCGAGTAGACCGCCAGCATCGCCGCGAAGGCGAGCGCGGTGCCGACCACCGCCTGGAAGACCACCCCGTTGTAGAGGGTGTTGAAGTAGTGGCTGATCGCGCCGACGCCCACGCCGTAGACGGCCGAGAAGATGAGCACCAGCGGCGCGTTGGCCTTGTTGGCGAAGGCGATGTACAGCCCGATGCCGAACTGGAGCAGGAACGCCACCACGCCGACCGCGAGGGCGGTCGGGATCGGCAGCAGCACCCAGGTCAGCGTCGCGGTGAGCACCAGGGTGGCCAGGCTCATGAAGCCCTTGACCACGACGTCGTCGTAGGTCATCGCGCGGCCGGCCGGCGGCGCGTAGGAGGGCGCGGAGGGCGCGCCGTACATCTCGTTCAGCGGCTGGGGGGCGGGCGCGCCGTAGGCGTGCGCCTGCCGCTCGAATCTGTCACCCCGGAAGGCGGGGTTCCTGCTCTCCATCGGTCCTCCATAGGGCCAGGGCGTCCGCGTCAGTCTAGACGTCGCAGGTCTTGGAATCGTTCCCGAGAGGCGCGCCCCTTGACGGCGACGGCCGGCGTCTCGGGCGAGACGCCGGCCGGTCGGTGCCCCTGGTCGGATTCGAACCGACACAATAAGCTCTTTTAAAGAGCCCGCCTCTGCCATTGGGCCACAGGGGCCTGGCAATCATACTGGTGCCCATTAACTTCTCGGGCAACCGATATTCCGCCGAGCCCCGTTGGACCCGTTGATTTCCCTTCCCGGCGCGGCCGGAGCAAGGGACCGGTCAGCGGCTCATCACCGCGCGTCCCTCCACCAGCGTGACGCCCGCGCGGCCGTCGTGGTCGCGGCGGATCGCGCAGATCTCGTGAACGCCGACGCGCCCGCTCTCGCACGCCAGCGCCGAGGCGGCCAGGTACAACAACCACACCCGGGCGCGGCCGGGACCGGCCAGCTCGGCGCACTCGGCCCAGTGCCGCTCCAGGTTGGCGGCCCAGGCGCGCAGCGTGCGGGCGTGGTGCTCGCGCAGCGCGCCGACGCCGCGCACCTCCAGACCGGCGTCCTCCAGGCCCGCGACGATCTCGGCCAGCGGCCGCAGCTCGGCGTCCTCGGGGAACATGTAGCTGGTGGTGAAGGTCCGGCGGACCTGGTGCGGGCCGGGTCGGCGCACCTGCTGCTGGAGCAGCAGCCGCCCGGTAGGCGCCAGCAGGGCGTGCAGGCGGGCGGCGTCGTGGTCGGCGGGCTCGACCCCGGCGAGCCCGGCGATGGCGTCGTAGGGGCCGTCCCCCGCCTCGGCCAGGTCGTGGCCGCGCGTCTCGACACGCTCGGCCACGCCCTCGGCGGCGGCGCGGTCGCGCAGGTGGTCGGCCTGCTCGATGGTGCGGCACAGCGCCACCACGCGCACCTGGTGGTGGCGCGCGGCGTGCAGCGCGAACGTGCCCCAGCCCGGGTTCAGGTCCAGCATCCGCGCGCCCGGGTACAGGCCCAGGCGCTCGGCGGCCCCGTCCAGGGCGGCGCGCTGCGCGTCGTCCAGGTCGACGGCCTGCTCCCACTGCCCGCTGCCGTGCGCCAGCGACGGCCCCAGCATCCGGGCGAAGAACGCCGCCGACTCCCCCAGCGGGCCGCCCCGGGCATGGTCGCCAGAGGCGCGGTCACCGGGGGCGAACTCCTCGGCGGGCGGCTTGGGCTCGGGGCCGACGGCGCCGAGCATCACCGCCGTCCGCACGATCTCCCGCTTGTCGTCGCTGCTCAGCCGGATCGGCTCGTCGCCGCTGCGCATCACCCGCTGGACGGCCCCGAGCGCGGCGAACACGTCGCCCTCGATGTCCAGCTCGCCCGCCACGTAGGCGCGCACCAGCCCGATCTCGCCCGGCTTCCACAACAACCGGCGCAGCGCGCGACGGTGCCGCACCACGAAGGTGGGCGCCCCGGCGGGGCCGAGCTCGCTGCCGTCCCAGGCGCGGATGCGCACCGGCGGTTCGCCGCCGTCCTGCTCGCCGAGCAGGATGCGGTTGACCAGCGGCGCGAGGCGGGAGGCGACGCCGTCGTGCATGGAGTGTGCGCCTCCTCGTCGGTGCGGTGGTTATCCCTTGCTCGCCAGTTCGAACTCCTCGCGGGGGCGTTCCAGTTCCCCGAGGGAGACGATCTCCCGCCGGAAGAAGAACGCCAGCGTCCAGTCGGCGGTGACGCGCATCTTCCGGTTGGTGGTCGGCATCCGTGACAAATGGTAAGTGCGGTGCATGAACCAGGCGAGCAGTCCGCGCAGCTTGATGCCGTAGACGTTCGCCACACCCTTGTGCAGGCCGAGTCCGGCCACCGAGCCCACGTAGGCGTGCACGTACTGCTTGCGGGGCTTGCCGCGGTAGTCGGCCACGATGTTGTCGGCCAGCCGCTTGGCCTGCCGGACGGCGTGCTGGGCGTTGGGGGCGCAGTAGTCGCCGGTGTCGGTGAGGTCGGGCACGCGCGCGTTGTCGCCCGCCGCGTAGACGCGCTCCAGGCCCTCGACGGTCAGCTCGGCGGTGGCGATGACGCGGCCCTTGTCGTCGATGGGCAGGTCGCTCTCGCGCACCACCGGGTGGGCCTTGACGCCCGCCGTCCACACCAGCGTCCCGGCCTCGAACTCCTCGCCGTCGCTCAGCACGATCCGCCGGTTCTCCGCCGACTTCAGCAACGTCTCGGTCTTGATCTCGATGCCGCGCTTGCGCAGCGCCTCGGCCGTCCAGCGGCCCATCTCCGGGCCGACCTCGGGCAGGATGCGGTCGGTGGCCTCGACCATCATCCAGCGCATCTCCTCGGCCTTGATCCCGGGATACCACTTCAGCGCGTCGCGGGCCATGTCCTCCAGCTCGGCCAGCGCCTCGATCCCGGCGAACCCGGCGCCGACGAACACGAACGTCAGCGCGCGCCGCCGCACCCGCTCGTCGCCTTCGTTGGAGGCGGCGATGTCGAGCTGGTGCAGCACGTGGTTGCGCAGGTAGATGGCCTCTTCGACGGTCTTGAAGCCGATACCGCAGTCGCCGAGGCCGGGGATCGGCAACAACCGCGAGATCGACCCGGCGGCCACCACCAGGAAGTCGTAGCGGATCTCCCTGCCGTCGGCTCCGGCCGAGTCGGTGCCCGCCGGGCAGTAGGTGACGCTCTTGCGCGCGTGGTCGATGCGGGTCACGTAGCCGTTGCGGACCCGGCAGCGCCTGAGCACGCGGCGCAGCGGGGCCACCACGTGCCGGGGCTCCAGGTTGCCCGCCGCCGCCTCGGGCAGGAACGGCTGGTAGGTCATGTAGGACTGCGGGTCGATGACGGTGATCTCGACATCGCCGCGCCTGAGCTCGGCGCGCAACTTCTTCTGCAGCCGCAGAGCGGTGTACATGCCGACGTAACCGCCGCCGATGATCAGGATGTGCCGGGCCTTCTCGGGGGTTCGTTCAGGAGGCATGGCAGGACTCGTACCCACGGGTAGGGCGATATTCCCCCCATCCGGCGATGGATGCTCGCCCGGCCGGACGGACCATCACCAAAGAAACCCGGTTCCCGGCGAACAACTCCGTCCTTCAGAGCATCTCACCCAGTGCAGTACAGAACGGCGGCGGGACAGGGCCCGACGGGGGCGCCCAGCGGCCGGACGGCTGATCGGCTCGCGGGGGGCCGATCAGCCGTCCGGGTCGCTTGGCCTGGCCCTGGCCCGCCGTTCCTGCGCGCGGGCCGGTCCGTTCAGAGGCCGGCCAGCGTCCGCGCCCGGGTGAAGACGGCGTCGAGCATCTCCTCGGTGACGCGGCCGGTGAAGGTGTTCTGCTGGCTCGGGTGGTAGCAGCCCACCAGCGTCACCGGAGCGGCGCCCTCGACCGTCGATGTGATCTCGGTCTCCACGCCGTGCCCGAACTTGGGGCGCGGGCGCGGCACCTCGTACCCGGCCTGCTTGAGCGCGGGCCACACCCCCTGCCAGGCGAATCCGCCCAGCATCACCATGCACCGCACGCTCGGCGCGACGTCCTCGATCTCGCGGGCCAGCCAGGGCTGGCACGTCAGGCGCTCGGCGGGGGTCGGCTTGTTGTCGGGCGGCGCGCACCGCACCGAGGCGACCATCCGCGCGCCGATGAGCCGCTGGCCGTCCCCGGCCCGCACGCTGGTGGGCAGCGCCGCCAGGCCCACGCGGTGCAGCGAGGCGAACAACCAGTCGCCCGAGCGGTCGCCGGTGAAGATGCGGCCGGTGCGGTTGCCGCCGTGCGCGGCCGGGGCGAGGCCCACGATCAGGATGCGCGGCTCGTCCTCGCCCCATCCGGCGATGGGACGGCCCCAGTACCGCTCGTCGATGAACGCCCGCCGCCGCTCGACCGCGATCTTCTCCCGCCAGGCCACCAGCCGGTCGCAGGCCCGGCACACCGACTGCCGCGCGCACAGCTCGTGCAGGCCGGGGGCGTCCACGGCCAGCTCGGCGACCTCCAGCGGCCCGTGCGCGACGGGCGTGTCCGGGCGGGCCGGATCCTCCGGCCACCCCGTACCGGGCGGCACGAAGGGCTCGTTGCTCGTCATCCGTCCATGCTGCCACGCAGGTCGGAGCCGTCCCGCCCGGGGCCCGGCGGGGCCGGGGCGGGCGGCCGGACAAGGCCGTGTGCCGGAGGGCCGGGGTCGATACGATCAGGTTCCGCCGGGTCGGGGGGAGTTCCGGCGCACCGTGCGATGCGGAGGCGTGCCTTGTCACAAGCGGGCTGGTATCCCGACCCCTACGGCAGCGGCAGCCTGCGCTGGTGGGACGGCCAGAGCTGGACCCAGCACATGAACCCGCAGCCGCCCATCCCGCAGCCGCAACAACAACCGGCGCAGCAACAACCGGCGGTGCAGCAACAACCCGTCCAGCCGGCACCGCAACAACCCGCGCACCAGCAACCGCAGCAGTACCAGCAGCCCTACGGGCACGGCTGGACGCAGCAGCCCCAGCCGTCCACCCCGCCCGTGGACGCGACCGTGCGCGGCCTCCACCTGCACGCCGACGAGCTGGTCATCTCCTACGGCAACACCTCGCTGGCCTGGACGCACGTGGAGTGGATCGCCTACTGGGCCGCCAGCGTCCCCGGCGGCCACGGCCAGCGACCGGGCACGCAGTGGATCTTCCAGGTGGGCCGCAACCCCTTCCACGGCGGTCCCCGCGTCGAGGTCGTCATCGACTCCGGCACGGCCACCGGCGGCGGGGCGGGCGGGTCCTCCGACCCCGAACGGCTCTGGCAGCGCCTGGTGGAGCTGTGCCACCGCAACGTCGAGCAGCGCCTGGTCGCCGAGCTGGCGGGCAGCGTGCGGGCGGGCGAGTCGATCGACGTCGCGCAGGGCCTGACCGTGCACCCGGGCGGGGTGCGCGGCAACCGCGTGTCGCTGAGCTGGTCGGCGATCTCCGGTGCGGTGCTGGAGAACGGCCGGGTCTGGATCCAGCAGTCCAGCGGCTCGGCGTCGGTGCTGTACGTCCCGCAGCAGAACCCCAACGCCGTCCTGATCCCGGCGCTGCTGGCGGCCGTCAAGCGCTAGGTCCGGCCCAAGACCTCAGCCCCCACGCGAGTGCCCGACCTGGCCGGGTGCAGCAAAGCCGGAGGCGAGCCGCACCCGGCCAGATCGCGAAGCGATTGGCACTCGCCAAGACACGGTCAGGGTGCGAGCCGCCAGGCGAGCGCCCTGGGCCGGGGCTTCCAAAATCACGCCAAGGACCAGGCGATCCCGTCCAGGATGTCGTGCTCGCTGACGACCACCGCGCCGAACCCGTACTCGCGCATGATCCGGTCCAGGATGAGGGCCCCCGCGCCGATCACGTCCACGCGGCCCGGGTGCATCACGCCGATCTCGGCGCGCTCGGCCCGGGTGGCGTGCAGCAGGTTGCGGGTGACCTCGTGGACCTGGGTCGCGGTGATGCGCGTCTGGTGGATGCGCGCCGGGTCGTACTCCTCCAGCCCCAGCGCGATCCCGGCGACGGTGGTGACCGATCCGGCGAGGCCCACCAGCGTGCGGGCCTCGTCCACCGGGACGCTCTCGCGCACCTCGGCCAGCGCGGCGTCGATGTCGGCGGCCGCGCCGGAGATCTGGTCGGGGGTGGGCGGGTCGCCGTCCCTCAGGTGCCGCTCGGTCATGCGGACGCAGCCGATGTTCACCGAGCGGGCCGCCTCGACGTCGGCCGAGCCCAGCACGAACTCGGTGGAGCCGCCGCCGATGTCCACCACCAGGTAGGGGCGGGCCGGGCGCAGCTCGGCCAGCTCGCGGGTCGCGCCGATGAACGACAGCCGCGCCTCCTCGTCGCCGGTGATCACCTCGGGCACCACCCCGAAGATCTCCACCACGCCGCTGACGAACTCGGCGCGGTTCTCGGCGTCGCGCGTCGCGCTGGTCGCCACCACCCGCACTTTCTCGGCCCGGTGCTCGGCGATCAGGGCGGCGTAGCCGCGCATCGCGGCGAACGTGCGTTCCAGGGCCTCGGGGGCCAGGCGGCCGGTGCGGTCCACGCCCTGGCCGAGGCGGACGATCTCCATGCGGCGCTCGACGTCGGTGAGCGTCCCGCCGTCCCGGCCGCCCGCGATATCGGCGATCAGCAGGCGGACCGAGTTGGTCCCGCAGTCGATGGCGGCGACGCGTGTCACGGGGTCTCCTCGGGGGCGGGGGCGGGGGTCGGGTCGTCGTCGGGGCCGGGCACGCACACGCACGGGCCCGAGCGCCACCACTCCGGCAGCGCCTCCAGCCCCTCGCGGCCGAACGGGTTGGCCCCCGGCACGGCCAGCTCGTGCCCGATCAGGGCGTGCAGGCACTTGACCCGCTCGGGCATCCCGCCCGCGCTCTGCATCCCCTCGGGCAGCGGCTCGATCCCGTCCTCGACGGTGGCCCGGTCGCGGCGCTCCAGGTAGTCGCGGTGCGCGGCCTCGTACTCGGCCCGCAGCCCCGGATCGGTGGCCAGCCGCTCCTGCATGCCCCGCATGACGCCGCTGCCCTCCAGCGTCCCGATCGCCGAGGCCGCCTTGGGGCAGGTCAGGTAGAACAGCGTCGGGAACGGCGTCCCGTCGGGCAGCCGCGGCGCGGTCTCGATCACCGCGGGCAGGCCGCACGGGCAGCGGTAGGCCACCCGCCGGATGCCGCGCGGTTCGCGGCCGAGCTGGGCCGCCACCGCGGCCCTGTCACGTTCGTCGATCATGTGTTGGGTCCCCACCCGCGGGTCGCGGGTTCCAGTCGTGTGCGTGCCCGCGCCGCCCCGGCCCCCCGCCGGTGCCGCCGGTCGTCCCGGCGGGCGCGGCACGCGGTCAGCGCGTCCGGTCGGCGGTCTCCACCGACCGCCACAGTGTCTCGTACCACGGCGGCCTGCTCGCCGGACCGCCCCGCTCGGCCTGCCGCCCGTTGCCGCCGCCGCCGTCCAGGACGATGTAGCACTTCTCCCCCGGCATGCAGTAGTGCAGCCGCTGCTTGGCCTCCCGCTCAATGTACGACCTGTCGCCCAGCCGCTGCTTGCGTTGGGCGAGTTCCTCGACCTGCCTGCGCGCCTGGTGCTCCTTGTGCTGGAGGTCGGCGATCTCCTGCCGCTGGGCGATGTACTCCCGGACGGGATAGGCCAGGCTCAGCGCGATCGCGCAGACCACCACCGCCAGGATCGCGGCGCGGCTGGTCAGGGCGGGATTGTTGCGGCGCGCGCCGCCTGCCGGGGAGTCGTCGTCCTCCCGGGAGACGGTGCGGTCGTCGCCCTTCGCCAAGGGGTGCCCCCAGTTCGCGGGTCGGGTCGGGCCGGCGCGCCGTACGGCGCCCTGCGCGGGCCGGGGCCGTCGCGGCCCCGGCCCGGCGCGGGTCAGCCGTCCCAGTCGAAGCGCGGGAACGCGGACGCGCCGGCGTAGCGCGCGGCGTCGCCGAGCAGGTCCTCGATGCGCAGGAGCTGGTTGTACTTGGCGACCCGGTCGCTGCGCGCCGGGGCGCCGGTCTTGATCTGGCCGCAGTTGGTGGCCACGGCGAGGTCGGCGATCGTGGTGTCCTCGGTCTCGCCGGAGCGGTGGCTCATCATGCAGCGGTAGCCGCTGGTCTGGGCGAGGGTGACCGCGTCCAGGGTCTCGGTGAGGGTGCCGATCTGGTTGACCTTGACCAGCAGCGCGTTGGCGGTGCCGGTCTCGATGCCGCGGGCCAGGCGCTCGGGGTTGGTGACGAACAGGTCGTCGCCGACCAGCTGCACCTTGCCGCCGACGGCGTCGGTGAGGTTCTTCCAGCCCGCCCAGTCCTCCTCGTCAAGGGGGTCCTCGATGGAGACCAGCGGGTAGTCGCGCAGCAGCTCGCCGTAGTAGGCGGCCATGTCCTCGGCCGAGCGCTTGGCGCCCTCGAAGGTGTAGGAGCCGTCGGCGTGGAACTCGCTGGCGGCCACGTCCAGGGCGAGCGCGACGTCGCGGCCGGGGGTGAAGCCCGCCTTGCGGACCGCCTCCAGGATGAGGTCCAGGGCCTCGCGGTTGCTGGGCAGCTCGGGGGCGAAGCCGCCCTCGTCGCCGAGGCCGGTGGCCAGGCCCTTGGCCTTCAGCACCGACTTGAGCGCGTGGTAGACCTCGGTGCCCCAGCGCAGGCCCTCGGCGAAGGTCGCCGCGCCGATCGGGGCGACCATGAACTCCTGGACGTCCACGTTGGTGTCGGCGTGCGCGCCGCCGTTCAGGATGTTCATCATCGGCACCGGCAGCAGGTGCGCGTTGGGGCCGCCCACGTAGCGGAACAGCGGCAGGTCGGCCGAGATCGCGGCGGCCTTGGCGACCGCGAGGCTGACGCCGAGGATCGCGTTGGCGCCGAGCTTGGACTTGTCGGGGGTGCCGTCCAGGTCGATCAGGAGCTGGTCGATCAGCCGCTGCTCGGCGGCGGGGTAGCCGACGAGCTTCTCGTCGACGGTGTCGTTGACGGCCTTGACGGCCTTGCGCACGCCCTTGCCGTTGTAGCGCTCGCCGCCGTCGCGCAGCTCGACGGCCTCGAACTGGCCGGTGGAGGCGCCGCTGGGAACGGCGGCGCGCGCCTCGGTCCCGTCGGAGAGCAGCACCTCGACCTCGACGGTCGGGTTGCCGCGGGAGTCCAGGATCTCCCGGGCGAGTACGGCCTCGATCGACGACACGGGCATCTCCCCTGTTGGTACGTGCGGACGGTCGGTCCCCGAGCCTACCGAGCCCCTCCCGGCCGCGCCCAACTGGCACGCCGGTCCCGTATGCGGCGGATGTTACGCAATCGTGCCGCGCAAGCGACTTGACGCTTCCATTACCTACATTGTCTACTGTGCACGTCAATCCGACTTGATTAGTAGGGAATGCCGACAATGGTTCGTAGGTTCCGCGGCCGGATCGCCGCCACAGCCCTGATCGTCCTGGCCGGTGCGGGAACGCTCAGCGCCTGTGGTGACGACTCGGGCGGCGGGAAGGCGGGTTCCGGCGAGGTCCGCCTGGGCTTCTTCCCGAACATCACGCACGCCACCGCGCTGGTCGGCATCAAGAACAAGATCTACGAGAAGCACCTGGGCAGCGGCGTCAAGCTGCGCACCCAGTCCTTCAACGCCGGGCCCGCCGCCGTCGAGGCGCTGTTCGCCAAGGGCATCGACGCCACCTACGTCGGCCCGAACCCGGCCATCAACGCCTGGGCCAAGTCCAAGGGCAAGGCCGTGAAGATCATCGCCGGGGCGGCCTCGGGCGGCGTGGCGCTGGTCGTCAAGCCGGAGATCAAGACGGCGGCCGACCTCAAGGGCAAGAAGATCGCCACGCCGCAGAAGGGCAACACCCAGGACGTGGCGCTGCGGCACTGGCTGAAGCAGCAGGGCCTCAAGACCGACCTCGCGGGCGGCGGCGACGTCAAGGTCGTGCCGCAGGAGAACTCGCTGACCCTCCAGGCGTTCGCCGAGGGCAAGATCGACGGCGCGTGGGTGCCCGAGCCGTTCGCCAGCCGCCTCCAGCTGGAGAGCAAGGGCAAGGTCCTGGTGGACGAGAAGACGTTGTGGCCCGGCGGCAAGTTCGTCATCACCCACCTGCTGGTGCGCACCGACTTCCAGAAGGAGCACCCGGACCTGGTCAAGAAGCTCCTGGAGGCGCACGTCGAGGCCAACCAGTTCATCAACGACGACAAGGCCGCCGCCGCCAAGGTCGCCAACGACCAGCTCAACGTGCTGACCGGCAAGCCGCTCAAGCCCGAGGTGCTGGACTCGACCTTCAAGAACGTCGAGTTCACCAACGACCCGATCGCCTCCTCGCTGGAGACCGGCGCCAAGAACGCCCAGGACGTCGGCCTGCTGGAGCCGGTCGACCTCAAGGGCATCTACGACCTGACCGTTCTCAACTCCATCCTCAAGGCAGGCGGAAAGGCAGAGGTCAACGTCTGATGTCCCAGGCCCTCCAGGCCGCCCCGGGCCGGACCGCAGCCGCGGTCCGGCTCGACGGCGTCTCCAAAGCTTTCGGTTCCGGCGCGGGCGCGCTGCTCGCGCTGGACAACGTGTCCCTCGACGTGCGCCCCGGCGAGTTCGTGTGCCTGCTGGGCGCCTCCGGCTGCGGCAAGAGCACCCTGCTGAACCTGGTCGCCGACCTGGACCGGCCGAGCGCCGGGACGATCGACACCGGCGGCGCCCGGGTGGCGCTGATGTTCCAGGAGCCCGCGCTGTTCCCGTGGCTGACCGTCACCGGCAACCTCGAACTGGCGCTGAAGATGCGCGGCGTCCCCCGGTCCGAGCGGCGCGGGCGCGCCGCCGACCTGCTGACGTCGGTGCACCTGGACGGCTTCGCCAAGAAGCGCCCGCACCAGCTGTCGGGCGGCATGCGGCAGCGCGTCGCGCTCGCCCGCGCGCTGGCGCTCACCGTGGACGAGAAGGACCCCGACACCGGAACGGTCCTGCTGATGGACGAGCCGTTCGGCGCGCTCGACGCCATGACGCGCGACCTGCTGCACGACGAGATCGAGCGGATCTGGCGCGAGCGCGGCCTGACCGTGCTGTTCGTCACCCACAACGTCCGCGAGGCCGTGCGCCTGGGCGACCGCGTGGTGCTGCTCAGCAGCCGTCCCGGCCGCGTCGTGGAGGAGTTCCCCGTGCCGATGGAGCGGCCGCGCCGCATCGACTCGACCGAGGTCGCCACGCTCGCGGGCACCATCACCGACCGGCTCCGCGAGGAGGTGGGCCGTCATGGCCGTTGACACCCACAAGACGCCCCCGGCCGACACCCCGCCCGACAGTGCCCTCCAGCGGCAGATCGCCGGGCTGGACGCGTTGGAGCTGGCGGGCGCCACCACCCGCGGCCGGGCGTTGCGGATCTGGTCGTCGGCCTGGCCCAAGCTCGGCGCGATCGTGCTGGGCCTGCTGGTCTGGCAGGCCGTCGTCTGGTCGGGCTGGAAGGAACCCTGGGTGCTGCCCGGGCCCGCCGACGTCTTCCCCGAGCTGTGGAAGCGCATCGAGGACGGGTCCCTGGCCGAGAGCACCGCCACCACCATGCAGCGGGCGGTGGTCGGCTTCGCGGTGTCGGTGGCGATCGGCACGCTGATCGGCGCGGCGGTCGCCCGGGTGCGGGTGCTGCGCGCCGCGTTCGGCTCGCTGATCACCGGCCTGCAGACGTTGCCGTCGATCGTGTGGCTGCCGTTCGCGGTGCTGCTGTTCAACATCAGCGAGAGCGCGATCCTGTTCGTGGTGGTGCTGGGCGCCGCGCCCTCGATCGCCAACGGCCTGATCTCCGGCGTCGACTACATCCCGCCGATCCTCCAGCGCGCGGGCCGCGTCATGGGCCTGCGCGGGCTGAACATGTACCGGCACCTGATCCTGCCCGCCACGCTGCCCGCGTTCGTCAGCGGGCTGAAGCAGGGCTGGGCGTTCGCCTGGCGCAGCCTGATGGCGGGCGAGCTGATCGTGAACTTCGGCCGCAAGTCGCTGGGCGCGCAGCTGGGCACCGACCGCGACGTCAACGACGCCGCCGGGCTGATCGCCACGATGATCGTCATCCTGGTGATCGGCATCCTGGTGGACGTGGCGTTCGGCGCGGCCGACCGCTCGTTGCGCCGCCGCTGGGGCCTGGACGGCTCCTGACCCGCTCTGGGGCGGGCCGCCCGGCGTTCCGGACGGCCCGCCCCACGGCCGCCGTACGCGCGGGCGCGCGTCAGCCGCCGCGCCCGACCCATCCGGCCACCTGGGCGCGCGAGGCGAAGCCGAGCTTGGCCAGGATGTGCTCGACGTGGGAGTCGACGGTGCGCTTGGAGATGACCAGGCGTTCGGCGATCTGCCGGTTCGACAACCCCTCGGCGACCAGCCCCGCGATCTCCTGCTCGCGGCGCGTCAGCCGCTCCCGGAGCCCCGGCTCCGGATCGGGCGGGACCGGCGGCGGGACGGCCCGGGCCTCGCGCGAGGCCAGCGCCAGCACCTCCGCGTCCGGCAGCGCCGCGCCCTCGGCGTAACGGGCCCGGAACGTCTCCGCTCCCAGCTCGGCGCTCAGGCGGTCGCCCGCCAGTCGCCAGATGTCGGCGAAGGCGTCGCCCATGTAGGACTGGCCCCGCGCCTCCCGCCGCCGCTCGGCGGCCCCGTACAGCAGGCTCGCGCGGTCCGGCTCGCCGCGCTCCATCGCGCAGGCGCTCATCAGCTCCAGAGCGCCGGTGAACGAGACCCACGCCTCCAGCCGGGCGGAGATCCGCAGGCACTCCAGCGCGTCGGTCTCGGCCCTGGCCACCCGCCCGCGCATGAGCCGCACCGCGCAGCGCGCCCACAACGCCAGCGCCAGGCACCATTCCTCGCCCAGGTCGCGGCAGGTCCGCACCGCGTCCTCGGCGGCCTGCTCGGCCTCGGGCGGCTCGCCCCGGAAGTACAGCGCGCACGCGGCGAACATGCCGCTCACCAGGGCGATGACGTCGGTGTGCCCTTCCTCGGCGTGCCGCCGGACCGCCTTCTGCAACAGGTCGGCGGCCGTGTCGGGGTCGCCCTGGAAGAACTTCAGGATGCCGGTCATCTCGGTCAGGTACGCCTGCTGATCAGGCTGCGCGGCCGTCCGTCCGGCGTCCTCCAGCAGCTCGGCGGCCCCCGTCCGGTCCCCCTGGAACAGCGCGACGAACGCCGCGCCCAGCAGCGCCCGGAACCGGTCGTCGGGATCGCCGCCGGGCAGGGCGAGCGCCCGGCCCGTCCACAACCGGGCCTCGCGCAGGCAACCGCGCGCGAACCACACGCAGACGAGTCCCGCCACCAGGCTCAGCGCGCCGCCCGCGTCGGCGCGGGCGATCGCGTGCTCCAGGACGTCGCGCAGGTTCCCGTGCTCGCGCCGCTCCCACTCGAACCAGCGCTGCTGCCGGGGCGTGGTCAGCTCCCGCCCCAGCCGCTCCGTCGTCGCGCGGTAGTAGGCGAGCTGCCGCGCCCGCACGGCCTCGGTCTCGCCGCGCTCCTCCAGCCGGGCCGCCCCGTACTCGCGCAGGGTGTCCAGCATCCGGTAGCGGCCGTCGGCGTCGCGGGTCAGCACGGACTTGTCGACCAGCCCGGCGACGACCTCCAGCACCCGGTCGGCGGCCAGCTCCCGGTCGGCGCAGACACGCTCGGCCGCCGCCAGGTCGATCCCGTCGGCGAACACCGACAACCGCGCCCACAACGCCTGCTCGGCCGGGGTGCACAGGTCGTGGCTCCAGCGGATGGCGCCGCGCAGCGTCTGGTGGCGGATGTGCCGGGTGCGCCGCTCGCCGGTGAGGAACTCCCGGTCGGCCAGCCGCGCGACGATCTGGTCGATCGACAGGGCGCGCATCCGCACCGCCGCCAGCTCGATCGCCAGCGGGATGCCCTCCAGCCGGCGGCACAACCGCGCGACCTGCTCGCGCTCGGCGCCGGTCGGCGCGAAGCCGGGCAGGACGGCGGCGGCGCGCTCGGCGAACAGCGCCACCGCCTCGTCGCCCTCGTCGCCGGTGACCGCCAGCGGCGCGACCGGCAGGATGTGCTCGCCCGCCGCGTCCAGCGGCTGCCTGCTGGTGGCCAGCACCCGCACGCCGGGTCCGGCGCGCAGCAGCACCTCCACCAGCATCGCGCAGGCGTCCACCAGGTGCTCGCAGGTGTCCAGCACCAGCAACACGCGCCGGTCGGCGACCTCGGCGGCCAGCACGTCCAGCGGCGGCCGTACCGACTGGTCGGGCAGGTCCAGGGCGTCGGCGACGGTCTGGGCGAGCAGGCCCGGCTCCCCCACCGCCGCCAGGTCCACGAAGTACACGCCGTCGGGGAAGGACCGGGCCGCCTCCCGCGCGGCGCGCAGCGCGAGCCGCGTCTTGCCGACGCCGCCGGGGCCCAGCAGCGTCACCAGCCGCGCGGTCTCCAGCAACCGCCGCAGCCGGGCCAGCTCGTGCCGCCGCCCGACGAAACTGGTCACCTCGGCGGGCAGCCGCCCGGCCGTCCGCAACGCACCACCGGTCACCGGCACCTCGCGTTCTGAGTCCGGGGGGACACTCGCATCGTAACGGCTCGACCACTCTTTGCCAGGGCCCCGCATGGGAAGGACCACCACCCCGACGACACGCGGCCGGACTGTCAGAGGCGTGCCGTAGCTTGGCCCACCAGGGGTTCACCGCGAGGGGAGGTCGGTCATTCAGGAGCGCCAGGGCCGGGGCGTGGGCAAGGACCTGTGCGGTCGCCGCCATGCCCGCACGCAGGAGGAGTGCGTCCTGCCGGACGCGCACTACCCGAACCCGCACTACTCGCTGGACGGCACGACCTGGCACGACGGCCTGTGCCGCGCCTGCCACGGCGACGGGCGGCGGGCGGGGGCGAGCTGCGCCGACTGCGGGGGCAGCGGCTTCTCCCTGCTCGAACTCGGCGAGGACTGACGGCGATGACTTCCGCCCGGCGCGCGGGTCCGTACCAGCGGACCTGATCGACCGAACCGAAGGGGCGGACCCATGGCCGACGACCACGAGCAGATCCGGGACCTGATCGAACGCTGGGCGGCGGCGGTGCACACCGGCGACCTGGCCGCCGTCACGGCCGACCACGCCGACGACATCGTCATGTTCGACGTGCCGCCGCCCTACGAGGGCGTGCGCGGCATCGACGCCTACCGCGAGGTCTGGTCGCCGTTCTTCCAGTGGCAGGCCCAGGGCGCGGTGTTCGAGATCGAGTCGCTGGAGGTCACCGCGGGCGAGGACGTGGCGTTCGCGCACGCCCTCCTGCGCTGCGGCACCGAGCGGGAGTTCGCCGAGAACCCACCGAACCGCCTGCGCCTCACCCTCGGCCTGCGCAAGCAGGACGGCCGCTGGACGGTCGCACACGAGCACCACTCGTTCCCCGACGCCGCCCCGGACACCGCGACCGGCGAGCACGAGGTCCGGGCCCTGCACGAGCGGTGGTTCGCCGACACCGAGGCCAAGGACCTGGACGGCATCATGGCCCCGATCGCCGACGACGTGGTCTCCTACGAGCACGAGGAGCCCCTCCAGTACGCGGGCGCGGCCCAGATGCGCGACATCTGCGAGCAGGGCATGAACACGTCCCCCGAAACCGTCACGTGGGACGTGCCCGACCTGAAGGTCCTGGTGCGCGGGGACCTGGCCGTCGCATGGGGCCTGAACCGGATGCAGGCGGGCCAGGCGGACGAGAGCTGGTCCCGGGGCACCCGCGTCTTCCAGCGGGGCGACGACGGCTGGAAGATGATCCACCAGCACGTCTCCTACCCCTACGACCCGGAGACCGGCGAGGCGAAGACCGACCTGCGCCCCTGACCGTCGATCAGGCGGCCGGCTCGGGCAGGGCGTCCAGCCACCTGGTCAGGCGGGCGCCCTCCCGGCTCACGATGCCGGGCTCGCGCAGGGCGTTGGCCAGCAGGGACATGCCCTGGTAGGCGCCGACGAGGGTGAGGGCGAGGTCGGCGGCGTCGGGACGGCCCAACAGGCGGAACTGCGCCTCCACCCAATCCAGCAGCAGCCGGATGACCCGGCCCGCCTCCGCATCGAGCCCGCCCTCGGCCCGCTTGTCGAGCTCGACGGCCAGTGTGCCGGTGGGACAGCCGTGGCGCGCCGCGACGTCACGCTGCTCGATCCAGGAGGCGACCAGGGCCTTGAGCCGGTCGAGGGGCTCGGGCAGCTTCTCCAGCTCGGCGGTGAACTCGGCCAGGCCGCCCGCGTGCTCGGCGAGGGCGGCCTGGACCAGCTCGTCCTTGGTCTTGAAGTAGTAGTAGACGTTGCCCACCGGGACGTCGGCGGCGTGGGCGATGTCGGCGATGGTGGTGCGCTCGACGCCCTGCTCGTGCAGGACGCGGGCGGCGGCGCGCATGAGGCGACGGCGCTTGTCGGTGCCGCGCGCCCGAGGTGAGTCAGTCACCCAACTGACTATAGACAACGGACTAGGAACCGCGTACCGTCCTCCTAAGTCAGCCAGCTAACTAACAAGTAGGAGACGACCATGATCGTGGTGACCGGAGCCACCGGCAACGTGGGACGACCGCTCGTGCAGGCCCTGGCGGCGGCGGGCGAGCAGGTGACGGCGGTGTCGCGCAACGTCTCGGCCACGGCCGTGCCGGAGGGCGTGCGCCCCCACCAGGCGGACCTGGCCGACCCCGAGAGCCTCCGCCCCGTCCTCGACGGCGCCGACGCGCTGTTCCTGCACGACACCGGGCCCAACGCGTACCAGCTGAACCCGCGCGACATCCTCGACGTCGCGAAGAGCGCGGGCGTCGGACGGGTCGTGCTGCTGTCCTCGCAGGGCGTCGAGACCAGGCCGGAATCGGAGTCGCACGGGGGCCGGATGCGGGCCATCGAGGACGCCGTGCGGGAGTCGGGCGTGGAGTGGACGATCCTGCGACCGGGCGGCTTCAACTCCAACGCCTTCGCGTGGGCGGAGCCGATCCGGACCCAGCGGACCGTCTTCGCGCCGTTCGGGGACGTGGGCCTGCCGACGGTGGACCCGGACGACATCGCGGAGGTGGCCGCGACGGCGCTGCGCGAGAAGGGCCACGCCGGACAGTCCTACGTGCTGACGGGCCCGGAGCTGAACACGCCGCGAGCCCAGGCCGAGGCGCTCGGCGCGGCACTCGGGGAGCCGATCCGGTTCGTCGAACTGACGCGGGAGGAGGCACGGGCGAAGCTGTTGCAGTTCATCCCGGAACCCGTGGTCGACACCACCCTGGCGGTGCTCGGAGAGCCCAAGCCTGAGGAGCAGCGCATCAGCCCGGACGTGGAAAAGGTGCTGGGCCGTGCTCCGCGCCCGTTCGGGGAGTGGGCCGAGCGGAATGCCGCTGCATTCCGGTAATTCGAATAGAGGCGGACCAAAGGGCGGGGGCTTGTCCCTCGCCCTTTGGGCTGTGGTGAGGCGGAAGTACGGTGCGTGGATGGAAGCCAGACGAGCGCAGTACGTGGAGGCACCGGACGCCGCCCCTTCAGGAGAGGGGTTCTCCGTCTTCCTGGCCGGCGGAATCACCGGCACAGAGGATTGGCAGGGGGCCGCGTTCGAGATGCTCGCCGACCTGGCCGTCACCGTGCTGAACCCGAGGCGGGCCGCCTTCGACCTTCAGGACGACACGGCGTTCGCCTCACAGATCGAATGGGAGCACCGCTACCTGCACGAGGAGCCGCATCGGGCGCGGTTCGTGCTGTTCTGGTTCCCACCGAGCCCGAGCCCGGAAGTGCAGCAGCCGATCTCGATGTACGAGCTGGGCCGGCTGGTCGAGCGAGGGACGCCGGTGGAGGTGGGGGCTTCTCCGGGATATGTGCGGCGCCGGGACGTGGTGAAGCAGTTGGCGTTGTCGCGACCGGATCTGAGGGTTCATTCGACGCTGGAGGAGACGGTGGGCGCGGCGAGACGGGCGATGTTCGGGACGTAGAAATGAGAAAGGCCCCGCCATTGCTGGCGGGGCCTTCCTGCAAAAAGAGTCCGGCGGTGTCCTACTCTCCCACACAGTCTCCCGTGCAGTACCATCGGCGCTGAAGGGCTTAACTTCCGGGTTCGGGATGGGACCGGGTGTTTCCCCTTCGCCATAACCACCGAACGACCAACCCCCGACCACCCTTGCGGGTGCGGGAAGATCATCGTCCGAGCGACTCAAGGCTCGGTTCTTCAATTGTAGCGGTTCCCGTTTGTTTTCCGGGAACCACACAGGGACGCGAGTTTCTCGTGCAGCGATTGG